>JANOBZ010000066.1:0-43406 GCA_031411895.1 Acidobacteriota bacterium | reverse complement strand
AATGGCTCAGACCGACTGATTATGGTTCGTTTGCCAAGTTCAAAACGAAGATTAAACACATCTTCAATCAGGTTGGACTGGAATACAAAATCCAATTTCACCAAATGACGGTTTAATCTAATATTGTTGGGGTGCTTACTTGACCTCTTCCGCCGATATTGCCAAGCCATCGGTCAGGCGTTCGATTTTCGCGCCGACGTTGCCGAGTTTTTTGACGATGTTTTCATAGCCGCGGTCAATGTGATAAACGCGGTCAATCAGGGTTTCGCCGCCGGCGGCAAGCGCCGCCAGAACGAGCGACGCCGACGCGCGTAAGTCAGAGGCGATGACCGGCGCGCCGGAAAGCCGCGTTTTGCCGTGAACGCGCGCCGTATTATGCGAAATATCAATTCGTGCGCCCATTCTGATAAGCTCCGAAGCGTGCATAAAACGATTCTCGAAAATCGTTTCCTTGATCGTCGAAACGCCTTCCGCCTGCGTCATCAGCGCCATATACTGCGCCTGCATATCGGTCGGGAAAAGCGGGTGCGGTTCGGTCGTGACGTCTTTCGCCGTCAGCCCTTTCGCGCCGCATCTGACCAAAAGCGTCGTCGGGTTAAGTTCTTCGATCTCGACGCCCGCTTCGCGCATTTTTTCGATCACGGCTTCGAGATGCGCCGGCGCGCAGTTTTTGATTTCCAATTCGCCTTCGGTAATCGCCGCCGCGACGATAAACGTGCCGGTTTCGATGCGGTCGGGAATGATCGTGTGTTCGGCGCCGCCCAGCGCTTCGACGCCTTCGATCTCGATCGTCGCCGTTCCCGCGCCTTTTATTCGCGCGCCCATTTTATTTAAAAGGTCGGCTAAATCCTCGATTTCAGGTTCCTGCGCCGCGTTGTGAATCGTCGTTTTGCCCGTCGCGAGCGCCGCCGCCATCATCACGTTTTCGGTTCCGGTAACCGTTACTTTTTCGAACGAAACGTCTGCGCCGACGAGCCGACCTTTCGGCGCGCGCGCGACAACGTCGCCCGATTCGAGTGAAACGACCGCGCCTAATTGTTCAAACGCTTTCAAATGCAGATCGATCGGTCGCGTGCCGATCGCGCAGCCGCCCGGTAAGCTTACTTTCGCCTGTCCGAAACGCGCCAGCAGCGGTCCGAGCGCGAGAACGCTCGCGCGCATCGTTTTGACAAGTTCATAAGGCGCTTCGAAAGTTTCGATATTTTTCGCCCGAACCTTGTGCGTGCGCAGCTCGGGCGTCAAAACCGTCGCGCCCAAATCTTCCAGAAGTCGCCGCTGCGTAATCAAATCCTTGACATACGGCACGTTGTGCAGCGTCACGGTTTCAGCCGACAAAAGCGTCGCCGCGAGACACGGCAGAGCGGAATTTTTCGCGCCGCTGATCTCGATTTTTCCGTTGAGCGGATTTCCGCCTTTAATTAAAAACTTGTCCATAAAATTTAAAGGCAGAAATTCGGTAAGATTTCTGCTTGTTTTAGTATTGCTTATAGAAGCAAGAAGCAAATCTTATCACGAAATATTAAAAGAATTAAAATGTCGGCGGGATGAATTATTTGACGCCTTTTGCCGTTGCATTTATGAATATTGATTTCCTTTGCGTCTTTGCGCCTTTGCGGGAGAAAAAAGATTTATTTCCCGCAAAGGCGCAAAGACGCAAAGATTTTAAGGTTTTTTCACGTAACGATTATAAACCACGTCGGGCGTTTCGAGATTGCGCCCGTTTTTGAGGTTCACGGCGAGCCGGACGAACTGCGCCATCGACCACGCGAGCGGCGTTGCGCTTCCGTTTCCTTCGCCGAATTTGAGCGACGGCGGAATAAAACCGTAATCAAATTTTCGCGGAATTTCGGGCTTGTCCCAAACCTGTTCGGGAATCATCAAACCTTCGTTGGCAAAATTTGCCATTGCAGCAAGGCGTTTCATCGCTTGAATTTTTTGAGAAAATGCAAATTCTCCAGCCGTCACGTTTCGATTAGGTTTTGTTTGGTTTCGATAAAAATTAGAAACAGCCAATTCGTATTGCCCGCGTTCGCCCGTCAGCAAAACCCAGAGATGCCCGTTGCCGCGCCAGGTCGTGTCCCAATTCCAGCGCTGTCCTTCGTATGTATCGCCGTAACCGTCGTGATTATAACGATAAAAGCTTTCGCCGTTCGGCGTTTTAACGCGCAGAACTTCGTCCGTGACTTTGAGCGATTTAACGATCAAAGGATCGTCCGGCGATTTGATGCCGAAGCGCACGAGTTCGAGAAATCCGGCGTCGACGATCTCGCGCTCGTCAAAAGTTCCCGCGCCGTTGCCGAGTTCGAGCTTGTCGCCCGAATCGGGTTTGCCCTTTTGCGACAGACGCAGATAATAATTGCCGTCGCCGTATTTTCCGGTCGTCGTGACTGTCCATTTTTCGATGTTGCGCTGCCAATCGTCGGCAACGTCGAGCCAGCGTTTTGCCGATTCCGTGTCGCCGTTAATTTTTGCGATCTCCGCCGCGCAGACTAATCCGGCGATTTCCGCCGCGATCGTCGAAGGCGAAAATCCGGACTCTTCTTCCCATCGTTCCTGTTTCGTAAAAGGTCCGTTTTTGACGATGTATTCAGCCGATCTTTTGATGTTTTTCTCGTAAGTTTGACGATCGGTTTTGCCCAGTTGATAAGCGAGAATCAGCGGATACGAAACTTCGTCCATCTGAATCGAATCGCCGACGGATCGCCCGTCGAGCCACGAGATTTGCGGAAAACTTCCGTCGTCGCGCTGCTGATATTTGAACAAATAATCGAGTGCCCGCGTCGCCGCCGCTTTATCGCCCAAAGCCATAAAAGCCGTTGCGACCTGATACAGATCGCGCGACCAGACGAGATGATAACCGGTCGTCGTTTCGTTGCCGTTATTGCCGCCGCCCCACGGCGTCGAAAGTGACGCGACATTTCCGCCGCGCGTCGTTTTATCCTCAAACGCCTTTAAAACCATCGCCGCCATATTAAACTGCGCCTGATATTTCGGTTCGACTCGCGGCAGCGTTTTAACGTAATCCGCCCAGCTTTTTTCGTATTCGGCGAGACATTTTTTGAAGCCTTTCTGAAGCGATGCCTTTGCCGTTTGCAATGCTTCTGCCGGAGTTTTTCCGAAGCCGAGTGAAAGAGTAAAATTCCTTACTGGTTCTTGCGATAGGCGTAAAACTGATTGAGAGTATGTAGAACTAAATTTACCCGAGCCGATAAAAGCAGCTTGGACAACATTACCATTTTCAGCTTTTGAGTAGCTTTCCCAATTTCCGTCCGCTGTTTTTTGTAATTCTGTCAGCCCGTCATTTATTCCCAAAAAACCATTTGTCGAACAGCCTTCGCAAATCTTATTTTTATTTATGTTGTTAGTCCAACTTTGATTCAGGTTTGGTTTGGCAACTATTGCCGATACTTTATCGCCGTCGCTTGCCAGTAACGCGTCGTCTTGAGTCCAAGCCGTGTCATGCATCCCGCTGTTATTGAGCGAAGGGTCATAGTAAACATACAAAAAGACATTTTTATCTTTCGGCTCAAAAAGGACATCAATCACAACCGAATTTCTTTGCGGGTCGGTCGTGTAGGTTTTCGTAATCTTCCACGCGCCAGATTTTGCCGTGTTGATTTGCTGAAAACTCATCGAATCGGGACGCAAAACTTTGATTTCGTGATCGGCGTCGTCGCGTTCGGTTTCGACGTTTTTCGTTTTCGGATTAACAACAACAAATTGGAGAACGTTGACATTTGCCGTATCAACCTGCGGGTAGAAAACTTCGGTGAGCATTCCGCCCTGCAAAGTGAACCAGATCTTCGATTCCAGAGTGTTCGAAGTTCCGACGGCTTGTTTGCCCGCGCTTGCCCATTGCGCGTCTTTTCCCGGCGCATTCGGTGCGAGCGTTTGGGAATGAGAAACTGCAAAGAAAATTCCCGCAAAGGCGCAAAGACGCAAAGTTAAAACAAAGGACGAAAGATCAATTACGGAAAATTTCTTAAAAGCTTTTTTCATACATTCTTTGCGCCTTCGCGCCTTTGCGGGAAACTCTTATTTCAGCTTAATTTTCTTCAGCGCCTTCGGAATTTCCTTATTTTTCATAAACCATTTCCAGACGTTGCCCGAACGCAGGTTTTCGGCGCTCAAAAGCGTGATGCCGACGTCGATGCCGATCACGTCCCGGTTAATCCAGCCGTTGTGCGGGTTAAAAGCGTCCGTAAAACCGTAGCGACCGTAAATTTTATCGCCGTAAAGCCGTTTCATTTCCTTCAAAGCGGCAAGCGAAATGTCGGGCGTAAACATCAAGGAACCCGCCGGCGCGCACGGAACGACCGTGCCGTCGGTGTCCGGATGTCGCGGCGGCGCGCCCCAAGCCGTGTATCCGCCCGCGAAATCCGAAGCCGTTAAACCCCAGATATTTTCGTTGTATTTCGGAAATTCCTCGCTTAAAACGTCGATAAAAAACTGTCTTTGCGCGCGCGTTGCGCGTACGGAATTTTCGAAATAATCGACGCTGAAATTTTTGTAGCGCTCGCGCTTGTTCCGAAAATCAACCCAGGCGTGCGAATACTGGTGAATAAAAAGCGGAGAAACCGCCGCCATGTAGCGGTAACCGCCGAATTCCTGCCAGTCGCGTTTTAACGCGTACCAAGATTTCCACGAGAGCGGTCGCGTCGGCGAGCCGATGCCCAAAATATATAAAATTATCTGTTCGCTGTAATCGTTCCAGCGATTTTTGATGTAGCCGGTTTCGTCGTGCCAGCCGTGCGAAAGAAAATACTTGTCGCCGTTGAGCATCGCCGGAAAATCAACGCGATTGTAGATTTTAGTCGCTAAACGGACGATTTCCTTATCATCTGCAAAACATTGACGGACGCTCAAAACGCCGCCCAAAAGAAGCGCCGTGTCGATCGTCGAAACTTCGCTTCGCCAGCGGCGCTGTTCGGTTTCCGTGTCGATCCAATGATAAAACCAACCGTCTTTTTGAAACGCGCGATTGGCGAAAAATTCAAGCGTCGCGCGCGTTCTCGTGCGTGCTTCTTCGGCGGTTACCCATTTGCGGCTCGCGCCGATGCAGTATGAGGTAAGCGCGAAACCGGAAGCGGCGATGCTGCCGACGTTGTGATGATTTTCGTTCGGCTTAGGCGCTTCGCCGGTCGTTCGTGCGCGGTCGAGCGTCAAGCCGTTTTTCGGGTTCGAATGCTCCCAAAAATAAAGAAAAGCGCGGTGTTCGAGATCGTCCAAAAACGCTTCGTCTGCTTGTGTTAATTGATAATTTGCAGGTTTTTGAGCAAACGTCGGCTGATTGCCGAACAGCCAAAAACTCAAAAGAAAAATCAGCAGCAACCTGAAAAAATTTGTCGGTAAACCTGAATAAATCACAAATCAAAATACCTGCTTTTTATAATTTTCGCGCGTCGTTAAAAAACGATTTCCGCCAGAACCGGCAGATGATCCGATGCCCACAGCCCATCCCAGCGGTCGGATAAAATGCCGTGTTCGATAACGCGCACGCCGCCGCCACTGACGAAAATATAATCAATTTTCATTTCCGGCACGAGTTCCTTAAATTCATTGAACGTCGAATTTCCGCCGAAGTGCGCGTTTTCGGAAACATAACGCGCATCAATTAGCTTGAAGTCAGCGAATTCGGATTTGCCCGTCAAAATCTGGTAAACGTTCGTGTTTTCCCGCGCATTAAAATCGCCGGTAACAACAAACTTAAATTTTTCGGCGATCTTCGGAATCTGCGCTAGCAGAAACTTGGCGCTTTCGGTGCGCGCGCGTTCGCCTTTATGATCGAAATGCGTGTTGAATTGATAGAAAGTTTTATTCGAAAGCGTGTCCTGAAATTTCGCCCACGTAACAATCCGCGGATAATCCGCGTCCCAGCCTTTGCTGCCCGCTTTTTCGGGCGTTTCGGAAAGCCAGAAAGTACCGGTCGCGAGCATTTTGAAGCGCGACTTGCGGTAGAAAATCGCCGAAAATTCGCCGTTGTTAGCGCCGTCGCGCCCGACGCCGCACCACGCAAATCCGGGCAGAAGTTTTTCCAAATCCTGTATCTGATTAAACTGCGCTTCCTGTATGCCGACGAGATCGGCTCTGTGAAAACGAATCACGTCCGAGACTTTCGTCTTGCGGTTCGCCCACGCATTCACGCCGTCGCGCGGCTCGTTATAGCGAATATTAAAAGTCATCACGCGCAGAGCGTTTTTGTCGGCTGTGGTTTGCGCAAAAACGGCAGCCGGAAAAAGGAAAACAACGAGCAGAAGAAGCCCGCGTTTTGAAACACAGTTTGATCGAAAAAAATATTGCATCGCAAAACGTTTTGAAAATGGTTTATTTCAAAATAAACAAAGATGATTGCTGCTTAAAAAGCGTTTCGCTCGGCAGCTCTCATCCTTGTTTATCCTAAAGAGATTTTCTCCCGTAAGCCGGAAAATATCAAAATTACCGAACGGTAAAATCGGCTTCCAAACCGCTCGCCGAATTTTGTCCGACCCAAACCTTGAAATCGCCCGGTTCGACAACAAAACGCTTGTTTGCATTGTAAAATCCGAGATGTTCGGGTTTCAAAGTAAACGTGACCGTCCGCCGTTCACCTGCCCGAAGCGCGACGCGTTCGAATCCTTTCAGTTCTTTAACCGGACGCGTCAGGCTTCCGACCAGATCGCGAATGTAAAGCTGGACGACTTCGGTGCCGTCGCGGCTGCCCGTATTTTGAATATCAGCCGAAACCGTCAAAGAGCCGTTCGGCGCGATCTGCTTCGCGCTCAGACGAAGATTGCTCAACTCGAAATTCGTGTAGCTCAAGCCGTAACCGAACGGATAAAGCGGCGTGTTCGCAATATCGAGATATTTGCTCGTGTATTTTTCTTCCGCCTTAAACGGTCTGCCGGTGCTCATCATATTGTAATAGATCGGGATTTGACCGGTGGAGCGCGGAAACGTAACGGGCAGTTTTCCGCTCGGATTAACGTCGCCGAAAACGACGTCGGCAATCGCGTTTCCGGCTTCGGTTCCGGCAAACCACGTTTCAAGAATGGCGGGCGAATTTTCCGCGAGCCACGGAATCGTGAGCGGTCTGCCGTTCATCAAAACGACGGCGTAAGGCTTGCCGGTCGCGTGAATCGCTTTGACCAGATCGAGCTGTTTTCCGGGCAGATCAATATTCGAGCGCGACGCCGCTTCGCCGCTCATCGCCGCCGATTCGCCGAGCACGAGCAGCGTAAAATCCGAATCCTTCACGGCGTCAACCGCCTTTTGAAATTCGCTCGTGTCCTCGCATTTCGCGTCGCAGCCTTTGACGTAGCGGATTTTCGTGTTTGTGCCGAGCTTGTTTTTAACGCCTTCGAGCAATGTTACGGCATCGTCAATTTTCCCGTCGCCGTTCCACGAGCCGAGAACATCTTCCTTGCTGTCGGCAAGCCCGCCGATAATCGTCAGCTCTTTGATATTTTTTCTGAGCGGCAAAGTTTGATTATCGTTTTTCAGCAGGACGAAAGACTTCGTCGCAATCTCGCGCGCCTTCTGGCGATGCTCTGCCGTGAGCAAAGTTTTTGCTTCGAGCGTTTCGTCAACATACGGTTTATCAAACAAACCGAGGCGGTATTTGATTCGTAAAATACGGCGCACGGATTCGTCTATCGTCGCCATCGTCAATTTTCTGTCCTTAACGAGCTGTTCGCCGTGTTTGTTATAGAAACGGCTGACCATTTCCATATCAACGCCCGCATTTAAGGCAAGCTGCGCCGCGTCCGCTTCGTCGCGCGCCGCGCCGTGCGGAACGAGTTCCATGACCGCCGTGTAATCGCTCACGACGAAACCGTCGAATTTCCATTCCTTTCTGAGAACGTCGGTCATCACCCAGCGATTCGCCGTCGCCGGAACGCCGTTGAGATCGTTAAACGAAGTCATAAACGTGTCAACGCCCGCGTCTTTGGCGGCTTTGAACGGCGGAAAATAGACGTTGTATAAAGTGTTGTCGGAAATATCCGTCGTGTTGTAATCGCGTCCGCCCTGCGCCGCGCCGTATGCGACCCAGTGTTTCGCGCACGCCAGAACGCGGTCGGGCTGGCTGTAGTCGCTGCCCTGAAAACCGCGCACGCGCGCCCGCGCAAACTGCGCGCCCAAGAATGTGTCTTCGCCCGCGCCTTCGATAATTCTGCCCCAGCGCGGATCGCGCGCGATATCGACCATCGGCGCAAACGTCCACGCGACGCCCGCCGAACGCGATTCCTTTGCCGCGATGTGTGCCGACTGTTCCGCCGCCAGCAGATCGAAGCTCGCCGCTTCGCCGAGCGGCACGGGAAAAATCGTGCGGTAGCCGTGAATCACGTCAAAGGCGAAAAGATGCGGGATTTTCAAACGCGATTCCATCGCCGCGCGCTGCAGTTCGTTGACGTTTTTCGCGCCGCGTACGTTCAAGGTCGAGCCGAGCGTGCCTTTGCGAACCATTTCGAAATGTTCCGGTCGCCCCGCGCCGGTCGGAAAATCGCCGTCCAGTTGCTGTAATTGTCCGAGCTTTTCGGCGAGCGTCATCCGTGCGATCAGCGCACTGATCTTGCGCTCGATGTCCGCCGGATTGCTCCGTCTTTGTGCGAAAACGGAACTTGTTGTGAATATTGATAATATAAGCAAGCACGAGATAAATTTCGATATTTTTAGATACATGTTTCCTCTTGCCATTAACAATTATTTGAAAAAAAGAATCTGTTTGAAAAACCTAACCGCCAAGCGACTCGTTTTTCAAACAGATTCTTAAAATCAACCCTTAGAAATTAAATCTGATCTGCAATTCGACCGTTCGACCGGCTAACGCCCTTTCCGCTTTGCCGAACTGTGAGCGGTCGGCAAACGTGGAACTGTCGCCGAAAGCGAAATTGTCGAGATTCAACTGGTTAAAAACGTTGAAGAAGTTTGCCCGCAGGTCTAATCCCGCGCCCTCCCGCATGCCGAACAAGTTGTCTAAACGAAAACGCTTCACAATGCTTAAATCGAGCGCGCGGTATTTCGGACCACGGAAAACGTTGCGCCCGACTCCGGGCGGATTGCTAAGATACGTGGGATTGCCCGGATTGTTGACATAGGTCTGGAAAACCGTGCTGCATCCCGGAGGCGCTCCGCAATTTCCGCCGATGAAGGCGCCCGGAAATGTGCCGTTCGGCGAGAGGAAGTTGGCATTGCTGTTCGAAAGCTGCGCTCCGCCGAAGTAATTGACCGGACGAATCGGACCGAAAAATTCACCGCTCGGGCTGCGAATGCCGGGACCGACTTTCGGCGTCCACGGAAATCCGGTGTGATACGTGTAGATTCCGTTGATCTGCCAGCCGCCGAGAAGCTTGTTTTTCCACGAACTGCCGGTGCGGTAAAACGGCAAATCCCATAAACCGGAAACCACCCAGTTATGGCGAACGTCGAAATCCGACGGACCGCGTTCGGTGCTGTTATCAACCGGAAAAGTCTGGTTGGTAACGAATCCCGGACCTTCATAGGAAAGCGTGTCAATACTTTTGCTCCAGCGATAAATTGCGTCAATCTGGAAGCCGTTGGAAAAGCGTCTTTGCAGGCGGGCATTGAGCGCGTTGTAGTTGGTATTGACGTCAGGCGTCGGAAAATAGATGGCAAAGAAAGCCGCCGTATTAACTTCCGAATAAATAAAGTTCTGGTTAACCAGACGGACGAATTTACGTCCGGCGCTGCCCTGATAGCCGAGCGTGCCGATCAAGTTATACGGCAGTTCGTACTGACCTTCGAGCGAATACCGGTAAACGTAAGCTGTCGGCTGATCCTGCGGCGAACCGTAAATTTCAACCGAACCGCCGTTCGGCGCGCCGGTCGTCGGGTTAATGCCCTGACCCAAAACCGGATTCGCCGGAAAACTGTCGGGCGAAGTGCTGCTGCCGAGCGCGTAAAGAATGCGTCCGCCAACAAACGGGTCGCCCGGATTGCCGCAGCAAATCCCGAAACGGGCGAAAAACGGCGGGTTACCGCGAGAATTTAGAAAAATAGAATTCGCCAGACGATTATAGCCGATGCCGAAACCGCCGCGAATCACGCCTTTCGATTTTAATCTTTCCGGGCTCCAGGCAAATCCGACCTGCGGTCCGAAATTGTTCCAGTCGGAATCGTAAAGCTGTTCGACCGGACGCACCTGTGCATCGACGACGCCGCGCGGACCGAGAAACAGATTGCTCTGCTGACCGGATTGATCCGTCAGCGGAGCAAAATATTCCCAGCGCAGACCGAGATTAAGCGTCAGATTCGGGCGAACCTTCCAATCATTCTGCGCGAAAAATGCGTAGTTGCTGCCTCGAAAATCACGTTCGCCGGTCGCTGCAGCGCCGGTTGTCGGATCGGCGTTAATCCCCTCGAAAATCGGCGCGTCGTTGGCTAAATTCCAGAGTCCGACGAAAGAATACACCGGACGCGCGCCGCCGATGATGCTGTTGCCGTTCAACTCCGTTCGATATTCCGCGCCGAATTTCCAGTTTTGATTTCCGACGACCCAGTTCAGCGTGTCGCGGAAATCGAGTTGTGTTTCCCTGTAAATTCCGGGTGTTCCTTCCGAACGGTTCGCGCCGAATCTGATGCGGTCAAACGGAAATCCTTCGACCTCGACGCGCGGAATACCGAAATTCACATCCGGATTCGATTCGACCTCGTTAAAGCTCCAGCGATTGACGTTAAACCGGAATTCGTTGAACATCCGGCTCGAAATCACGCGATTGTAGATAAACGCCGCCGACCAGTTGAGCCGCGTCGTCGTAATGTCCGCCATCGGACGGCTGCGCGCCCCCGTGTCGGCATTCGTTGCCGTCGTTGGCGTAAAATACGTTGAAACCGTAAATTTATCCTTGTCCGTCAAAAGCCAGTCAATTCGCGTATTGAATTGATTTCCGCTAGAGGTTGTCGGATTTTCGAGTTGTGCGAACTGAATGTCCGGAATTCCGTCGAAATTGCCGCCGACCGAAGGAGAAAAACCGTCGACATATTGTCTTAGTCCGAGCGCCGGCGAGCCGAGATCGAGTCCGCCGCTGACGACCCGACAGCGATCCGCCGGAATATTCGCCTGTGTGCAGTCTCGCGGAAGAACGCCGATGATACGCGGCGCGATTCCCGCATCGCCGAAAATCCGCGCGGTGACGCCGCCCGAGCGGACGTTCTGGATAAGCTGCCGGAATTGCGAGGTTTCAACCCACGCGTCATACGGCACGTTGCTCCGATTGCGGGCGCCTTCATACGTGAAAAAGAAAAACAATTTATCGCGCCAGATCGGACCGCCGAGGCTTCCGCCGTACTGGCGGAATTTATTCTCAACGCGCGTTCCCGTACCGAATTTGTTCCTGGCATTCAAGCCGGGATCGTTATATTTAAAAAACAGGCTGCCCCGAAAATCGTTGGTGCCGTTTTGAGTAACGACTTTGATGGATGCGCCCGTATTTCGTCCATCTTCCGCCGAGTAACTGCTTGACGTAACCTGAACTTCCTTGACGCTTTCCTGGCTCGGCGTAATGACCGCCGCGCCGCCCCACGTTTGGCTGTTTACGCTGACGCCGTCAATCTGAAAGCTGTTGGCTGAAAGCCTTTGACCGTTTGCCGAGATCGGAACTTGGTTTTCGGTTGCGAAAATCGAATTGTTCGAGCCGCCCGGTCCGGTCGTATTAGGCAAGCCGACCGAATTGCCGTTACTGCTTCGCGCACCCGCGCCGAAAACGCCCGGTGTCAGTCGCGCTAATTCGTACGGATCGCGCCCGGCTTGCGGCAGGCGTAAAACCTCAGCAGTCGAAATGGTGTTGCGAACATTGGCGTCTTCAGTTTCCAAGCCGGAATTTTCGGCTTCGACCGTCACCGTTTCGGTGATCGTGCCGGCGGTTAGAATAATGTCTACGCCTTCGAGCGTTTCCGCGTCAACCTTGACGTTTTCGACGGTTTGTTTCTTAAAGTTCTGAACTTCGACCGTCAATGTATATAAACCGGGCCCGAGCTGCGAAAAACGGTAAAAGCCGCCGTCGCCGGTTTGTGTCGTTTGTGTTTGATTTGTTTCTTTACTTGTTAACGTGACGGTCGCGCCGGCAACGATTGCGCCGGTATTGTCCGTAACGGTTCCCTGAATACTTGCCTTAAATTGCGCGTTGGCGACGATTGCCATACATGCCAGAAGCGCAACGCTGTAGACGAGCGAATTGATTAGCTTAAAAGCTGCTTGCCGCATAAAATCCTCCAAAAAACGCTATGCAAATTTAAAAACCTAATTTTTAAGAACTAAAAAGACGGAAAATATATAAATAGCCTAATTGAAATTATCAGCTCCTTCCCGGAGAATTTTTATCAGCCGACCAGCGATAAATGGATTTTACTAAATCGTATTACTAAATCGTTTTAGTAGTCGTTTTACAATTCTATAACATAGCGACTAAAGCTAGTCAAGACAATTCTTAAGAGTTGCCAAAATCGTGAATTTCTTATATTTTCGTATCTGTTAAAGTAAAGAGTCGTAAAAGCATTCGGAAATGCCTAAAAAACATAAAAATAAGGCACCGGCTTCTGACGCTCGAGCGGCGGATTCCGCCGTGCAAAAAAACGTCAGCTTGAAGGACGTTGCGGCAGCGGTCAAACTGTCGCCGACGACGGTTTCGGTCGTGCTCAATTATTCGCCCTTAGCCGATTCGATCCCGCAGGAAACGAAAGACCGCATTATCGAAGCGGCGCGGAACCTGAATTATCGCCCGAACTACATTGCGCGCAGCTTGCGCAATCAGCGGACGCACACGATCGGCGTTTTGATTCCCGAAATGAGTGAAGGCTATTCGGCGGCGGTTTTGAGCGGCGTCGAGGAAAAACTTTTACAGGAAGGCTATTTTTATTTTGTCGCGAGCCATCATCATCGCCCGGATTTGATCGAGCGCAACACGCAGTTTCTCGTCGCGCGATGCGTCGAGGGAATTTTGGCGATCGATACGCCGATTCATCAGCAGAGTTTTCTGCCGATCGTTTCGATCTCGGGACACGACCACGTGAAAGGCGTAACGAATATCGTTCTGAATCACGAAGCGGCGGCGCAATTGGCGATCGCGCATCTCCACGCGCTCGGGCATCGCAAAGTCGCGATCATCAAAGGTCAGGATTTCAGTTCGGACACCGAAGTTCGCTCAAACACGATTCTCGAAGCGGCGCGGCAATCCGGCGTCGAGATCAGAGATAATTGGATTACCCAATTAATCGGCGACGATCCTTCGCCCGAGACGGGATATCTGGCGACGCGGCGGCTTTTATCGAACGAAACGGATTTTACAGCCGTTCTGGCATTCAACGATATTTCGGCGATCGGCGCGATTCGCGCGCTGCGCGAAAGCGGATTAAGCGTGCCGGACGACGTTTCGGTGATCGGTTTCGACGATATTACGGCGGCTGAATTTCATAATCCGGCGCTCACGACCATTCGCCAGCCGCTCAAAAAAATGGGCAGTCTCGGCGCGGAATATCTTCTGCTGAACATTCACAAAAATCCGGCTGATACGCTCTCGGTCGAAATCACGGTCGAGCCCGATCTGATCGTTCGACAATCGACTTCGGCGGTTACCAAATAATTTATTCGGCTTCCAGTTTGCGATAATTGCTGTGCCAGTAAACGAGCGGGTTTTCGTCCTTTATTTCCGTTTTTTTAACCAGCCCGACAAAAATCGTGTGGTCGCCGCCTTCATATGCGTAAGCAAGCCGGCATTCGAGCGCGACGAGCGCGTCCGTTAAAACCGGAATTTCTCCCAACCCGAGCCGGTAATCAACCGTTTCAAATTTATCGGAAATCTGCGAGGCAAAGCGGTTCGACAAATTTCCCTGTCCTTCGTTGAGAATATTGACGACGAAAAATTCGCTTTCTAGAAGCGCGTAATGGCTGCCCGTGGTTTTTTCGACGCAGACGAGAATCATCGGCGGTTCGAGCGAAACGGAAGCAAACGCGCTGACCGTTATGCCGTGAAATTTGCCGTTCGCGTCGCGCGTCGTAACGATTGTGACGCCGCTCGGAAAGCGCGAAAGCGCGGCGCGAAACTCGTCTTTGCCGATGCCGGATTTTTTTGAACTGATATCCATCTTTTTTTATAAAAATTAAATCTAATCAGCAGAAAACTTAAAGTTCAGCCGAGATTAAGGTTGATTTTACCAAAGTTGCCGGAGTTTTTTATAATTACTCGTGAATCAGTAAAAGAAATGTAAGATTAGAACAAGGTCTTCTTTGCGCCTTTGCGTCTTTGCGGGGAAAAAAAGACATTAATTTCCCGCAAAGACGCAAAGATTTTGATTCACGGAAATTTATTAATGAACTTTTCGACAAAATAGCTTTTATGAAATTTAAATTGTTTCTATTTTTGATTTTCCTCTTGCCCGCGTTTGTCGCGGCACAGTCGCCCGGCAAGATTTTGAGTCAGGCGAACAAAGCGCTCGGCGGCGAAAAGTCTCTTAAAACGATTCGTTCGTGGCAAACGTCGGGAAAAATTACGCGGCAATCGGACGGCGCAAGCGGCGCGTATCAGGCGTTTGCGAGCAATCCGAATTTTTACGGCGAAACGTTCGATCTGAACGGCTTTGAAATCGCTTCGGGCTACAACGGAAAATCCGGTTGGACGCGCGATTCGCGGAGCGGTCTGCGAACTTTAACCGGCGATGCGAGCCGCGATTTTCAGGCGGAAACCTTTTACCGCAGTCAGCGCTGGATTGACGCAAAGGCGGAAAAAACGAAAATCTCGGCAGGCGGAAAAGCGAGCGCGGGCGGCAAAGCGGCAAACGTCGTAATTTTAACGACCGCGAAAGGCGTCCGGATAAAACTCTTTTTCGACGCGGCGACAAATCTTCTTCTGCGCGAAGAAATTCCGTCGGGCGAGACGATTAAAATTTTCGATTACGCGGATTACCGGAAAGTCGGCAGCATTCTCGAAGCCTTTTCGATCGCTGCGAAAATCGGCGACGAAACTTACGAGATTAAGCTCGACGACGTCAAACACAATCCTTCGATCGCGAAAGCGAGTTTCGATTTTCCGAATATTTCCGACGAGCCTCTGCCCGACATCAAAACTCTGCTCGAAGACGTGCGCGCGAACGCCGATAAGATCGACGCGATTCTCGAAGATTACAGCTACCGCGAAACGCGGATTGACCGCGAAATTGACAAATCCGGAAACTTGATCGAAAAACAATCGGAAACCGTTCTCCTGACGTTTTACAAAGGCTTTCGCATCCGCCGACTGGTCGAAAAAAACGGCAAACCGCTCTCAGCTGCGGAACAGGCGAAAGAGGATAAAGACGTCGAAAAACAGGTTGCGGAAATCGAGGAAAGAATCGAAAAACGCGAAAAGCGCGAGGCGCAGTCGAATAAATCGGCGAAAACGCCGGCGGAAGAAAACCGCCGCATTTCGCTTTCCGACGCGCTCAAAGGTTCACTTTTGGTTAATCCGCGCCGCGAGCGTTTTCGCGGGCGCGACGTCGTGGTTTTCGATTACGAGCCGAATCCGCAGTTCAAGCCGCAGACGCGATTCGAAAAACTTTTCGCGTACTGCACTGGCGCGGTTTGGGTTGACGCTAATTCCAAACAAGTCGTCCGGCTCGAAGCTTTTCTGACCCAATCGGCGGGAAATTTTATCGGCAAAGTAAAACGCGGCGCGTCGTTCAGCTTAGAAAACGAGTTGGTTAACAACGAAATCTGGCTGCCGTCGCGCGCCGACATAAATCTATCGGTAAAGATTCTTTTTGCCGGAATAAACATCAATAATTTAATCAGATACGGCGATTACCGGAAATCGAAAGTCGAGGTCAAAGACGCGACGGTTGATAATCCGCAGCAGCCATAAAGTTATAAATCGCGAAAAACGCGAAAGGCGCTAAATTTTATTATTAATTTAGCGCCTTTCGCGTTTAGTTTTAAGTTTAAAAAGAAAATGGCGGAGAAGACAGGAGTCGAACCTGCATGCCCTCACGGGCGACGGTTTTCAAGACCGCTGCACTACCATTATGCGACTTCTCCGCAACAAGGCGAATTGAAAATATAGCGCAAAATCTAAAGATAAACAACTTTACGGACAAAAAAATGCTTTCCGGCGGCGCGAGCGCAAACCGGAAAGCAAAAAATTGAAAAGTCCGTTTTTATTCGGCTTTCGATTGTGTGTTCGCTAAGAGTTGGTTGATTTGCGTATTGATCTTCGCGGTTTTGTCCCAGCCGTTTGTCTTCAACTCGATTTCGCCGTTTTGATTGACGAGAAAATACGCCGGATAACCCATCGCGATATTTCCCGAACGGTCGCGGTCGGCGTATTTCAAGAGAACGCCGAAGCTGCTCGGAATAATGTCGAAATTAAACGGTTTTATTTTCAAAAAACTTTCGACGCGCGTCGGATTATCGGTCGTAAGCCCCAGAAAAACAACGTCTTTGCCTTTATAGCTCGCCGCCATCTGATTGAGCTTCGGAATTTCGCTGTCGCAGATCGCGCATCGCGTGTTCCAGAAAGTAATCAAAACGACTTTGCCTTTTAATGAGCTGAGTTCGACCGTTTGTCCGTCCATCGTCGCCGCCGAAAAGTTTTCCGCGAGCTGTCTGCCGTTTTGCGCAAAAGCAGCAAATGAAAGGCACAAAACGAACGACAGACAGAGAAATATTCTTGAAATTTTCATAATTATTACTGTAATTATTGAGAATCGAGAGCGTTGAACATTTGCCAACACTATTTAAATTAAATTGTTAAATCGGGGTTTATTCCTGAAATTTCAAGGGGAAATTTAAGACGATATTTATGTTAAAATAGTTGCATGTTACTTGAATCGCTCGAAGCGCAGAATTTCCGTAATCTCAACGGCAAAATCCTTTGCGGAAAGGGCTTAAACATCATTTTCGGCGAAAATGGACAGGGGAAAACCAACTGGCTCGAAGCAATTTATCTGCTTTCCACAACGAAATCTTTTAAGACTGCCAAATTAACTGAAACTATTTGTTTCGGTGAAGACACTTCAATCGTCAGGGGGACTGTTAAACAGAGTGCCGAAATCCGGCACGATTTGCAAGTCTTCCTACAGGGAAATACGAAAACCTTGTCGGTCAACAACAAAAAAGAAACGATTAACCGCTATTTGGGCGAGCTTCACGCCGTGATTTTCAACTCCGACGAGCTTGAGATCGTGCGCGGAACGCCCGACGCGCGCCGCAAATTCCTCGACGGCGGAATCGTTTCGATCTACCCGCCGTTCGTTCAGACGCTGACGGATTACAACCGCGTGATCCGGCAGAAAAATACGCTCTTGCAATCGGCGCAGGACAACGGGTTTTCGCTCGAAAGAGTAGCGCAGCTGCTCGAACCGTGGAACGAGCAATTGATCGGGCTCGCGACGCGGATTCATAAAGCGCGGATTCGTTATGTCGAGCGGCTGAACGAAGTTTTGGAGAAAAAGCTTTTCGGTCACGAAGAAGTTTCGATTCGCTATGCTTCGTCGCTCGAAGGCAAAGGCGATCTGTCGGATTACGCCGCGCTGCTCGACGAAAGATTAAACTTACGCGTGCAAGCCGAACTCGCCAGCGGACACGCTTTGATCGGCACACACCGCGACGATCTGGATATTCTTTTCGACGGTCACGACCTCAGAAAATACGGTTCGAGCGGACAGCAGCGAAGCGCGCTTCTGATCTTGCAGCTCGCGACGGTTTCCGTCTTTTTCGAGCAGAATCAGGAATATCCGCTCTTTCTGCTCGACGATATCGACGCCGAATTGGATTACAAACGCATCGGTCAGCTGCTCGAATTTCTAACCGGCAAAACGCAGACTTTCGTCACGACCTCGAAAGAAAGTTTTATCGAAAAATTCGGCGCCGGCGCAGAGATTTTTACGATCCAAAACGGCTTGGTCGAAGCAAATTTATAAAGCGTTATTAAAATCCGCCGAGGCTGTCTTTTCACGCGTTCTGAGCGGCGAGATTTGTTGAGACGTTTTCTTCACAAACGGCATCTAAATATTACGTTTTTTAACTTTTATAAGCTGTCAAAATCGGCAGAAAAATGTTACAATATAGGGTATTTTTAACACCTAAACTTTAAATAGAGGAATAACAAAATTGGCTACACCAAAAGAAGATAAAAAGAATCAAGAATACGATGCAAGTTCGATTACCGCTCTCGAAGGACGCGATGCCGTGCGCAAGCGTCCGGCGATGTATATCGGTTCGACGAGCGAAATCGGACTTCATCATCTTGTTTATGAAGTAGTGGATAACTCGGTTGACGAAGCTCTCGCCGGTTATTGCGATACGATCGAGGTTACGATTCACGTTGACGATTCCATCACGGTCGTCGATAACGGGCGCGGAATTCCGACCGATATTCATAAACAATTCGGACATTCGGCGGCGGAGGTGGTTTTGACCGTTCTGCACGCGGGCGGAAAATTCGACTCGAATTCATATAAGGTTTCGGGCGGACTTCACGGCGTCGGCGTGAGCTGCGTTAACTTTTTGAGCGAATGGTTGAAACTCGAAATCTGGCGCGACGGAAAAACGCACGAAATGGACTTTGCCGCCGGCATCACGGTAAATCCGCTCAAACAAACCGGAAAAACCACGAAACGCGGCACGAAAATCACTTTCAAACCGGACGCGACGATTTTCGAAACGACCTCGTACAGTTTTGAAAAACTGTCGGAACGCCTGCGCGAAAAAGCGTTTTTGAACAAAGGCATTCGTATTTTTATCAAGGACGAGCGCGAAGAAACCGAAAAATCGCACGAATTTTATTACAAGGGCGGCATTGCCGAATTCGTCAACCATCTGAATAAAAATAAATCGCCGCTGCACGATCCGCCGCTTTATTTCGAGCATATTTCCGACGAGCTTTCGATCGAAGTTTCGATGCAGTACAACGATTCTTACGACGAAAAGATCTTCAGTTTCGCGAATAACATCAACACGGTTGACGGCGGAACGCATCTCTCGGGTTTTCGCGGCGCGATCACGCGCACGATCAATGCTTACGCGGAAAGTTCGGGTTTATTGAAAAACTCGAAAACACAATTGACCGGCGACGACGTGCGCGAAGGTCTGGTCGCCGTAATTTCGGTGAAAATTCCGCAGCCGCAGTTTGAAGGTCAGACGAAAGGCAAACTCAATTCGCCGGTCAAGGGTCCGGTCGAATCTTTTCTGAACGAAAAGCTCGGCGAGTTTTTCGAAGAGAATCCGGCTGTGGCGAAGAAAATCGTCGGAAAGGCAGTCGATGCCGCCCGCGCCCGAGATGCGGCGCGAAAAGCGCGCGAAATCGTCCGTAAGAGCGCATTAGGAACTTCGACCCTGCCCGGCAAGCTCGCCGATTGTCAGGAAAAAGACCCGGCGCTTTCGGAAATCTATCTCGTCGAAGGCGATTCGGCGGGCGGCAGCGCGAAACAGGGACGCGACCGCAAGAATCAGGCGGTTTTGCCGCTTAAAGGTAAAATTCTGAACGTCGAAAAAGCGCGTTTCGACAAAATGCTCGGACACGGCGAAATCAAGGCGTTGATCACCGCGCTCGGCACGGGCATCGGCAAGGACGATTTCGATGTCGAAAAACTTCGCTATCACAAAATCTGTCTGATGACCGACGCCGACGTTGACGGCTCGCACATTCGCACGCTGCTGCTGACGTTTTTCTATCGTCAAATGCCGCAATTGGTCGAAAAAGGCTACATTTACATCGCGCAGCCGCCGCTTTACAAGGTCAAGCGAGGCAAGAAGGAAGAATACATCAAGGACGAAAAACAGATGTTTCGTTTTATGATGAAACAGGCGACCGACGATCTATCGGTGAAATCGAAAGAGCGCACGGTCGAAGGACGCGAACTGGCGAAAAACCTCGAACGGATCGTCGAATATCAAAACTATTTCGGGCGTTTCGTGCGCCGTTTGAACAACGACCCGAAACTTCTCAATGCATTGGTTAACGGATTTATGCAGGTTTTGGCGAGCAGCAACATCAAGCTTCGCAAGATTTTCGATTCGGAAGACTTGATGGCGCAGGTCGAAGGGAAAGTTTCCGAAGCCGGATACAATACCGATCTAATGAACGACGAGGAGCACGGGCTTTCGGAAATTCAGGTTAGTTTTCCGAACGGCACGACGCTGCTTTTCGATTGGGAAAAAGCGAGTTACGTCGAATTTCAAAGGCTTCTTGAACTGAAAAAAGTTCTCGAAAACGATTTTCCCGCGCCGTTCGTACTGGGCGAAAACGGCAAATCGGAAACGATCAATTCGCGCGACGAGCTGCTTGAAAAAATCATGAACGCGGCGAAGAAGGATCTATCCATTCAGCGTTACAAAGGTTTGGGCGAAATGAACCCCGAACAGCTCTGGGAAACGACGATGGATCCCGAAAAACGCACGCTTTTGCAGGTCAAGATCGAGGACGCCATCGAAACCGATCAAATCTTCACGGTTTTGATGGGCGATCAGGTCGAACCGCGCCGAAGATTTATCGAACAAAACGCGCTCGACGTGAAAAATCTGGACGTTTAATTTTTTAGGAAATAGGAATTAGGGACGAGGGACAAGTGTTTCTCGTCCTTTTTTGTCAAAATTATTTTTATGAAAAGATCGTTTATGCCCGAAAGAGACTTTTTGGAATATGTTGAGGCGTTTTGTAAACGCCCTAAAATGTACACTTCAAAAGGCTCATTTGACGAAGCTGTTGCTTTGCTTGAAGGTTTTGGAATGGGCGCAAACGTTGGTGAGCATTGTTACCATTCTGCCTTCACACCCTTTCATTTATGGATGGTGAAGAAATTCAGCATACCCAAAATAATAATAAATTGGAACGATTTCCGCGAAAAATTTTCGTCCGATGAAGAAGCCCTTCAGAACCTACCAATTTTATATAGAGAATATGTCGAAAGTTTAGCATTCCAAGATTAGGACACTGTCGAATTACTTGCGAAAGTTTTCTCAAAGTGCAATGATTTTTCTTTACGCAATTTGCCCGTTTGGCATCTAAAAAAGTAAGGAGTTTTGAAGAAAATGTCAGCAGTTTTGGAAGCAGTTCGACCGATTGAAGATTATCTTGTCATGACGGACGCGGAGATCGCCGAGCGCATCGAATTTGCGCGCAAAGAACTCGGCTCGCGCGTCGTTATTCTCGGGCATCATTACCAGCGCGACGACGTTATCAAACATGCCGATCTGACGGGCGATTCTTATCAATTATCGGTCATGGCTTCGCAGACCGAGGCGGAATTTATCGTTTTCTGCGGCGTGCATTTTATGGCGGAATCCGCCGATATTCTCGGCAAACCCGCACAGCGCGTGATTTTGCCCGATCTCGGCGCGGGCTGTTCGATGGCTGATATGGCGACGATCGAGCAGGTCGAAGACGCGTGGGAGCAGCTTCGCGAGATCGGCGTTTTGAAAAACAAGGTCGCGCCGATCACTTATATGAACTCCAGCGCGGCGATCAAAGCCTTCTGCGGGCGCAACAACGGCGTCGTCTGTACTTCGTCGAACGCCGTGCCGCTGTTTGACGTTTACCTCAAAGAATACGACAAGATGTTTTTCTTTCCCGACCAGCATTTGGGAAGAAACACGGGCGCGAAATTCGGAATTCCGCTCGAAAAAATGGTTTTGTGGAATCCGCACGAAGAACTCGGCGGCAATACGGAAGAAGAACTTCACGAAGCGAAAGTTATCTTATGGCGCGGACATTGTTCGGTTCACGGGCGCTTTAAGCCGTGGCACGTCGAACAGATTCGCAGACAGGTTCCGGACGTAAAAGTTTTGGTTCACCCGGAATGCGCGCGCGAAGTCGTCGAAATTTCGGATTTGAACGGTTCGACCTCATTTATTATCAAAACGGTCGAAAACGCGCCGTCGGGATCGAAGTGGGCGATCGGCACGGAAGTCAATCTGGTAAATCGGCTGGCGCAGAGATTTCCCGATAAAGAAGTTCATCTGCTCGCGCCCGACCTTTGCATGTGCGCGACGATGTACCGCATCGCGCCGCAAAATCTCGCGTGGGCGATGGATAATCTTTTGGAAGGCAACGTCGTCAACGAGATTATTGTCGACGACGAAACGAAGCAGTACGCATTGGTTGCGCTCGAACGAATGATCGATTTTACGGAGAAAAATCAGGACAAGAAGAATTAATTTGAGCCGCGGATAAACACGGATTTCGCAGATTAAAAAAATAAAAATCCGCGAAATCCGCGTTTATCGGCGGCAAAATATTATGGCGGAAATCGAAGACAAATTGGCGGAAAACGCGCGCGGGAAATTTTACGTTGATTCGCAGTGTATCGACTGCGACGTGTGCCGCGACACTTCGCCGAAAAATTTTACGCGCAACGACGAAAACGGTTATTCATTTGTTTACAAACAGCCCGAAACCAAAGAAGAAATCGCGCTCTGCGAAGAAGCGCTCGACGCCTGTCCGGTCGAAGCGATCGGCGACGACGGCAAATGATTTGGGATTTGAGAATTCGGATTTGGGATTTTTAAATAGTTCGAACTTTGTTGGTCTGGACGACAAATCCATATCAAGAAACATAAAAGAAAGGCGCAAGTTTTTGAAACTTGCGCCTTTCTTTATTCTTAGGATTTCAAATCCGGAATCCGAATTCCCAAATCCCAAATCGTCATGGTTGGTTCATCGGCGGCGGGACGAATCCCGGAACAAAGCCGAGCGGCGCGGGAAAAGCTGCCGCGTTCGGTTTGGTGCCGGTTCTGACCCAGTCGTTAATGGCGTTGACGGCGGTGATGAGTTGCGGTCCGGTAAAGTTGCAGTGACCGTTGCCGTTCGTGTAAGTCTGGTACAAATATTTGCCGCGACCGGCTTTATTGACCGTTTCGGCGTATTCGTATTCCTGCGAAACCGTTACAAGCGGATCAATCACGGTATGCATCGTGAGCACGGGATTTTTGATTTTGCCCGAATAATCGGCGTTGCGTTCGACGTAGTTGCGCGCATAATTCGGCGCGTCAACGTATCTTTGCCCGTTCATCTGCAAAAGCCAGCCGTCAATGACGGCACCCGGAATTCCGAAACTTGCCAGATACATCTTCTCCGCCGGCGTCAAATTATAATTTCGGTTGAGATTTTGGACGATCGGACCGCGCGCGCGGCGTTCCAATTCGGAGCGCGCTTCCATCGAGAAAAACATATCCGTGAACAGCCAGCCCGGATAAAACCCGGCAGGCGGAGTAATACCGCGTCCCGGCGTTCCGCCGACCAGACGAATAAACTCGAATTTCGGGAAATTCGCCGGATTTGTAACTTCGGAAATCAGTTTCGGCTGAACTTCCGTCTCAAAATCAATGTCGTCGCGAACGTCGCCGAATGTTCCCCAACTCGAAGGCATTCCGAAGAGAGTATCGTAAGCCAACGCCAGATCGCCTGCCGAATCCCAGCTTTGCGGTGCGCCCGCGCCGACCGCGCAGCCGCACAGTGCGCCGTCATAAATTCCGCCGAAGCGTTCCATACTGTCAAAACCGATCACCGTTCCCATCGAAAATGCCCAGAGAATCGTGCGGTCGGGCTGCGTGATGTTGTCGCGAAAATACGTGACGACGTTTTTCAAATCGTGGACGCCTTCTTCGACCGCCCAGCCGTTGTCCTTGTAAGCCGAACCGGAAAGCGCGTAGCCCTGAGCCAAAAGAGCGGGCACTAACGCCGCGCTCGGCGCGATGTCGGCATTGCGGTTGTCAACTTCGCCCGGATGATCGGCTTTGTCGCGGTAGCCGTGACCGTAAACGAGCAGCGTGCCGTTCCAGTTTGCCGGAACGACGATCCGATACGGCGCGCCGTCGATCTCGCCCGAAATATCGATCGGTCCGACCTGCTGCGCGGCATTTGCAAATTGAACTGAGAAAAAGAGAAGTAAAGATAAGCCAAAAACTAATTTTTTTAACACAAACTGAAATCCTCCAAAAATTTTTAGTAACCAGGGGGGTTCACTCGGAAAATACCGATAAAGCAAAGTAAAGATTCGTCTTTTGGGAAGACAATTTTCCTGCCAAACGGAATTTCGATATTTAAGAAATTGAAAGTTTGTGTAGTTTACGCGGATTTAACGAGTTAAGTCAATAGGATTTTGAATAAGTGTAGAAAGTAAATAAACTTAAGGCATTAATATATTTGACTCAACTTAAAAGCCGGAAGCAATCAAATTATCGAAGCCGCGCGCGGCAGCAAGAAAGTAGCCGGACGTGAAACGTCCGGAATATCCGCATAAAGTTTCGCGCGCATTGAAGATGCGCTGAGACGTTCTGAGCGCATCTTCAATGCGCGTTTAATTGGCTCGCTGACCGGAGGTTTCACGTCCTGACTACTTTCTCGATGCGCTTTCAGCGCGAATTTCTACTTCGCGGGTGTGTCAGCTTTGTTAATGCCTAAAATTTTTGTTTTCACGTTAAACCATAATCTTTATCCAACCGTCTTCGATCACGATTTCGTAGGATTCGAGCGAGCAGTCTTTTTTCGTAAAGCATTCGCCCGACGAAACATCGAAGCGCCAGCCGTGCAGATCGCATTCGACGATGCCGCCGTAAAGACGCGAATCGGCAAGCGGATAGCCTTTGTGCGGGCAGAAATTTTCGATTGCCGAAAGTTTTCCGTTGACGTTAAAAAGCGCGACTTCCGTGCCGTCTTTGAGTTTGACGGTCGCGCCGCGTCCTGCCGGAACGGCTTCGAGTTTTCCGACCGTCACTAATTTTCCTTCGCGCTTCGGTTTGCGCTTGTTTTCTCGGTATTTTGACATTTCTTAATTACAAAACAAGATTCAAGTGTTAAAGATTAGCAAATCCAAAATCCAAAATCCAAAATCTAAAATTCAAAAGGCTTGCTTTATTTCTTTGAGTCTATGAAAATAAGAAGATTGTAAAAGTTGAGGTTAACAGCGATGAGTGAAAATACCATTTCGGAAAATGCGCGGCGGCGATGCCGGGAAATTATGACGCGCAACGTAAAAACGGCGACGCGCGAGATGAGTTTGCAGGAAGTTGCCGCGTTGATGCGCGACGGCGATATGGGCGCGATGCCGGTCGTCGAAGACGGTAAGCTTGTCGGGATCGTCACCGACCGCGATATTGTCGTCCGCGCGATTGCCGACGGGCGCGACGCGGCGACCAAAATCGGCGACGTGATGACGACCGAAATTTATTCCGTAAGCGAAAACGATTTTGTGTTCGAAGCGATTCGCCTGATGGGCGACAAACAAGTGCGCCGCGTGCCGATCGTCAATGAATCGGGCGAGCTTGCCGGAATTATCGCGATGGCTGACGTCGCGCTCGAAACCGAAGACGAACGCGAAATCGCCGAAACGCTCGAAGAAATTTCGAGCGGTGCGGCTTTTTGGAATAAAAACTAGTCGCGAATAAACGCGGAACACACGGATTTTTGTTTTGGAACGATAAATTTTCTTCAAAAGACCAATCCGAAATCCGAAATCTAAAATCCAAAATCGAAGTATGGCAAAATCAATCAATCGTTATTTTCAATTTCTCGGTTCGTCGAAAGAAGTCCGCACGTCGGGCAGATTGTGGTATCCGGCGGCGGACGTTTATCAAACGCCCGAAGGCTGGCTCGTCAAGGTCGAATTGGCGGGCGTTTCGGCGGAAGACATCGAAATTGAAATTCAGGGAAATGTGCTTTCGATCGTCGGTACGCGGCGCGACCGTTCGTGCGCGGCGGGCGTTTCTTATCATCAGATGGAAATTACCTACAGCCGTTTTGAAAAGGTTTTGAAATTTCCGGCTTCGATCGAAGGCGCGAGCATCGAGCATAATTTCGACAACGGTTTGCTGATTATCAATCTTTGGAAAGCCGGCGAAGCAGAAAAGGCAAAAGCTTAAGGGAAAAAGACATCCAAGCTGAACTATTAAAATTTTATGGCAGAAAATACTGAAAATACGCGAACACCGAGCGGAGATTCGGTGACAGCTCCCGAACAATTCGAAATTGCAATTTTACCTTTGCAGAATACGACGCTTTTTCCCGAAACGGTCGTGCCGCTCGCGGTCGGACGCTCGCGAAGCGTACGCGCGGTCGAAGCCTCGTTAGCAACGGAAGAAAAACTTCTCTGCTGCGTGACGACTAAAACCGAAAACGTGACTGGCGACGACGCCAAGCCGTCCGATCTTTACGAAATCGGAACGATCGTCAACGTCAAGCGAATGATGCGCAACGAAGGCATTATGCAGCTGATCGTGCAGGGCGTTGACCGCGTGCGCATTTTAAGCTGGGCGCAGGAAGAACCTTACCTGAAAGCAAAAGTCGAGATTTTGCCCGAGGTAGTTGTTTCGGACGAAGAAGAAGTCGAAGCCCTGAAACGCAATATTCAGGGAATGATTCAGGAAGCTTTAGCGATGCTGCCGAACGTTCCGCCCGAAGTAAGAATGGCGGTCATGTCGCAGAACAACCCGGTTCAGCTTTCTTATTTTCTCGCGTCGGTTTTGGATTTAGGCGTCGAAACCGAGCAGAAAATGCTCGAAGCGGACACGGCGGACGAGCTTTTGATGCTCACGCACGGCGCGTTGGCGAAAGAGCTCGAAATTATGCAGATCCGTTCGAAAATCGCGGGCGCTGCGCAGAACGAAATGGAAAAATCGCAGCGCGATTACATTTTGCGCCAGCAGATGAAAGCGATTCAGAAAGAATTAGGGGAAGACGAAACCGGCGAAAAAGCCGAAGCCGCGCAGCTCCGTGAACGTCTGGAAACCGCCGATCTGCCCGAGGAAATTCGCAAGGAAGCCGAACGCGAGCTGCGCCGCATGGAACAGCTTCCGCAAGCCGCGCCCGATTATCACGTTATCAGAACGTATCTCGAATACGTTTTGGAATTGCCGTGGAAAAAATCGAGCGAGGAAAAACTCGATCTCAACGAAGCGCAGAAAATTCTCGACGAAGACCATTACGGTTTGGAAGACATTAAAAAGCGAATCTTGGAATCGCTTGCGGTCGTCAAGCTCCGACCGGATTCGAAAAGCCCGATCATTCTTTTCGTCGGTCCGCCGGGAGTCGGTAAGACTTCGCTCGGACGTTCGATCGCGCGTTCTCTGGGTCGCGAATTCGACCGTATCGCGCTCGGCGGCGTGCGCGATGAAGCCGAATTACGCGGACATCGCCGAACTTACGTCGGCGCGATGCCGGGAAGAATTATTCAGATGTACCGGCGCGTCGGCGTCAACAATCCGGTTCTGATGCTCGACGAGATTGATAAAATGGGCAACGATTATCGCGGCGATCCGGCGTCGGCGCTTCTGGAAATTCTCGATCCGGCGCAAAACAACACGTTTCGCGACCATTATCTCGATTTGCCGTTCGATTTGTCGAAAACCTTTTTTATCGCGACCGCCAACCAGCTCGGACCGATTCCGATGCCGTTGCGCGATCGCATGGAGATCATTCAGCTTGCCGGTTATTCGGATCAGGAAAAACTGAACATCGCCAAGCAGTATCTGGTTCCGCGCCAGATCAAGGAAAACGGCTTGTCAGCCGAACAGCTTGAAATTACCGACGACGCTATCAATCTTCTGACGGCGCGCTACACGCGCGAAGCGGGCGTTCGTCAATTAGAGAGAACCGTCGGCAATCTGGCGCGCAAAGTCGCGCTCCGCGTCGCGCAGGGACAAATCGAGAAAGTCACGATCACCGCAAACGAAGTGAAAGGCTACCTCGGCGCGCCGCGATTTTATCCCGAAGAATCGAGAAGCGATTTGCCCGCCGGCGTGGCGACCGGAATGGCTTGGACGGAAATGGGCGGCGAGATTTTGTTTATCGAAGCGACGATGCTTCCGGGCGGCGGCGGCTTGACCTTAACCGGACAGCTCGGCGAAGTGATGAAGGAATCGGCGCAGGCGGCGCGTTCTTATTTGTGGTCGCACGCTACGGAATTCGGCATTAATCCGGAAATGATCAAACAGAACGGCATCCATATTCACGTTCCCGCCGGAGCGATTCCGAAAGACGGTCCGTCGGCGGGCGTTACGATGGCGTCGGCGATGGCGTCGCTCTACACGGGCAGAAAAGTTCGTTCGGATACTTCGATGACCGGGGAAATTACGCTTTCCGGTCTGGTTTTTCCGGTCGGCGGGATCAAGGAAAAAGTGCTTGCCGCGCATCGCGCCGGAATCCGCCGGATTATTTTGCCCGAACGCAACGAAGGCGATACGGAAGAAATTCCGGAAGACGTTCGCAAGGAGTTGGAAATTATTCCGGCGAAATATATCAGCGATGTTTTAAAGGCGGCGCTTGAAACGGATGTAAGCGTTCCGAAAACCGAAAATTACGTCATTCCCGAGGCGAAATCCTCGGACGGCGAACCGCTTATCGCAAAGGAAAAATAGGCGATTTTACAAGGAAAACCTTGCCAGAGTGATAAGTCCGGACGGGCTTATCACTCGATTTTTTTTGCTCCTGAAAAAAAAATCCAATTTTATGGTTTTTTAGTTGGAAATCCACGATAAAATAAGTGTATGCTTATTTATTAATGTTTGAGGCGAAAGTCTTCTCTTTAATATAAGCTCCGGCGTTTTTTGAGAGCGATTTTCCTCTTTTTCAAACCAAACTTTTAAAATAACTAATATTTTACGGAAATTTAATATAAAATGGCATTAAAGTCTTTATTCAGTTTATTTTCGAGTGATTTGGCGATTGATCTGGGAACCGCCAACACGCTCGTTTATGCAAAAGGTCGCGGCATTGTCGTCAGCGAACCTTCGATTGTTGCAATCAATAAAGTTACGAATCAGGTCGAAGCGGTCGGTCGCGACGCGAAAGAGATGCTCGGGCGTACGCCGGGAAACATCGTCGCGATTCGTCCGATGAAAGACGGCGTGATCGCCAATTTCGAAGTTACGGAAAAAATGCTCCAGCATTTTATCCGCAAAGCACACAACGGCAAATCGTGGGTGCGCCCGCGCGTCGTGATCGGAATTCCTTCCGAAATCACGCAGGTCGAGCGTCGCGCCGTCGAAGATTCGGCGTATCGCGCCAAGGCGTCGGAAGTTTATCTCGTCGAAGAAGCGATGGCGGCGGCGATCGGCGCCGGACTTCCGATCACCGAACCGCACGGAAATATGGTCGTCGACATCGGCGGCGGCACGACCGACATCGCGGTCATCTCGCTTTCGGGTATCGTCTATTCGCGCGCCGTGCGCGTTGCGGGCAACGAAATGGACGAAGCGATCACGCAGTTTATTAAACGCAAATACAATCTTTTAATCGGCGAACGCACTGCGGAAGCCATCAAAATCGCGCTCGGTTCGGCGTTCCCCCTCGATGAACCGCTTTCGATGGAGGTTCGCGGACGCAACCTGATCGAAGGAATTCCCAAAACCATTACCATCACGGATGAAGAAATCCGCGAAGCTCTCTCCGATGCGGTTTCGACCATCATCAATGCCGTGCGCGTTGCGCTCGAACGCACACCGCCCGAACTTTCCGCCGACATCGTCGAGCGCGGAATCGTTCTGACCGGCGGCGGCGCTCTGCTGAAAAATCTCGACAAGAGATTGATGATCGAAACCGGTCTGCCCGTAGTTTTGGCAGACGATCCGCTTTCTTCGGTCGTGCTCGGGACGGGCAAAATGCTTTCAGATATCGAGCTTCTGAAGCGCGTCAAATGGGATAATTCATTAATGACAGGTAGTTAGTTTATTGAGTTTTTAGAGTTTATTGAGTTCATAGAGTAATTTTTTCTTGAACTCAATAAACTCGACGAACTCAACAAACTCTATGAACTAAAGAAATGGTTGAGCGAAGTCAGAAAGAAGTTTGGAGACTCACGCCGTGGCTGATGATTGCCCTTTTGCTGGGCAATTTCGTGCTTATGGCGTATGACGCCAAAACCACTTCACAGGAAAGAGTGATCCGCGTCTGGACGCAGGCGATCGCGAATTTCGTGCAGTCGCCGGTAACGACTATCACTTCATCCGTAACCGGATATTTCAAGTCAATTTCAAATCTGCGTTCGGCGCAAACCGAAAACGATCAGCTCAAACAGCGCGTTCAGGAACTCGAAGTCGAAGTTCAGCAGAAAGAGGAGCTGGCGAAGGAAAACGACAGTTTAAAAGCGCTCTTGCAGCTCAAAACCGAGTCGAAATACAAAGTTCTGCCCGCGCAAATCATCGGGCGCGACCCGTCGCTCTGGTTCGATTCGGCGATCATCAATCGCGGCAGTCTCGACGGCGTGAAATTGAATATGCCGATCGTCAACAACGGCGGTTTGATCGGCAGAGTCGTCGCCGTCAGCCCGATTACGGCGCAGATAAATCTCGTCACGAAAGAAAAATCCGGCTTGGGCGGCGTGATCGGCGAGCTTGGCGTTTCGAATGCGCTCGGCGTGGTCAGCGGCAACGGGAAAAGAGAATTCCTCGAAATGGGCTATATTCCGGGCACGATCGAAGTTCAGGTCGGCGAGTTGGTTTACACGACCGGACAGGACGGAATTTACCCGGCGGGCTTGAAGATCGGCGAAGTGATCGAAGTCAAACCCGGTTCGGCGACCGTGACGCAGCAGATTTATATCAAGCCGACCGCGAAGCTTTTTTCGATGGAAGAAGTCGCCGTTCTGCTTTACGAGCCGCCCGCGACGCCGGAGTATGAAAAAACTCTCCCGAACGCGCCGAAGGACGACAAAAAGCCGAAGAGATAGAATAGTTTTTTAGTTCAATGGAACAAGTAAAAATCACAGTAGCAATAATTATCGCGATCATGCTTCAATGGACGCTTCGCAACGTCAATGAAGTGTTCATGTATATCGATTTTCCGCTGATAATTATTGTTTACGCCGCCTTACAGAAAAATACCATCAGAGCGCTCCTTTTCGGGACGATCGCGGGCATCGCCGTTGATGCGCTGAGCAGCGGTCTTTTGGGCGCGAACGGATTCTCTAAAACGTTGATCGCATTCGTAGTTTCGGAGATTGCGCGGCGTGTCTATCTGGACAACCTTTTATTACAGATTCCCGTCATAGCAGGTGCTTGTTTGCTTGACGATCTGGTGTATTACGGAATGCATCGCCTGCTCGGACAGGAACCGAACGCGCCGGTTGTGGTAACAATGGCTTATACGCTGATCGGAACGACGATCGCGGGAACGATAATCTATTTGATCTTGGGTAATTTTTCGGTAGACAGTTTTAGAAGAAAAAGACGAGACTCTTTCTCGTCGCGCAGGCAAACCCGCCGGCGCAATCCGATACGTTTAGGTAAAAGGTAAAAATCTATAAATGGTGAATTGTAAGCGGTAAGTGCTAAATAAAAGTCATTAACCATTAACCATTAACCATCTAGCATTAACCAGATGAAAATATACGACCATACACAGAATCTTGGCATCCGAGTCGGCACGATTCAGATAATCGCGTTTATTTTGCTGACGATTCTCGGCGCGCGGCTTTATTATCTACAGCTCGTCAAGGGCGAATATTACGCGGATAAAGCCGAAAATCAACGCATTCGTCTGATCCCGATTCCGGCGCCGCGCGGGGCGATCTTCGACCGCAACGGCAAGATTCTGGTTGATTCGCGCCCGACCTACAACGTTACGCTGTCGAACGAACCGATCAAAAAAATCGACGTTACCGACCGGCTCGACGACTACGCGCGCGGGCTCAACGTTGATCGCCAATACGTTATCGAGCGGCTAAACTATATTAAAAGCCAGCGCGAATTCGATACGCTCGTTTTGAAGGAAAACGCGACTATTCAGGACATTGCGTGGGTCGAGGCGCACACGATGGAATACCCCGAACTGCGCGTCGAACTCCAGCCGCAGAGATATTATCCGCACAAGGAAATTCTCGCGCACGTGCTCGGCTACGTCGGCGAGATCAGCCCGAAGGAACTCGAAAAACCCGAAGTCCGCGAAAAAGGTTTTCGTCCCGGCGACATCGTCGGCAAAGGCGGACTCGAAGAATATTACGACGATTTTTTGCGTGGGCGTCCCGGTTACCGGAAAGTTATCGTGGACAGCCGCGGTCGCGTGCAGAGCGAGATCGAAGTCGTACCGCCGCAATCGGGACAGGATATGATTTCGACGATCGATCTCGACTTGCAGCTCGCCGCCGAAACTCAGCTTGCCAATTCGGTAACCAAACGCGGCACGATCATCGCGACCGACCCGAACAACGGCGAGATTATGGTGATGGCTTCTTTGCCGTCATACGATCCGAACATTTTCGTGCAGGGCAGCGCGACGCCCGAAGGACGCAAGAAAATCGCCGCCTACTGGCAGGACGAAACACGTCCGCTTTACAACCGCGCCATTCAGGGACGCTATCCGCCCGGTTCGACCTGGAAAATTCCCGAATCAATGGCTGCGCTTCAACAGGGCGTTATTACCGTCGCCAATTCGAATATGGTTTGCGGCGGCGGAATTACGATCGGCAACAAATTTACGCGTTGTATGGGCAGTCACGGCTCGCCGCCCTTATCGTATGCGATTACCAAATCGTGCGACGGTTATTATTACCGTCTCGCGCTGAAGATGAAGATCGAAGGCTTGATCGAGATGGTCGAGATGTTCGAATACGACAAGCGCACGGGCGTTGATCTACCGAACGAAAAAGTCAGCCAGACGCCGAAAAGCTGGAAGCCGATCATCGAAAAACGCGAAGGAAAATGGAGCGATATTCGCACGGTTTACGCTTCGATCGGACAGGATACGGTCGTCGCGACGCCGATTGCGATGCTCCGCGCCGTTTCATCAATCGGCGTTAAAGGCAGAATGTATGTGCCGCATTTTCTCAAAGAATTCAAACCGATCGGTCCGATCGGCAACGAGCGTGAACCGGTCATCTGGGCGGCGCGCGAAGGCTTCGGGTTTGATCATCCGGAACCGAAACTCATTCCGATGACGCCCGAACAGGAAAAAGTGATGGTCGAAGGAATGTGGGGCGTGGTCAACGGCGGCGGAACGGGCGCGGGCATTAGAATCCCGGGCTTTGAAATCGCCGGCAAAACCGGCACGGCGCAGGTCGCCAGTCTCGGTAAAGACGTCGGCGCGAACAAAGACCACGCGTGGTTTGTCAGTTTCGCGCCGGCTTATAAACCTGAGCTCGCGGTGATCGGATTGATCGAAAACGTCGGATTCGGCGGTAGCCACGCGGCGCCCGCCGTAAAAGGCGTTTACGAAGCTTATATACAGAAAAAAGGAATCGTTTTAACTCCTGACACCAAGGGCGCAAAACCGGCAAAGCAGGATAGCGTGGACTAAGAAATATGTCAGCAATTATTGAAAAACGCGATTTACGGGATTTTGACTGGCTGACGACATTGCTGGCAATTGCGATTGTCAGCTTCGGCGTCTGGCAGATTTACAATGCCACGCCGACCGAAAGCACTTGGTCGAAACAAATCTTCGGTTTATGTATCGCAATAGTCGCGTTTCTGATTGTCGGTTTCAGCGATTACCGGCGAATCATCGATGCCGCGCCGATCTTTTACGGGTTCGGATTGCTGCTCCTGATACTGGTTCTGGTTCCAGGCTTGGGCGTTAAGGTCAACGGTCAGACGGCGTGGCTCAAACTGCCGATTATCGGGCAATTTCAGCCGTCCGAGTTTGTCAAAGTTCCGGTCGTTCTGATGCTTGCGAAATATTTCGGGTCGCGCAAAAGCGGAAGTTTGAGTATTGTCGAATTTCTGATCGGCGTCGCGATTCTCGCTGTGCCGGTCGGTTTGATTCTGCTCGAACCCGACGCCGGACAGGCGATGACTTATTTTCCTCTGCTGGCGGTTGTTTTATTTCTTTCGGGAATTAAGATCAGATACGTTGTTATCACGATTGTGGCAGGCGCGGTGATGATCCCGGTTGCTTATTGGATTGGAGTTGAAACCGGAAAAATAAAGGATTATCAGCGGCAACGCATTGAAGTTATTCTCAATCCCGAAAATGCCGATCCGAAAGGTTATGGTTATCATACTGTCCAATCTATGATTACGGTCGGTAAAGGCGGTCTAACCGGCATCAGGGGCGACATCGAAACTTCGCAGGCGAAGCTCAAATTTTTGCCCGAACCGCAGACCGATTTTATTTTTGCCGTAACGGCGGAAAACACGGGCTTTGTCGGCTGCATCTCATTACTTCTGGCTTACGCGATTTTGTTGTCGAGGCTGATCGCGGGCGCGCGCGAAGCGCCCGATCGCGCGGGAATGCTCGTGATAATGGCGATTGCGGGCGGAATGACGTTCCAGATTTTTATGAATATGGGGATGGTGCTCGGATTTTTGCCGGTGATCGGCGTTCCGCTGCCGCTGATGAGCGCGGGACTTTCGGCGATACTCTCGACATTTATCGCGATCGGTTTCGTTATCAGCGTGAAAATGAGAAGATTTGTGAATTAGGTTTTGAGTTTTTGGTTTTGGGCTTTTGATTCTCAGTTGAAAAGTTTTGGGTTAAAATAAATCCGGACAAAAACCGAAAACCAAAAGCCCAAAACCAGAGGTATTTTATGGCAAGAGAAAGAAAGATTGTTGAACAGGAAATCAAATCGGTTGAATCGAAAGGGCGCGGATTCTGGAAATACTTGTGGTTTCCGACCGCGCTTTTACTGGCATTGGCTGCCGGCGGTTTGACGGGAATTCTGGCTTCGTATTATCTCAACAATTCGCGTTATTCGGTCGAGGTTTCGGCGCTCGCGACGTATCGCCCGCCGCAGGTAACGACGATTTATGCGGACGACGGCGAAACGATTCTCGCCGAATTCGCGATCGAAAAGCGCATCCCGATCAAAGAATCCGACATTCCGCAGCAGGTCGAAGACGCGCTCATCGCGGTCGAAGATTTTCGTTTCTACGAGCATATCGGCATTGATCCGTACCGCATCGCGGGCGTCGTCGTTAAAAATATATCCACGGGCAAAATGGAAGGCGCTTCGACCATTACGCAGCAGCTTGCCAAGAATCTGTTTCTTTACAAAGACCAGACTTTAACGCGCAAGGTCAACGAATGGATGGTCGCCCTGCAAATCGAGCGTTTTTATACCAAACGTCAGATTCTCGAAATGTATATGAACTACGTATTCTTAGGCGCGGGTTCGTATGGTTTCGAAGCCGGTTCGCGAACTTATTTCGGCAAAGCCTTGAAAGACTTAACGCTCGAAGAAGCGGCGCTGCTCGCGGCGGTTCCGAAATCGCCCGAATATTCGCCGACGCGCAATATGGAAAAAGCCCTGGAGCGGCGCAATATCGTGCTCGACCAGATGGCGAAATATTATCCCGAACGCTATTCGCAGGCGCAGGTCGAAGCGGCAAAAGCCAAACCGATCAAGCTCGCCGACACGGCGTGGTATCAGTCGCAGCCGAAATCGACGGCGTGGGATTATCCGATCGAAGAAATCCGCAAAAATCTCGAAGAAAAATATACCACACGCGTCGCGCAGGGCGGTTTGAAGGTTTACACGACGATCAACGTCGACGCGCAGAAACTGGCGACCAAAGCCGTGCGCGAAGGTTTAAGAAATTACGACCGCAACCGCGCGTGGCGCTCCGAATATCAGAATATTCTGCTCGACGATAACGAACAGCCACTGACCGATCAAAAGGAAGTTCAGCGCAAATTGACTTCGTTCAAACACGCCGACTGGTTTGGCGACGAATACGAGAAAGGCGAGTATATCAAAGGTCTTGTAACAAAGGTTGATACCGCCAAAAACGAGGCGACGGTGCGCTTCGGAAAATATACGGCGATCGTCACGGGCAAGGAGATGGGCAAAAGCGGCAAACAGCCCAAGGACGAGTTGAAGGCAGGTTTCCTGTGCGAGTTTTTGATTAAAGAAGTTGACGCCGAAAAACAGATTTTACAGGTTGATCTGATGCAGGTTCCCGAAGTTCAAGCCTCGATCGTCTGCATAAACGCGCAGACCGGCGAGATCGTCGCGATGGTCGGCGGTTACGATTTTCATACCAGCAAATTCAACAACGCGACGCAGGGCTTGCGGCAGACCGGCTCGGCGTATAAACCGTTCGTTTATACGGCGGCGGTTGAAAACGGGATGACGCCCGAATCAACCGTCAGCGGCGCGCCGATCAAACGCGGCGGCTGGCAGCCGCACAACTACGACGGTTCGCTCAGTCACGGCAATGTGCCGATGAAAATCGCGCTCGCCAAATCTTACAATCTGGCGGCGGTGCATCTGCTCGAACAGGTCGGAATTCAGACCGGCGCGCAGATGGTTCGCCGGTTCGGCATCACGAATCCGATGGCACCGAGTTTGCCGTCGGCGCTCGGTGCTTCCGAAGCATCTTTGATTGAAATGGTTTCGGCTTATTCGGCTTTTCCGAATAAAGGAATCCGCGTCCAGCCGCATTTGATTCGCAAAGTTTACAGCCGCGACGGAAGCGTTCTCGAAGAATGGGACAAGAAAACCTTTAAGGTTACGAGCGAATACGTCGCGCTGACGATGGTTGATATGATGCGTGGCGTCACATCGGGCGGCGGAACGGCGGGCAATGCCAACGCCAGCGGGCATCAGCTCGCCGGAAAGACCGGAACCGTGAACGACCAGACGGACGTTTGGTTTGTCGGCTACACGCCGACTTACGTGACGGGTATCTGGATGGGAAATCCTCTGAGAAAGGAAAGCCTCGGCAAGGGAATGACCGGCGGCGGCGGCGCGGTGCCGTATTTCAACGCCTTTATGGTTCCGTTTATGAAGGATAAGAAAAAGGATACGTTCCCCGATATTCCGCCGATGCCGGCTGAAGTCAAGCGCGCCGCCGAACAGCGTAAGCGTGACGAACAGGAAATGCTCGAAAAAGCGGATCAGGAAGGCAGAAAGGTCGGAAATTATACCGGCACCACGCCGCGTCTGAATAAAACGGGGACAAACGACGCAACGCCGACAACGACGACGACAACCGATCCGGTAACGCCGGCGGATTCGACTCCGACCAATAATAACGATCCGAAACCGCAGCAAAACACGCCGCGTACCGACGATAAACCGAACATCAGGCAGAACAACCCGCCCCGGGAAACCCAGCCCGATAAGCCGAACGTCGAAGGCACAACGCGCAAGGGCAAGAAGGGAGACGGTTAAATCCGGGAAGAGGGGAAAAGGAAAAGAGGAGTGGAGGAGACAAATAAAATCTCCTCCACTCCTCTTTTCCTTTTCCCCTCTTCTTGAACCTAGCCGATAAATTTGCCGAGATAATGCGGCAGCATCTTGCGCCACCATTCCCAGTCGTGGCGAACGTCGTGTCCCCATAGATCGAGAACGTGCGGAATGCCTTTCGAATGCAGGATGCCGGAAAGCTCTCTGCTTTTTTCCGGCGCTTCGTAGGCTCCTTGTCCCGAAACGATGGCGATCGAATCAGCCTGACGAAGACGCGGCAGGTGAAAATCGTCGTTCAGATTTTTCAGATATTGGACGGGATTGTTGAAATAAACGTTTTCGTCGTAATAGCTTTCAAGATAGCTGTAAATATCGTAGCTTCCGCTCATCGCAATGACGCCGCGAAATAAATCCGAATGTTTAAAGTAAGTATTAACGGCTAAAAATGCGCCTAAGGATGCGCCGGTCGTGAGCGGCTTCGCGTCTTCGCCGCACTCGTTGCGAATCAGCGGCAAAACTTCTTCCGTGATGTAGCGGTCGTAGCGCGAGAGCATCTCGACCTTCCAGCCCGGATGCGACTGCTTGTTTAAAAGGCTGTATTTATTGACCGAATTGATCGAATAAGCGCGAATCAGCCCGTTTTCGATAAACCATTTGATCGAATCGATCAGATAAAATCTTTCGTATTCCAGATAATCCGCCGCTGCGGTCGGAAACATTAAAAGCGGAAAGCCGGCGTGCCCGTAAGCCACGAGCGGCATATCCATTCCGAGATTGTGGCTGAACCACGAAGTTGTCTCACGTCGCATATATTCTTTAATAATAAACTCCAGAAATCAGGTAAAATAAAATTTGTCTAAAACTCTTTGATTTTATAACGAAACGCGGGTAAATTTCATTGCGCCGAAGTTAATTTTAATCCCGCGATCCCGCCGATAATCAATAAAATGCAGACAATTCGCGCAAAATCGCGCGGTTCATTAAAAAGAATCATTCCTAAAACCGCCGCGCCGACCGTGCCGATTCCCGTCCAAACCGCGTAAGCCGTGCCGATCGGCAGCGTCTTTAAAGCGAGCGAAAGAAAATAAAAACTCGCAAGCATCGCCAAGCCGGTCAAAACGCTCGGCAAAAGCTTCGACCAGCCTTCGGTATATTTCAAGCCGATCGCCCAGCCGATTTCCAAAAGCCCCGCGATAATCAGATAAAACCAGTTCATAAAAATTTGTCCCTTAAAATAGAAAACCCGAATCTTAACGTAAAGATTCGGGTCGTCCCAAAAACTTAAATTTCGGCAAAGAGTCGTCCCTTTACGGGCTGTTACTTCTAACAACAATTTAAGGCTATCAACTGAAACGCCTTAAATCAAGTTTATTTCGTGATCGTAATTTCGCGTTCGGTCGAATTATAGCCGCCGTTTTCGACGACTGCGCCGCTTTTGTCAACGAGTTCGAGTTTGACCTTATGTTTGCCGTTCGTCCACCCCGAAAGCCAGATCGGCTGCCATTTATCGAGGAATTTTGGCTCCGTGCCATCAACCGAATAACGCACACGGTATTCGCCGCCGTCGCCCTGCAATTTTGCGTTCGCGAGCCAGAAATCAATCATGATCGCGTCGGCATCCGCGCCTTTGTATTCGCCTTTCGGTCGGCTGTATGTGAGCAGCGGCTTGGTCGCGTCAACCGTGCCGCCGGTCGAAGCCGGCATATCTTTGCCTTCGGGCGTCGGTGCGGTGTTCGCGTTCGAATTGGCGTTTGCCATCGTGTTGCCCGAATTGGTCGTCGTCGGTTTGGTCGTGTCCGCGCCGCCGTTTTTGACCGTGAATTTGACCATCTGAAACGCGCCGTCCGATTTATAGCTTTCGTGCCACGGGCGCGACGGGAAAACGCGCAGAGTATGTTCACCGTCCGCTACGTTTCTCAATTCAAACGCGCTGCCGTCAATATTGTAATAAGCTTCATACGGCTGATTGTCTAAAATTACGTGAATGTGGTTGCCCATTTTGGTTTCCATATCCATCATCGGTTTGTAGCCTTTCAAATCGCCCGCGAGCTGTAATTTAACTTTAACGGTCGAAGATGCGACGGTCGAATTTGCCGCCGGTTCGAGGATTTTTAAGGTCGGTGCGGCTTCGTCCTGCGCGCCGCGTTCCTTCATCATGTCCGCAATTTTCTGCGGGCGCGCTCCTTCCGTCAAATTCTGCACGGTCGGCGCTGTGGCTGAATTCGTGTTCGCCGTGTTCGCATTCGTGCGATTCGTGTTGGCGTTATTCGACGCCGGTTCGCAAGCCGTCAAAGCCGCGAGCGCCAGAACGGCGATTGATAATTTTGTAAATTTCATATTCCTGCTTGTCCTCTCAAATTATTTACTTTGCGCCTTTGCGCCTTTGCGGGAGAAATAGTTTTCCCGCAAAGGCGCAAAGCACGCAAAGTTAAACTTCTGCCATAACTGCCTTCTGCAATTCCTTAACATTTTCAAATTCAAAAACTTCCGCGAAATTTTCGATGATTCTATCTTCGACTTCGCGCAGATCAGTCTCGCGTCCGAGCAATCTTTCCATCGAAGTTACCGGCTCGCCTTCGCAGGCGATGATCCAGTCGAAGTAACTCAAATCCGTGTTCACGTTGAGCGCGAAACCGTGCGTCGTCACCCATCGTTTTAAGTGAACGCCGATCGCCGCGACTTTTCCCTCGGTCGTGTGAACGCCGGTCAAACCTTCGATTCTGAAACTTTCGATGCCGAAATCGCGGAGCGTGCGAATCAAAACTTCTTCGAGATTGCGCACGAAAAGATGAACGTCTTCCTTATACGAACTTAAGTTTATTACCGGATAACCGACCAATTGACCGATGCCGTGATACGTTACTTTGCCGCCGCGATCGGTTTCAAAAACTTCCGCGCCGATCGATTTCAAGATGTCCGCATTCGCCAGCACGCCGTTTTCCTTCGCGCGCCGCCCGATCGTAAAAACGTGCGGATGTTCTAAAAGCAAAAGATAATCGCGTTTTCGCGCCGCAATTACTTCGGTTTCGAGCGTTTTTTGCAATTCCAAACCGTCCGCATATCCGAAGCGTCCGAGACGGCGAACTTCTAAAACTCTTTCCTGCATCTCTTTTATGATAAAATTTTACGAATAAATTTACTATTCGACTGGTAAGCATATGAAAATTAACAACTATTTATCGAAATTTACATTTTTAGTTTTAGCCGTTTTGTTGACCTTCGCCGTTTCAGCCGACGCCCAGCGGAAAAAAACGACGCGAAAAACGACGCCGACGCCGACCACGACCACCGGCTCGCTCGAAATGAAACAGAGCGCGGAAAAGGTTTCGATTCAGCTGAAAAACGTGACGACTTTTTTATACAAGCTCGGCGGCGTCGCGAGCGCGATCGAGGCTTTGGAAACGGACGCGAAAGCCAACAAGCTTTCGAAACCACAGCTTGATAAATTTACGCAGCAGAAACAAGCCGTGATCACGAGCATCAGAAATCTGAAAGCCGGACTCGCCGCTCTCGAAGTCGAGTTTCGCACGAAACCCGCGATCAAAGCGTATCTTTTGCAGATACAGGGCGTAACGGAATTAGGAACGCAGGCGGAAGATTTGGCGACTGCCGGAAGATTCACCGATTCGGGAAGAGTCTTAGTCTCAATCGTCGAAAAACTGGCGGATACTTTAGCGGCAATGCCGTAAGAGAGTTTATTGAGTTATTGAGTTCGTTGAGTTTTTAGAGTTTTCAAAGTTATAGAGTTCATTGAGTAGGAAACAATTCTTAAACTCAAAGAACTCTATAAACTCAACGAACTCAATGAACTAAATTTACGGAAGCCGTAAATTCGAAACCGCCGGATCGCAAATCTCGCCGGGTTTGAGCATCGAAGTCTGCGCTTTTTTGTCTTCTTTCGGCAGACCGAGTTTTTCGCGGATAAAAGCTTCGGCTTCGGCTTCGATCAGTTCGCCGTTGACGACAAACGCTTTTTCGGTCAGAAATTCGCCTTTTTTGAGCTGCGTCGGAACGAGAAAAACGCTCCACGGCGAACCCCAGTTGCGCGTGTCGCCCGTCGTTTTGCGATATTCGTAATGCGGCGTTTTCTGTTTCGCGCCGGTCGAATCCGATTCGTAAACGACCGGAAAAGTGATTTTATAAGTATCGAGACTCGCTTTCATTTCGGCAACGCTCGCATATTCGCCGACGCCGATAATCTCGAAACCGCTCGCTTTATATTTCTCGTAAAACTTCTGCGCGACCGGCGCCTGCAATTTCCAGTTCGGGCACCACGGCGCGAAATAAACGACCATCACGAGCTTTTTGCCCTTCGTCGCTTCAAGCAAATTCAATTCCTTATCGTCGCGAACCTGTTTGTATGTCCAATCTTTATACTTAACATCCTTTTCCAGCAAAGGCGCATATTCGTTCTGCGCGCTCGCCGCAAAGGTGAAACTCAAGATCAAAATTGCGAATAATAAAAACGTTTTCATTTTTTACGGTTAACTCCTTTTGAAAAGACTAACTTCTCAGATGCCGAATGACAAGTATATTTTGTCCGGCTAAGATTTTTTGAATAAATAAAACAGAAAATTTATAATCTCCGAAATTCATAACTATCCACGTAAAATTTATCAAAAGATTCTTCGGAATTCGCCTAAGCTTTGCGAAAAATTGTTTTAAGGATAAGTTTAATAAGCGGAAAAATTGTTTTATAATCGGGGCAGAAATTAATTTTCAGACTGAAATTTATGAGTAATCAAGCAACCGTTTCCGATATTTTTCGCCGCGCGCTCGAACTTCGCGCCGGCAACCCGAACGGCGATCTAAAAAGCCTGAAGTCGCAAATCGTCAGCGAATTTTCGGGTAAGCCGTTTCCTTTGACGGCGCAGTTGACGATCCCCGAATACGACAACATCGCGCCGGAAGAAGATTGGACTGCCGGACTGCCGGTTGTCATGCGCGGCATTCAAACCGAGGACTGGAACGAGATTGCGCACGGCATCATCATCAGCCTCGAGCAGGTCGAAAACTACCCGAAAGAATCGGGTAGAGAAGACGATCCGGCAAAAGAATGGCGCAATCGTCACAAAGGCATCTCCGAAGCGGAAGACAAAAATCTTTCGAAATGGATGCCGGAAGACTTGATGAACATGGCAAAACGCTCGGTCAAAAAATAGTTAACAGAAAGTTGCAGAAAGTTGCAGGTAGCTGCGGAAAGTTAAGCAGGTTTTAACTCTGTAAACTTCTTGTCTACTACCTGCAACTTTCTGTTAACTTATAGCTATGAAAGCAGTCTATATCAAAGAATTCGGCGGCGCGGAAAATTTAGAAATTCGCGAAGTCGAAAATCCGCCGAAGCCTGCGGGCAGACAGGTTTTAGTGCAGGTTAAAGCTTCGGCTTTGAACCGCGCCGATCTTTTGCAAAGACAAGGTTTTTATCCTGCACCGCTTGGTTTTCCCGAAAGAATTCCAGGACTGGAATTTGCGGGCGAAGTCGTGGAAAACGGCGATCAAGCGACGAATTTCAAAACAGGCGAGCGCGTTTTCGGCATCACGGCGGGCGGCGCGCAAGCCGAATTTCTTTTGACGGACGAATCAATGCTCGCGCGAATTCCCGAAAATCTTTCTTTTACCGAAGCCGCCGCGATTCCCGAAGCTTTTATCACCGCTCACGACGCGATTTTTACGCTCGGAAACCTCGCGGAAAACGAAACGCTGCTGATTCACGCCGTCGGTTCGGGCGTCGGACTTGCCGCGCTTCAATTAGCAAAAGCGCGAAATATCAAGGTCTTCGGAACGTCGCGCACCGCCGGTAAACTTGTCGAAAGCCGGAAATTCGGGCTTGACGAAGAAATTTTAACCGGCGCGGATCCGAATTTCGCCGAAATAATTAAAGAAAAAGCGGGCGGCAAAGGCGTTGACGTAATTCTCGATTTGGTCGGCGCGAAATATTTCGAGGAAAATCTCGAAAGTTTGAATCTGAAAGGCAGATTGATTCTCGTCGGGCTGACGGGCGGCGCAAAAGCCGAATTTAATTTGGGCGTTGCGCTTTCGAAACGGCTGAAAATCATTGGCACGGTTTTGCGTTCACGTGCCGGCGGCGAAAAAGCCGAAGCGACGCGTAAATTCGCCGCCGAGGTCGTGCCGCTCTTTGAAAGCGGAAAGATCGAGCCGAATATTGATCAGGTTTTTAAGATTGACGAAATCCGCGCGGCACACGAATATCTGGAATCAAACGCGAGCTTCGGAAAAATCGTTTTGGAATTTTAAAAGTTTTGAGTCCCGCGTTTACGCGGCATTACGATCACAATCCAAATTGAATGGTTTGTAACGTTTAAGCCGCGTAAACGCGGGACTCAAAACTTTTTTATGTATTAACCTGCGATCCGCGCGGCGAC
>JANOBZ010000065.1:0-22884 GCA_031411895.1 Acidobacteriota bacterium | reverse complement strand
ACGCTCTTCCGTGGAATTTGGTATATATCTCATTTTGATTTGGGATTTGGGAGTTGGGATTTCGTATTGGAAAATAAACCCCAAATCCGAAATCCCAACTCCGAAATCGTCATGCGCTTGCGCTCAAATATTCTTCGTATTCTTCAGCCGAAAGCAGGCTGTCGGCTTCGTTCGGGTTTTCCATTTTGATTTTCAGCATCCAGGCTTCGCCGTACGGATCGTTATTGACGTTTTCGGGCGTGTCGTTGAGCGGTTCGTTGACCTCTGTCACTTCGCCCGCGACCGGCGTAAAAATCTCGGAAACCGCTTTCACGGATTCGACCGAGCCGAACGCCTCGTGCGTGCCGAAGGAATCGCCGGCGCGCGGCAGGTCAACGTAAACGACGTCGCCCAGTGAATGCTGCGCGTAATCCGTGATACCGATGGTCGCCACGTCGCCATCTACCTTAACCCATTCGTGGTCTTTGCTGTAACGTAAATTTTCAGGAATATTGTTTGCCATAATTTGATTGTTAATTGTTAATTGTTAATTGTTAATTGTTAATTTGGAAATAGAAAATCTTTAACCATTGACCATTAACCATTAATTACTTTTCGCGTTTGTAAAACGGCGTCGGAACAACTTGCGCCGCTAATTTCTTGCCTCTGACATCAATTGTAATTTCTTGCCCGGTTTTTGCAAATTCGGGCGGAACGAAAGCCAGACCGATATTTTTCTTGAGGAAAGGCGCGGGCGAGCCGGAAGTTACGTAACCGACCTTTTCGTCGCCGACATAAACATCGAAATGATCGCGCGCAATGCCTCTGTCAACCATTTCGAACCCGACGAGCTTTTTCTTCAAGCCTTCTTCCTTGAGCTTCGCCATCGGCTCGCGCCCGACGAAATCGCCTTTGTTCAGTTTGCAGATCCAGCCTAATCCGGCTTCGAGCGGCGAAATATCGTCGCCGAGTTCGTTGCCGTAAAGCGACATCGCCGATTCGAGCCGCAGAGTGTTGCGCGCCGCGAGCCCTGCGGGCAGAATACCGAACCGCTCGCCGTATTCGAGAAAATCGTTCCAGAGCCGCACGGCTTCCGTTTTGTCGGCGTAAATCTCGAAACCGTCTTCGCCCGTGTATCCGGTGCGCGAAATGATCGCGTCCGTGCCGTTAAATTTATCGACCGTGAAATGGTAATACTTGATCTCCGACAGATTAACGTCCGTAAAATGCTGCGCGATTTCGACCGCCTTCGGTCCCTGCACGGCGATCTGGCAGTAATCCGCCGATGCGTTGGTCAAGGTAATGTTCTCGTCCTTTTTCTGCGACGTGATCCAGTCCCAATCCTTGTCGGTCGTCGAAGCATTGACGACGAGCAAAAGCTTGTCCTGATCGAAACGATAAACCAGCAGGTCGTCAACCACGCCGCCCTGCTCATTGGTGAGCGCCGAATAATGCGCCTGCCCGTCAACGAGTTTCGTCACGTCGTTCGTCGTGATGCGATTAACAAAAGCAATCGCGTCTTCGCCTTCGACCCAGATTTCGCCCATATGCGAAACGTCGAAAAGCCCGGCTTTTTCGCGCGTCGCCATATGTTCGCCAATCACGCCCGCCGTATACTGCACGGGCATATCCCAGCCGCCGAAATCAACCATCTTCCCGCCGAGACTCCGATGAGCGTCGTTAAGCGGCGTTTTCTTCAAGTTTTCTGTGGACATATTGTTTAATAGAAGTCTAAATGAAAAAAGCTACCATTCACAACCGCAAGCGTCAAGAATCAGAGCATTAGAAAATCTTTTTAACGGTTTGCGAAGAATTAATAAAAGAAAAAAAGCGTCAAACCAAAAATATTCTCAATCCCCCCAATTAGTTTTAGAATGCTCGTATAAAATAGCTTTTTGTTCCTCAGTTTGTTTAAGAAACGTCAGTATTGAATAAGAAATTTGCCCGACGGAACGCTGTCATCTTGACGGCACAGCGTTTGTAAAACGCTCAAACGTCTCTTTAACAATCAAGATTCGCTCATTTCGAGGCGTTTGACGCCGTTCACAGCGCCGTGTGCCGTCAAGATGATCGGCGTTCCGGTCTTATCCCAAATTGACGTTATTTTAACTAACACGGAAAGCCCGAAGCCTCGATTTGAAAAATCCTCAGCTTCGGACTTTTTATTGTTTCGATCCGGCGAAAAACACGCTCGCCGAAAAATATTTTCAAGCCCGTCGAACTTATGCTAGACTGCGCGTATCATATGAGTAAAAAACCGTCAGAACAATTTCAGCGCTTTTTGTTCTATGTTTTTTGTTGGTTGTTCCGATTTTCGCGCAGGAAGAAAGCGAACTGCTGTCTGGTCTGTACAGCAAGCAAAGAATGGCAAGGTGCGGTCAGAGAGGCGACGCAATCCGAACCGGCAAGCGGTTGATCGAACTTTACGGCAGCGACGCGCAGAAAAAAGAGCTCGTCGAAGATTTAAAACAAAACATTGCAAAAATCGAGAGAGAAGACCGCATCTGTCGGCAAGGCGAACGTTATAACCACAGTTTCACAACAAAAAACTGGGCTGAATTTTTCACGATTAGTAAAGAGATAATTGCTGAAGAGGGAAATTCACCACTCGCGCTGGATGTTATGCTTGCTTTGGTATCGGTCGGTTTCGACCTCACCTCCGTTGATAAAATCGATACTTTCAACAACGACACGCTATTTTACGCCAAACTATCCATTCAGCAAATCGAAGCCGGTCAAAATTCGCAGGGAATCTGGGGAGTTTTTAATGCCGCCTTTAGAAATAGAGAAGATGCATTGAGTTGGATGAATTACATCACCGGCTGGATTTTGTATCACAAAATGAACCGGCAAAAAGAAGCGCTCGGTTATTACTATAAAGCGACGCAGATCGGTAAAGAGAAGAAAAACGAAATCAACATTTATACGAATATCGGCAGTTATTATTTCGACGAAGCCGTGCGGCTCGATAGCGAATATCGCGAAAAACGAAAAGCCAACAACGAAGACACGGACGAAACGAAAGCGCTGCTCGCTTTAGCCAGAGGAACCGCCGACCTCGCGGCGTTCTATTTTGCCAGAGCCTACAAAATTGCGCTTGTCTCTGAGAATCAACCTAATCAACCTAAACAGCTCAAAGGCGCGCTCTTTAAAACGTTGACCGATCTTTATCGCTTTCGGTTCAATATTGACAAGGTTGATCCGCTCAAACTCGACCTTTACATCGAAGACCTCAATAATCAACCGCTGCCCGACTCGTCAATGCCGCTTCAACCGATTTTGGAAAACCCGGGCGAAATCAATCCGAAACGTGACCGGCAAAAATAGTTTTTTGACGGCAAAACGATAAACAAACAAGAAATCCGAAGCAAATTATTGCTTCGGACTTTTTCTTTAAAGCTTTTACGCGTTTAGTTCTTCTTTTTCTTTTCAGGCTCTTTCGGAACGTTTGACGAGGCTTCGATGACCGATTCGCATTTTTCGATCGAACCGAGCAGGACGCCGCGCTCTTTTTCGTCTTTGGTCGCGTCGAGATAGACTTTAAATTGCGGCTGGAATTCGCGGCAGGCGTCGGCGAATTTATGGACGGCTTTCGGGAAAAGTTTGTTGTCCTTGTTGCGCGAGGCAACGTCGTCAACGTCGTCGATCGCCTTCTGTAAAAGCTTTTCGATGTCTGCCAGAAGCTGAAGCCGCGTGCCTTTCGGCGCTTCGCCCCATTTTTCGTTTTCCTTGACGGTCTTATTATTAATCGCGTCGAGCCGCCGCTCGACGGCGCGCGTCAGAACGGCGATGCGCAGGTCAATCTCCTGCGCATCGCGCACGAGTTCGATCTCTGCTTCGGTCAGATAATCGCGCCGCTGCGCGTTTACATCGGACGGAAAAAGGAGCGCGGCGCAGAAAATCGCCGCCGAAAGAGTTAAACAAAAATTTATCTTCTTCATTGCTGAAACGTTTGATGCGCGAGATTTATTTTGGTTGCGTGATGAGGCTTTAGGTTTTTGGTCTTTGGTCTTCGATCTTTCATTTTCTTGCAAAAACCAAAGACCGAAGACCAAAAACCGAAGTATCTAATTTCCCGACGGTAAGATCGTCGAAGTGTAAAACGGTTCGACGGCTTTCGAGCGCGTGTCGCGAACGGTGATGAGCAGTGTGCGGACATGATACTCGAATCTTTCGGGGAGTTCGCGCCGGAGAATTTCGATGCGCGGCATAAACGCGCGGAGCGCCATCTCGAACTTTTTAAAGTTGCTCATCGCCTTGCCGCCGCCGTTATTGTTGCGGTTCAAGAACCTGATCGCGTCGTCCATCAGCGCCTGAAAGCCGCCGAGCTCGACAAGCAGCGCGTTAAAAGATTGCTCCGTGTTCAGCCCTTCGGCTTTTTTCAAACGCGCTTCCATGAAATCGAGCGCGAGCTTGGTGCGATCCTTGATGTCCGAAACTGCGGCAAGCGCCGTCTTTTCCTCTTTCGAAAGCGTTTTGACCGCCGGCGGCGCAAGATTGACCGGCGGTAAACTGCCGTCAACGTTTGCGCTCACTTCCTGCGCGTTAACGTTTCCTACGGCAAAAAAGAAAATCGAAAAAAAAGTCAAAGGTAAAACGTAAAACAAGCGAGAGCTGTTCCCGCGAACGGAAAATTTTCCGAAACCGATAAAATCCAACAAATCTGCCATTTCCAACCTCCGAATCAATTTTATAAATTATAATGGCTTTATGATTTTTTCACTGTCAGCTTTGTTACATTAAACCTGTTTAGTTTTTTGCTTTTGGCTTGCGCCTTTTTTACTTTACTACTTTTGCTTTTTACTTTACTACTTTTTTCCTTTTTTTTCCTTAATTTGTTTCTGCAAAGACGGCAGACGCAAATTTACTTTCTCGATCTCGAGTTTGTTTTTCTCGGCATCGGCGCGTTTTAAGAATTGCTGGTAATTCGCCATCGCGTCCAAATATTCCGTCAACTGGTCGTGAATAATTCCTAAAAAATAATAGATAATCGCGTTATCGGGCTGTTTTTCCGCGAGCCACTGATATTCGGTTTTCGCTTCCGGGTAGCGTTTCAACTGAAAAAGCGAAATCGCGAGATTGGCGTGCGCCGTGTAATTGTCGGGCGCGATTTGCAGAATCTTTCTAAAAATTACGATCGCGTTTTCGTACTGTTTCGCCTGAACGAGCGCCGCGCCGAAACCGATCACGTAATTTAAATTCGCCGGTTCCGATTCGTATGCGCGGCGGCAGTAATCCAAAGCTTTGATCGGATTGTCGCGCCGCAAAAGCGTGCATAAACGTCCGAGAACGGAAGCGTTTTTCGCGTCCGTTTCGAGCTGTTTTTCGAGATCGGCGACGCTTTCCGTCGAATTCGCCGTGATCCGCGCCCGCAGCGCCGTCGCGTCAGCCGACGGTTTCGAAATCGTATCGAGAATCTTCAACGCCTCGATGGTGTCGCCGTTTTCGGCGTAAACTCTCGCCAGCAAATACCTCGAATCGGGATTATCCGGCGCTATTTTATTTAAGTTTTTCGCAAATTCGAGCGCGCCCGCGAGATCGTTTTCCGAAAGCGCGAGCTCGACGCGTTCGGCGAGCGCCGATTTATTATTCGGTTCGATCGAGAGCGAGCGGCTGAGACTCGTTTTAGCCGAAGTTTTATCGCCGAGACTGCGTTCGAGCGCGGCGCGCGCCGACCAGAGCGACGCCGTCGGGCTTGCCTTCGAAGTCAGCAGCTGAAGTTTCGCTAAAAGCTGTTTCAAAATCTCGGGCGCGGCTTTGGTCTTGAGCCGCAGATCCGTCAGCGCGACAAAGGCGGGCGTGTTCATTTCGTCAAGCTCGACCGCTTTTGTGAGAACTCGTTCGGCTTCGGCAAACTCGTTTTTCTGCACCAGGATCGCGCCCAGAAAAGCCATCGGCAGAGACCAGTCTTCGCGCAGTTCGACCGCACGGCGAAAGGCGCTTTCGGCGTTTTCGGTTTGACCCATCGAAAGATACGCGGCTCCTAATTGGTATTCGGCTTCGGGAAATTCGGGAATGATCTTGAGCGCTTTTTGGTAAAGCTCGATGGCGGTCTTTAGATCGCCTTTTTCGTGCGCGTCCTGTCCCTGATTAAAAATCGCGACCGCGTCGTCCGATTCGGTCGCACCCTCTTGCGCCGCCGCGTTAAAAGCGGTCGAAATGCCGCAAAACAATATTAGAACGAAAACAAAAATTCGATGACGAGAAAACAATAAATCCATTAAAAACTCACTTCGATTGCGCGTATCACTAATGAAAAAATTTTAGCACTAGTTCACGGCATCGTCTATATCATTTTCAAATACGCGAATAAAAATTCTTTATACCCGCATTTGCCTTAGTCTTAATCGTTAAGATAAGATTTTTACTTTGAACATATTGCCAGAAATTCAATTATTTCAGGCTTTTCGCAAGAATCGAACAATGGTTAAACCGCAACAAAGTTATGCTTCTCCCGCGATACTCACTGCCGCAGAAAAAGAACTGAAATTGCGTGGTTTGATGCGCGAAATGAAATCGGTGTTGGTCGCCTATTCGGGCGGCGTCGACAGCGCGTATCTGGCTTTGATCGCAACGCAGGAACTCGGCGAAAAAGCGCTTTGTCTGTTGGGAGTTTCGCCGAGCGTTTCCGAAATTCAGCGCAGCGAGGCGATGGAGATCGCCCGCCGGTTTAACTTAAATTTTCAAATCATCCAGACCGACGAGCTCGAAAATCCCGATTACAATTCAAATCCGACAAATCGCTGCTATTTCTGCAAAACCGAGCTTTACGGCAAACTTTCTGCGCTTGCTTCGGAGCGGGGAATCGAGTTTATACTCGACGGGACAAACGCGGACGACGTGGGCGATTATCGTCCCGGCAGGCAAGCGGCGCAGGAAAAAAACGTGACGAGTCCGCTGGTCGAAGCCGGTTTGACGAAAAACGAGATTCGGGAATTGAGCAAAACGCATCGGCTTCCGACCTGGGATAAACCGGCAAGCCCATGTCTTTCGTCGCGCATCGCGTACGGCGTTCCGGTCACGATCGAAAGACTTTCGAAAGTCGAGCGCGGCGAGGCGGTTTTGCGAAAACTGGGTTTCAGGGAATTTCGCGTACGCGTTCACGACGAGCTGGCGCGGCTTGAAATCTCGCCGCGCGAACTCGAAAAAGCATTAAATATCGAAACAGCCGAACATTTGGCAAACGAATTTAAGAAAATTGGATTTCGCTACGTGACGCTTGATCTCGAAGGATTCAGAAGCGGCGCAATGAACGAAGTTTTAATGAAGAAGTAATAAATAAAATACTACAATTTAGTATAAATTTTGGAGAAAATAACCGATGGCAAAAGCTAATCCGATGGCAGATGAAATGCGGCGGTTCAAAGGAACGGACGAGAAAAATCCGTTCGAGGCAATGAGCGAACGCTTTGACCGCGCCGCGACAATTTTGGGCTTAGACCCCGACCTTTACGCCGTGCTGCGCGTTCCGAGTCGTGAACTTAAAGTTTATATCCCTGTGCGCATGGATACCGGGCATATACAGGTTTTCGAAGGTTTCCGCGTCCAGCACAACTTCGCGCGCGGTCCGGCAAAAGGCGGAATCCGTTACGCGCCCGACGTGACTTTGGACGAAGTAAAGGCGCTTTCGGCGTGGATGACGTGGAAATGCGCGGTCGTCAACGTGCCGTTCGGCGGCGGTAAGGGCGGGGTTATCTGTAATCCGCAGCAAATGTCGCTCGGCGAACTCGAACGCCTGACGCGGCGCTACACGGCGGAATTGATTGATTTTATCGGTCCCGACAAGGACGTTCCGGCACCGGATATGAACACCAACGAGCAGACGATGGCGTGGATCATGGATACATATTCGATGCACGCGCGTCATACCGTGACGGCGGTCGTGACCGGCAAACCGGTCGCGCTCGGCGGTTCGCTCGGACGACGCGAAGCTACGGGGCGCGGCGTTTTGATCGTTACAAATGAGGCGATCAAGCGGTTTAAGCTGAAGCCCGAGGAAACCAGAGTGGTCGTTCAAGGCTCCGGAAATGTCGGCGGCATCGGCGCAGAGTTGATGTACAATCAAGGTTATAAGATTACTGCGATTTCCGACATCGGGGGCGGAATCTACAACGAAAACGGCATAAATATTCCCGAAGCCTTAAAGTATCTGCAGGAAAATAAAACTTTCGAGGGCTTTAAAGAAGCCGACATCGTCGGTAATTCCGAGCTTTTGGAAATCGAATGCGACGTGCTTGCGCCGTGCGCGACGGAAAATCAGATTACGTCGGAAAATGCTGCTAAAATTAAGTGTAAGATTCTTGCGGAAGGCGCCAATGGTCCGACCACGCCGAAAGCCGATAAGATTCTGCATGACAACGGAGTTTTCGTGATTCCGGATATCTTGGCAAACGCCGGCGGCGTGACGGTTTCCTATTTTGAATGGGTTCAAGACCGCATGGGTTATTTCTGGCGCGAAGACGAAGTTAATCAGCGTTTGGAAGAAAAAATGGTCGCAAGTTTTAACGAACTTTGCCATTTTGCCGAGAAACATGATGTTGATACTCGAACGGCGGCTTATATGCTGGCGATTGACCGCGTCGCTTACGATACGAGAATGCGCGGCATTTATGCGTAAAAATTGCAATTATTTATGTTTAACGAATAAAAATGCTTGATTTTCAAGCGAATCTGAAGTATCGTTTTTACGAGGGAGTTCGCATTTTAAAGTTTAAATATTGTCTTTTTGATGATACTCCCTTATAAATTGTTAAATAACTTACTTGTATTGGTTTAGTCAAAAAAAATAATTAGGTTTGAAGTTTTTGACTAATGCAATAATTTTAGTAACTTGAGTGATAAAAATAGTTTTTAGAAATTAGGTTACATTTGAAGATTGAAATTTTATATTTTTTCGGCGGAGGAATGTGATGAAACTCGCGAAACTGGCGTTTTTGGTTACGCTTTTAATGCTGGCACTGATGTCTTCAGTGACGGCACAGACTTTAAGAACGGAAAGAGACCCTAGAAATATTGCCCCAACCGTTGGTACGGGTGGGACAGTCGGCGGTCCGACCGGGCTTTTTACTGTTTATGACGGGCAGACCTTGAGAAGAGGCGAATGGACTTTGAGTATTGCATACAGCAACTATGACCGTGATCCGGGCAACGTTGACATTACCGAAGTTCCGTTAAGCTTCCAGATCGGTTTGAACGATTACTTGGAATTGTTTTTTACAACGGACGGATTCCGCGCTTTAAAGGTTAACTCACCGCGCAATCTTTCCAGCTTTTATCTTCCCAATTCACAGCTTTTAATTAATGGCGCATTGAGAAGCGGACCGGCAATTGTACAGGCACCGCAGGGCGCAGGCACCAGCCAGTTTCCTGGCTTTGCTATTTTCCGTCCGACGGGCACACAGCCGTTCGTTCAATTTCCGTATGTTGGCGGAGCGTCGAGCAACTTTCAATTCAGCTTTCCTTCGGGCGGTGTCTTCGGTTTTCCGGCAAACACTTTCCCGACGTTAGGAACGCCGCAGAACACTGGCGCATCGGCTAACTTCCCGGGCATCGGTTCGGTTTACGGCGGCATTCTGCCGGGTGTTGTTTTGGCAACCACCACGATCGCGAGTACGACTCCGGGCGCACCGGGAAGTGAAGTTCCGCTTGTCTTTACGGTTGCTCCGACTTATTTGCCGGATGCTCCGTTTATCAACAGAACCTACGGCACATCGGCATTCGGTACTCTTACCGCCGGTGCAAAATGGCGCTGGACGGGACCGAATAATCCGATTGGTGTCGGTGTTCTCGCTTACTATCAATATTATCTCGATCAGGGAGATGACCCGAGCGGTTGGAATCAGATGCAGCGCGGCGCAAGTGCCGGCGGAAGCAATGGCGACGTCGCGGTTGTTTTATTCGGCGATGCGCGTGTTCGCAAGTGGATGAACATCTCGGCTAACCTCGGCTACAAATATACGAGCAAAGTCAAAGCCGAGTTCCAGGGCGGAGAATTTACCGTTTTGGATCGTCCCGACGAACTTTACTCGGCATTTGCTGTTGACTTCCCGGTTAACAAGTTTTTCCAGCCGATTTTGGAGTTCCGCTCGACGCAGTATGTCGGCGGACGTACACCGAACGCTTTCGAAAACTCTCCGATGGACGGAATCGCGGGTGTCCGTGTTTTCCCGACGCGTTGGATGAGTCTCGGTGCGGCTTATCGGTATAACTTTAACCAGCAGGATCGTGATAGCTTCGATCAGGATTTCACTGGTACCGTAACGGTTTCGGGACGCGTTCCTTCGACCATTACGACCCGTTTCACCGGCGTCCCGAACGGATTTCAGGTTTCGAACGATCCGCACGGATTTATCTTCCAGCTGACTGCCGGACGTCGCAACGAACGCATCGGTGATACGATCAGACAGTTTGCCAATGTTGACAGCGTAACTCTGAGCAGCACGGAAATTGTACTTCCGTGTCCTCCGGGAACCATTCTTCGTGAAGGCGCACGCTGCCCCGAAGGTTCGACAATCACTGTCGGAACAAGAGCTTCGAGCAACGACCCGACGGATGTCTTAACCTATAACTATACGGTTTCAGGCGGACGTATTGTCGGAAGCGGCGCGAACGTTACCTGGGATTTGAGCGGTGTTCGTCCGGGGACCTACACCATTACGGCAGGTGCCGATAATGGCTGCGGTCTTTGCGGAACGACGAAAACTGAAACGATCACGGTTAGAGAATGCCCGGATTGCATCAGTCCGTGTGTTTGCCCGACGATTGATGTTTCGGGCGGCGGCGTTGTTGAACCTGGACAGGCTCTAAACTTTACGGCTAACGTCAGCGGCGGAACAGCAACTGAAATTACCTACAATTGGACGGTATCAACCGGTACGATTGCAAGTGGTCAAGGAACGCCTTCGATTACTGTCGATACTGTTGGACTTGACGGTCAAAACGTGACAGCAACTGTTGAAGTCGGCGGTGCGGGACTATGCGAAACCTGTGCGAGAACCGATTCAGAAACAGGCAGTGTTACCAGAAAACCGATAGCTAGATTGTTTGACGAATTCGGTCCGATACCGAATGACGAAGTCAAGGCTCGTATCCAGAACTTGTATGTCGAATTAGGCAACAACCCTGGTGCGCAGGGCTATATCATCAACTACGGTACGGATAGAGAAGTTGCACGTCGTGAAAAACAGATTCGCGATGCAATCACCTTCCTTAACCTTGATGCAAGTCGTGTAACGATGGTTAACGGTGGAGCGAATCCGCGCGGTAAGGGCGTTTGGACGAAAGTCTGGATCGTTCCGGCAGGTGCTGATAATCCGACACCGGATATGTAAATAGGTTTTACATCTAACCTAAAGATGTAAATATTCTTAAGCGAGTGAGGCTGCAAAACCTCACTCGCTTTTGCTTTTAAAGAGAAGAGATAATTTCGACAATTGTTACGTAAAAAGTCGCCGTATTCTGAAGTTTCCGTTCGTTCAATTGAACTCAAAGCTAAAGCATCAACACCGTAACTTTAATTTTGTAAACATTTGTAATTAAAAGGCTAATCAAAAGCTTTAACTCAAAACTTTTACAATCCCGGCGGATTGTGTTAAAACTAAAAGTGTTTTTGTTATTTGCGCACAGCCAAAACAAAATTCCGATTTAATAACTGCAAGAAAATTTTGCGTTTTCAATGCAACAAGCTCTATTGTTTTCGTCATCTGATTGGGTGTATTTGTTCGTCAAGACGCGAAGTTTCCTATTTTACAAACCCGAACATTTAGAAGAGATTTACCTATGAAACAGAAAAAACGAAGATTTGCGAATTCCAAGCCCGGTTTACTGATTTCGACGATTCTTTTATTTTGTATGACGGTCAGCGTTCTTGGCGGTGCAAACGGCATCGTTCCGCCGAGCGATCCCGTCAAAATAAACGTGTGGGACGTTGTCGGTCCGACCGGCGGCGATGTTCGCGTCATCACGATTGACCCGAAAGATAAAAACCGTCTTTACGTCAGCACACTCGACGGTTCGATCCATACTTCGAACGACGGCGGAAAAACATGGAGTCTGCTGGCTAATCTGAACAAACCACAGCTCGTTCTCGATCAAATGTTGATTGATTCGCGCGATTCGAAGATCATTTATGCTTCGGGGCATCGCCATAAAGATCCCGGCGGATTTTTTATGACCCGAGACGGCGGCGCGACGTGGAAGGAAGCCAAGGAACTCAGAAAAACTTCGATTCACGCGATGGTTCAGTCAACCAAAAATCCCGATTTAATTTTAGCCGGAACGACCGAAGGTATCTGGAAATCGGAGAATTCGGGCGAGGACTGGACAAAAATTCAATCCGACACAATGCCGGTTCCGGCAATTGATTCGCTGGCAATCGACCCGACCGACGACAATACGATCTATGCCGGCACGTGGTGGCGCGCTTATAAAACGACCGACGGCGGAAAAAGCTGGCGGCTGATCAAAAACGGTATGATCGACGATTCGGACGTTTTTGCGATCACGGTTGACCCGCGCAATCCCGATCATATCGTCGCTTCGGCGTGCAGCGGGATTTACGAATCGTTTAATAAGGGCGAACTCTGGAAGAAAATTCAGGGAATTCCGTCGCAGTCGCGCCGAACCCGCGATATTCTTCAGCACCCGTCGGTTAAGGGCACGATTTTCGCCGGTACGACCGAAGGATTTTGGATGACTGTCAACGGCGGAAAAAGCTGGGCTTTGACAACGCAGAAGGATTTGGAAATCAATTCGATCGCCGTTCACCCGGACGAACCGAACCGCGTTTTTATCGGCACGAACAATTACGGCGTAATGGTTTCCAACGACGGCGGCAGAAATTTCACGCCGACCAACGAAAATTTCACGAGCCGTTTTACATACACGATTACGGCAGACATCGAACAGCCGAATCGTCTCTACGCGACAACGCATAATACGGCGACCGGCGGCGGATTTGTTTTTATCAGCAACGACGGCGGAAACAACTGGACGCGACCGAAAAATTTCGATGTCGTGCGCATCTCGCCGTTCGGAATTATTCAAGACCGGACTAATCCGAATACGATGTATATGGCGACTAATGTCGGAATGTTTAAGTCGCTCGACCGCGCGAATTCGTGGACGCGCCTTGCCGTCCCGAAACCCAAGACGGTCAAGAAAACACCGGCTAAAAAGACTCCGGCGAAAAAGACGGCTGCCATAGTAACGCCGGTTCCGACTCCGGAACCGAAACCGGCAGAGCCGTCGGTAATTCCCGCACTTGAGAAAAAAGTTAAGGTATTGGCTTATACCGAAGACGGTAGAAACGGATATTTTGCCGGAACCGACGACGGGCTTTACCGAAGCTACGATATCTCGAAAGGCTGGGAAAAAGTTCCATTCGGCGCGGGCATCAGCGAAAATGTTTTCGTTATTTATTCATCGCCCGTAATGCCCGGAGTAATTTACGTCGGCACCGATAAATCAGGCGTGATCGTTTCGCGCGACGACGGCAAAACGTGGGAGAAAGTTTCCGGCATTCCGCAGGAAGTTCCGATCAGTTCGATTCTCGTTGACCCGAAACGCCCGGAAAATATCTATGTCGGCACGGTGCAGACCTTTTATGCGAGCCGCGACGGCGGCAGAAACTGGGTGCGCCGCGGCGGAAATCTTCCGCTCGGAAATTTCACGAGCATTTTGATCAGCCCGAACAATTCGGACGAAATATTTATTTCAAGCGCGCTTGAAAGCGACGGCGGAATTTTTTATTCGAAAGACGCCGGACAAAATTGGCGGCGCGTTGATTCGAAAGATATGAAGCTTCCGAGTCGCCGCGTCTGGTCGATGATTTTCGATCCTTCGAACCCGAGCCGCATTTTTGCCGCGACTCATTCGTCGGGAATTTACAGAATCGACCGCGAACCGTCAACGGTTTCGAATACTCCTGCAACGCGCCAGCGTGTTTCGACTACCGGAAACTGATAAAAACTTAAATTTCAATACTTTGAGGACGATGTAAAAAACATCGTCCTTTTTTATTTTCTGCCTTTAAACTGTCGGGTTTGAAACTTATAATCAGAGAGAGTCAGGAGAGAAACGTGAACCAGGAATCAGCCGGACATTGTTTAGCAAACGGGTCTTTGTTTTCGATTGAGAGTCTGCCGTTTGCAAATATTCCGCATCAATCGAAACTTTTTATCGAGTATCAGCAAAATCCGCGCGGTTTGCGGGGATTTTATCCGTCCGCCGCCCGTTCGCATACCGATCTTTCAGGTATTACAGTTGAAGTTTTAGCTAATTACAAAACCGATCGAAATCTGCTTTGCGACGAGTTGGAAAAAACAAACAGAAACTTCGGCGCGAGCGGCAAAACGCTTGAAAATATCGAACTGCTGCGCGCGGCGGACTGCGTAACGGTTGTTACCGGACAACAAGCCGGATTGTTTTCGGGCGCGATTTATACGATTTACAAAGCGCTTTCCGCTGTTAAATCAGCCGAATCGCTTTACGAGCGCGGCATCAAAGCCGTGCCGGTTTTCTGGATTGCCGAAGAAGATCACGATTTTGACGAAGTAAAAGCGACGTTCGCACTCGACAGCGAAGGGAAGCTGGCAAAATTTGAAAACACGCCGCAAGATTATGCGGAAAATTTGCCGGTCGGTGCGGTCAATCTCGATGCGACGATCGACGAAACTATCGAAGAATTTTTCAAAAGTGCCGCGCAGACCGAATTTTCGAACGAATTAGAAGCGATTTTGAAGGATAGTTATAATTCGAAGGAAAATTATTCCTCGGCTTTCGCAAAATTCCTAACGAAAATCTTTGCGAAATACGGCTTGATAATTTTTTCGCCGCTTGCCGGAAATCTCAAAAAACTCGCCGCGCCGATTTTTGCCGAAGCCGTTAAAAGATCCGATGAAATCCGCGAAAAACTGATTGTGCGAAATGATGAATTAAAAGCGTCGGGTTTCGGCGCACAGGTTTTGGTCGAAGAAGATTTTTTCCCGTTCTTCTGGATTGACGACGACGGCAGACGGCGCGCGTTGAAGAAAAACAAGAACGGCAAAATTCAATCAAAAGATTCGCGGCGCGAATTTGATTTAGCGGAATTAAGCGAAATTGCCGAAAACCAGCCCGAACGGCTCAGCCCGAATGCCTTGATGCGACCCGTCGTGCAGGATTATCTGCTGCCGACGGTTTGTTATTTCGGCGGCGGCGCGGAAATCGCGTATTTTGCCCAGAATTCGGTGATTTACGAGATTTTACAGCGTCCGGCGACACCGATTCTCCATCGCCAGAGCTTTACGTTTGTCGAAGCGAGACACGCGCGGACGCTCAAAAAATACGATTTGAGTTTCGAGGATATGCTCGACGGATTCGAAACGATCCTGCCGCAAATTGTCGAAAAACACCTTAACCGCGCGGCGGCGGGCGTGTTTGCCGAAGCCGAAGAAATCATTAATACGCAGTTAAATAAACTCGACCGGACTTTATCATCGACTGACCCGACGCTCGCGGAAAATCTCGCTACGCGGCGGCGCAAGATTCTTTATCACGTCGGCGCGCTGAGGACGAAATTTCATCACGCGCAAATTCGCCGCGACGAGACGATTAACCGGCGGATCGAATCGGCTTTCGCCGCGCTCGTGCCGCACAATGCTTTACAGGAAAGAGCGCTCAATGTTCTGACTTTTCTCAACGCGCACGGGCTTTATTTTATTGATTGGATCTACGAAGCGATTGATTTGGACGATAAAGCGCATCGAATAATTTATTTATAAAATGGTTTTCGGTTTTTGGTTTTTGGTCTTCGATTTTCTAATAGTTAATATTTCTTAAAGATTTACAAAAACCAAAAACCAAAGACCAAAGACCATTAATTAAAATGAAAATCAAGATTTTACCTGACAATCTGGCGAATCAAATCGCGGCGGGCGAGGTCGTCGAGCGTCCGGCTTCGGTGATTAAAGAATTGGTCGAAAATTCGATTGACGCGGGCGCGCGAAGGATTCAGATTGACATCGAACTCGGCGGTCGGCGATTGATGCGCGTTGCGGACGACGGCTCGGGAATGCTCCGCGACGACGCGATTCTCGCGTTTGAGCGCCACGCGACTTCAAAAATTGCGAAGCTCGAAGATTTGGCGGCGATTCGGACGCTCGGTTTTCGCGGCGAGGCTTTGGCTTCGATCGCTTCGGTCGCAAAGATCGAATTGGTGACGAAAACCGAAACCGACACGGCGGCGACGCGCGTTTTGATCGAAGGCGGGCGAATTATTGACGTTAAAGAAGCGGCGCGCAATACGGGAACGACTTTGAGCGTCAGGGATTTGTTTTTCAACACGCCCGCGCGGCGCAAATTTATGCGTTCCGAGGCGACGGAAAACTATCATCTGACCGCGATAATCCAGCATTATGCGCTCGCGCATCCGGAAATCGCGTTTACTTTAACCAATAACGGGCGCGAGGTTTTGCGCGTTTCGACCGCCAGAGATTTACGCGAGCGCGCTTTTCAGATTTTCGGTGCCGGGCTGATCGAAAGCCTTCTGCCGGTTTCGGGCGGGCGCGATTTCGTCGCTAAAGTTTCGGGCTTCGTTTCCGCGCCGCGCGAACGGCGAACGACGCGCGACGCGCAGTATTTTTTCGTCAATCAGCGCTTTGTCCGCGACAAAGTTATTGCCGGCGGGCTGCTCGAAGGTTTTCGCGCGGTATTGCCGCACGGCGTTTATCCCGTCGCGTTTTTGTTTCTCGATATTCCGCTCGAAGAAATCGACGTCAACGTTCATCCGGCGAAAACCGAAGTCCGCTTTCGCCGCTCGGAAGCCGTTAAGGAAACGATCGCCGAAGCGATTCGCGAATCGCTCGCTAAAGCCGGAATCGTCAGAGCCCGAGATGAGGAGGAGAAAAGGAGAAGAGGAGACGAGGAGTTGCCAACGACGGTATTTGAAAGCGATAAATTCGAGCAGTCGAAAATTGATTTTCAAGTTTACACGGACGAATCGGCAAATGTTTCGCTGACCGAAACGATTCATACAGGATATCTGACGGAAGAAAAATCAGGTGTGATTATTGAAACCACAACCGAAACGGCGGAACAAGTTGTAAAACAGGAAGCGACGCCGGAAGACGAGATTTTTTCGACCGATTTCGAGCAGAAAGCGGTAAATTCTGATTCAGCACAATCTCAAATTTCAAATTTCAAATCCGAATTCAACCAAGACCGTAGTTCGAAAAACGAAGATCGGTATCAAACAGACAAATCCGAAATCCGAAATCCAAAATCCAAAATCGAGATGCCTCTTGTTGATTCAGCGACAAAGGTCGTTAAAACTGCGGAAGTCGAGGATTTTTCGGCGTCGAAAATTCGTCCGATCGGACAGCTTCACGAAAGTTTTATCATCGCGGTTGACGACGAAGGGATGCTGCTTATTGACCAGCACGTCGCGCATGAACGGATTTTGTTCGATAAATTTCGTAAAAAAGAAACCGAGCGCCGGATCGAATCGCAAAATCTTTTACTGCCCGAAACGTTCGATCTAACACCCGCGCAGAGTCAGGCTTTTTCGGTTGTCGAAGAAGAATTGGAAAGTTTGGGCTTCGGCTTGATGCGGCTTTCCGGGCGGACGATCGCGATAAAATCCGTGCCGACTGATCTGCCGCCGTCCGAAGCGCGGAATCTTTTGGCTGAAATTCTCGATACGGTTGACGCGGAAAAACGCGGCGGCGCAAAAGCGAGTTTGCGCGACTCGATTGCGGCAAGCCTTGCGTGCAAAGCGGCGGTCAAGATCAATATGAAACTGACGCCCGAAAAAATGCAGTGGCTGATTGATCGGCTTTTAATCACTTCGTCGCCGACGACCTGCCCGCACGGTCGCCCGGTGATTTTGCGGCTGACGATGAAGGATATCGAACGCGGGTTTCACAGAACGTAATGGAAAAAGAATCGGATATTATCGAAGAAAAGCCGGATTCATTCTGGAATCGGGTATATTTTGCGGTTGTTGTGACGACTATTTTAGTTATCGCCGCGCTCTGGGCGTTTACGCACATTTTTTCAAAATAGGTTTTTGGCTTTTGGTCTTTGGTTTTGGCTAATCGTTAAGGCGCGCTTACGCACTTCGGCGAAACATAAACCTAGAACAAAGACCAAAAGCCAAAGACCAAAGACCAAATTTCACATATGAAATTACTTGATTGGATAATCGTCTTTGCGTACCTGTCTTTTATGATTTGGGACGGCATACGCATGACCAAACATTCGAACAGCAAGGAAGGCTATTTTCTCGCCAACCGGAGCCTGCCGTGGTGGGCGGTCGGCTTGTCGGTGATGGCGACGCAGCTTTCCGCGATCACATTAGTCGGGACGACCGGGCAAGCCTATTCGGACGGGATGCGGTTTATCCAGTTTTATTACGGTCTGCCGTTCGCGATGATAATTCTGTGCGTCACGGTCGTGCCGTTTTTTCACCGCGCGCAGGTTTTTACGGCTTACGAATACCTCGAAAAACGCTTCGACGTTAAGGTTCGAACGCTGACGAGCTTTTTCTTTTTAATTTCTCGCGGCTTAGGCGTCGGGACGATTATTTCCGCGCCTTCGATCGTTTTATCAATCGTTTTCGGCTGGAATCTGATCTTTACGATTTTCGCGATCGGGCTTTCGACGACCGTTTACACGGTTTTCGGCGGCGTTCAAGCCGTCACGTGGACGGATGTTAAGCAGATGTTCGTCATCTTTTTCGGGATGGGCGTTTGTCTGCTGATAATTTTATGGAGTTTTCCCGCCGGAGTTTCGTTGACCGACGGGCTTTATCTGGCGGGTTCGCTCGGAAAGCTCAACACGGTTGATACGAGCTTTAATTTGCAGGAAAAATACACGATCTGGTCGGGCTTGATCGGCGGATTATTTTTGATGCTCGGATATTTCGGCTGCGACCAATCGCAGGTGCAGCGATTTTTGACCGCCAAATCGGTTGACGAAGGCAGAACGTCGCTGCTGATGAGCGCGTTTTTGAAAATCCCGATGCAGTTTTTCGTTTTGCTGATCGGCATTTTGGTTTTCGTCTTTTATCAATTCACCGCGCCGCCGATCGTCTTTAACCAGTACGAAATTAACAAAGCCCAGCAAAATCCGCAGTTTCAGGCGATTGAGCAAAGCTATCAAAGCGCCTTTAACGAACGGCGCGAAGCCGCGATCAGGTTTTCGTCGGAAAGCCCGGAACTTAAGCAAAATTATATCGACGCCGACAAGAAATTTAACGAAACGCGAAAGGAAGCCGTTAAATTCGTACGCGATACGAGCGACAAAAATTTTAACGACGTTAATTACGTTTTCCCGACATTTGTTTTGCAGCATATGCCGATGGGCGTGATCGGTCTGATTATCGCGGCGATTTTTGCGGCGGCGATGAGTTCGATCGCGGCGGAGCTGAACGCGCTCGCGACCGCGACAACGATCGATTTCTACCGCCGTCTTTTCAAACCCGAAGCGACCGACGCGCACTACGTCGCGGTCGGCAGACTCTCGACCTTTATGTGGGGAATCTTTGCCTGCATCGTCGCTATTTTTGCGACCAATCTCGGTTCATTGATCGAAGTCGTCAACAAATTCGGCTCGTTTTTTTACGGCTCGCTGCTCGGCGTTTTCGTGCTTGCTTTTGTCGTCAAACGCGCGCGCGCGCGCGGCGCGTTTTTCGGTCTCTTATTTGGTATTTCATCAATCGCGTTGATTAATAATTTTTCTTGGCTTGCAAATGAATGGCAGTATTTGACGGGACGCAGCGATCTTATGCCTTTGGTAAAGTATTTTGAGATCGAATTTTTATGGTTTAATGTGATCGGCTGTTTGATTACAGTTTTGTTCGGCTATTTAATCAGTCTGACGGTTTCGAGGGATTCACAGTGAAAAATTCAAAATCCTTATTTCCTTAACTCTGAGTTTTACATTTTTAATTTTCAATCTGCCCGCATCGGCGCAGGTTCGTCCCGTTTACGATTACGGCGCGCTCGGTGCGATGCAGCTGCTCAAAAAGCTCAACACGACGAAATCCGTGATGATGATCGGCGCGCATCCTGACGACGAGGATTCGTCGCTGCTCGCGTTTCTCGCGCGCGGCGAAAATGCCCGAACGGCGTATCTGAGTTTAACGCGCGGCGACGGCGGGCAGAATATCATCGGCTCGGAATTGTTCGAATCCTTGGGCGTAATTCGCACCGAAGAGCTTTTGCAGGCGCGCCGCCTTGACGGCGCGGAGCAATATTTTACGCGCGCTTTCGATTACGGATTTTCCAAAACTCTGACCGAAGCGAAAGAGAAATGGGACGAAAAAATCGTTCTTTGCGATGCCGTTCGCGCGATTCGCGAATTTCGCCCGCTCGTCGTCATCGCGCGTTTTTCGGGAACTCCGGCGGATGGGCACGGACAGCATCAGTTTGCGGGTTACATCTCGCCTCTGGCAGTCAAAGCCGCCGCCGATTCGAGCCAGTGCCGGCAATCCGGGCAAACGTGGCAGGTGCAGAAATTCTACGTCGGGCAGGGTTTTCGCGAAACGAAAGAGCCGACCTTAAAGATTAATACCGGGCAATACGATCCGTTGCTCGGGCGTTCGTATTTCGAAATCGCGATGGAAGGCAGAAGCCAGCATAAAACGCAGGAACAGGGCGTGTTGGAATTGAAAGGCGAAAAGTTTTCGGGTCTTAATCTGGTCGAAAGCGTCGCGCCGAAGGCGGATAAGGAGTCGAGCATTTTCGATGCGCTCGACGTTTCGATTCGCGGAATTGCTAAAAATACGAATAATCCGGGCGAACCGCTGACCGAAAAATTGACCGCGCTCGAAACGATTACCACGAAATTAAACGAAACGGGATTGGCAAAAGAAAGAATCCTGCCGCTGCTCGCGCAGGGCTGGAAAGCCGCTTACGATGCGGAATGGTCAATACGAAATCCGCAAACGAAATTCTTTTTGCGAAAAAAGCAGGACGAATACGCGGCAGCGATAAAGCTTTTCGCGGGAATTCAGATTGACGCGCTCGCCGATCGCGAAACGGTCGTTTCGGGTGAAGATTTTCTCGCGACGGTAAGGATTTTTTTTCCTGCCTCGAACGATATAAAAGTTAAAGAAGTAGTTCTTAATAATCCTTCGGGTTGGCAATCGGTCAAAACAAACGCGCCCGTCGAAACGAATCAAAACGCGTTTCGCCGCGAAGTCGGCAACGAAAATGCTTATTTTACGGTGAAAGTTCCGTCCGATGCCCGCCCGACGCAGCCCTACTGGCTCGAACGTCCACGAAACGGTTATTTATTTGCGGTCAGCGAAGGCGACGACCCGACGCTGCCGTTTCAAGCGCCGCTGGTTTCGGCGGACGTGAAAATCGAACTCGACGGCATTGAAATCACGCTCAATCAGCCGCTGCAGTATCGATTTGCCGACGACATTCGCGGCGAAGTGCGGCGCGATTTAAACGTCGTTCCGGGGCTTTCCGTGAGTCTCGACCAGAATTTGATTATCGTTCCGCAAAGCACAAAAGAACAAACGCGGAAAATCAGCGTGAGCTTCAGAAATAATCTCGCCGCAGCCCGCACCGCGACGACGGATTTGAAAATGCCCGAAGGCTGGCGGGTAAAACAACAATTCGGGATTGTGCAGACAAATAAAAAAGGCGACAACACGTCGTTCGCATACGATTTTACGGTTCCGGCAAATACCAAACCGGGAACGTATAACCTTGAGGCGAGCGCCGATGCCGGTGAAATCTGGTTTGCTCAAACGACAAATACGCTTGCTTACCCGCACATTCAAACGCACCGGTTTTACACGCGGGCGCAAACCAAGGTCGAAGTCATCGATCTCAAAACAGCGCCGGTGAAAATCGGTTACATCGCGGGCAGCGGCGATCGCGTCGCAGAAGCGATCCGGCAAATGAATTTCGATCTCGAAATGCTCACGGAAAACGATCTTACGAGCGGTGATTTATCGCGTTTTGACGCGATCGTCGTCGGCATTCGCGCTTCGCAGGTGAGACCGGATTTTGTCGCCAATCACGGACGCCTGCTCGATTACGTCCGCAATGGCGGAACAATGATCGTGCAGTATCAAACACCGGTTTACCAAAACCTTTTGCCGTTTCCGGCGCAGATGAACGCGCGCGTGACGGACGAAAACGCGAAAATAACGATTCTCGACGCCGCGCATCCGGTTTTTAATTTTCCGAATAAAATCACGGACGACGATTTCAAAAACTGGGTTCAGGAGCGAAACCTTTACGCGTTTTCGACATTCGACGCCAACTACAAGCCGCTGCTCGAATCGCACGACGCCGGCGAAGCGGAGAATAAAGGCGGATTGACGATCGCGCAGATCGGGAAGGGCAGATTCATCTATTGCTCTTACGCGTTTTTCCGTCAGCTTCCGGCGGGCGTTCCCGGCGCGTACCGGCTTTTTGCCAATATTTTGAGTTTGCCGAAAGCGAAGTAAAAAGAAAATTTCAACGCGAAGCCGCAAAGGCGCAAAGATGAATCTATAAATTTATTTTCTGTTAAGTAAATGGACAAAATAATTTTTGAGATGCTCCGAGTTCTGTCTTTAGACGGCTTCCGGTTCCGCCGCGCTTCGCGCTCGGAACGCCGCCTCAAGGCGGGACTCAGAACAAAACCGAACTTTTTTAATTTAATTCTGTCCACTTACTTAGATAAATAAATTATTGTTAAAGGAAAATTTACTCAATAATAATTACAAAAATCCTTTGCGGCTTTGCGTTAAAAAATTCTTATCGAATTATCACGTTAGAGTAACGTCAGTATTGGATAAGAAAGGAACGCCGTCATCCTGACGGCACACGTCGCTGAAAGCGGCGTCAAACGTCGCGATTGACAGGAATCTTGAATATAAATGAACCGTTTGAGCGTTTTTCAAACGCTGTGCCGTCAAGA
>JANOBZ010000064.1:0-18484 GCA_031411895.1 Acidobacteriota bacterium | reverse complement strand
GCGCGAATCAAGTCCGCCAAAAAAATGCACGAACCCTTCAAAATACCGATAAAGACTAAATCCTTACCAGCGTAATCGCGCGCAATTTCCGCGCCGATTTCGCCGACGCGCACATTGATTTGTTCGGCGGAATATAAAGTTTCTAAATTCGAGTTGGTAAATTCGGTTGCCATAAATTTGATTGAAAGGCTTTTTGGAAATACTATTTGAGCAGGCGTGAAACGTCAAATAGCTAAAGGGAAATTTAACAGGATGGACAGGATATTCAGGATTTAAGCGAAGAAATCCTGAATATCCTGTCCATCCTGTTAAAATGTTTTTATGTCAGAAAATAGTCAAGAAACACGCGACCGCGTACGCGAACTCGTCAAACAGGTTTTGGCGACTGTTCCGACCGAAGGCGAATCGGAACAAAAAGCACCGGAAAACTATCCGCAGCGCGTCGTCGTCAATTCGATGAAAGACGAAATCGGCAAAGAATTCGACCGTGACGAATCGGCGAAAAGTTTGATTACCGAAGACGATCTGCGCGGACTCGACCCGGGCGCACGGCTGCGAATCGCGGAAAATGCGCGCTTTACGCCGCTCGCTCAGGATATTATCAACGAAAAAGGCATCGTTCTAATTAAAAAATCTTCGCGGCGCGCGGCGACAAATATCCGCACGATCGCCGTCGGCGCGGATCACGGCGGCTTTGAATTCAAGGAAAAGCTGAAAATTTTTCTGACCGAACTCGGGCTTAACGTCCGCGATTTCGGGACAAATTCGACGGACGCAGTAGATTATCCGGATTTCGCGCACGCGGTCGCGCGCGCCGTCGGCGAGCGAAAAGTTGACGCCGGAATCATCATTGACGGCGCCGGAATCGGCTCTGCTATGACCGCCAACAAAGTTCCGAATGTCCGCGCCGCCGCGTGTTATTCAGCCGCTTTAGCGAAAAACTCGCGCGAGCACAATGGCGCGAACGTTTTAACTTTGGGCAGCGGGCAGAACAATTTCAACGAGATCAAGGAAATCGTCCAAATCTGGATCGGCGCAGATTTAACCGAAGAACGCCACAAAAAACGCGTCGGAAAAATTGACGCGATCGAGCGTGAATATAAGCGTTAGTTTTTTGCTAGAGATAAATTTATCGTCCGAAAACGGAAAAAGGCAGTCGGAAATGACTGCCTTTTTCGTGCTCGAATTACAAGCGATGCCCTCGGCAGGATTTGAACCTGCAACCAACGGATTATGAGTCCGCTGCTCTAACCGTTGAGCTACAAGGGCAAAAGCCTTTTTAGTTTAGTAGAAACTTTTTCGTTTGCCAAATCCCGAAACGAGGAATCAATTTTTCTGCAAAAGCGGCTGAAAAATAACGCTTTTTTGGATTTTTTCGATTCGCGCCGCAAGATTTTCGAGGTTCGCCGCGCCGTATTCGGTTTCCAGAATCTGCTGAATTTCGTTTTCGGGTTTATCCTGCAGAAGATTTTCCAGAATGAACAGATCGGTATCGTCGAAATCGGCGATGCCGAGCGCGTTCGGAACGCTTTCGCCTAAAACGAGCGTCTGCGCGAGATCGAAAGTCCAGTCGAGAACCTTATCGAGCGGATCGCTGTCGGGAAAACGCTCTTTGATCAGCGAAAAAATCATTTCTCTGCCTTCGATATTCAAAAGCAGAGCGAGAAAAAACCGGTGTTCGGGATCGGTTACGTAGTTTCGCTGACGAAGAATCTGGTCGAGTTTGTCAATATGCTCGAAAACTTTCGGGAAAATATTCGCGCGTTCGCCGTGACGCTCGCGGACGATTTCAAAGAGCGCGTCGAAACGGTTTTGCGGCGCGACGAGATTAAAAAGCCGGTCAACCTGATTTGCGCGTAAGTAGCCGCGTAAGCCGGAAAGAATCTGAAACGTCGTCTGAAAATCGGCGGTTCTGAGCCAACCGGCGATAAATTCATCGGTGCGCGGATGTTTGGCGCGAATCAATGCGGTGACGCACTGCATCTTTTTCGTCGTGTTCGCTTCTTCGAAAAACGGGTCAATCGCGAGATATGGCTTGTGATATGAAAACTGCGGCAGAAACATCGGGCTTTTGTGCGTCCTGACGACGATCGTCGCCGACGGCTGTTCGAGATGGAAAAGCCCGTGAATATATTGTTTTCCGGCATTTATCGCCTGTACGTCGCCTTCGCTTAAAAGCTCGCACAGCTTCAGGTTGATATCGCCGATTTCGGTAAAAGTATTGATCGCCTCCGAGCGTTCGAATTCGTACCAACTGTGAATGCTCGACCCCATCAAAACCTGAAACGCGCCGCAAAATGCGTGTTGATGAATCGCGGTCGTGCCTTCGAGCCAGAAATAAACGTCGATGTGAAAACGCGGAGAGTTGTAGAGCGTGATCGGCGGGTCGCCGAAACTGCCTTTCAAGTCGCGCTGTTCGGGGAGATATGTCTGCTGCATCGTCCATTCGATAACTTCCCAGGCAGAAATTTCGGCGGGCAAATTCGCTTTCTTCAAAGCTTCGGCGGCGATTTCGGGAAAAAGCGCTTCGTCGTAATTCGCGTCGCGCCAGAGGACTTCGATTTCCGCGCCGAGATTGTTAAATAATTCCATATTTGAAGTTTAGCCGTTTTGATTAAAATTTGAAGGCGGCGGCGGCGGCGCTGTATAAGTGTCGGTTTCCGGAACACGGTCTAAGTATTTCAAAACCAGCCAGGTCGAAACAAAGCTCACAATGATCGCCACTATTCTGAAGAGAATATCGAATTTCTCGAAATCGGTTTCAGAACCTCCCGTCGCGCCCAAATACAAGCCGACTGCAAACGCAAGACAAAGGTAAGTGACAAACTGCGTTCCGATAAAAGTTGCCGCCGCGATAAACGCCCAAAGAATCCCGTTTCGTCCCGTATCGTTTGCTTTTCTTTAAGCAAGCACTGCCGATATAATTGCAAAAAGCATAATTTTTACCTCATTTGATTTAATTAAAACTGACTGCCCTGCTTACTCGTTAAAATTTCGGTTTGACGCCGCTGTGATTTTTCTATAGGCACCGTCAGAAATATTGTAAACATAAGCTCCGCTAAACGCGACGCGCATCTTTCCATTTCAGAGCGCCTGAATTTTGAATTCCTTTTCGCTCTCAGTACGAAAAGTTTCCGTAACTCCCGCGCCGCTGACGGCTTTGCGGTCTTGCGCGGAAACTGCGAAAAGGAAATTAGGAAAACGAAAACAATTGTTATAATGAAATAAATTTTGAGCATAATCGGCATCTTTTCGAGAAGATTCTGACATCAAACTTTTAATTTCGGGCGCTAATCTGTTATATTTTGCCCAACTTCTTTTCAAAATACAAAATTCGTAAGGGGAAAAAATAATGAGTTCAAACGTAGGAACAATGGACGGTATCGGAATGCAGGGCGATTTAAAGAGCCATCCGAAAGGACTTTATGTTTTATTCGGCGCGGAAATGTGGGAGCGGTTCAGCTTTTACTCAATGCTCGCGCTTTTTACGCTTTACTTGCAGAATGCCGAAGAAGGCTTCGGCTGGGTGCGAAACGATGCGACGCGGCTTTATTCTTATTACCTCGCCGCAGTTTATTTCACACCGCTGATCGGCGGATTCATCGCCGACCGCGCGTTAGGATACCGTAAATCGGTTATCATCGGCGGTTTCTTTTTTATGGCGGGACACTTGCTTTTATCGTTCCGTTCGGTTGCGATCATGTATGTCGCGCTGGTTTGTCTGGTCATCGGTAACGGATTTTTCAAACCGAACGTTTCGGCGATGGTCGGCAAGCTTTACCCCGAAGGCAGCCATTTGAAAGACCGCGCCTTTAATATTTTTTACATGGGAATCAACGTCGGAGCGTTTCTCGCGCCGCTTGTCATGGAAGCGGTCAGAAGCAGCTTCGGCTATCACGCGGCATTTGCCGTCGCCGCCGCCGGAATGCTTGTTTCGGTCGGCATTTTGATTTTGTTCAAAAAGCATATCGAAGGCGTTGACGTCGGCACGGGCGCGGATGCAAAACGCGCGGCGGCAGCCGATACGAGCGCGGTCAGCGGCAACGAACCGCAAGCGTCTTTGGTCACGGAAGATCTGCCGCCGATCGACAAATCGGTTGACGCGGACAGAACCGACGAACCGCGCCGGAATCTGATCGATTCGGTTTCCGATTCGAAACGCATCACTGCGCTGATCGTCATCTTTTTGATCGTCATCGTTTTCTGGATGGCATTTCACCAGAACGGATCGACGTGGACATATTGGGCGAACGACAATACCGATTGGACAGCTTCGGCGGTCGTGCCGTTTTTGGTCAAAATTTTAACGCTCGGCATCGTCAGCGGCGAAGATATTTCGGGCGTCATTTCAAACGCTATTAATCCGTTCTGGGTCATCGTGCTGACATTTCCGCTGATCGGATTCTGGGGCTGGCTCGACAAACGCGGGCTTGAACCTTCGACGCCGGCAAAAATGGGAATCGGAATGTTTCTCGTTGCCGCCGCTTATCTGATTATGTATTGGGGCGCAATCTCCGGCGGCGATACGGGCAGAGTTTCGCCGTGGTGGCTGATTCTCGCTTACGGCGTCATCACGCTCGGGGAATTGATGCTTTCGCCGATGGGTTTATCGCTCGTTTCAAAAGTCGCGCCGATCAGGTATCGGGGCGTCATGATGGGCGGCTGGTTTGCCGCAACCTCGATCGGAAATTATCTGGTCGGAACGATCGGCGTGCAATGGACGGTTTGGACGCACTCGAAGTTCTTCCTCGTGATTGCCGCGATGTGCGCCGCTATCGGCATAATCTTATTCGCGATTATCAAACCGCTCAAAAAAGCGATGCCCGGGGTTTAGAAGGGCTGAAGACAAAAGGATGAAGACTGAAATTTCTTCATTCATTAGCATCAATTAAGAAGTGGCTGTGATTCTCGACTCGGAATCACAGCCTTTTTCTTTAACAGTCAGCCGCCGGATAAAGATTTTCATTGATTGTTTTCGTCAAATAAATTAAGATTCTTCATTCTTCAACTGCATACCGCAAACATATTTCCGCGATTCTTCAACGAAATACTTTTCACACGCCGGTAACAAATGGAGCTGCACCTTATGAAAAACCACTTAATACTTACAATTTTCAGTTTATTTTTAATGCTCGGCGCGAGTGTTTCGACTTTCGCGGGCGGCGACAAGGAATACACCGGACAATTCGACACGTCGCTCATCGCCAATGTCGAAGATCACGAAAAAATCGTCTTCAAATACGTCACCGCCGACCAGGTTAAGAGCGAAACTCCGCTCAGCCCGACGGCGCACCTGACCGCCGGACGGTTTATCAATCCGCAGGGCAACGGCTCGGTGATTGCTTTGCTGGTCGAAGGAAAATCTGAAACGCCGCTTGTTTTCGTTGATTTGAACAACGATATGACGTTCGGGAAAGACGAGAAATTCGAGTTAAAACAGGAAGAGAAAGATAATCCGTATCTCTGGTCAACGACCGTCAATCTGCCCGTCGCCGGCAACTTTTTTACGACCTGCGCGCTTTTCGTGCGGTACTTTAAATCCGTCAAAATCGAAGGGATGACGCCGCAGGAGCGCTTGTTTACGCAATCAACGGAAGTTTATGCGCGCGGGCGCGTTGATCTCGGCGGGCGCAAAGTTTTGGTTCAATACGCTTACAGTTTCGCCGAGAGATCAATTGATCTACAGGACGGATGGCAAGGCATTGACGGCGACGAGAACGGCGAAATCGATATGAACGAGCTTTCGCCCGAAGCCGCGAAAGCCGCCAAAGCCTTAAAGGAAACGATCGTTTTTCGTGTCGGGCAAACTTATCTTTCGACCAAAAAAGCCGACCTCAAGAAAAATCAGATCATTCTGCGCGAGCACGAAGCGAAAGACTACAGACGCATCGAGCTTGCGCTCGGCAAAGAATTCCCCGATTTTGAATTCACGGATTTTGAAGGCAAAAACCGCCGCTTTTCGGAATTTCGCGGCAAATACGTGCTGCTCGACGTGTGGGGTTTCTGGTGTCCGCCGTGCCGCACGGAAATGCCTTACCTGCGCGAAGCCGCGAAACGCTTTAAGAACCGGAATCTGGTGCTCGTCGGGCTCAACACCGATCCGGTGCCGGTTGAACAGGTCAAAAAAACGCTCGAAGCGAATAATATGATGTGGACGAATGCAAAATTTGAAAGCGTTTTCGATTTTCTTAACAAACAGCTGCGCATCGAATCGTTTCCGACCACCTTTCTCCTGACGCCCGAAGGAAAAATCCTTTCGATGAGCCGTAACGAACGCGGCGAACCCGACCTGCGCGGCAAGGATCTGCTCGAAACGCTCGACGAAATTCTTCCCGAAGCGGAATAGTTTTTCGGAAATCAGCCACGAATGGCACGAATAACAAGAATAAAAACTTAAAAATTAATTCGTGTCATTTCGTGTCATTCGTGGCTGATTTTTGTTTTTGTCCAAATCTCCGCTACAGATCAAAAATTTATTTTCGCGCTCGACGAGATTTCGGCTTCGAGTTTTTGAATCGAATGGACTCGAAACCGTTCGTCGCGCTCGGGAAAATCGTTGCGAAAATGCCCGCCGCGCGATTCTTCGCGCCAGAGCGCGGCGGCGGCGACAAGACGCGCGAGCGTCACGAAATTGCGCGACGAAACGCTCAGATTTGCCTTTGAAATCTGCTCGAACTCGCGCAAAGCTTTTTGCAGCGAATCCTTATCGCGCAGAATCCCGACGCGTTCCCACATCACGCGCTTGACGCGTTTTTTAACCGCCGTCGAAATTCCGGTTTCAAGATTCCCGATTTCAGATTCTTCAGTTTCCAAGTTTGAATTTTGAATTTTGAATTTTGAATTATCAGCTAGCGCCGACGCGCCCGCGCGCGCGCCGAAAACCAAACCTTCAAGAAGCGAATTCGAAGCCAAACGGTTTGCGCCGTGAACGCCCGTGCAGGTTACTTCGCCCGCCGCGTAAAGCCCCGGCAAAGTGCTTCGCCCGTGCAAATCCGTGCGGATTCCGCCCATGCAGTAATGCGACGCGGGCGACACGGGCAATTGGTCGGTCGCGATATTCAGCTCGTAAAACTTGCAGGTTTCGTATATTTTCGGGAATCTTTCGCGTAAGTATTCTTCCGACAAAGCGGTCATATCGAGATAGACGCTGCGCGTTCCCGTCCGGCGCGTCTCGGCGACGATCGAGCGCGAAACGATGTCGCGCGGCGCGAGTTCGAGCCGCTCGTCGTAACGCGCCATAAAGCGTTCGCCCATTTTGTTGCGCAAAATTCCGCCTTCGCCGCGCATCGCTTCCGAAAGCAGAAAGCGCGGCGCGTTTTCGAGACTCAGAGCCGTCGGGTGAAATTGAATGAATTCCATATCCGCCATTTCGGCACCCGCAAAATAAGCCATCGCCATGCCGTCGCCGGTCGCGACCGTCGGGTTCGTCGTGTGCTGGTAAAGCTGTCCCGCGCCGCCCGTGCACAGAATCACGGCTTTCCCAAAAAGCTCGCGCGGCGCGCGCAGAATCGGGTCTAAAAACCTGACGCCGACACATCTGCTGCCCCGGACGATCAAGCCTTCGGTATTGGCAAACGGCATCAGAACGATTTTCTTTTCGGCGCGCGCGCGGGCAATCAGCGCGCGGACGATTTCCTTGCCGGTCGAATCGCCGTGCGCGTGAAGGATCCGGCGGCGCGAATGCGCGGCTTCCTGCGTGAAAACAAGTTTCCCGCTTTCGCGGTCGAATTCCGTTCCCCATTCGATCAACTGCTTGATGTATTTCGTGCCCTCGGTAACGAGCGTTTCGACGGCTTCCACGTCGCAGAGTCCCGCGCCCGCGACAAGCGTGTCTTCTTCGTGAAGTTCGGCGTTGTCGTCGTCCGACAAAACGACCGCAACGCCGCCCTGCGCCCATTCCGTGTTCGATTCGTCGGCGCGCGCCTTTGTCAGAACCGTCACACGCGCGCCACTCTCGGCAATCTCGATCGCCGCCCGCAGCCCTGCAATGCCGCTGCCGATAACGATAAAATCCGTTTCCAGTGCCATATATTGAAAATTGTCCTCTTTCGTTCGGAAAAATTCAAATTTAACGGTATCGTAAATTGCGTGCAATAAAGTTATGAACACCGCCCTGCCGGAAAAATTTCAACTTACCGACAAAAGCCTGCGCGAAGCCAAAAGATATTTGCCGCAAGCCGACGAGGAAGGCTTGCGGCAATTCGCCGCGCGCCAATTTGCGGCGCGAAGTCGTGCGCTCCGGCTGAAAAATTTTTATGCGGCAAACGGCTGTCGTCCGGCGCGCCTGCATCTGCTCGCGGCTAATGCCATCGCACTCGGACGATTTTGTGGCGTTTCCGAAACATTTAGCGAAATCGGCGAGTCGTTGATGCCGGTTGACGCGGAAAATCAGCCCGCGACGAAAGACTGGAAAAATTACGTCGAGGCGTGTCAAAACAATCTTCCGCCTGAAGTTTGCGACGAGCTTTGGCTGACGGCGCATTTCAAAGATATCGAAACGGTGCGCGGGCGGCGGCTTGAGGAAAAATTTTATCGCGAAGCCGAACAATACAAGGACGAGCCGATCTGGCGGCTCTTAAAGCAGCATCTCGAAGTTACGCTCGGTGTGCGTTTGATGGATAAATCGGCAATTGCCGGTTTGATTCCGCACGAAACCGCGATTGCCGAGAGCCTCGTTCTGACGATCAAAAAACTCTCGACCGCCGGCGTCCGGCTCGTCGGTCGCTACGCGGCGGAATCGGCGCGCGCGGTGCTCGATTTTTCGCCGCCCGATTCGCCGGAAGTTTTGAGTTATCGCCGGACGGCGTTCGATATGACGCGATTTTTTCTACTCTCGTTCAGCGTTTCGAAAATCTTCCGGCGCGGCATTCGCGATCGCGATCGCGGGCGGCGGGCGGAAACCGAAAACTGGAGTCTGCTGGAAACGGTTTTGCAGGAGAGAATTTCCGAAATTCACCCGCTGATTCGCGAATTCTACGCCAATCCGTCGCGGTTCGACGTGACGGCGACGCTGCGGCTCGAAACCCTGCCCGCGAAAATCTGGTCGCGTCTTCTGGCGCTGATTTTCGGGCAGGGTTTATTTGAAACGAATTTGCAGGAAATTCCGGCGCGTTTTCGGATCTTTCGCCGCACGGACGGCTCGATGCACTTTATCCGCGAGCTTTACTGCGACGGCAAATACCGCGTTTTCGATTCGGATTTCGTCGTCCGCGACGGTAAGCTCTACGAAGTTTTCACCGATTTGAACGCCGCCGTCGAACTGCACGTCAAACCGCTTGAAAATAAAGGTTTATCAATCGAGGGAAAAAAGATTCTCTTTCACGGCAGGCAAATGCCGGCAATCGGTTTGACGATCGAATTTCAAAGCCGCGTGCACGGCGAAACCTTAAATATCGACGGCAAACTGACAATGCAGCCGAAAACGAAATTCGGTAAATTCTTCGCGCATAAAATCCTGCGCCGCCCGCAAAATCTGGGCAGCATTCACTACACGGCGCGGCGCAAAACCACTTGAAAATCAGGCGTCAGGCTTGTTTCCTGTCCGCTTCCGAGACGGCTTTGCGCTTCGCCTTTGCGCGGCGCGAAACCGAAGTATCTTTTGACGAGAAACGGAATGAATTTTACATACGAGCGGCGTTTTTCGACTTCGCTTTCACGTCCTTCGCACCAGCGGCGCAGCGTTTCAAAACTCCATTCGGTCGCGAGCTGCATAACGGGACGAAACAGCAGTCGGTCAATCAAATTCCCGAAAGCGCCGTAATTCGTTTCGTAATCGTAAACCGTTCGAAAATAAGTGCCTTCCGCGCACGGCTTATACTGCCAGATGCCGCGCCCGATTTTGATAATCGATTTCCAGTCGGCAGATTCGAACTCGAAAGTCGAATGTTTCAAAGGCGTGTTTTGCAGATAGCGCCCGATGCCTTTGATTTCCATTCCGAAACCGATCTTCGTGCGGTAATCCATCAACTGAAAGCCTTTCTCGTCGCGCTCGTCCGTGTATTCGATATGCGAAAAACGAAGGTCCCAGCGAATATGAAGCGCCGGGTTTTGTGATCGTTCCCAGAGCGTTTCGACATCGCACGGGATAATCGCTTCGACGATGATTTTTTTTGCCTTTTTCATAAATCACGCTCCGACTTCGACGACTTTTGCCGGTTTATTAAATGTTATCCATTTGCACAGATCATAAATAAAATTACCGGCGGCAACCGCGCCCATCGCCGTCATATAAATTCTCAAAACGAACGGCACATCGGGCGGCGAAGAGACGATCGCCGTTTCCAGAGCGCGGTCAGCCCAAGCCGCCTGAAAAGTCGCCATCATATAAAGTCCGACCAGGACGCTCAGTACGACGTGCATAAAATACTCGCCGCGCGGAAGTCCGCCCTGTGCCTCGCGGCTCGCGGTTTCTTCCCAAACATCCGCCCAGGCAACGAAAACGTCAGCCATGTAAAGAGCCGAAAGCAGCACCAGAGCCCAGCCGTGAAATCGAAAGTTTGCCACCCAGATAAACTGCAACGCGTAAATCAGATGGCGGCAAACGTGCCAGAAAACTTCGCGCTGACATTCGGGTCGCAAATGAAGTTTGCATTTGTAAACGTGAAAATACAGCACGTCGAAAGCGCCGAGGTGAGCGATGATCAAAAGCAGGTAAAATGAAATTTCCATACGATTTGCTCCAGAGAAATTGCAAAAACTCTCTGAGCAAAACATATTCCACGTTAAAACACGCAGGTTTTTCGAGATTCTATAATGATTTTTTTGGCAATCCGCCAAAGAATTTGCAAAAAGCCGGAAGAAAAAAGCCCGTCCGATTTCTCAAAACAGGCTTTTCGATTGGTTATTTTCTCGCGAGCGTCGGTTTTTCGAAATTTTCGAGCAGGCGCCAGAAAATTATCAGGCTTCCGTCCGTGTCCTTGCGATAAATTTTGAGCGCGACCAGCGTGTCGGCTTCGTCGTAGCTGACGGCGCGCAGAACGTAAGAATTTCCGACGATCACGGGAAGACGGCTTTTGTATGAAACGTTTTCGTTTTCAAAACCGCGCGATCTTGTTTGTTCGATTCGCGCTTTCGGTTCGTCGAGCGGCGGTCGGTAATTTGCTAAAAAGATGACGCTTTTGGCTTTACCGTCAATTTTCGCCAGCTCGACGCTGCCCAGATCGGTCAGAAAACCATAGCTTGCGCCGTAAAAACCGACCTGCAAATAGTTTTGTTCGAGACTGATCTGCGGCGTCTCGTTGTAATTGTGCGACTCGTTGATAAACGAATAAAACGCGCCGCCGCCGCGAACCGCGAAAAATCCCTGATCGTATTTTTCGCGCGGCAGAATCCGAAAAACCTTGGCGTTTTCCTTTTCGGCGGCGATTATATCCGCTTTATCGGGCTGTAAAATTGATTGTTCGAGCCGCGCAAGCTCGATTTTGTCGGCTTCGATTCTTTGTTCGAGTGCAGTAAATTTTTCGATTGTTTCGCGGCGCGTTTGCGCCTCGGCGGCAACGGAAAACAAAACGGCGAGACAAACGGAGAGTAAAACGATACGCATAAAATTATCCTCCAAAAATAAAGATGCTTTGATTTGCCAGCCCTCAGAGCAAAGCATATCAAAGCATCTAAATTAAAAGCAATAAAAATTTTATGCCTGCGGAATCGTCAACTCCTGACCGGGATAGATTTTGTCCGGATCGCTGAGTTTGTCGCGGTTAGCTTCATAAATCTGCTGCCACGAAACGCCGTATTTCGAGCCGATCTTGCTCAGATTATCGCCCGATTGAACGGTGTATGTATTTTCCGCCGCTTCCGGAGCGGTAATATCGAGAACGAGATCGCCTGAACGATAATCCGGATCAAGACGTCCGTATTCGTCCCACAAAGCCTGTTTGGCTTCCGCGCTCGAAGCCGCGCCTTCGATTTTGACAAAGCCTTCGCCTTCGGTGATATTCAAACCTGAAATTCCAGATGAATTCGCTAAATCAATTAACGACTGGTATTTTTCCTGTAAAGACATTTATTTTTCCTCCTTATTTTATTTGGCTTCCGTCATTTCGTTTTTGACCGGTTTTTCGCCATTAGCTTTTTGTGCTGTTTGGATTACTTCGTCGAGCTTACCTTTCGGATAGGTTCCGCGAAGGGTTGCCGGTGTTGTCGAAACATCAACCGTAACGCTCGTAAATCCTTTTGCTTTCAAAGCAGATTCAATATTCGTTTTTAATGCCGGATCAGTCGCGGCGGTTGCGTTCGTTGTCGGCAGCGGCGTCGCCGACTTAACGACTGCCACATTAGAATTCGCATTCGCATTTGCGTTGTCTTTGCCGCAGCCAACTAAAAAAAGAACCGCTGACAAACTTAAAACCACTAAAAGTTTAATTCTCATTATTTCCTCCTGAAATTCCTTACTCTATCTATAAAATCAAAATCACTGATTTTGACACTTAAAAAGTTTCCAAAACAACATGATTTTGGAAACCCACAAACCAATAAGGGGTATGTTTTTGTAGTGTATACTATTTTACAAAAATATCTAGTTAAATTCGTCGAAAAAACTTTAAAAATCTAGTTGAATTCGTAGAAGAAAATTTCTTCGGCAATTCGTTTCGCAACCTCGAACGAATTGAATTCGGGCTTGATGATAAAGTGCCAGTCGGCAAGGCAATAAACCTTCTGGCGTTCTTCGAAAAGCCTGCGCGCGTCCGACTTGTTGCGCGCCAGCGGACGGACTCGTTTCGACGCGGAAATGTTCAGCCAGCAATGCTCGAAGCTCGATTCGAGCCAGACGGTCGTGAGATCGCGCGCCTTGATCAAACGCCGGTTTTCTTCGATCGTCCACGCGCCGCCGCCGAGCGCGATGATTCGCGCGTTTGCTTCGAGAATTTTTCGCAGATTCGAGGTTTCGATCTCGCGGAATTTCTCGATTCCGACCTGCTCGATAATTTCGGCGATCGAACGACGTTCGCTTTCGGTAATTACGGCGTCCAAATCAATTCTTTCGCATTCGAGCATCGAGGCGAGATGCTTGGCAACCGTCGTTTTGCCAACTCCCATAAACCCCGTCAAAACTATGCGCTGCTCATCTCTCATTAAGATTTTTTCATCACAAAGACACAGGAAAACGGATAACGGAAAATTGAAAAAGGAAAGCAAACGTATCAGAATTTTCCATTTTCAACTTTCCGTTTTCCATTTGCCAATGTCTTTGTGGTGAATTATTGTGCCACACTTTGAAGCGTTTCAAAAAATGCGGGAAACGAAACCGCCGCGCATTCGGCGTTCTCGATCTCGGTTTCGCCGCTCGCAAAGAGCGCGGCGACCGCGAAAGCCATCGCGATCCGGTGGTCGCCGAAAGAATTAATGCGCGCGCCTTTGAGATTCGATTTTCCGACGCGCAGACCATCTTCGAATTCTTCGACTTCGGCTCCCATTTCCCGCAGATTCGTAACGACCGATTTGATGCGGTCGGATTCTTTAACGCGCAGTTCAGAGGCTTCGCGTATTTCCAAACCGCCTTCGATCTGCGTGCCGAAAACCGCGAGAATCGGAATTTCGTCAATCAGATTGGCGATAATCTTGCCGCGTAAGATGTTTGCGGAAAGCTTCGATCGCAGGTTCTGCGTTCCCGAAACACGCAGAGCGCCGACCGGTTCGCCCGCGATTTCCCGTTCGTTAAAAATTTCTATGCCTGCGCCGAAATTCCTTAAAACTTCGACGACGGCGTTGCGCGTCGGGTTCAAACCGACGCCTCGCAAAACGATTTCCGAATCCTTCAAACAAGCCGCCGCAACGAGAAAAAACGCCGCTGATGAAACGTCCGACGGCACGATCAAATCGCGCGCCGTCAAATTTGATTCGCCCGAAACCGCAATCAATCTGCCGTTTTCCGTTTCGGTTTCTTCAACGCGGGCACCGAACCAGCGAAGCATTCTTTCGGTATGATCGCGCGTCGGCGTTTTTTCGAGCACCGAAGTTTTTCCGTCGGAATTTAGTCCGGCGAGCAAAACGCAAGATTTGACCTGCGCCGAGGCGACCGTCGGTTCGAACGAAATAGCTTGCAAAGGATTTTTGCCGAAAATTTTCAAAGGCGCGTGATTTTCCGTCGCTTCCAGACGCGCGTTCATCTCGGTTAAAGGCTCGATCACGCGGCGCATCGGGCGCTGCGATAAACTTTCGTCGCCGGTTAAAACCGAATTGAAACTTTGTCCGGCAAGAACGCCGGCTAAAAGCCGCATCGTCGTTCCCGAATTTCCGCAGTCGAGCGGCGCTTCCGGTTTTTGAAACCCTGTTTTCCCGACGCCTTTGACGAAAACCGTTTCGTTTTCGCGTCTTATTTCGACGCCGAGCTGCGCGAGACACGAAAGCGTCGAAGCGCAGTCGGCGCTCGTCGCAAAATTTTCGATGCGCGTCGCGCCCGTCGCAAGCGCCGAAAACAGCGCGGCGCGGTGCGATATCGATTTGTCGCCGGGTAGATTTATTTCTCCCTGTAAACGTTGAACGGGACGAATTTTCATTGGTTAAACTTACAAATTTTTGCAGGCGTTTGGCAAAATCGAAAATCGAAATGACGCTAAATTACGTTTCCTTTGCCTCGATTCCCGCGCACAAAACTTCCTGCAAAAGCCGGATTTGCTCTTGCTGCATTTCGACGAGTTCCGACCATTTCTGCTCGCGCAGCTCGTCGAATTTTTCGTGCAGCGCGCGGATTTCAAGCTCGGATTTCAGATTCACTTCGTAATCGTGCGCCGCATCAATCCGGTCGCGCGCCGCCTGCCGGTTTTGCGACATCATAATTATCGGAGCTTGCACCGCCGCGAGCATCGAGAGAAAAAGATTGAGCAAAATATACGGGTATGGATCGAAAGCCGCGTTCCGGCTGGCTAAAATATAGGAATTCAGGATCACCCAAAAGATCAGCGTCGCGGCAAAAATCCCCATAAAAGTCCAGGAACCGCCGAATTTGGCGACGCCGTCCGCGACTCTTTCGCCGAAAGTGCGTTCATCGAATTCCTGATTGATATTGCGGCTTAGTTGTTTGCGATTCGTCAGCGACTCGATGACCCGTTTTTCCTGTTCGTTCAGATTATCCCACTCGCGCTCCAGAAATTTAATTGCCAGATGTCTCGCTCTTTCCGTCATATTTTTCACTCCGAAAATTATTTTTATGAACCGAATTATTTTTACATAAAATCCAAACAGTTCTTGACATAAACATCAATAAAAAGCAAACTTACACTAAAGTTTTTGATATAAACACACAGATTTTATCGGCAAACGGTGCGCGAAAAAGAAACAAAATTTTCCATCCCTAGCAAAATAGAAGCGATTGACGAAGCGGTGCAGAAAGCGACCGGGTTTGCATCGGACGCGGGCTTTGCCGACGACGCGCTTTTCGGGATTGACATGGCGGTGCGCGAGGCGCTTGCCAACGCCGTCAAACACGGCAATAAACAGGACGAAACAAAGCAGGTCGAAATTACGTTAGTTAGTCTCGATGAAGCGATGGAAGTTGTCATTCGGGATTTCGGCGAGGGTTTCGACGCTTCGCAAGTTCCCGACCCGACCAACCCGGAAAATCTGCTCAAAGCATCGGGGCGCGGAATTTTGTTTATGCATAATTTCGTCGATAAGGTCGAATGGAAACGGCACCCGCAGGGCGGAATGGTCGTGAAAATGACAAAAAATCATTAAGAGTTTTGTTTTACGTGGATTTTTCTGGTAAATTTCATTAAAAAATTTGCAATAGATTTACTTTTTTTTACAACAAGGAGATAAAAATGGCTGAACTTAACATTGCGGAACGCCAGGCAGGCGACATAACGATTTTGGATATGGACGGGAAGGTAACGATCGGTGAAGGAAGCGTCGCGCTTCGCAACACGATTCGCCGCCTGCTCGGTGAAGGCAAAAAGAAAATTCTCTTAAACCTCGGCGGCGTCGGATACATCGATTCGAGCGGCATCGGCGAATTGGTTTCGAGCTTTACGGCGGTCAACAAAGAAGACGGCACCCTGAAATTATTGAATCTGACGCAGAAGATTCAAGACCTTTTGGCAATCACCAAACTGCTCACGGTGTTCGACGTTTTCGAAAACGAAGGCGACGCGCTGAGCAGCTATAATTAACCCGAAAATCAAATCTAATTCAACGAGGATAAAGGGAAAGCTTTCAGGAGTTTTTCCTTTATCCTTTTTTAAGAAAGGCATCTTTGAGAAACCCGAAAGCATCTTTAAATGTTGAGCAAAGGCGCGAAATTTTCAGAGAACCCCGTAACTTATTCCCCTGTAATTCTTTGTTGATTTTGCGACCTTTGTTCGTTTCTCGGTAATAACAAAATGAAAAGAATTCTTTTTCCGGTGCTGATTTTATTTCTTTTGATCGGCATTGTTTCAGCGCAAAACACCCGGCAGAGTTTCGATTTATCGCAATACGGCGTCAAAATCGAGCCTGACCGCCGTCTGATCGTCGTGCTCGCTTCGCTCGAAGCCGCCGGTCTGGAAACGCAGCTTACGCCGAAAGGCAGCGATTTTCGTCAGAAACTGCTCACTGACTTCAAGGAATTAAATCCCGATCTGCGGCAGAAAATGAAGTTTTTCGTTGACCAATATTCTAAGCGGTTTGCCGAAAAACAAAGAGAAGCTTTAAGAAAGACCAAAAAGAGCGAAGACGAAATACGAATATTCGACGGAGAAATGAAGGTATTTTTCGAAGAGTTGGAAAAATACCGCAACGGCAAAATGACCGCAACGGAAAGAGAAGCGTTCATCGGTCGAAATCGTAATTTCTTTAATGAACTCGTCGCGCCGTTTATCTCGATGGCTTACTCTTTGGGTCCGGTGCCGGATCTGAACGAGCCGACACGCGCGGCGGATCTGCCGGGAGATCTTTTGGAAGTACTCGACTTTTCGCCGTATGTCCGGCAGTTTTACCGGAGCCCGATAAAAGTTGCGGACGGCACGGGCGAAAAAACGACGACCGTCGGCGCGCGCATCGAGGAATATTACAAGGATTATCAGGCGACTGGCGACGCGCTTCGACCTTCGACCGTGCGGATGGTGCGCGACCTTCTCGATTATCTTCACACGCGCCCGCAACTGGCTTATCAGGAAAAGATCAAAACCGAAGTTCAGAAAAACAAAAAAACGACGATCGCCCAAACCGAAGTGCGCGAACGCGAACGGCGATTTTTTATCGTTCCCGATCTGCTCGCGCAGAGCGGCACGGTTAATTTCCGCAACATCGGCGACGATTACTACGCGATCGTGCCGCCGGGAATGGATTTGAGCGATTCGGAAGTGCGCCGCGCTTATCTGCAATTCGTTCTCGACCCGATTATCTTGAAAAACGCGAAGGACATTTTGACCTTTCGCGAAGGCATCAAGGCGCTCGTCGAAGAACGCCGCAAAGCGAATCCGGAGATTTCGCCCGACATTTTTCTCGCCGTTTCGCGCTCGCTCGTCGCGGCAGCCGACGCGCGGCAAACCTTTTACCAAAAATTTCAGTCGGCGACCGCCGAAGCGCGCCGCGCCGCCGGCACGGGACGCAAACCGATCAGCGAAACTGTCGACGCGCAGGGCAGAAAAGTCGCAAAATGGAGCGAAGAGCTTTACGTGATTGACGGCAAATTCGTGATGTCGGCGGCGGAAGACGAAATGAATCTGAAGCTCGCCGAAGCCTATGAACGCGGTGCCGTGTTGTCGTTTTATTTCGCCGAAAGCCTAAAAGGTCTGGAAGAATCGCAGTTCGATATCGCCAGTTCCCTGCGCGACATTATTTTGTCGCTCGACACGAAAAAGGAAGAAAATCGTTTGGCGGAAACCGCCGAACTTCGTAAACGAGCGCTTGCCGCGCGCGATGAACAAAGAAAAAGAGCCTCCGCCGTTCTCGAAAATTCGATATTTAAAAAGCTCGAAAAGGTCGAGCCGCTGATTCAGGCGCAAAGATATTCCGAAGCCGAAACCGCGCTCAACGAGCTTCTCGTGACAAATCCGTCGGAATCGAGACTTTATTACGCGCTCGGTCGCGTCAAAAGTCTTTCGGCGGCGGTAATTACCGATATCGAAAAACGGAACGAGCTTTTGAAGACGGCTAAAGAGTATTATTCGAGAGTTATCGAGATCGAGATGAAAGCCGAAAAACCCGACACGGCTTTGATTTCGCTGACGTATGTCGCGCTCGCGCGAATTTACGAATATTACGACGAAAACGAATACGCCGTCAAAATCTACGAAAAAGTGATTTCGATGGGCGATATGCCGGGCGGCGGTTATCAGGAGGCGGTCGTCGCGCGCGAAAGACTGTTAAAAGAGCAAAAGTAATTTTTTAACGCAAAGACGCCGAGGCGCAAAGTTTTTTTAATATTTATTCACAATGGGTGTAATACCCCGTCAGCTTGCTGCGGCTTTATAATGGTTGAATGAGTAAATTCATTCATAAGAACCACAACGTTTCAGTATTGATGTATCACATCGTCTGTCCGACGAAATATCGACGAACGGTT
>JANOBZ010000063.1:0-27216 GCA_031411895.1 Acidobacteriota bacterium | reverse complement strand
GCAGCAATAAGTCTTTTTGCTGCTCACTGCTCACCGCTTACTGCTCACTTTTCAAATAATTCCCAAACTTTTTTCAAAACCGTTTTTTGTTCCTTTTGCCCGCGAACGGCGATGAAAATCGTGTCGTCGCCGGCGATCGTGCCGACGATTTCTTCGATTCCGCCGGCATCGATCCTTACGGCACAGGCTGACGCCAAACCCGCTTCGGTTTTCGCAACGACCATATTTTCGCCCGCGATCTCAAGGCTTACGAGCCCGAAAACCAGCTCGCTTTTCGATTTCTGCGGCAGCGCGTAAAATCCGCCGAGCTTGACGATGCCGAGTTCGAGCAAATCGCGTGAAACGCTCGATTGCGTCACGGAAAAACCTTTCTTTTCAAGTATTTCGGCAAGTTCTTCCTGCCGCGCAATCTGGTTGGCGGTAATTAATTTGAGAATCGTCGTTTGCCGTTGTTCCTTTTGCATAAAATTTAAAAGTTATGCAAAAATAATGCATAACAAGAGCATAGATGCATAAACTATCGAAAAAGTTGTCGGAAGTCAAAATCAGATTCGTGAAAATATTTTTTGGAGTATAATTTCAAAAGTCCAACATTTTGGAGTGTGTAATTTGAAAACTACAGTTTATCTTTTTGATTCGAAGGGAAAAGACAAACAACTTGAATTAGGAGAGACGAATCTCGAAACAATCAAAGAAAATCAGTTGTTATGGATCGATATTCCGGCGCGCGAAAAAGGGGCGATCGAAGAAGTCGTTTCGGCGTTGGGTTTAAAACACGCGCCGGTCGAAAGTATTCTGAAAGCTCCGAAACGCCCGAAGATCGATATTTTTGAAAATTTCTACCGCTTTTTTATCGTTTCGGTCAAGACTAATGCAAAAGGGCATTTAGAACGGATTCCGATTGATTTTCTGGTCGGGAAAAATTTTATCCTTTCGGTTCACGACGGGGAAGTTCCGTATTTCGAGGAATTTTTCGATCTTGAAGAAGGCGAAACGCATATCGGCGAACTCGATGCCGAAAGTTTTGTCGCCATTCTTTTGGATTTGCATATCGTTTCTTATTTCCTCGCGCTCGAAAAAATCGAGGACACGGTTGATGAACTCGACACGCGCGTTTTGGAAACCGACATCGAACCCAAGGAATTTCTTGCGGAAACGGTTGAATTGCGAAAATCTGTTTCAAATCTGCGCCGCTGGTTTCTGCCGCATCGCGACGTTTTTTACGCGCTTGCGCGACCGGATTTTCAATGGATCGCCGAAAGCGATTCGGCGGAACATTTCAAGATGCTCAACCAGCATTTTGAAAACGCCGTTGACGCGATCGAAAGCGCGCGCGACACGGTTTTGGGACTTTTCGAACTTTACGCGACAAAATCGGCGCAATTGATGAATAAATTTATCCAGCGCCTGACGTTTGTTACACTTCTCGTCGGCGCGTTGGGCGCGATCGCCGGAATTTGGGGAATGAATTTCGAGGTCGAATATTTCAAATCCGCCGAATACGGATTCTGGCTGGCGATCGGCTCGATGGGCTTGATCGTCGTGAGTTTAACGATTCTGGCAAGGATCAAACGCTGGATTTAGACGAAAAATGACACAAACGAAAAATCTCTGGGGCGGAAGATTTACCGGCGGCGCCGACGAAACTTTTGCCGAATTCAACAACTCATTCAAATTCGACCGCCGTTTGTTTGCGGCTGATATTCGCGCTTCGGTCGCGCACTGCGACGGGCTTTTTCACGCCGGAGTTTTAACGCGGCTCGAAATGGAGCGCATCAAAAACGGCTTGATAACGCTGCTCAAACGCGCGGATTTCGACAAAGATTATTTTGACGACGACTCGGAAGACGTGCATTCGTTTATCGAGTCGAAACTCGTTCAATTGATCGGGGACACGGGCAGAAAACTTCACACCGGCAGAAGCCGCAACGATCAGGTCGCAACCGCTTTCCGGCTCTGGCTGCGCGAAGAAATCACTGAAATTTCGCGATTCACGCGAACGCTGCAAAAATCTCTGGTCGAGCTGGCGGAAAAAAATCGCGACGCGGTTTTGCCGGGTTACACGCATCTTCAGCGCGCGCAGCCCGTACTTTGGGCGCATTGGTGTCTGGCTTATTTTGAAATGCTCGCGCGCGACCGCGAGCGGCTCGACGAAGTTTGGCGGCGCGTCAACGTTCTGCCGCTCGGATCAGCCGCGCTCGCCGGGACGAGTTATGAAATTGACCGCGAGGCGGTCGCGAAGGATTTGAATTTCGACGGCGTCACGGCAAATAGCCTCGATGCGGTCAGCGACCGCGATTTTGCGATCGAATTTGCGGGCGCGTGTTCGACGTTAATGATGCATCTCTCGCGTTTGGCTGAGGATTTGATAATTTACGCGACCAGCGAGTTCGGTTTTATCGAGCTCGGCGACGCGATTTCGACCGGATCAAGCCTGATGCCGCAAAAGAAAAATCCGGACGCGCTCGAACTGATTCGCGGAAAAGCGGCGCGCGTTTTCGGTCATCACGCGGCGCTTTTGACAATGATGAAGGGCTTGCCGCTTGCCTATAACAAGGATATGCAGGAAGACAAAGAAGCGGTTTTCGACACGGTTGACACGGTTTCTTTGACTCTGCGCGTGACGGAAATCGTCCTGCGAAATATTGCGATAAACGCCGAAAAATCGCGTCTGGCGGCGGCGAAAGGATATCTGAACGCGACCGAACTGGCGGATTATCTCGTGCAAAAAGACGTCCCGTTTCGAATCGCGCACGATACGGTCGGCAGAATCGTATTGTTTGCGATGTCCAAGGGCAGGGAACTGGACGAATTGAGTCTAGCGGAAATGCGCGAGTTTTCCGAGCGAATCGAAAAAGACGTTTTTGACGCGCTGAGCTTGGAAAAAACTATCGCGAGCAAAAATCAAATCGGCGGAACTTCGCCCGAACGGGTTTTCGAAGCGCTCGATGCGGCGAAAAGAGATTTGGAAATAGAAACGAATTAGCCTTTGAAAACTAGCAAAAAAATTTTAGCCGCAGATAAACGCAGATTTCGCGGATTTTTATTTAATTCTTATCCGCGAAATCCGCGTTTATCCGCGGCTAATTAAAAAAAAACCGATGGAATTAGCGGAGCTTCTTGAAAAAACGCGACAGAGCGAGCTTTTGCGGCTTTTAGACATCGAAATCGAACGGGCTGAAAATGGGTTTGTCGTTCTGACGATGCCGGTGACGCCGAAAGTTCATCAATATGTCGGGATTATGAACGGCGGAATTTCTTTGCTTTTGGCAGAAACTGCCGCTTCGCTCGGCGCAGTCGTGAGCAGCGATCTGACGAAAGTAACGCCCGTCGGCATTGAAATCAACGCCAATCATTTACGCGCCGTCAGTCGCGGAACGCTGCGTGTCGAGGCGAAAAATATTTATCACGGTCGGACTTTGAGCGTCTGGCAAGTCGAAATTACAAACGAGCGCGGCAAACTGATCTGTGTTTCGCGCTGCACGCTGAGCCTGAAAAAAGGCGCGGCGTTTCCGCTCAAAGCCGAGTAGAAAATGCACAAATTCGTCCGAAATCTGCTGACCGATTGGCGAAAGCTCGCTTTGCCGTTCGCGGATGAAACATTTGTCGTCGCGGTTTCGGGCGGCGCGGATTCGATTGCGCTCGCGCTCGCGCTTGCCGATTTAAGAAAACGAAAAAAGCTGAACCCGCGTTTCGTGATCGCGCATTTCAACCACGATCTGCGCGGCGCGGAAAGTGAAAAAGACGCCGAATTTGTCAAAGATTTCGCTCAAAAGTTCGATTTTGAGCTGGCGTATCGAAAGGGAAAAGTTTCGAAGCAGGGAAATCTCGAGCAAAACGCGCGGATTGCCCGTTATGAATTTCTGCTCGAAACTGCCGAAAATCATCGCGCCGCCGGTATTCTGACCGCGCATACGGTCAACGATCAGGCGGAAACATTTTTGCTCAATCTCGTTCGCGGGAGCGGAATCAAAGGGCTTTCGGGAATGAAAACCGTAATGACGAATTACGATTTACGAATTAAAAATCACGAAAATAAGTCCGAAATCCGAAATCCGACATCCGAAATCGCACTGGTTCGCCCGCTTCTCAATTGGGCGACGCGCGAAGACACGGAGGATTTTTGTCGTTTTTGCGAAATTGATTACCGCAACGATTCGATGAACGAGGATTTGAGTTTCAAGCGTGTGAGAATTCGGCGAGTCCTGATTCCGGCATTGAAGGAATTTAATCCGAAAATTGTCGAAACCTTAGCGAAAACTGCACATTTGCTGCTAACAGAAAGCGAATGCTTGTCAGGAACCGAAGGCTTCGCGCCAGCGGCGGAAAGCGAGTTTTTAATTTTAAAGGATTTGAAGAATCTTTCAAAATCAACGCTTTACAACGTTTTGCGCGAATGGCTCGAAGTCAAACGTGGAAATCTCAGGCAATTGGAACTGAAACATATCGAGGCGATCGAACGTTTGATTGTCAGCCGCAAGAGCGGAAAAGTCGTCGAACTGCCGAATCAAGAATCGGTCGTTAAGGAATCGGGAAAGTTGTGCTGGAGGCAGAAAAACATTGAAAATGTCGAATAATCAGCATAAGATCAATGTTAAATTACATTCGAAATAAATTTATGAATAAAAAACGAGTTATTACCACAATTGCCGGAGTTTTATTGTTTCTTTCGATTGTGCTGACGTTTGTCTGGTTCAATTCGACCAAAAATATAAATCAGCCAGCGGAATTAGCGCTTGCCGATATCGTGTCTAAAGTTAATCAACGCGAAATTAAAGAAATTAAATTTAAGCAAACGCAGGTTGAATTGACCGATGTAAAAGGCGTCAAATATTATGCGAACCTCAGCAACGACGCGACCCGCGAATCATTACTCGGCACGATCAAGGAATACAACCAAACAAACACGAGCGCGCCGATCAAATACGACGAAGAACCGGTTTCGAGCGGTTTCGGCTGGATCGTTTTAATTAACGCCGCGCCATTTTTTATCATGTGGGCTCTAACATTAGCGGTAATTGTTTATGCCGTAAAGACTTTATCTCGAAATAAAAGTTGAAAAAAGCGGCTTGGCAAACTAGAATCGAAATAGTGCGTTCACCGACGCTGATTGAAAACAACTGAACAGTTGAAACTTTCATCTGAAGCTATATTATGAAAATAACTTTCCGAGGATGAAAGTTAAATTTTTGGAGGCTATAAATTGAGTTCTAAAGCAAAACAGGTTTTATTGTGGTTGATGATTATTTCCAGCGCGATGCTGTTTGTTTGGTTTCTGCAAAGCAAACAAACAAAAAGCCCTGAGTTATTGAGTCTTGACCAAGTAGGTTCGCGCATAGACAACAAGCAGATTAAAGAAGTTAATCTTAAACAGTCGCAAGTTGAAATAACCGATAACGACGGCAAGAAATTTTTTGCGAATTTAGGAAGCGACCCGACTCGTGAAGCGTTAATTGCAAAAATTAACAAGTATAATGAGATTAACACCAGCGCGCCGATCAAATATGACGAAGAAGCGACTTCGAGCGGCTGGGGTTGGATTGTATTAATCAATGCCTTGCCGTTTTTGTTATTGATCGGATTTCTCGCATTCACGCTGCGCCAAATGCAGGCGGGCGGAAACAAGGCGCTCAGCTTCGGTAAATCACGCGCTAAATTGCTTAATAACCAACAGAAACGCGTAACATTTAAGGATGTTGCCGGTGTCGAGGAAGCGAAAGAGGAATTGCAGGAAATCATCGAATTCCTGAAAGACCCGCAGAAATTCCAAAAACTCGGCGGACGAATTCCGAAGGGCGTTTTGATGGTCGGACCTCCGGGAACGGGCAAAACTTTGCTTGCCAAGGCGATCGCCGGTGAAGCGAATGTTCCGTTTTTCTCGATTTCAGGTTCGGATTTCGTCGAAATGTTTGTCGGTGTCGGCGCTTCGCGCGTTCGCGATTTATTCGAACAGGGCAAAAAGAACGCTCCATGCATCATTTTCATTGACGAAATTGATGCGGTCGGTCGTCATCGCGGCGCAGGATTGGGCGGCGGACACGATGAACGCGAACAAACCTTGAACCAGCTGCTCGTCGAAATGGACGGTTTTGAATCGAACGACGGTGTGATTTTGGTTGCTTCGACAAACAGACCCGACGTTCTCGATCCGGCGCTTCTTCGTCCCGGACGTTTCGACCGCCGCGTTGTCGTCGGTCGTCCCGACGTCAAAGGTCGCGAAGGCATCTTGAAAGTTCACACGCGCAAGATTCCGCTCGACGAAAATGTCGACATCAACGTGATTGCTCGCGGAACTCCCGGATTTACGGGCGCTGATCTGGCGAATATCGTCAACGAAGCGGCTCTTAACGCGGCGCGTTTCAACAAAAAAGTCGTTACGATGTCGGACTTCGAAATCGCGAAAGACAAGGTTTTGATGGGTGCCGAACGTCGCAGTATGGTTCTTTCGGATCACGAGAAAAAATTGACCGCGTATCATGAAGCCGGTCATACGCTCGTCGGTTTGAAAATGCCTTCGGCTGATCCGGTTCACAAAGTTTCGATCATTCCGCGCGGAATGGCGCTCGGCGTCACGCAGCAATTGCCCGAAGCCGACCGTCACAGCTACACGAAGGAATATATCCTGAGCCAGATTTCGATTCTGATGGGCGGACGCCTCGCGGAAGAAATCTATTTCGGCGCGGATAAAATCACGACCGGCGCTTCGAACGACATCGAGCGCGCGACCGAATTAGCCCGTTCGATGGTTTGCGAATACGGCATGTCCGAACTCGGACCGCTGACGTTCGGCAAAAAGGACGAGCAGATTTTCTTGGGTCGTGAAATCAATCAGCACCGCGACTATTCGGAAGATACGGCGATCTTGATTGACCGCGAAGTCAAAAAAATCATTGCCGAACAATACGAAAAAGCGCGCAATGTTCTGAATGAAAACGCCGAGGCGATGGTTCGTTTGTCCGAAGCGTTGCTCGAGCTTGAAACACTCGACAGCGTTCAGATTCGCCGCGTGGTTGCCGGTTTGCCGCTCGACGGCACAGACAGCTCTTCGTCAACAAACGACGACGGCAACGCGACGGAATCGGAAGAAACGCCGAAGAAAGGTTTCAAGAAACCGATTCTGCCGCCGATCACACCTAATAATCCGGCGACGGCGTAAGCCGAGGGATAAGGGAAAAAATATGAGGGATGAAGTTTCGACTTCATCCCTTTTTTATTGTAAAAATCTAAATTATGTTTTGGAAAACTTCGCGCCGCGCAATTTCGCTTGACAGAACTCTCGTAATGGCGATTTTGAACGCGACGCCCGACAGCTTTTCCGACGGTGGAAAGTTTTTTTCCGAAACGAAAGCTTTGAGACAAGCCGAAAAACTGATTTCGGAAGGCGCGGATATTCTCGACATCGGCGGTGAATCAACGCGTCCGAACAGCGCGCGTGTTGCGGCGGAAGAAGAAATTCGCCGCGTTGTGCCGATTATCGAAGCTGTTTCGAAGCGTTTCGATGTTCCGCTTTCAATTGATACGTCGAAAAGCGAAGTTGCCGATAAAGCCGTCAGCGCGGGCGCGGAAATTATCAACGACGTTTCGGGGCTATTATTCGACGAACGAGTCGGTGAAATCGCCGCGAAACATAAAACAGGATTGGTTCTGATGCATCTTCGCGGAACCTTCGAGACGATGCACAAACAGCCGCCGGTCGATGATATTTTACGCGAAGTCTCGCGCGGATTCAGCCGGAGCGTCGGAAAAGCGCAAGCTTGCGGCGTCGCAAAAGATAAAATCGCGCTCGATGTCGGCATCGGTTTCAGCAAAACTTTCGAGCAGAATTTAGAACTTCTCGCCGGACTTGATAAACTCGTTGATGAATTTTTCGATTTCCCGCTGCTTGTCGGAATTTCCCGAAAATCTTTTCTCGGCAGAATTCTCGACGACGCGCCGCCCGACAAAAGATTGCAGGGAAGTCTTGCCGGCGCGGCTGTCGCGGTTTGGAACGGCGCGCAGATCGTCCGCGTTCACGATGTCCGCGAAACCGTCGAGACATTGAAAGTTGTCGAAGCCATAAAAAACTTCAAATAAGACTATGATGAGAAACTTAATAATTGCTTTTTCGCTGCTTTTCTTTATTACCATTCCGTTAAAAGCCGATATGCCGCCGCCTGCCGGATATGAGCGTGTGAATATTAATCTAGTGACCGAAACAAAAGAAGATTTAACGGATTACCGGTTTTTTCTCACCTTTTTCGGCGCTTTGCACGAAGTCAAAATAAAAAGCAAAGGACGCAGCGAAATTCCGCCGGTCGGCGGCGGCGCGCGTTACAGCACCGGCATATTAATGGCAATTCCGAAAGACAGTCTTAAAGAGTTTGACGGAGAACTTACCTATGAGCAGTTGGGTAATTTGTCTCGGTTGATCGGAGGGAAGAAAATCGAAGGCGTCGTCGAACTTCTCAAACACAGCTTTTGGGCGGAGGTGCGGAAAGGCAAAAAGGTTCCGGAAGTTTACTATCTCATTAAACGTGAAGAAAACACGCTCAAAGCCGAGAAGATAACGGAAGAAAAGCCAAAATCCAAGTCGTCGCCGCAATCGTTTTTGCCATCATCTCGGCTAAATTATACAATTAGCGTCATTTTCATTACGCTCGCAGTTCTCGTCGGCGGCATTTTCGCGTTTCGTAAAGCTTCGAAAAAAGTCTAAGATATTGGTATGAAGTTTCTCCGTTTCTTTTTTCTGGGTTTAGTTTTCATCGCGGTTTCGGGGTTTACCGAATGTTATAAACCGGTGACGAATTCGGGTTTGCCCGCGAATATCAAAAAAGTTGCCGTTCCGGCGTTTCAATTTGAAGTCAGAGGCGCGCGTTATCGCCTTGAATCGCGTTTTACCGAAGCCGTTTCGCGCGAAATAATCCGGCGCGGGCGCGGTCTGAAAGTTCAGGGAACGCGCGACGGCGCGGACGCGGTCGTCGAAGGAACGATCCGCGATTTTAATTTTTCGGGCGTTTTGCTCGACCGCGACGGGCGCGCCCGCGTTTACGAAGTGACGATCACGGCGGCGGTCACCGTACGCGATTTGAAGGCGAACCAGATTCTTTACGATAATCAAAACTTCATTTTCCGCGATTCGTTCGAGTTTTCGTCCGATCCGCGCTCGTTTTTTAACGAAGAAGATCCGGCAGTCGAAAGAATGTCGCGTGCCTTTGCCGAATCGGTCGTTTCGACGATCGTCAACGGAATGGGTGTGAAAGAAGAGAAAAAATAATTAACAATTAACAATTAACAATTAACAATTAGACAAAAATGCCTGTACTTTCGAGAGAGGATTTAAGAAATCAGCTGAAAAAGCGCATGTTTTCGCCCGTTTACCTGCTTTTCGGGGCGGAAACTTATCTGCGCGATCTGGCGGCGAAGACGATTGCGAATATGATGCTCGATGAAAATTCGCTGCGCGAGTTTAACGAGAACGAATTTTCGTTGAATCAGGCTGACAATTTGTCCTACGCGCTCGCTTCCGCCGAACAATTACCGATGATCGCCGCGCGCCGCGTGATTCGGATAACGGACGTGAAAGTTTCGGCAACCGGCACGAAAGACACGCTTAAAGAAGATTACGAAACGATTTTAACGTCGTATCTAATGCGTCCGTCGGAAACTTCGGTCGTGATCTTTATCGCCGATGAACTCGATAAACGGCGGAAAATGTCGAAGCTTTTGCTCGAACATTCGGTGGCGGTCGAATTTGCGAAATTTTCGGATAACGAACTCGTCGCCTGGGCGCGAAAGGAAATAAAAGACGCCGGTTTTGACGCCGAAGAAAAGGCGCTTTTTCAACTTGTCGCGCTGGTCGGCGATAATTTGCGAAAGCTCACGAACGAAATCAAAAAAGTAACGACCGCCGCGCTGCCCGACAAAATCGTGACTTACGAGCTGGTCGAATCGCTCGTTCCGAACACGCGCGAAATGTCGAATTTCGATCTGACCGACCAGCTTTTCGGCAAGGATAAACGCAAACCTCTGCACACACTTAAAAAAATTCTCGATGACGGCGCGGAACCTTTGATGCTTCTGGGTTTGATCGCGCATAATCTGCGGCGAACTTTGATGGCGAAAGAGTTGATGATTCAGGGCGTCGAGCGCCCGGAAGTCGTTCGTTTAATGAAGCTGCATCCGAAATATCACGAAGATTTTCTGCAAACCGCGCGCCGCAGCGACTCGAAAAAACTTTTTCACATTATCAAGCGAATCGCCGAAACCGATCTCGCCATTAAAACCTCAAAAGGCGGCGGCGGCAACACGGGCGCAAGAATGCAGCTCGAAATCCTCGTCTGCGAGATAGTAAATTTATAAGTAACCAGCCACGAATAAGACGAATAGCACGAAGATTTTATTAAATTTTATTTGTGCTATTCGTGGCTAAAACTTTAAAAAAAATGAAAGCAAGCTTGCTTAAGGCTTGCTTTCATTTACATTCAAAGGAGAAAACTATGAATGATCTTGTGAGGTGAAACTGTTTATTGCGCTAAATCGTTGACGTGCGACGTTAGACGGGATTTGTAACGCGCCGCCGTGTTTTTGTGCAAAATTCCTTTGTTGACCGCTTTATCAATGGTCGAAATCGTCGGGTTCAAAAGCTCCTGACTTTGGGCTTTATCGCCTGCCGCAAGCGCCGTACGAAGTTTTTTGATCTGCGTGCGAAGGCGGCTTTTATTGCTCGTGTTGACTGCGTTGCGCTTGACTGTTTGTCTGACGCGCTTTTCTGCTGATTTATGATTCGGCATATTTCTCTATTTATTTATAAAGTGAAAATTTTCTCATTCAAGAGAAACTACAGAGTATAAAATTTGAAAAAGCGATTGTCAAGCGCAGCCTTTATTCAAACTTCGAGGCGACCGAATGCATCAGGTCAACGCATAACACGACGATCGGCGGATAGAAGATAAATTCGAGGCGAAAAGCTCTTGAATAAACCGAAGGAATCGTCGCGCCGATCATCAGATCGAGATAGCTTCCGATCAGAAGTCCGACGGCGAGGCTTAAAAACACGCCGACCACGATAAACGCGACGCCCGTAAAACGCGAATACGGTTTTTGTTCGGGAATCGTCGCTTCAATTATCGAATCGTGAATATTTTCGTTGTAAGTATAGCGGTCAAACGCGGCTTTTAAGCGGCTGAAAAGATGGATCACGCCGACGACGAACAGCGAAAACATGATGATTTTTCCGAGAATCGGCGATTTCGTAAAAAACGCGGGCTTGAAAACGGCGACCGCAAAGGTCGACACGAAAAGCCCGACCATCGGAAAAATTATTTTTTGCAGCGCGACCGATTCGCGCCGTTCGTCGGCGATCATACGATCAATAATTTCGTTATAGCGGCGCTCGTAAGCCATCTGTCGCCAACGCCGCGCGTATTCGTTTTCAGACGAAAAAACCGTCTCGCTGTTCGCGGAATTTTTATAATCGGCGCGTAAAATATCACGGTCGTAATCGGCGCGCTGCTGCGGATCGCCGAGAATCGCGTAAGCCTTCGCGACTTTTGCAAATTCGCGGGCTTTTTCTTCCGAACCGTCGTTTTTGTCGGGATGAAGTTTACGCGCAAGTCGCCGGTATGCCGATTTTATCTCGGCATTTGTTGCCTTTGGTGAAACCTTCAGGATTTCGTAATAATTCACCATCTGCGACGCGTTTAGGGAAGAGTTTGTAGAGTTTTTTATCGAACTTTTAAGGCTGTTTCAACCAGAGAAATTATAGCATAAAAATATTTTTGATTGAAGATATTTTTCAATGCAAAGTTAAAAGTTAAAAGTCAATCTAAAATTTTTAAGTTTGCATTTTTAAGTTTGCATTTATTGCAGGTCGTCAATCTGCAAGCCGATCGGTTCGGCGCCGGAAAGTTTAACCGCGTCAACGACTTTCGCGACGCTGCCGTAATTGATGTTTTTCGGCGCTTTGATAAAAACCGTGCGCTCGATTTCGTTCGAATCGGGACGAAAAACGCCGTTCGCGGCACGCGTCTCGAAAACTTCGCGCAATCTTTCCTGAACTTTTTCCGAATCTTCGACCGTTCCGTAGCCGTCGTCGCGATTCAGTTTCAAAGTCGAATCGGCGTTGACCGTGACGATCAAAAAATTAATATTCGGCTCCAAATCCGGCGCGTTTGTCGGCTCAGCCGGAACTTTCGCTTTAAAAACGGTCGGTTTTGTTGGCGTGATAACCATAAAAATAATCAGCAAGACGAGCAAAACATCAATTAAAGGCGTCACGTTGATAATCGGTTTCATAAATTTTCCTCGTTAAAATAAAAATCGAAAGCCGCCGGTCAAAAGATTGGGCAGGTTTTTGACATTCGACCCACGGCTTTCGACCTTTACGCTTGATTAGACACCGCGCGTAAAACTTTGTTCCCCGAATATTTGTAAATTTTCAAATAACCTATTCGAATCGTTTAAAGATAAAAAAATGGAAAGTTTCGCCGATGGGAATTTGGAAAGAAACTTCTCAAATCGTTAAAAATCCAATTCGCCGTTAATCGCATTTAGCAAGGCTTTAGCTTTTGTGAGGGTTTCTTCGTATTCGGCTTCGGGAATGCTGTCGATGACGATGCCCCCGCCGACGTTAAAAATGACTTTTTGGTCTTTGATCGTCATTGTGCGGATGGCGACGCTTAAATCTGTGTAGTGGTTAATTGTTAATGGTAAATTGTTATTGTTTTCTTTCCATTTTTCATTTTCCATTTTCCATTTTCCGTTGGCGAAGCCGATAGCGCCCATCGAGAGTCCGCGATTGGCGGTTTCGAGTCGGTCGATAATCTGCATTGTGCGGATTTTGGGTGCGCCGGTGATCGAGCCGCAGGGGAAAACGGCGCGGATTATGTCGGAAAATTTCGTGTTCGGGCGAAGATTTCCGTTGACGGTCGAGACGAGATGAAAAAGCGTCGGGTGTTGTTCGAGATCGCAGAGCTTTTCGACCGAGACGCTGTCGTATTCGCAGATTCTGCCGAGATCGTTGCGCAGAAGGTCGACGATCATCACGTTTTCGGCGCGGTCTTTTTCGCTTTCGAGCAGTTCTTTTTTCAAACGCTCGTCTTCTTCAAAGTTTTTTCCGCGCGGGCGTGTGCCTTTGATCGGAGATGTTGAGATGAGTCCTGAGTCCTGAGTTCTGAGTCCTGAGTCATTTGTCTTTAGCCTTTGGACTTTGAAGAATCTTTCGGGTGATGCGGAAATTACGGTCGAATCGTGTCTTTGAATGAACGATGCGAACGGCGCGGGATTGTTATTTCGCAAGCTTCGAAAAATTTGCTGAGGCGTCAGGTTTTCGGGCAGTTCGGCGGTAAATTGCTGCGTGAGATTGGTCTGATATGTGTCGCCGCGCCGGATAAATTCCTTTATTTCCTCGATCTTTTCGAGATATTCGGCTTTGGTAAAGTTTGAAATTACTTTGGAGTTTGCAGAGTTGCAGGAAGTTGCGGCAAGTTGCTGAGTTGCAGAGTGCCGGGAAGTTTTTGTTTGAAAGATAAGGTTTTCTGTTTCGGCGAATTTGTTTTCGTTGCCGACGAGGAACGTTTCATTGGTGTTGTAGTCGTGGATTATTAAACAATCGAAGACTGCGAGAAAAACGTCGGGTTCGTCGTCTGTAAAATCTTTTTTTCGCGGGATTATCTTTTCGAGCTTTAAGCCGAAATCGTAGGAAATCGTAAAAACTTTGTAAGTTTCGGGGTTTTCGAGCTTTTCATCGAGAAAGCAAAGTGTTTTCTCAAAGTTTTCGTCGCTAATTTCGAAGGTTTCGTGCGGATTTAGACCGCAGATCAGCAAATGCGAATTCAAATGCGAAACGCCGCTGCTGTCGAGCAGGCAAATCGGCTGATCTTCCGACAACGCAAGCAGTTTTTCAACTAAATCGTCGGCGGAAATCTGATTTTTGAGTAATCTTTTCGCGTGTCTCACAAAGCGAAAATCTTATCAAACGATTTCGGATTTGGGAATTCGGATTTCGGATTAAAATTTTAATCTGAAAACAAATCCGAAATCCGAAATCCGAAATCCGAAATCCGAAATCGAAATGTCTTTGCGTTAAAAAAAATAGTTTAGGGTTTTTTATCGTTATCGGCAGTTTGTGTGAAGGACGAGTTTATTTTTTCGGGAACCGTGAAATTTTTCTCGAAAAACGTAAAATCGTTTTGCGCCTGTTCGTATTCCGCCGCCGGACACCACGAATGAAGCACGTAAAACGTCAGCTCGTCGTAGGTGATGATGAGATGTCCTTTCATCTTTTCGCCTTGTTCGGTTTTATCGAAAACGAGAAGTTTCGCCGGGTGTTTGCCGATATAGATGCTCAGCCGCGTGACTTCCTTAAAATCGTCTCTGCCGCCGATGCCGCCGTTTTTCATCACTTCGTCATTGAGCGCGCCGACGACGTTATCGGCTAATTTATCGAGAATTACCGCCGGATTCTGCTTTTTCATATCGAGATTGCCCGGAACCGGCACGACTTCGAGCATCGTCAGACGATTTCCGCCTTTATCAACGGCGATCATTCGCGCGGTCGGCGTGCGAACGACGGGATTATCCATCTTGAGCATTGACCAGCCTTCGGGCAGAACGATTTTTGCGCCCGTGATCTTATCTTCGTATTCCTTGCCCTCGATCTTGTATTTTTCAAACTGCGGGTTGTTCGGCAAATTGAATTTTGCCATATCCGGCAGGTGCTTTCCGATAAATGCCAAGCCGAGCGTGCCGAACATTATCAGAAAATAAACCGCAAAGGTCGCCGAACCGATAATCACGCGGCTCGGTGCCGGATTTTCCTTGCCGTGCAGGACGATAGCAAGACTTATGAAATAGAAAAACGTGGAAATAAAACTAAATCCGGCGACCACCGGATTGCCGGTCTTGAGCATAATTACCGGAAATATTAGACCGAAAACGATAAATCCGAAATATGAACGAAATAAAACCCATTTGCGCGCCGAATCGCCGTCGTCGAGCCTCCAGAGTTTGACGGCTAAAATCAGATCAATAAGCAGTGGTAAAAAAGCACCTGTCGAACGACCGGCGTTATAAGCCGAGCTATTTACGCCGCTTGGTTCGGGAATCGTCGAGCCGAAAATCATATACGCGACATAAAACAGCGCGTTAACGAAAAGAAAACCGGCAGCCGCCCGCAAACCGTTTCTTTTTTCAGGTGTATTTGAAAGATTTGGCGAATAATTATATGAACCGGCTGGGTTATTATATTTGCTCGGCGCGTAATTCGTCGGATTATTTTGAAAGTTATAGTTTGTTTGGTTTGTTTCAGCTTGATAATAAGTTTCGGTTTGATTATTTTGTGAATAACCGTTTGAAGTGTTTTGCCCGAAATTGTTTGACGGCGGGTTTTGAGGAAACTGATTGAAAGTTACCGGTTGATCTGCCGGATTCGGCGGAGGCTCGAAATTATTCGCTTGATCTGCCGGATTCATTTGTTCAAATGGATTTACCTGCGGCTGATAATTATTTTGCGTCGCGACCTGCGAAGCGCCGGAAGAAATCCATTGCGAAAGGTCGAACACGCGTTTGAGCATATGCCATTGTCCGTCTTCAGCGTTGCAGACGAGCGAATCCTGATTGAGCTGGCGTTTGAAAAATAAATCCTGAACTTCTTCAAGCGAAAGGCAGTGAAGCTCATTTCCGTCGAGCATGACAACTGAATAGAACATATATATTTTCTAATAAAATGGCTGGCTTTAGTGAATCTTGGTGAACTAACGAGAAATTGTCTTTCGATCGAAAGCAGATTTTTCTCCAAGATTGATTATAATTTACGAAAAGGGCAAAACACAACAAAAATTTTTAACAGAATTTAACTCTCCCGCGACGAAAAAAATATGCAGAAACAAACAATTACGCTGGTACGCGGACTCGGGCTTCTGGCGGCGGTTTCGATCATCATCGGCAACGTCATCGGCACGGGCGTTTTTCTGAAAGCGCGCGTGATGACTTGCAATGTCGGTTCGCCTGAATGGGTAATCGTCGTCTGGGTTGCCGCCGGACTGCTCTCGCTCGCGGGCGCGCTGACCTACGCCGAACTCGCGGCGATGAAGCCCGAAGCCGGCGGCGAATATGTTTTCCTGCGCGATGCATACGGGCGTCTGTCGAGCTTTCTCTACGGCTGGATGCTGATTTTCGTCGGCAAAACCGGCGCGCAAGCCTCGGTTGCGGTCGTTTTTGCGATCGGCTTGAACGATTTTTTGGACGGAAAATTAAAACAAACCATTGTGAGAATGAATTTTTTCACGCAACCGTTTGAAGTTAATTCCATAAAGGTTACGGAACTAATAAGCTCACAAGCCGAGCGGCTGCTGTTTACCTATGAGCTGACTTCGCTGCAGATCATCGCCGTCATGGTGATTATGATTTTTACGACGATCAACTGCGCATCGGTCGTCTTGAGCGGGCGAATCGCGACGGCGCTGACGTTTGTTAAAGTCGCGCTGATCGCGTTTGTCGGCATCGGCGCTTTTATATGGGTCACCGGCGGAACTTTCTCGCATTTCGGAATGACCGAAACCGGCGGCGCGTGCGAAGGCGTCAGCGATGCCGTGCGCTACGGTTCGGCGGGTTACAGTTTTATCGGCGGATTCGGCGCGGCGATGCTCGGCGCGCTGTGGGGTTACGACGGCTGGAATAATCTGACGCTCGTTGCCGGGGAAATCGAAAACCCGCAGAAAAACATTCCGATCGCGCTTATCGGCGGCACGATCGTGATTATGATTCTTTACGTTTTGATTCATTTCTCTTATTATTACGTGCTCGACCCGACTTCGATCGCTTCGGTTTCGAAAGATTCGTCGGTCGCCAAAGAAGTGGTTTCGAGATTTTTCGGCGGCGACGTAAAGACGTTTGCGACCGGTTTTGCCGTCGCGCTGTTTACGGTCGGGCTGATGCTCTCGTCGATCGGTACGCTGCATACTTCGATTCTGACGGGCGCGCGCGTTCCGTATGCGATGGCGAAAGACGGCATGATGTTCGAATCGTTCGGCAGATTGTCGGAAGGTACGCGCGTTCCGGTCATCGCACTGATCTTTCAAGGCGTCTGGGCGGCGATTCTCGCGATTTCCGGTTCGTTCGACACCCTGACGGATTACGTGATTTTCGGCTCGTGGATTTTTTACGCGCTCGTTACGTCGTCGGTTTTCGTGTTTCGCAAAAAATTTCCGAACGCCGAGCGACCGTACAAAGCTTTCGGTTATCCGGTCGTTCCCGCTTTGTTCCTTTTGGTCGCCGCGTATCTTTTGATAAATACTCTGATTACGGCTCCGACGCAATCTTTTACCGGAATTTTTCTGATTTTGCTCGGATTACCCGTTTATTATTATTTGACGAGAAAATATAAAGGAAACATCACGGAAGAAATAAACGAAGAAAATGTCAACGATAGATAGAAGAGCCGGCAGCGACCGGCGAACCGCGCCGCGCTTCAGCGTCAATATAAACGTGGATTGGGAAGCCGCCGCCGGCAGAAAGAAGGGAATTGTCAACGACATCAGCCACGAAGGCTGTTTCGTTCTCTGTTCGGGCGAAGTCGAGGACGGCGAACGGGTTTTATTGTTTTTCCCTTTGAGCGACGGGATAAAAGTGCAGATCACCTCGGAAGTCGTCAATCATACATTCGAAATCGGTTTCGGCGTGCAGTTTATCGAAATGAGCGCCGCGCAGAAGGATTTCGTGTCGAAGCTGATCGACGGCTTGAAATAATTTAGCCACGAATTACACGAATAGCACGAATATTTTATTAAATTTTATTCGTGCTATTCGTGTAATTCGTGGCTGATTTTTATTCTTCTTTAAGTTTTTCGAGAGCTTCGCGGGCGATTTCGCGATCGTCGAAATGATATTTGTTGTTGCCGACAATTTGATAAGTTTCGTGTCCTTTGCCTGCGATAATCACGACATCGTTCGGCTTGGCGCTGAAAATCGCGCGGTGAATCGCTTCTCGGCGGTCGGAGATCGAATGAAACGGGCAAGTCGTGTTCTTTAAGCCGACTTCGATCTGCTCGATGATCGACAGCGGATTTTCGGTGCGCGGGTTATCGCTCGTGACGATCACTAAATCACTATTTCTGCCCGCGACTTCGCCCATCGGAACGCGTTTTGTTTTATCGCGGTCGCCGCCGCAGCCGAAAACCGTAATAATTCTGCCTTTGGTTAAATCACGCGCCGTCTTTAAGGTATTCAAAAGCGCGTCGTCCGAATGCGCATAATCGACGATCACCGCAAAATCCGTGTCCGTCGCGACGCGTTCGAAACGACCCGGCGCGCCGACACAGATTTCTAAACCTTTAACGATTTTATCCAGATCAAAGCCGAGTTCGAGCGCCGCGCCGGTTGCCGCAAGCATATTATAAACGTGCGGTTTGCCGACGAGCGGGGAAGTTATCTGCCGTTCGCCGCGCGGCGTTTTCAGTAAATACGAAGTTCCTTTAATCATCGAAACCTCGACGTTCTCAGCCGTCAGGTCAGCCGCGCCGTTTTGCGAAAACGTCACGACGTTTTGACCGTTTTCGCGCAGATCGTTCGCCAGTTTTTTGCCCCATTCGTCGTCGATATTGATAACGGACGAAGCGGGTTTTTCGCCCAAACCGCCGTCAAAAAGCTTCTTTTTCGCGGCGAAATAGTTTTCCATCGTGAGGTGATAATCCAGATGATCGCGCGTCAGGTTTGTGAAAATTCCGACGCGAAAGCGCAGCCAGTCGCAGCGGTGCAGATCGATCGCCTGCGAAGAGGTTTCCATCACTGCGGTCGCGCAGCCTTCGTCAACGGCTTCGCGCAAGAATTTGTTCGTGTCCGAAGCTTCGGGCGTCGTGCGCACCGCTTCTTCCGATTTTTCGCCGATGCGGTATTCGACCGTCGTGAGCATCGCGGCTTTTTCGCCGTTTGCTTCGGCGAGCGCGAAACATAAATAAGTCGTCGTCGTTTTGCCGTTCGTGCCGGTGATGCCGACGAGTTTTAGATCGTGCGACGGATTGCCGTAAATTACGGACGCGGCTTTAGCGAGCGATTCGCGGGCGTCAGCGACTTTGAGCCACGCGCCTTGAAATCCGTCGGGCGCGTCGAGTTCCGAAATAATGCCGACCGCGCCGCGCCGCATCACTTCGCTGACAAAACGGTGTCCGTCCATCGTCAGCCCCCGAATCGCCGCAAAAAGCGAACGTTCGCGCGCCTGCCGCGAATCGTGCGTGACGTTTGAAACTTCTAATGCAGCATCGCCCGAAAATTCGGCGTTTAACGCGGCGGCGAGCATACCGAGATTTACTTTCTGAAAAGTCAAAACTTTATCCTCAAAAAAATCGTTATCAAAAACAGGTTGAATTATACGGTTTTTGCCGCCGATTTGCGAAATCGGCTGGCGGCTGAAATCAGAGGGAGAAAAATAAGATGAGTTTTATCAAAATTTTGCTAATCGCGTTCGGTTTGATCTTGCTGGGAATGCTCGCGTTTCCGCTGATCGGCTTTATTTACAGCGCTTTGTGGTATCTGTTCTGGATCGCCGTCGTCGGCATCGGCGGTTATGTCGGCTATAAAATGCTGACCAAAGACAAGCAAACAAAACAGCTCGCCGACAATTCGTCCTTTGCGATCGACGGCATGGAAAGCGCGAATAAGGCGTTCGAGGATTTCAAGCGCAAACATCTGACGAAATAGTTTTTGTAATCAGTTTTATGACGCACAAAATGACTTTGCAGACTTCCAAAATCATTTTGCGAAATGTTTCTAGAAGCGATCTCAAAAATAATTATTCAGCCGCGCGAGCGACAACTGAACCATTGATGATCTTTATTCAGTCGCTGCTGACGCGGCGCGAATCTGTTTTCAAACGACCGTGCAATAAATTACACGGCTCAATTCACTAAATCGCTACGCGATATTTTTAATCGGCTATTTTTGCGAAAGTTTCTATATAAATTTCCAAATCGCGCGGCAACCATTTTGATTTTGGTATAATCCATTAGAGGTTTTTTAACGATGGATACAATCAAAATCATTCTCGCTGCGCTCGGCGCGATCGTCATTGTCATCATCGCCATCTGGCTGATCGGGATAGTTTCCGCGATATTATGGTTTGCGCTCTGGGCAGGACTGATCGCCGCGATCGGCTACGGCGGTTATAAACTGTTATTCGGAAAAACGAAATCGAAAGCGCAACTCGAAGAAAAAACGCCGATCGCGATTGCCGACCTGAAGGACACAGACCGCGCTCTGGAAGAATACAAACGCAAATATCTTTCGGAATAAAAGGGGCGAAAAATGCCTCGCTAGACTTTCGTTTCCAAAAACGATAAATTCAAATTTGCTTGTTATTTGGCAAAAAGTCAGGCTGAGATGGTGTAATTGGTAGCCACGTGGGTCTTAGAAGCCCATGCCGTAAGGCGTGCGAGTTCGAGTCTCGCTCTCAGCACTTTACGAATTATAAATTCATATTTAAGAATTCAAAATTTTATTGAAAATTGGAATTGAACATTGGCTCGTCTGGTTGTTTCGATGAGCTTTAAATTTATTAGATGAAAACAGAAATTAAAGAAGTATCACCGACACAGCGCGAGATACATATCGAGATCGAACCGGAAGCAGTCAAGACGGTTTACAACAAGGTCAGCCAGAAATACGCAAAAGGCGCGACCGTTCCGGGCTTTCGCAAAGGTTTTGCGCCGGTTGACGTAATTCGTCTGCGCTACAAGGAAGACATTCAAAACGAAGTTCTGCGCGAGCTTTTGCCGGAAAAAGTGCAGGCGGCGATCGAAGAACACGGACTTCAGCCGCTCGCCGAGCCGAATCTGCATTTCGACAATTTCGAAAAGATGAAACTGAACGGCTCGGAGGCGCTTTCGCTTCATATTCACGTCGAAGTGATGCCGGAAATCCCGACGCCCGATTATAAAGGCTTGGAAGCGGTGCGCCGCGTGCGTCCCCTTCCGACCGGCGAAATGGACCGAATCATCGACCAGAGACGCCAGAGCGGCGCGACGTTGATGCCGGTCGAAGATCGTAAATCGGAGGCGGGCGACACGCTCGTCGTTGATCTCGAAGGAACGTTTGACGACGAGCCGCAAGCCGATCCGATCAAAGCCGAGGATCTGGAAATCACGCTCGGCGACGAAGGTATCGAACAATCGTTCACGGAAAATCTTGCCGGACTTGAAACGGACGAGGAAAAAGAGTTTACGGTTTCGTATCCGGCAGATTTTTCTTCGGAGATGCTCGCCGGGAAAACCGTCCATTATAAAGCGAAGGTCAAATCGCTCGGCAAAGTCGAATTGCCCGAACTCGACGACGAATGGGCGCAGAGTCTCGACGAAGGTTACGAATCGCTGGCTGATCTTAAAGCAAGACTCGGCAAAGATTTGGAAACCGTTTCCGGTTCGGACGCCGATGCCGCTCTCAGAACCGAACTCATCAACAAATTGATCGAAAAGCACGAATTTGAAATTCCGAACACGCTGATCGACGCTCAGGCGCGCAATCTTCTGAACAATTTCGCGCAGGATATGCAGCAGCGCGGCGTTGATCTGAACAAGGTTGATAAGCAGTTCGTGCAGATGGCTTACGACCAAATGCGCCCGCAAGCCGAACGCGACGTGCGCGGCGCTCTTCTGCTCGAAAAAATCGCCGAACTCGAAAACATCGAGGTTTCCGACGAAGATGTTTCGAAAGAAATCGAGATGATGGCGGAATATTACAACGTTCCGGCAGAACAGGTTCGCGCGTCAATCAGTGCGCAACAAGGCGGCGAAGCGAATCTTGCCAATAATTTACGGACGCGTAAAGCGGTCGAAGCGATCGTCGGCAGCGCGAAAATAACCGATGGCGAGTGGATTGACCCGTCGCATGCGCCGGTCGAAGAATCAGTCGAAACCGAAGAAGAAAAGCCGAAAGGCAAAACGAAAAAGGCGAAAGCCAAAGCGGACGAAACCGAAGAAAGCGTAAAAGCCGAAACGGAAGAAGCCGAAGAAAAGCCGAAAAAGAAATCGGCGAAAAAGGAAAAATAAAATAATCTATGGGCAGGAGAGTTTGAGAGGTTGCATTTTTGAAGATAAGTTGTAAAATCTACTTCGGGTAGCAATTCGGCTATTATTTCAACAACTTAACTTCTTTCGGTTAAACTAATTTCTTAAGCAATTTGCCCTTTAGACCCAAAATTTAAAGAGAAGAGAGAAAAACTATGTTAGTTCCAATGGTAGTCGAGCAAACTTCGCGTGGCGAACGTGCTTTTGACATTTACTCCAGACTTTTAAAAGACAGTATCATCTTTATCGGTACGCCGATTGACGATACGGTTGCTAACCTGATCGTCGCACAGCTTCTTTTCCTCGAAGCCGAAGACCCGGAACGCGACATCAATTTGTATATCAACAGCCCGGGCGGCTCGATCACCGCCGGAATGGGAATTTACGATACGATGCAGTTCATCAAAAACGATGTCACGACGATCTGCGTCGGGCAATGCGCTTCGATGGGCGCGCTCCTTTTAACCGCCGGCGCGAAAGGCAAACGCTTTGCGCTGCCGCATTCACGAATCCTGATTCACCAGCCGTCGGGCGGCGCGCAAGGTCAGGCGACGGACGTTCGCATTATGGCTGAAGAAATTCTCCGGATGCGCGAAATGACCTCGCGAATCTTGTCGTTCCATTCCGGAATGCCATTCGATCAGGTTGAAAAAGACGTCGAACGCGACCGCATTCTCTCGCCGCTCCAGGCTAAAGAATACGGCTTGATTGACGAAGTTATTGAACACCGAGATAAATAAGAGTTCGGATTTCGGATTTGGGATTTCGGATTGAATTTTTCTGAATAAAAACCCTTTTATTTCAACGGAAAATTTAATGCGGGAACAAATCCGAAATCCCAAATCCCCAACCCGAAATATGATTCGACGACCCGAAGAAATCTTACGCTGTTCGTTTTGTGGTAAATCGCAGAATGAAGTCAAAAAGTTGATTGCCGGACCGAGTGTTTACATTTGCAACGAATGTATCGACATTTGCAACGAAATCATCAATGACGACGAACAAGCCGAAAACGCGAGCATTCGCACAACCTTGCCGAAACCGCAGGAAATCAAAGTATTTCTCGACGAATACGTGATCGGTCAGGACGAAACGAAAAAACGCCTCTCGGTTGCCGTCTATCAGCATTACAAACGCATCGAGCTGGCAAAACGCCGCACCGATGTCGAATTACAAAAATCCAATATTCTTCTGATCGGTCCGACCGGAACCGGTAAAACGCTGCTCGCGCAAACTTTAGCGCGAGTTTTGAGCGTTCCGTTCTGTATCGTTGACGCGACGAGCTTGACCGAAGCCGGTTATGTCGGCGAAGACGTCGAAACAATTTTGCTGCGGCTTTTACAGTCGGCGGGCGGCGATGTCGAGCGCGCGCAGAACGGCATCATTTATATTGACGAGATTGATAAGATTTGCCGCAAGGACGACAATCCTTCGATCACGCGCGACGTTTCGGGCGAAGGCGTGCAGCAGGCGCTTTTGAAGATTCTCGAAGGTACGGTCGCCAATGTCCCGACGCAGGGCGGGCGCAAACATCCGCAGCAGGAATTTACGCCGGTCGATACGACGAATATTCTGTTTATCTGCGGCGGCGCGTTTATCGGACTTGAACGCGTCGTCGAGAAACGTTTCCGCAATAAATCCTTAGGCTTTTCGGCGGACGTTAAATCGAGCAAACAGCGCCAGAACGAAGCGATCGAAAAGCTCGAACCCGAAGATTTGATTCATTATGGCTTGATTCCCGAATTCGTCGGACGCCTGCCGGTTCTCGGAACGCTGACCGAACTCGATGAAGAAGCGCTCGTAAAAATTCTTACCGAACCGAAAAATGCGCTCGTCAAACAGTATCAGCGCAAGTTTGAATTCGACAATATTCGTCTCAAATTCACGGACGACGCGATTCGCGCGACCGCGCGCAAGGCGTTTGACCGAAAAGTCGGCGCGCGCGGGCTGATGATGATTCTCGAAGAAGTTCTGCTCGAATCAATGTATGTTCTGCCTTCACAGAAAAAGGTCAAAGAGCTGGTCATCACCAAAGAAATGATCGAACGCAAAGCCGCGCCGCTCGAAGTTTTACGCGAAATTGACGAAGCTGCATAACTATTTGGGATTTGGGATTTGGGATTTCGGATTGGTTTGTAATTTGTAATCTGAAATTTGTGATCTTTAATCTTAAAAGGTTGACAGACCCAAAACGTTTGAAAATAAACTGAAGGGCACTCTGAATTTTAGAGTGTCTTTTTATTTGAAAAAGAATTTTCTCGAAATTCGCCGAAACCGCACGAAAAAACTAGCCATCGGCGATTTAAATGTTTTAAAATTAGAAAATCGAAACCAATAATACTTTATCCAAGTTGACTGATTGAATTTCCCGTAAAAGAGTTAAAATAGATTTATGCAAGAATTTTCAGACCAGATGCCGAAGGACATTGCGCGTTTTCCGATGGTTCCCATCCGCGATGTCGTTATTTTTCCTTATACGAAGGTTGCCTTTAAGATCGGGCGACCGAGTTCGGTACGCGCGCTCGAACAATCAATGATCGGCGAGCGCAATATTTTCCTCGCCACGCAGCACGACGCGACGATTGACGAGCCGAATCCCGACCAAATTTACACGGTCGGAACTTTAGGACGCATTCTGCAAGCGCAGAAACAGGATAACGGACAGATCAAGGTCGTTGTCGAAGGCAGGGAACGCGGCGTCGCCGTGCGCGTCGAGCAGGATTCGGACGGAATGTTTTATGCGCACGTTCGCAAAGTCCAGTCGGTTGACGAGTCAGGTTATCGCACTGACGGACTTTTACAGCAGATCAGCAATTTAGTCGAACAGTTTTTGCGCGTTTCGCCCGACGCTTATTCGGACGCGCTGCACGCCAGTTTGCGCGGAATTTCCGCTGCGCAGATCGCCGACGCAATGAGCTCGCATTTGCGTATCGCGGTTGACGAAAAACAAAAGCTGCTTGAAACATTTTCCGTACAGGAACGCCTGCAAAAACTGATCGAAGTTTTAGAGCAGGAAATCGAGAAAAAACAGCTCGACCGCAATATCCACGCGCGCACCAAAAAGCAGATGGACAAACATCAGCGCGAATATTACCTGAACGAGCAGATCAAGGCGATCCACAAAGAACTTGGACGCAAAGACGATAAGGCGGAACTCGAAGAATTAAAGAAAAAAATCGAAGAAGCCGGAATGAGTGATGAAGCCAGAGACAAGGCGATGCAGGAATTTGCGCGCCTCGAAGCAATGCCGCCGATGTCCGCCGAATCAACCGTTTCGCGTACATATCTCGACTGGCTGATTAATGTTCCATGGCAGCAGCGGAGCGAGGAAATCAACGATCTATCGGAAGCCGAGCGCGTCTTGAACGAAGATCATTACGGCTTGGCAAAGATCAAGGAACGCATTTTGGAATATCTTGCCGTTCGCCAGCTTGTGAAAAATCCGAAGGGCACGATTTTGTGTTTCGTCGGCGCGCCGGGTGTCGGTAAAACCAGTTTAGGAAAATCGATCGCGAAAGCGACGGGCAGAAAATTCGTTCGTCTCGCGCTCGGCGGCGTTCACGACGAAGCCGAAATTCGCGGTCATCGCAGAACTTACATCGGCGCTCTGCCGGGGCAGATCGTTCAATTAATGAAACGCGCCGGAACGGTTAATCCCGTGATTCTTCTCGATGAAGTTGATAAACTCGGACGCGATTTTCGCGGCGACCCGTCGGCGGCGCTGCTCGAAGTTCTCGACCCCGAGCAAAATCACACGTTTCGCGACCATTATCTCGACGTTGATTACGATCTGTCGCAGGTTTTCTTTATCGCGACGGCGAACGTTCTGCATACTATCCCTGCGCCTTTGCAGGATCGTCTCGAAATCCTGACGCTTTCCGGTTATACCGAGCGTGAAAAGGTCGAGATTGCCAAGCGCCATTTGCTTGCCAAACAAGCCGAGGGCAACGGTCTTGAAATCGAAAAGGTCAAATTTACCGACGACGGCATTTTGGAAGTTATCCGCCATTACACGCGCGAGGCGGGCGTTCGCAATCTGGAGCGCGAAATTTCATCGTGCCTGCGCAAAATCGCCCGCAAATTCGTCGTTTCCGAAACAAAGGAAGATTTTCGCGCCGTCATTGACGCCGAAAAGGTGCGCGAACTTTTAGGGACGATTCGTTTCCGCAAACAGGACATCGCGCGTAAATCGGAGATCGGTCTGGTCAACGGTTTGGCGTGGACGGAAGTCGGCGGCGACGTTTTGCAGGTTGAAGCGACGCTCGTTAAAGGCAAGGGAAATGTCACGCTGACCGGAAAACTCGGCGAAGTAATGCAGGAATCCGCCCGAGCGGCGTTGACCTGCGTTCGCACGCGCGCCGAAAAACTCGGTATTGACGAGGCGAATTTTCACGAAAAGGATTTGCACATCCACGTTCCCGAAGGCGCGATCCCGAAAGACGGACCGTCGGCGGGCATTACGCTCGCGACCGCGATGGTATCAGTTCTGACGGGCAAAAAAGCGCGGCACGATGTCGCGATGACCGGCGAAATCACACTGCGCGGCAAGGTTCTGCCGATCGGCGGCGTTAAGGAAAAACTCCTCGCGGCGCATCGTTTCGGTTTGAAAACGATTATCATGTCGAAGGACAACGAAAAGGATTTAGCCGATATTCCCGAGGAAATTCGCGAAGATTTGACGATTCACACGGTTGACACGATCGACGAAGTTCTAAAATACGCGCTCGAAACCGATAAGTCGGAAGATATTTTAGAAACCCCGCAAATCTGGAAAACCGACAAGCCCTCGACGGATATTTCGGCGGCGATCGAGTAAGTAGTGCAAATAATAAAAAAAGAAGCGCGGTAGTCTTATCGCGCTTCTTTTTTTATTAAATTAACCTCTAAAACAGATTCAATGTAGAACCGGGTTAGCGGGCTAACGCTTGAAATGACGTTGGGCGAAAACGAATACATGCAAGTTTGGAGAAAACAGACAACGAGTTAAGAAAGTCGCTCTTTCGCCTTCATATCTATTTGAATTGTTAGGCGAATTCCTTATTTTTAACGTCAGTATTGGATAAGAAAGGAACGCCGTCATCCTGACGGCACACGTCGCTGAAAGCGGCGTCAAACGTCGCGATTGACAGGAATCTTGAAAATAAATGAACCGTTTGAGCGTTTTTCAAACGCTGTGCCGTCAAGA
>JANOBZ010000062.1:0-7046 GCA_031411895.1 Acidobacteriota bacterium | reverse complement strand
AACCGTTCGTCGATATTTCGTCGGACAGACGATGTGATACATCAATACTGAAACGTTGTGGTTCTTATGAATGAATTTACTCATTCAACCATTATAAAGCCGCAGCAAGCTGACGGGGTATTACACCCATTGTGAATAAATGAAGAGAATGAATCCGAAGGTTGATGTTTATTTTACGGCGGGCTGCGGGCGCTGTCCGCTCGGGAATACGCCCGAGTGCAAAGTTCATAACTGGCAGGCGGAGTTAGAGAAATTGAGAGAGATCATTCTTGATTGCGGATTGGACGAAGAATTAAAATGGGGCGTTCCCGTTTACACATTTGAAAAAAATAACATACTTTTGATCGGCGCATTTAAGGACAACTGTGTGCTTAGTTTTTTCAAAGGCGCGTTGTTAAAAGATGCTCAAAATATTCTTAAAAAGCCCGGTGAGAATACACAGGCGGGACGCGTGATCCGGTTTACCGATGTTCGGGAAGTAGCGAAGTTGGAATCCGTCTTGAAAGCCTTTATTTATGAAGCCGTCGAAGTGGAAAAAGCCGGTTTGAAAGTGCCTTTAAAGAAGACTTCGGAATTCATAATTCCCGAGGAGTTTCAAGATAAACTGGATGAAATCCCTTCATTGAAACCCGCTTTCGAGGCATTGACGCCCGGACGTCAACGCGGCTACATTCTTTACTTTTCGCAGCCCAAACAATCCCAAACCCGCGCGTCAAGGATCGAAAAATGTATGCCGCGAATTCTCATCGGCAAGGGTTTAAATGATCGGTAAATTCACGACGAAAATAAATTAATCGAATTTCTGCAATTTACAATTCACTTTAATCTAAGCCGGACGACCGTTTCGACGTGATGCGTCTGCGGAAAAAGGTCGAGCACGGTAATTGTTTGAATTTCGTAGGCGTTTTCACACAAAAGCCGCAGATCGCGCGCTAAGGTCGAAGGATCGCACGAAACGTAAGAAATCTCCGTTGGGCGGATTTCGAGAATTTGCGCGATCGTTTCGCGTTCGGCTCCGGTGCGCGGCGGATCGAGCAGGATAAAATCCGCGTCAGAGGTTTTGTCCGCATTTTCCAGAAGCCATTCGCCGACCGAGTCGCTGAAGACCCGCACGTTTTCGAGCCGCGCCTGTTCGATGTTTTTACGCGCCGCGTCAATCGCCCGGTCGTTTGCCTCGACGCCGCTCACGCGTTCGAATTTCCGCGCGAGCGGCAATGTGAATAATCCGACGCCGCAGTATAGATCGAGCGCCGATTTTCCTTCCGCGCCGCCGAGCGCCGTTTCGACGAGCTGCGGAACCAGATATAAATTGCCCTGAAAAAAGCTTCGCGCGTCGTAGAAATAACGGTTTCCGTCAAATTCGTAAGATATTTCTTCGGTCGGTTCGACGATCTCCGACGAATAGACGGACACATTTTCGCCCGCGCTTGCCGCTTCGATCTCGATTTTTTCCGCCCAGAAGCTGTCCCATTCGACGCCCGCGCGCAGTTCGGTCAAGGTTTCCTGCAATTCCTCGGTAATGATCGGACACTCTTTGACATCGATCACGCTGTGCGAATTGCGGCGGAAATAACCGATGCGGCGGCGGCGCGTGTCGAGATGCCACTGCGCCCGCGAGCGGTATGCGAAAGGCTTCGGGCTCGCGATGATCTCGATTTCGCCGTCGAAATTTATTTTACCGATGCGCGTCAGGCTGTCCTGCAAAATACCGACCTTGGCGCGAAGCTGCGCGTCGTAATTCATCTGCTGAAAATCGCAGCCGCCGCATCTGCCGACACCGAAATAAGGACACGGCGGCAGGTTTCGGTCGGGCGACGGCGCGAGCACTTCCTCGATCTCGGCAAACGCGGTTTTGCCCTTTTTCTGAATGATCTTGACGCGCAGACGGTCGCCTGCGGCAGCGAGCGAGACGAGCACGGTCAAACCTTCGGCAAAGCCCAAGCCGTAGCCGTTGGGAACGATCTTTTCGATCGTTACGTCGATAATTTCGCCGCCCTTTTTCGATTTATTCATAATCTCGATTTAAGCAGTCGTGCAAAATTAATACAAATTAGCCGCGGATAAAAGCGGATGCACGCAGATTAAGATTAGATTTCTGCCGTCAATAAATATTGAAAATCGGTTTTATCCGCGTGCATCCGCGTAATCCGCGGCTAAAATTTAAATCAATTCTGGTCACCTGCTGACGATACCAAATAAACAAGCGCTCCGAAATTATCGAAGCGCCTGTCTGTCCGTTAATAAGTAAAACAATTGTCTTAGTAACCCGGCTGCTGACCGAAATTCGGCGGCGGCGGCGGGTTATACTGCTGGTTTCCGCCGATTCTGCCGAAAACGCTCTGGAAAGCGGCATACATCGAACCCATAATGATCGGCGCGACAAATAATACGCCGATAAAACACGCGAACACTCCGCCCAGAATCATCAAAAACATTAGAATCAGCAAAAGGATAAGTCCGACGAGATTCGACAGACCGCTTTTAATGCTCAAAAGAAAGGCTTGTCCGCCCGACAAGTTGCGCTCGGCGATCAGCGGGTAAACAAAAGCCGTCAGCGACGAGATAATGAGCTGAACGATGATCGAAATACCGGCAAACGCCAGAATAATCAGCGCGAGTCCGCCGAAAACCGCCGGATTGATCTGCCCGTCGCGCGTCATGATGCCGCTCAATCCGCCGACCAGCGCGCCCGCGCCGACCGCGACTGCGGCAACCAGATAAACAACGCCGATAATAAAATTAATGATCGAGATTACGACCGCATAGATAAAACACGCCTGAATATGTTCGAAGCCGCTGAACAAATCGGCAAAATCCGCTCTGCCGCCGCTTGAAACCCGCGAGAGCGATTTGTATAAGCCGCAGACCAGAACGCCCGCGAGCGTTGTCAGAATAATGCTCGTAAAGAAGCTGACGATCTGCGCGATAATCTGCGGAATAATGATCGCCGAGGCTTGCGCGACATCGCCCGAATTGGTTGTCGCCATTCCGAGAACGCCCCCGATAACGCCGGTGATCGCCTGATTAATAACGCCCAGAATCAGCGACCCGACAATAATAATGACGCTGAAAACCAGAATCATCAAAACATACATCCAGTAATCGTTTTTAATGATTTGCCAGCCTTGCTCGATACTTTTGATCGGGCTCACCACACCTGATTGATACTCCATAAATTTTTCTCCTTTTTTCAAACTTTATCGGTTTGCACACTTTTACCACAGATTATAAATAAAACAAACTCAGGCGAGGCAGTTTAGCCTGCTCGCGCAGTTTTTTCAGAATCATCAAATCAAACGTTCTTTGATAGACCTCGGTTTCCATTTTATTGCGGTAACCGGCAAGATTTTTTTCCGTCTCGGCTTTAAATGCCGTGCCGTCTGAGTGTTTGAGCAGCGCTTCGTCAACGAGCGCGTCGAGTTTTTCTAAAGATTCTTCGAGCTTTTCCGCCGATTCGTAATTTCCCGCCAATTGCCCGAGGCGATTCAGGACGCGTTCGAACGTTTCGCGCAGCTCGGCGTTCGAAGTCTGCGCGATCGCCGCCGCGAGATCAGCCGACACCTGTTCGAGATGCGCGTCAATCGCCGCGTCGGAAAACAATTCGTCCTTCGCCGAAGCGCCGTTCGATTGGCTCGCGCCGTTCGATTCCGACTGCTCACCGCTCACCGCTGACTGCTCACCGCTCTTCCCGACCTGCGATTCGAGCCATTCGGCAAATTGCGCTTCGATCTCTTCTTTGCAGTAAAAAAGGCTTTTCACGGAGCGTTTGCGATTGGGCTGTTTATCAATCGTATCAAAGACGCGCTCGATGCCGCGCAGAATGATATGGAGCGGCACTTCGCGCTCCTGCCACGATTCGATCAGCGCCCAATCGAGCGGCGACAGAAGCAGATTCTTGCCGCGCCGCCGGACAAAAGTTTCTTCGATTTCGGTAAAGTAGTTGTAGTAGTTCAAGAGTAATTATTAATGGTTAATTATTAATTGTTAATTGTATCTTTTAAGAGAGGGCAGTTAATAATTAACCATTAATAATTAACCATTAGAATCGGATTTTCATTCTCTGCAAAGTGCGCACGTCCTCGTCGGTCAGCGAGAGTTCGAGGTTTTCGGCTGGAAATTCTTCCCCGTCATCGCCTGCGGCGCGCATTTCCTGTAAACCGATTTCGAGCTTGAGAGTAAGCACCGGTTCATAGCCGAGTTCGCGCAAAGTTTCGATCGCATCACGGACGGCGAATGATTTTTCAACCGCCGAGTTGATCGCATCGCTCAAACTCTGCACCGCATCTTTTGCATTTTGGTCGAGATTCATTTGTTAATTTTGGTCAAGATTCAATTGTTATTTGAAATGCTACGCGAGGCACGTGAAAGTTTCAAGTTTTGATAGCTAAAAGTGGTCGGCGGACGGTGGATGAAATATTTTTCAGCTTGACCGCTTAACGACTATTTGCGCCGTTTATCGAAAAGTTGGTTCGGATTAATCGAAACCGGCTTACAATTTACCATAACTTGCAGGCGGAGACCGGTATTTCCGATCGATCGAAGATTGCAAGCCGCCATATTATAAGGAGAAATTTGGATGCCGTTCAATTTTTATTTTGTCAATCGTTTCATAATCCTCGCTGCCTTGTGCCTGTTCGTATTTCAATCCGCTTCGGCGCAGAAGAATGCAGATGTGCCGTCGTCGCGGCAGATCACGGCAAAAATTGACGAGTATATGAAGTCCGCCGTCGAGGTCGAGCGTTTCAGCGGGTCAATTCTCGTGGCGCGCGACGGTCAGGTGATCGTCAGTAAAGGTTACGGGATGGCGAATGTCGAATTGGATGTGCCGAACACGCCGAAGACCGTTTTTCGCCTCGCATCAATTACAAAACAGTTTACGGCGACCGCGATAATGATGCTCCAGGAGCGCGGAAAATTAAACGTCAACGACCCGTTTTGTAAATATCTGACCGATTGCCCGCCCGTCTGGCAGCCGATCACGATACGCCATCTTTTGACGATGACTTCCGGCATTCCGGGCGTCACGGCGTTGGAGCTGGGACCGCTTCGCGGTTTGCCGGTTCCGTGGGATCAATGGCTCGAAGCAACTGGAAAAAAGCCGCTCGATTTCGCTCCGGGCGAAAAATTCAAATACGCCAATTCCGGCTACACTCTGCTCGGATTTATCATCGAGCGCGTTTCGGGCAAATCTTACGGCGAATTCTTGCAGGAGAATATTTTCACGCCTTTGGGCATGAAGCAGACGGGTTACGAAGACCCGCGCCGCATCATTAAAAACCGCGCGACCGGCTACCGGCAATTGCCCGGCGACCCGATAACAAATGTGCCGTATGCGGAGATGATCGGATTGTATGCGGCGGGCGGAATTTACTCGACGACCGAAGACCTTCTGCTCTGGGACAAGGCGCTCTACACGGACAAGCTCTTGTCGCGTAAATCAATTGACGAAATGTTCACGCCGTTTAAGGAAATGTATCCCGGCAAAGCTTACGCTTACGGATGGTGGACGAGCCAAAAGTCCGGTCGTCAGGAAATAGCGCACGGCGGCAATCTCGCCGGTTTCATAACTTATATCGCCCGCTACCCGTCCGAACGCGTGACCGTCATCGTTTTGAGCAACAACGGACGCGGCTCTTCGGGAAAAATCAGCGGCGTTTTGTCGGCGATCGTCTTCGGCGCGCCGTATGAAATGCCTAAAGAGCGCAAAGCCGTCGCGGTCGCATCTTCCGTGTTGGACAAATACGCCGGACAATATCAGGCTCAGTTTCCGCCGACGAGCTATACGATTACCAATGAAAACGGAAAATTGATGGTCGTCGAATCCGGCTCCCCGAAAGCCGAGCTGTTCGCCGAATCGGAAACCGACTTCTTTCTCAAAACGTTCGACATCCAATTTAAGTTCGTCAAAGACGCAAACGGAGTCGTGACGGGTTTTATCGTCCATCAGGGCGACAGCACGTTATATGAAGTCATCACCGGTCAAAAAATCAAATAATAAAAGCAGTGGTCGGCGGTTGGTGGTCGGTTGTCAGAAGACTTCCGGTTTTAACCGACCGCCCCGCTTCGCGCCACCGACCACTGCTTACTGCTTACTGCTCACCGACCACTAATCTAACGTGAGTATTGGATAAGGCGGAACGCCGTCATCTTGACGGCACAGCGTTTGAAAAACGCTCAAACGGTTCATTTATTTTCAAGATTCCTGTCAATCGCGACGTTTGACGCCGCTTTCAGCGACGTGTGCCGTCAGGGATGACGGCGTTCCTTTCTTATCCAATACTGACATTAATCTAAGCAGTCGGCGTCGTTGTTTCCGGCTTGCGTTTCGGCGCGCGTTCGAGATGCGAAGCTACTTTCCAGGCGGCGAGCTTTGCCGGGTTGTCGCGGTATTTCATCCTGACGCGTTTGTCGCGGCGACTCGAAAGTTCCATCGCTTTGCCGAACGATTCATTGAGTCCGCCGGTGGCTTCGGCATGGCGTTCTTCGCCCGCGTCGTGCGCTCCGGCGGCTTGCTGAAATTCGTCGCGCGCCGCCAGCAGACGCGCGCGTTTTTCCGCCGTCGCGCCTTCGGCGGCAAGCTCTCTCTTGATCGGTTCGGAATCATTATAGAACGATGTCGCGCGGGCGATTAATATTTGGTCGGTGCGCGGGTAGCGATTTTTGAATTTCGCCGCCGTTCCCTCAATATCATCGTCAACTATATCGGCGGCAAGCTGGAACAGATCGAGCAGATCAACCAATTCATCGCGCCGCGTGTCGTAGATTTCCTGTGCCTGCCGACGGTCGCCGTAACCGGACTCTTTTTCGGCGGCATACTCCGAAATCTTCTCCCGCTCGACGTTGATTTGCGTGGTCAAAACCGCGACGGGCGAATCTGCCGGAAAATCGGCGGAGTTTTCCGTGATGAAAACATCTTCGCGGTCAAGCTTATCGCTTTTTCTGCGCTGCACATCATTTAACATATAATTTTTTCTCCTTTTTGTGGTCGAATATTGAATTGCGGAAGCCCGCAGATCAGTCAGGGCGCAGATTAGCTAATCTGCGCC
>JANOBZ010000061.1:0-12398 GCA_031411895.1 Acidobacteriota bacterium | reverse complement strand
AACTGCTGCAATGCCAACCTCCAATCTCTGATCGGCATTGTCCATTTCTTTTCGATATTTTGCAATCCGAGCCAGATCAATTTGAATGCCGCTTCTTCCGACGGAAATGAGGCTCGCGTTTTCGTGATTTTCCGTAAGCTCATATTGAGCGATTCAATGACGTTCGTCGTATAGATCGCTCTCCGGATTTCCGCCGGAAACTGGAACATCGGCTCGATCCGTGCCCAGTTGGCACGCCACGATTTTGAGATCAACGGATAACGCGAATCCCATTTTTCAGCGAACAGTTCCAACTGAAAGAGCGCTTCTTCCGAAGTCGCCGCCGTGTAAATCGGTTTCAGATCCGAGGCGACCGCTTTGCGGTCTTTGTAAGAAACAAAATTCAGCGAGTTGCGAATCTGATGAACGATACAGATCTGCACCAAAGTGTTTGGAAAGACCGATTCGATCGCTTCGGGAAAACCCTTGAGTCCGTCCACGCAGGCGATCAGAATATCTTTGACACCGCGATTCTGAAGTTCGGTCAGAACCGAGAGCCAGAACTTGGCGCCTTCGTTTTCTGCCGTCCAAAGCCCCAAAGTTTCCTTTCTGCCTTCCAGATTGACGCCGATCGCGATGTACACACAACGATTCCGGACGCGTCCGTCAACCCGGATCTTGACTCTTAAAGCGTCCAGATAAAGAATCGGATAAACTTCATCGAGCGGTCTCATCTGCCATTCGTGAACCTTCTCCTCAACCGCCGAAGTGACTGAAGAAATCAGATCGGGCGAGACTTCCACGCCGTAGATCTCTTCGATGTGCGATTGAATCTCGCGAGTCGAAAGTCCGCGTGAATAAAGCGATAAGATCAGATTGTCAAAGCCGTCGAACCGACGCTGATGCTTTTTGATGATCTGCGGTTCGAACTCGCCTTCGCGGTCGCGCGGAACCGCGATTTCCATTACGCCGTGTTTGCTTGAAACTGCCTTGGTTGATGAACCGTTACGGCGGTTGCCGGTCGACTTTCCCGCTTTGTCGTGTTTTTCGTAGCCGAGCTCGTGCGTCAGTTCCGCTGCCATCGCCCGTTCCAGAAGTGCTTTGGTCAGTTGTTTGAGAAGTCCGTCCTCGCCCAACAAATCTTCCGGATTTTTGTAGCCTTTAATAAGTTCATCAAGAATTTCAGGTTTAATTTCCATAGTTGTAAATCTCCTTCAGTCATTTTATGCTGATTTTTGATTTACACAATTTCCCTGATACCCCCAGTTGAATAGCTTTTGTCTTCATTCGGGAGCGCCGATAGCGGCAGTTTTATTAGACCTCTTGCGAAATTAAATTTTGAGAGCCTTACGTTCAAAATTGTAAATTCCTGATATCAGATTAAATCGCAATCCGAGTCGTTTTCTCCGATTTCGATACCGCTCTGCTAATATCCGAAATATCTTTAATCGGCGGATCACATTTTCAACTCTTACTCTTTTTCGCGACAACTCCCGATTCAATCGTTTTTCCTCTTGTGTCAACTTTCTTAACTTGCTGTTCTTCTTTGGTAATAACACTTTCGCGTGTTTCTTCCGGATGCCCTGATATCCGCTGTCGGCTTTCATCTCAACCGCTTTTGATAGTTGGACCCGACTTTTTTCATACAATTTATAGTCGTGTGTTTTTCCTTTTCCAAAATATGTTGCGATCACCTCTTCGCTTTCTTCACAAATTATTAACTGACTTTTCAACCTGTGCCGCTTCTTTTTTCCGCTGTAGAATCGCTTTTGCTTTTTTTCGGTCGCTCGATCATCATTTCCGTCACATCGACGATCGTATAAGTCAGCGAAGTTTCTTCTAATAATCGCCTTTTGCTTGGCAAGGAGAACTTCCCGCACTTGATTAAGATGTCTTCAACTTTTTGAATGATCCGCGAAACGTTTGATTCGTGCAATCCATAATCCTGTCCCAAATGAAACATCGTCCGATATTCCCGCCAATAGCTAAGTGTCAGCATTACTTGGTCTTCTGTCGTCAATCCCGACTTTCTTCCGCGTCTCTCCCGACTCAGGACTTCTTTGACAACTTCGCTCATCTTTAAGAATGTTTCTTTTTTGACACCGCACAATCGCTTGAAATCTTGATCCTTCAAATCTCTCGCTTGTTCGTATCTCATTAAATTTGCTCCAATAAGATATTTGTGCCATCTTTATCAAAAGTTTTCAAACTCCTACTTTATTTCGCAAGAGGTCTATTTTAATTTTTTGCCGCTTTGGATTTTGAAAGTAATGATATTGTTCGGTTCGCCGCCAGCCGCGTCAATTTTTCGGGCGGGTTTTTCGTCGAGAAAATCGTCGAACTGTTCGTATAAAAGCTCCAGCTCAGCTTGCTGACTCATCAGATGCGCCGCGCCGTCTTCCGGCAAATTCAGAAGTTCGCAGGTCACGCCCCGGGATTGCTGCCAATGTCCATGCGGAATCAGATACGAATCCAGTTTGGCGTAGCGGCGGCTTCCTTCGACCCAAATATTACCCGACCGCAAATTGGCGCGTAATTTAAACAGTGTGCAGAGTTCGTAAAAACGGCGGCTGACTTTATCATCGTCGGTGAAAACGTATTTCCACCATTTGTCGTCGATACAATCGACGGGCGCGTCATCGGGGACTTTGCGTTTTCCGTCGGCGTCCAATTCGCGCAGAATTTCAATCGCTTTTCGAAGTCCAGTAGTCTCGGCATTGCCGCTCAAAGGCAGGGTATCTAAAAATGTCGGGACGAATCGTCGCAGGTATGAATAGCGCGAAGCCATCAGTTTGAACGAATTGTCGTTGAGCGGCTCGGCGAGTCGTGCGCATTCGTCGAAGGTCAGCCGCAGTTTTTCTTCCGGTAGAAAACGGTAAATCGCGCTTCTTAAATCGCCGTCCGTAATATTCGGATCAAGCAGGATCTGCACGAGATCGTGCAGGATTTTAATCTTATCGTTCGCCAGTCCCGCGATTTCCTGTTGTAGTTTGGCAAATTTACGGTTGCCGGAACTGATTACTTTTTCCAGCATCCGGTCAAACAATTCGACCAGTTCGTCAAGGACTTCTTCGTAAAGTTGATAAAGTAATGCCAACAGAACCGGATGCCGCTTTTGTTCGGACATTCGGACGAGTCCCTGCGCAGTCGAGCGGAAACCGATTTGGGCGAGTTGTTTCCGGCGGTTCGGATTCAACACTGACAAATCCCATTTGCTGACCTCCCATTCCTGCAATCGATCGAGTTTGGTCAGCGCCTCCAGAATCGTCTGCGGAGTATTAGAAGTGGCGCTGTTTCGGAGCCAGGCAAGCGGCGACGGGCGATTCGGCTCAAGCGGCTTGAGTAATTTATCGAGTTCCTGCGCCCGAAACTCGTCAATTAGCGGCACCAGCATCCGGTAGATTTCCTGTTAGGCTTTTTCCCGCGCCGCGCCGACGATCTTTTCCAGAATCGTCAGACCGGGACGCGCGAGCCGTTCGTTTTGGAGATGTTCGCACAACAGTTGGAGCAGCAGAATCGGGCGGTCGTGTTCGAGCGACCTTTCGGTCAGCCATCCGGTCACGTGTTTCAAATCATCCTGCGTCGCCGTGCGGTAGGCGAGATATTTTTCAATCTGTCGCTGATGGTCGGAGCGCGTTTGCTCCCGTTCGCCGTAAGAGCCAAGTTGTTCGGATTCAACATCAATTTGCGAAGCCGCAAAATCAATTACCTCGCTTGGAACGGATGACAATTGAGGCAAATGAAAGCCGAGGAATCGCAATAAAATGAGCTGTAAGGCGAAGCCGAGCCGATTGGCGGCGGAAGCGTTTGCCGGTATTTGCCGTAAATCCGTGGGGCTTAAAGTAAAAAATCCGATTAAATCTTCAGCGGATAAATCTGCGGGAAACGAATTAAAGCGCAGACGCTCGGCTTCGGACAAAAAATTAACCGGCATAAAATTATTTTCACAAACTATTCAGGTTTAATTTCAAATCCGGCAGCGGATTTCTTAAGAAACAAAAATGCCGTTTTACGCTGCTTGAATTAGAAAGAAAAGTCTTGCTAAAACACCGCCTAATTTAGAATGCCGGAATATGTGTGTTCGGGTCGAAGCAATGGTTACACACCTTTTCGTTCTAACTGCCTACACAATTTTCCAGCGTCGCTCAAAATCGGCGATTGCCGCGGCAGATTGCGCAGCGAGCGAATTGCGTCCGTTGATGTGAACGCAAAAACTCTCTAGTAAGCGGTTTTGCCGGTCGTAAATTAAGCCGCTCACCGACAATTCCCGATCTTTACTCCAAGCCGCCTGCACAATGGTCGTGCGGCAGGCGGCTTGGATTTGCTCGATAACATTCAACTCGCAGAGCGCGTCAAGGCGGTCTGCGGCGTCGGCGATTTGTTCGAGCAAGAATTTATATTCGCTTGCCAGTCGCCTGACCGGACGCAGCCAACTGTTCAGAATATCGGATTGACGATTTTCAATCGCCGCTTTCACGCCCCGGCAGCCGTGATGCCCGACGACCACAATGTTTTCCACCCGGCAGACTTCGACCGCGTATTGCATCGCCGAAAGACAGTTGATGTCGGTCTCGGCGACGAGATTGGCGATATTGTCGTGTAAAATAATCGCGGGCGACGATACGCGTTCAATTTCGCCTGCCGGATAATCGGAGCAGCCGACAAAGAAACCCGCGGACGGATGGAAAGAGGAGGGTTTCCCATCCATCCGCCTGTCGCCGATTCGTCCTTGCGCCGCCGCTCCGCCGTCGAACGAGTCGTTGACGGGCGGGGCGATTAGGCTGTTCACGCTCTGGCGGCGGTCGGTCAAATTGATTTTTCCACGGCGATTGAAATTAATCATTTTATTTACAAAAATTACTTCTCGAAAAATTGCACTTTACCCGTCGAAATGTCATATATTCCGCCGACCAGCGCGACTTCGCCCTTGTCAATCATCTCTTTGAGCAGCGGGCTTTTCTCCCGGACTTGCCGCATTTGATAACGGACGTTCGCTTCCGTCACCGCGTCAACGAATTTCGGATTTTTCGAGTCACGCGGCGTGATTGACATTGAAACCTCGGCGATTGACGGTTTGATCTTTTCGAGCAAGCCGGTCAGGTTGCCCATTTTCACGTTGTCGCACGCGCCGTAGATCGCCCCGCATTTCGTGTGTCCGATGACCGCGATCAGCTTCGCGCCCGCCGCTTTCGCGCCGAATTCCATTCCGCCCAAGATATCTTCATTGACGACGTTTCCGGCGATGCGCAGGCTGAAAGCGTCGCCTTTATTCAAATCGAACAGTAAATCGCTGGACGTGCGCGAATCCTGGCAGCTTAAAATCGTCGCGAACGGGTATTGCCCTTCGCTGGTCGCTTTAATCTGCGCCCGCAAGTCGCGGTTGACCATTGCGCCCGTGAAGAAACGCTCGTTGCCGTCCTTTAAAAGCTGCAAAGCCCGCGCCGGCGTCATCGCCTTTTGACTTTCTTTGGTTTGCGTGACGGCGATGTTATCAACCGGCTTTTTGTCGGGTATCGGCGTTTGGGTCGGCTCGGCAAGTGTTTTTTGCGCCGCAGATTTCTGCGGCGCCGCGGTTTTGACGATGATGATCGAAAGCGCCGCGATAACGAGCAGGCTGAAAATCGTGAACGAGATTGAATATTTTTTTGATAACATTTTTTAGATTCTCCTGATATTTTTTTGAAATTATTGCTTCGCGGACATTTCGTAGAAAAGCTCCGCGCCGGGTTCCAAAGGCAGACCGAAATAAAACCGGACGATCGATTGACGGAACATTGCCCGCGAATGTCGCCGAATCCGCGAATGGAAAGAGACCGTTTGTTCGACAGCTTTCGCGTTATCGTTTTTATCGCGGGCAAAATCAATCATTTTTCTCAGTTTCAAACGTGGCTCTGCGCCAATCCGAGCCGCTCGCCGATGTGCCGCAGTTGCTCGCGCTCCTCGCGCCGGATGCTCGAACGCCCGCGCAGCAAACCGATTTCGCCGGAGGCTTGCGCGACCTCCAGGCAGCCGAATTGAAGCATCGTTCGCAGGCGGGCGGCTTGTTTGGGCGGAATGCTTTCGAGCAGCTCGCCCAAATCTTCGAGCGAGCGAGCGAAAAATTCCTCCGCCGGTCGCTCGTCGAACCATTTGAGCAGTTTTTCGTAATCCGAATGGTCGGCATTAACGCTCAGATTGGCGGCAAAACGCAGAATCGCCTTTTGTTCGCTCGCCTGCACGAAGCCTTCCGCCCACGCGACCTGCACGAACGGGATGAGAAACAGCAGCGGCAGCTTTTCAGGCGCGTAGCCGAGTTCCGCGCCTTTTTCGGTGACCTGAATCGGAAATACATAATCGGTTTTCATCTTTTCGTTTCTCCTTCTTTAAGGCGCGACCGCGACAGACGCGCCGTCGGCGGTCGGATTAAGATTTTGCGCAATATATTTAATGGCGGCGATTTCCTCGTCGCAGACTCGCGCGCCGCCCGACGGATAATTCTTCGTTCCGCCCGACGCTTCCGCGACGTTTACGCAGTCCGAAAGCAAGTCAAGACGGCGCAAATCTCTTTCTTCTTCCGGCAGATTTTTCCAGTCGGCGTTCAATCGTTCGAACGATTCGCCGTAAAACTCGTCGGTCGGGTGCAGTTCGAGCCACTCCGCCAATCGCCGGTGCGCCGCCGTTTCGGATTTAATTCCCATTCGCGCGGCAGCTTCAAAAATGAGTTGACGTTCGCGTTTCGTTACTCTGCCTTCCGCCCAAGCGGTTTTCACGAGCGGGACGAGCGGAACTAATTTGCCGTAATCTTCGAGCGTCGCTTCGATTTTCGATTCGCCGAAATAAACATCGGCAGCAGGCACGGATTGCTCCAGCATTCGGAGCGATTCCTGCTCAACCTGCAGAGCGACGGCGTTTCTCGTTTCTTCGCGCGATCTCGCCGCCGTTTCCGCCGCTTCCAACTGGTGTTTGACGATTTCCAAAGCCTCGCGCTCGCTCGTCGAAACGCGCTCGCCGCGCAGGAAAGCCATTAAGTTGTCAGAGCTTTGTTCGGCGACGAACTGCGCCTGCACGTCGAGACCGAACCTGATGTCGCCGCGCTCGAATTCCGATAAGTTCTCAAAAAACTGATGAAAATCCTGCCACATTCGCCCGACCGCTTGCGGCGCCGGGCGCGTCGTCAATCGCTCCAGCAATTCGCAGTAGCTCGCGTCATCATCAATTAACCCGTAAGCGGCGGCAACCTGAAGAATCGCGTCCGACTCGCGGCGCGTGACGCGCCCGTCCGCCCAGGCGATTTCGACGAGCGGGGAGAGCAAAAGCAACCTAAAACGGCGGCGCAGCCGGCGGTGATTGGTCGGCGGTTCCTCGAATTTCGTCCAGTTGAGAGATTCGACGGTTTCCCGCAATCGCTCGGTTTGGATGGCGAATGAATCCTTCAAAGTGATTTGTTTCTGATACTCGTTAATGCTGCGTCGAAAAAACATATTCATTTTTATTTCTCCTTCGCCCTTCCGGGACGTTTCAAGTTGCTCGTGTCTTAAAAATTACTGACGCTGTTTGGTAAAAGCGGCTCGCCGTGTTTCCCGTCGTCGCATCGCGCGTTTTTCGGCGGCGTTTGCTTTACATTTGCGAAATACGCCCTGCTTCGTTTTTGCGCCGCACGGGGCGCGGCGAGCCGTTCCGGTTCCGGCTGGGCGAATCGAAAATCTCGGCGCGCCTGCCCGGAGGTCTTAAATTGTCAACTTTAATGTTTCGCCCAACCCTTCTGCCGGAGACGATTTTTGAAAAGCTGCGCGACTCTGAGCAGGTGTTCGTGATTGGGCGACAATTTTTTATGCCGTTTGACCGGGCTGAACTTCGGTTTGCCGCTTGACCGCCGCGCGAAACGCGAACGAAGCCAATTCAACAAAACCCCAAAAACTCGATTCAACAATAATTTTTTCATTCCCGGTTTCCTCCGTACTTTTCGCGGTTCCGATTTTTTATTCGCGGCGCGATTTATGCAAAGGGTATTTGCAAGGCTGGTGCCAAATGCGAAAGCCGCTGATTTTTAACGACGAAATACCGATGAAATTAAGTAATTACCGATGGAAATAAAGGACTTTATGTTTTGTGAGAAACGGGTGAGAAGATTTAGAATGAACGGTGAAGCGTGGCGAAATTCTACAACGGTGAGATGTTGCGCCACAACCGGAAAATTAACCGAATGAGCATCAACACGAAATTAGTTTTGCTGCTGACGCTGACGGTCGGCGCGGTGATGCTGGCTGCAAGTTTTCTATCTTTGCGGCAGCGCGAAGCCGCTCTCGAATCGGCTTTGCGCGACGAGCTGCGGGCGCACGCCGTGACTTTGCAAATCGCGCTCGAAGAAAATTACCAAAACGGGCGCGCGGGTGAAGCGCAAAAGTTGATTGACCGCCTGCGCGAAAATACTAGAGTTTACGGTGTGCTGCTGTTTGACGAAACAGGCGAATTGCGTTCAGTTTCGCAAGCCTCGACCGCCGCCGATTTTCGCCAGCCGCCGGAAGTCAAATTAGTTCTGCAAACCGGGGAAACAATCGAGTTTGTCCGCACCGTCGAAAATCAAAAGTTCCTGTCAATTATTCTGCCGCTTAACATATCGGACGGAAAACGCGGCGCGATTGAAATCGTCAAACCGCTCGCGCTGATTGAAAACGACATCGCGCGGGCGCGGCTCAACCGTTTGGCGACCACCTTGCTGCTGCTAGCGACGATTTTTCTCGTCGTTTACATCGTGCTGCGCCGCAGCCTGTCGCGCCCGATCATGGCGCTGCTCGACGGCGCGCGCGCCCTGGGCGAGGGGAATTTGTCACACCGCGTCCGGGTCGGGACGACCGGCGACGAACTCGCGCAGCTTGCCGCCGATTTCAACCGGATGGCGGATAATCTGGCGGAAAAGCGCCGCTCCGCCGAAATCGAAGCCGAAAACCGTCTTAATCTCGAAAAGCAACTGCGTCACAGCGAGCGGCTCGCGTCCGTCGGGCGGCTCGCCGCCGGAATCGCGCACGAACTCGGCGCGCCGCTTAACGTGATCGACGCACGGGCGGAACAATTGATTGAAAACGGGGACGCGCCGCGCGAAAAGCAAATCAAAAATCTGACGATCATCCGCACGCAATCGGCGCGCATCACGCACATCGTCCGACAGCTTTTGAATCTGTCGCGCCCGTATAATCTGCGGTTTGAGCGGCTCAAAATCGCCGATCTGATAAAATCCGCACTCGAAGAATTTGAAGCGCCGGAGACTTTGAAAATTGAATTTGCCGTCAAAGACGAGTCGATAATTTCGGGCGACGCGGATTATTTAAGGCAGGTTTTCGTCAACGTTCTCCGCAACGCCGCGCAGGCGATGAACAATGCGGGAACTTTGAAAATCGATATTTTCGAAACCTCTCGCGACGAAAAAACTTGCGCCACCGTCGTCGTTTCCGATTCAGGCAAGGGCATCGCGCCGGAAGACCTCGAAAAAATCTTTGATCCGTTTTACACGACCAAAGACATCGGACAAGGAACCGGTTTGGGATTAGCTGTCTCGCGCCGGATAATCGAAGAACACGGCGGCGCAATCGAAGCCGCCAACAAGGCTGAAGGCGGCGGCGCGAGATTTACAGTTTATTTACCGACGAACAAAGAATGATGAATGAAAGAATTTTGATTGTTGAAGACGACGCGGATATGCGCGAACTTTTGGAAGAAATTTTATCCGATGCCGGTTTTGAAACTGTCCCGGCGGCAAACGGGCGTTTTGCGCTCGCGCACATCGAAAACGAGCAGGAACGAATTGATTTGGTCGTCACGGACGTGCAGATGCCCGAGCTCAAAGGCGACGAGCTGCTGGCAAAAGTTCGTCATTCTCGCAGCGACTCGCCGGTCGTCGTCATTACGGCATTCGGCTCGGTCGAAAACGCGGTCGAGATGATCAAACGGGGCGCGTATTCTTATCTGACCAAACCGTTCGCGACCAAAGATTTATTGGAAGTCGTCCGCGCCGCGCTCGCGCAAACCGAAGCCGCCCGCGCTCAGGCGAGATTGCGCCGCGAAATCGTCTCGAACGATCGAATCATCGGCGCGTCGCGCCCGATGCGCGAGCTGCTCGATTTGATTCGCCGCGCGGGAAATTCGCCGAGCAACATTTTAATCACCGGCGAATCCGGAACGGGCAAAGAACTCGTCGCCCGCGCCGTTCACGACGCTTCCGCCCGAAGCAAAAGCGAATTCGTCGCCGTCAACTGCGCCGCGATTCCGTCGGAACTGGTCGAATCGGAACTTTTCGGACACACCGGACAAGCCTTTACGGGCGCGCGAACGGCGCGAGCCGGATTGTTTGAAACTGCTGACGGCGGAACTTTATTTTTGGATGAGATCGGCGACCTGCCTTTAAGTATTCAGCCGAAACTGCTCCGCGTTCTTCAGGAAGGAACGATCCGGCGCGTCGGCGAGAGCCGCGAAAAGCGGGTTGACGTGCGCGTCATCGCCGCGACGAATCGTGATTTGGAAAAAGCCGTCGCAAACAACGAGTTTCGCGAAGATTTATACTGGCGCGTCAACGTCATTCACCTGCACGTACCGCCGCTTCGGACGCGCGCCTTCGACGTGCCGCTGCTGGTCGAGCATTTTTTGACGAAAATCGCCGAAAAACAAGCGAGCGCGCCGCGCGAAATCGCGCCCGAGGCTCTCGCGCTTTTAACGGCTTATTCGTGGCGGGGAAATGTCCGGGAACTCGAAAATACGCTTGAGCGGGCGGTCGCGCTCGCGCGCGGCGCGGTTCTGTCGATCGAAGATCTGCCCGCCCGAATCCGCGAGGCAAGCGGGCAAACATCGGCGATTTTAGCCTCCGCCAAATCGAAACGCCTGACGCTCGACGAGCTTGAACAAGCATACATTCTTGAAATCCTGCGCGAAGCGGGCGGCAACAAATCCCGCGCGGCGGAAATTCTGGGACTCGACCGCAAAACGCTTTACCGCAAACTCGACGAATACCGTGAAAACAATCCCGAATTGGAAATTACGCCGATCGAGTAAGCGATTGGTGTAATAATTTCAAATCAAAAACCCGGGTTTTATAAATTGTCCGCTCGCAATTGTTTCAACCTGCCGCGCCGTTGTCCAGTTTCGGGACTATTCCGAAGCGTTGACGAACATCGGGGACGCTCGCAAAGCGTGATTTTATCGAATTAAAACCGGGGTTTTTTACGTTCAAATCGAGCGGCACGGCTCTTGCTAGAGACGAAATGACTAACCCGGCGGGCAAAAAGCGAACTTTAAAAAAAGGGAGGATTATGAAAATGTTAGGATTATTTTTTTTGTTTCTGGGAATCGTGTCGGCGAAATTAACAATCTGGCAATCGGGTCTTTTGTCGGGCATTTTGGGAACGGGGCAGCCGCAGCCCGACCTCACCCTTGCGGCATTCAGTTTTACAGCGGCGATAATCTTTTTCGGGCTGTGGCTGGCGGGCAGAACAAATCCCGAAAAATTAAAATCAAAATCCTTGGTTGATTGATTTATCAACCCATTAGTATGATTTGAACCGGACGCATTTTCAAAAAAAGTGCGTCCGGTCTCTTTTTTTGTATCCGGCAATCAAGAACCCGCGCTCAAACGCTCGATCAGCAGTTTGTCAATTCGGCTTCCGTCCATATCCGCGATTTCAGGCGGCAAACCGGAACCCGCGAACAGCCGCTCTGATTGACGACGGAGCAAATTTCCTCCCCGGACGATTATTGCGAAATTTTACGAGCTTTAATTTACGCCGGTTGTTTCTCTTCGCCGCATCTTTGTAGAAAATTGGGACAAAAGCCGAACCAGACGAAAATTGTCGGCGAAATTTTAATCGTTAGTTATTTCCGCCCCGAAATCACGCCGCGTCCCAAAATTACTGAATAAAAACGGTGTTTCATTGATTACTCGTTCGGACAAAAACAATGAATCGCGAGAGCGAATCGAGACGGCACGCGGCTTGCGATTACGTCATTACAAGAACCGTCGGAACAAAAACGGAAACCAACTGCAAACAAAATGCACGAGGGAAAGGGTTGGCTTTAATCGTTACTGTTCGACGGTTCTTTTTGCGCGAGGAGGTCATCGTAAATTATGAGAAGCAAAAATTTTAGAGTTGTCGAAAATATCGTCGTCGAATCCAAGCCGCGAAGTCGCGCGGAAATCCGCACCGGCAAGCAGACGCAGAAAAAGCAGAGGCGTTTTACCAACGTCTGGATGAAACAGAACGGCGCGTGGAAAATCGTCGCCGAACACAGCAGCGTCCTCGCCCCAGCGAAATTTTTGCCGCGTCGTCCGCTCGCCGACAAGATGGCGCGAAAATAAACGGCGGCAAGCTAAATTATCGAAATCACAGGAGGTGATGGAAATGTCATTAAAAGAAAACAAACCCGATGATGAGCCGAATTACACGATGCGATTCGTG
>JANOBZ010000060.1:0-11270 GCA_031411895.1 Acidobacteriota bacterium | reverse complement strand
TCTTGACGGCACAGCGTTTGAAAAACGCTCAAACGGTTCATTTATTTTCAAGATTCCTGTCAATCGCGACGTTTGACGCCGCTTTCAGCGACGTGTGCCGTCAGGATGACGGCGTTCCTTTCTTATCCAATACTGACGTTAGCTTTAATAATTTACAAGTAAAACAAAGACGGAAAAGGTGTTAAAACAAGGTTTGCTGAATCGGCGCGGCGCTGTCTTGCGGTTTCTCAGGTTTTTCGAAACGCTCGAAGCCGAGGCGGCGAAAATGCAGCTCGAACAATTTTCGGGCGATTTGCCATTTTTCGGTTTTGCCCGCGCGGTCGGCAAAGGTTTTGTGCCTCAATTCTCCGCCGCGCTCGCGTTTTTGCTGGTTGATGATTTTCGCGGCTTGCGTCGGGAGTTTTTCGTAAAGCCGCTGCACGAAATACTGCTCGATCGAATCCGAATCAAAGTGAATCAGATTGATAAATGCTTTGGTCGCGCCGGCTTCTTTAGCTTTTTCGAGCAGCACGGGAATGTCCGAATCGTTGTAACCTAAAATTACCGGCGCGATGCCGATGCCGACTTTGATGCCCGCTTCCGACAAGATTTTCATCGCGCGAAAACGCACGTCGGGAATCGGCGTGTAAAGCTCGAAAGGCTTGGATTTTTCGGTCGTCGGAAAAGGTATCGAAAAGAAAACCGTCGCGCTCATTTTCGTCAAAACGTCGAGATCGCGCGTCACCAAAGGCGATTTCGTGATAATGCCGACCGGCATTCGAAAATCTTTGCAGACGATCAAACATTTGCGGGTTAACTCGTAATTCGCTTCTAAAGGCAGGTAAGGATCGGTCGCGAACGAAAATTCGAGATGCGATATTTTCTCTTTCGTTTTTCTCAAGTCGTGTCTTAAAATTTCCGGCGCGTTGATTTTCGCGACGATCTTCGTTTCAAAATCCGTGCCCGCGCCGTAGCCTAAAAATTCGTGATAGCGACGCGCGAAACAATACGTGCAGGCATGAATGCAGCCGCGATAGCAGTTGACCGTGTAGCGGTCGCCCATATCGGGCATAAAACTCTTCGAAATCATCGAACGCGTCGCCGTTTCCTCGAAAACTTCGAGCTTTGTTTCCGGCGCTTCGCCCAAGAATTCCGATGAATATTTCAGATAAGGATTCGGCGGATTTTCGATCTGTCGCATAGATGAAATAATAGCCCATCCAAGACAAAATCTCAAGATTATCGCTATTTTAATCAAGCTTGAGATTACTGAAGACTTCGCGCTTTTGCGCCTTTGCGGGAAATTTTCTTTTCTGATTTCTCCCGCGAAGGCGCAAAGGCGCAAAGAAATATGTAAAATCTTTCTTCACCCTTGAAAAGTGCAATTTTTGTAACTTAAAATCGAAACGAACTTCAAGTCCGAATTGCGCGTTAAAATTTAAGTGCTCGAACAAATTTCACATTACAAAATCCTGAAAAAGCTCGGCGCCGGCGGGATGGGCGAAGTTTACCTTGCCGAGGACACGAAGCTGACGCGCAAGGTCGCGCTCAAGGTTTTGCCCGCCGGAGTTTCGGGCGAGCGCAAACGTTTGAACCGTTTTTTGCAGGAAGCGCGGCTCGCGGCGAATCTCAATCACCCGCACATCTGCACGATCTACGAAATCGACGCGTCAGCCGAACCGCCGTTTCTGGCGATGGAACTTGTCGAAGGCGAAACTTTGGCGGAAAAAGTGAACGACGGTTCGCTCGATCTGCACGAAATTCTGGACATCGCTTCGCAGATCGCCGACGCGCTCGACGAAGCGCATCGCAACGACATTATTCACCGCGACATCAAATCTTCGAACGTCATTCTGAACCGCCGCGCGCAGGTCAAAGTTCTCGATTTCGGGCTCGCGAAAATCATCTCCGAGGAAGTTTCCGAACAAGATGTGACGCGCGCGAAAACCGAGGACGGAATGCTCGTCGGAACCGTGCAGTATATGTCGCCCGAACACGCTCTCGGCAAAAAGCTCGACGGTCGCACGGATTTATGGAGTCTCGGCGTTCTGCTTTATGAAATGACGTGCGGAACTTTGCCGTTCAAAGCCGCGACGCAAGCCGGAACGTTTGACGAAATCCTCCATAAACAGCCCGCCGCGCCGGGTTTGATTAACAAAAACATCCCGCCGGAGTTTGAAAACATAATCTTCAAACTGCTCGAAAAAGACCGTGATTTTCGATATCAAACAGCGTCGGATTTATTGGCTGACTTAAAACGCCTGCGCCGTTCGATGGGCGATATTACTTCCGAATCGAACGAAAGAATAAAGGCTTCGACCGCCGAAGTGCGCACGGCGGCAAACACCGAAATCCTGACGCGCTCGAAAATCGAAACGCGCCGCAGCGGCAGTTTTTGGCTAAACTTTTTCGGTGCCGCTTTGGTGACGACGCTGATCGTCGGCATCGGTTATACGGGCTGGAAGTTTTCACCCTTTAAAGTTGCGGGAAAAGGCTTCGAAGGCGCGGCTTCGACACGCCAGACGAATCTCGGAAAGGTCGTTGACGCGGTGATCTCGCCCGACGGAAATTACGCCGTTTACGTGACGGACGAAGGCGCGCGGCAATCCTTGTGGATCAAACAAACCGCGACGGGAAGCGTCGTGCAGATCGTCGCCCCGAGCGAAAACGTTTATCAGGGTTTGGCGATTTCGCCCGACAACGTCTGGGTTTATTTCAACGTCTGGGACAGAAAATCGGTCGGCGAAATATTTCGCATTCCGGCGCTCGGCGGCGCTCCGCAGAAAATCGTCCACGATTGTATGCCGGGCGTTTCGGTTTCGCCTGACGGCAAACGTCTGGTTTATGTTCGCTCGGACGACCGCAACAAACGCTATCTTTTGCTGACAAATAACGCCGACGGCACCAACGAGCGTGAGATTCGGTCATTGCCCGAAGCGATGGCTTTTTCGCCGCTCTTTTCGCCCGACGGCAAAACGATCGCCTTCGGAATGTTCGGCGGAAAGGACAGCCGCTATTCGCAGATCATCGAAATTCCGGCTGAAGGCGGTGAACAAAAAATCGTCTGGAAAAACGAGGAGAATAATTTTCAGCCGAACCGTTTCGTCTGGCTGCCCGACAAATCGGGCTTTCTCATCACGCTCAACAATTCGCGCGAGTTTCAATCGCAAATCTGGCAGATCGATTACGCAACCGGCGAGCAGCGGCAGATCACGAAAGATTTGAACAGCTACGGTTCGCTGAGCATCACGGCGGACGGCAAAAACCTGCTCGCGGTTCAGCAGGATTTTCTTTTGAGCGTCTGGGTCGTACCGGTCGAAAATCCGGCACAGGCGCGGCGCGTGACGGAAGGAAAAACCGAGGGCATCGGCTTGAACTGGACGCCGGACAACCGCATCGTTTACGCCTCGAACGTCGGCGGGAATCCGGATATCTGGATCATGAACGAAGACGGAACAGGCAAAAAACAGCTTACTTCAGACCGCGCGCCGAAGCTTTCGCCGTGCGCGTCGGGCGACGGCAGATATATTTTTCACAATATTACCGGCAACGAGCGCGGCGGCGCGGCGCGGATGGATATTGACGGCAGAAACTCGCAGGTTCTGGAAGGCAAATGGAACGTCGGCTGTGCGTCGGCGTCGCCAGATATCGCTTATTTTGCGACCACCGGCGCAGAAGGACACGCCGCGCTTTTCAGCGATACGGCGGAGATGAATTCGGCGTCGCAAAAGCTGACCGAAAAAGGTTTACAGGATTTTACGCTTTCGCCCGACGGAAAATCCGTCGCTTATATTACGTGGGAAGAAAACAAGCGGATCAACGTCGGCGAGGTTTTATCGCTCAAAGACGGTTCGGTCAAAACCTTCGCTTTTCCGACGACCGCCGTGCAGAAATACAGCGAAAGCCAATTCGTTTTGCACTGGACGGCGGACGGCAAAAACCTTTCGTTCGTCAACGACGAAAACGGTTTTGCAAACATCTGGCTTTTGCCTCTGAACGGCGAAAAGCCGAAACGAATCACAAATTTTAACGACAATTTTATTTTCAGCTTCGCGTGGTCGGCAGACGGCAAACGCCTCGCCGTTTCGCGCGGCACACTGACGAGCGACGCGATAATTTTCAAACAAAACTAAAGTAAGTGAGAAATGAGAAATGAGAAATGAGAAGTGAAAAAACACTTCTCATTTCTCACTTCTCACTTCTATTGCTTACTTCAAAAGATTGACCGAAACTTTCTCCGGTTTCCCTTTTTTATCGGCTAACTGATTTTCTCGCGATTCGGCGCTTTTACGAACCTGTTTTTCGTACGAGGATTCGATGATCTGGTTGCCGTCCGTCTTTTCTTCTTCGAAAATGCTGCGCAGAAAATAAATTTCGCCGTAGCGGTTGAAGGAAATTCTCTGCGACACTGCCGCGTCCGTGTTTCTTTCCGACAGTTCGAAATAAACGATTCTCGATTTTTTCGTCTCGACGCTGCGCAGCAGATATTTGCCGAAATCAATTCTTTGCAGCTCGTATTTTCCGGCGGAAAGTTTGTCTTTCCCGATGTGAAAATCGAACGAAGTTTCGAACGACGAACGCGTCTGCGCATTTGCCGAACCGACGGCGAAAACTGTGACCAAACCCAAAACGAAAGCGATTGCGAATAATTTTAATGATTGCGATTTCATGATATTTTTTCTCCTGTTTATTAACCTGAACCTTTCAGTCGCGGTTCTATTGTGCGAGCCGTATGCCGAAACCGGGTAAACGAGTTAAATTGAGAAATAATTAAAGATACGTTGTTTGGGCGAATTTACAATGATATTTAAGACCGGCGAAAAACTATCCGAAAAGATAGTCCTTCAAACCGAACGGATAGTTTGTTTCGAGGAAAAATAATCAGTATAGTGAGCGGTAGCGAACACCTTTCTCAGGTGAGAACTGATGTCAAGCGAAAGCTGCTCACTACTACTGTTCGCTGTACTGATTTATTTTTAGAAAAGCGATGACGGCAAAACTGAAAATCATCTCGGAAAAAGGCAAAGGCGAAATATTTGAGTTAAACGCGCCGGAAGTTTCGATCGGGCGCGATAAAACGAACGAGATCGTTCTGAACGACGCGTCGGTTTCGCGCCGACACTGCCGCGTCGAGCGGCGCGCCGAAAAATATTTCGTGAGCGATTCGGAAAGTCTCAACGGCACGACGGTTAACGGTCGTGAAGCTCCGGAAACCGAGATTTTCGAGCATGATAAAATCGGCGTCGGCGATTTTACGTTCTGCTTTTTGACCGGAGATTTGCCTGCCGATTCGAGCGGCGTTTTTCTCGACAAAACCGAGTTTCGCCTGCCGAAAAATTCCGTTCAATTACGAATCGAGGAAGTTTTCGGCGCGATGGCGCGCGATTTGACGGCGATTTTGCAGATCATCACTAAAATAAACACGATTCGCGATGTCGAAACGCTCCAAACCGAGCTTTTGCGGCAGATCATGGAAGTCGTTCCGGCGGACGAAGGCGCAATTCTGATGGTAGACGATGAGCAGGAATTCGCCGAAATCGTCGGGCTGAATCTTTCGGACGAAACGGCGCAGGTAAATGTCAGCCAAACGGTCGTCAGACAGGTTTTAGAAAACGGACAGGTTATTTTAGTCGCCGATTTTGCAGCGGACGAAAATCTGCAAAACGCGGAAAGTTTGTTTTTACGCAGAATTTCAACGCTTTTGTGCGTGCCGGTCGCGCTTTTTGAAAAAACTCTCGGCGCGATTTATCTGACCGGCTCGAAATCTAATTTCGACGAAAGTCATCTGCGGTTTTTAACCGCCGTTGCCGGAATCGCGGCGGTCGCGATCGAAAACGCGCGCCTGCTCGACTTTCTCGAAAACGAAAACGCGCGCCTGCGCGGCGAAACCTTGAACCGCAATATGCTCGGCGAAAGTGCTGCGATGGAGAAAGTTTTCGAGATTATCCGCAAAGTCGCGCCGACCGATTCGACCGTGCTGATAAACGGCGAAAGCGGCACGGGCAAAGAGCTTGCCGCGCAAGCCGTTCATCTCAATAGCCGTCGCGCCGACAAGCCGTTTGTCGCGATAAACTGCGCCGCGCTCACCGAAACTTTGCTTGAATCCGAACTTTTCGGACACGAAAAAGGCGCGTTTACCGGCGCCACTACACAGAAAAAAGGCAAGATCGAAGCGGCGCAGGGCGGCACGCTTTTTCTCGACGAGATCGGCGAGATGGCTTTAAGTTTACAGGCGAAAATCCTGCGCGTTTTGCAGGAACGCGAATTCGAGCGCGTCGGCGGAACGCGTTCCGTCAAAGCCGACATCCGCCTGATCGCCGCGACCAACCGCGATTTGCAGACGGAAGTCAAAGCGGGCGCGTTTCGGCAGGATTTGTTTTATCGCCTGAACGTCGTCGGTTTGACGATGCCCGCGCTGCGCGAACGACGCGAAGATATTCTGCTTCTTGCGGAAAATTTCGCCGAAAAATTCAGCCGCGTGATGAGCCGCCGGATTCGCGGAATTTCGGCAGCGGCGAAAAAGCTTTTGCTCAGATACGACTTTCCCGGCAATGTCCGCGAGCTTGAAAACGCGATCGAACGCGCCGCCGTTCTCGGTTCGACCGACTGGATTCTGCCCGAAGATCTGCCCGAGGATTTTCTCGACATTAACGTCGAAACGGAAATTTCCGCCGCCGAAACGTACCACGAAGCGATTCGCGAAAAGAAAAAAGAGATAATCCTGAACGCCTTTCGCGAATCGCGCGGCAATTACGTCGAAACCGCGAAATTACTGGACGTTCACCCGAATTACCTGCATCGTTTGATCCGAAATCTCGAAATCAAAGACGAGCTCGAAAAAGACTTTTAGGCGTTTGTTTGCAACCGAACTTACATTTTGCCGAATTTTGGGTAAACTATTAGTTTCAGAAAAATATTGAATTTACCAATGGATACACAAACAGCAGAGAACAACGAAATATCATTCGCCGAATTTAACTTAAAGAGCGAAATCTTAAAAGCCGTCAACGAATTGGGCTACGAAGCGCCGTCGCCGATTCAGCAGAAGACGATTCCGCTGCTTTTAGAGGGCAGAGACATTATCGGTCAGGCGCAGACCGGAACGGGCAAAACTGCCGCTTTTGCGCTGCCCGTTCTGCACACGATCGACGTTAAAAACACGGAAGTGCAGGCGCTCGTTTTAACGCCGACGCGCGAACTGGCGATTCAGGTCGCCGAAGCGATTCACTCTTACGCCAAGCATCTCGGCAGAGTGCGCGTGCTGCCGGTTTACGGCGGGCAGTCGATCAGCCAGCAAATTCGCCATCTTCGAAGCGGCGTCCAGATCATCGTCGGAACCCCGGGGCGCGTGATGGATCATATGCGGCGCGAAACTCTCGATATTTCCAATCTTAAAATGGTCGTCCTCGACGAAGCCGACGAAATGCTGCGGATGGGTTTTATTGACGACGTCGAATGGATTTTGTCGCACACGCCGAAAGAACGCCAGACCGCGCTGTTTTCGGCGACAATGCCGCGCGAAGTCCGGCGCATCGCCGACAATTACTTAACCGACGCGGTCAACGTCCAGATCGAACAGAAAACCTTGACCGTCCCGACCATCTCGCAATTTTACCTGAACGTTTCCGAACGCCAGAAGACCGACGCTTTGACGCGTCTGCTCGAAGCCGAATCCGTTCCGGGCGAAGCCGTTCTAATCTTTCACCGCACGAAAGTCGGCGCGGCGGAATTGGCGGATAAACTTCAGGCGCGCGGCTACGCGGCTGAACCGATGCACGGCGACATGAGTCAGGCACAGCGCGAAGCCGTTATTAAAAAACTAAAAAACGGCAAGATCGAGATCGTCGTCGCGACCGACGTTGCCGCGCGCGGGCTCGACGTTGAACGCATCTCGACAGTCGTCAATTACGATATGCCTTCGGACACGGAATCTTACGTTCACCGCATCGGTCGCACGGGACGCGCCGGACGCGAGGGCAGAACGATTCTCTTTGTCACGCCGCGCCAGCAGCGGATGATGCGCGACATCGAGCGCTACACGAAACAGCCGATCGAAGCGATCAAACTGCCGTCGCAAGCCGACGTTGCGGCGCGACGCGTCGAACTGCTCAAGGAAAAGATCATCGCGACGCTCGCCGAACAGGATTTAGACCTTTATCTTTCGCTCGTCGAAGATGTCGCGGAAGAAACGAGCCGCGATACTGCCGAGATTGCCGCTGCCGCGATCTTTATGACCGTCGGCGACAAACCGATCGAGGTCAACGTCGAACCCGAACCCGCGAAGTTCAACTATTCCGAAGAAGGAATGGTGCGGCTTTTCATTGATGTCGGTCGGCGCAATAACATCAGCCCGGGCGACATTGTCGGATCGATCGCCAATGAAGCCGACATTCCCGGCAAAGCGATCGGCGCGATTGACGTCAACGACCGCTACACGCTGGTTGATATTCCGGGCGAGCTGGTCGAACAGGTTTTAGATAAAATGCAGCGCAGTAAGGTTCGTAAACTGAATATGAACATCCGCCGCGCTTCATCGCAAGAAGCCGAAACAGTTCGCGAAAAACCGCGCGAACGCCAATTCGACCGCGACCGCGATTTCGGAAACGAACGTGATTCAAGAGGCGGACGCGATTTTAAAGACCGCCGCGACTTTAAGGACAACCGCGATTTCAAAGGCAAAAAAACCAAACGCAAAGAAAGCAAAAAGCCTTTCCCGAAACGCAAGAAAGCTAAATAAAGATCGCAAATGCCTTTAGAAGCTCATAAAAAAGGTGAACGGAGACTCTCTCCGTTCACCTTTTTTTATGGGCTCTTTCGAATGATTATTTGCCGCTCGTAATCAATTTGGCGATCGTCTGTAATTGCATATTCGACGTGCCTTCGTAGATCGCGCCGATTTTTGAGTCGCGCCAGAATTTTTCGACCGGGTAATCTTTGACATAACCGTAGCCGCCGAAAAGTTCGATCGCTTTTGAGGAAATTTTTTCCGCCACGCGCGAGGAATAGACTTTCGCCATCGCGGCTTCTTTGAGGAAAGATTTTCCGGCGTCTTTCAAACGTGCGGCATTGTAAACCAAAAGGCGGGCGGCTTCGAGGTCAATCGCCATTTCGGCTAATTGAAATTGAACGCCTTGAAAGCTGTTGATCGGCTGCCCGAACTGTTCGCGCTCCATGGTGTATTTTAAGGCGGCTTCGTATGCGCCCTGCGCGATGCCGACCATTTGCGCGCCGATGCCGATGCGTCCTTCGTTGAGTGTTTCGATCGAAACCTTGTAGCCTTTGCCGACTTCGCCGAGGACGTTTTCTTTCGGAACTTTGCAGTTATCCAAGATTAATTCGGTCGTTGAACTGGCGCGGATTCCGAGTTTATCTTCTTTTTTGCCGACCGCGAATCCGTCGAAATCTTTTTCGACGATGAAAGCCGTGATGCCTTTGTAGCCCGCCGCCGGGTCGATGGTCGCGAAAACGATAAAGATTTCCGCTTCGTTGCCGTTCGTGATCCAGAGTTTCTGTCCCGTGATTTCCCAGAAATCGCCTTTATCGACGGCGCGGGTTTTCAAGGCGAAAGCGTCCGAACCGCTGCCGGCTTCCGATAAAGCATAAGCGCCGACTCGCGATTCAGCCATCTGCGGCAGATACTTTTTCTTCTGGTCATCGGAAGCCCATCGAATAATCGCGTTCGTCACGAGCGTGTTCTGCACGTCAACAAATACGCTCGTCGAAGCGTCGATGCGGGCGAGCTCTTCGATCGCTAAGATCGCGTTGAAAAACGATGATCCGGCGCCGCCGTATTCTTCGGGCGTTTCGATCGCCATCAAGCCCAGATCGAAGCATTGCGAAATCAAATCTTGATCGAGTTTTCCGTCGTGTTCCATCTTTTCGACGCGCGGGCGAACTTCGCCTTCGGCAAATTCGCGGATCGACGAACGAAAAAGTTCTTCTTCGTCTGACAAATGTGTTAAAGCCGGTCGGATATTGTCTTGTTCTAAAGCTGTTGCGTTCATAATATTTTAATAATGGTTAATTGTTAATTGTTATATTTTTTTTCATTAACAATTAACAATTAACCATTAACCATTAAATTCCTTTCTTTTAGATTTTGTAATAACTGTTAAATAAAATACCATCATAAAAGACGCATCGGCGAAAAGGCAAAGAGACGTGAATACCGACACCAAAGTTCCGAAATCCGAATTCCAGATTCCAGATCCCAAATCAAAACATATCAAACGCATAAAAATTGCGGCGATTTTGTTCACAATCTTAGGCGTCGCTCTGTTTGCATATTTCGTCGCGACGGTCGGTTTTCACGAAATTGTCGAGGGAGTTTCAAAAGTCGGCTTCGACGGTTTCGCGGCGATCTTGTTCATTTACTTCTTACGCATCGTCGCGCGCGCGACCGCGTGGAAGCTTTCGGTTTACGAGCCCTATAAATTAGAAGTTCGCGACACGGTTCCGGCGGTTATCATCGGCGAAGCGATGAGCTCGATAATTCCGCTCGGTATTTTAATCAGCGGCACTGCCAAAGCGGTCGCGGTCAGAAAAAAAGTTCCGATGGTCGTCGGTTTGTCGTCGGTCGCGACGGAAAATCTTTTTTACTCGTTCGTGACAAGCCTTTTTATCGTCCTCGGCGGCATCGCTTTTTTGCGGAGCTTCGATCTGGCGGACGGCTGGCGCATCACGATCGACGTTTTGATCGTTGCGATCTTTGCGTTTATCAGCTTCTGTTTTCTGATGATTCTGCGCCAATGGCATTTTGCGAGCGAGATTTGCGAAAAGCTTTACCGGAAGGGTTTTGCGACGAACATCTTGGAAAACGGGCGAATGCATGTGCGGCTTTTCGAAAATTTGATCTACGGTTTTTACCGCAAATATCCGAAGCGTTTTCTGCCGATCGTTTTGCTCGAAGTAGTTTTTCACGCGCTCGGCATTTTAGAAGTCTGGTTTATTATGAGCCGCATCAGCGCGAGCATTCCGACCGTTTTTACGGCGTTTTTGCTCGAATCGATCAGCCGCGTCATCTCGACGACCTTCAAACTGATTCCGTTTGTCATCGGCGTTGACGAAGCCGGCGCGCAGTTCGTCACCGAAACGCTCGCCTTAGGCGTCGGCGTCGGCGTCACCTTAGCAATTATCCGCAAAGGCAGAATTCTTTTCTGGGCAATGATCGGCGTGCTTTTAATTCTCAAACGCGGGCTTTCGATCCGCGAATTCACGAAGGCGCGAACGGAAGAAGATTAAGAAAGCCCTTAAAAGATTTTTTTACTTAGCGGCTTTGCGCCTTTGCGGGA
>JANOBZ010000059.1:0-17592 GCA_031411895.1 Acidobacteriota bacterium | reverse complement strand
CGATAAACTCATTATCAATGTTCGCTTGATTAACGCCGCCGACGATTCGCAGATTTGGGGTAATCAATACGTCAAAACTTCCGGCGACATTATCACCGCGCAAAACGAAATCGCGCAAGCCGTCGCCCAAAATCTGCGTCTCAAATTAACCAATATCGAACAGCAACAAATCGGCAAAGACTACACGGAAAACGCCAGGGCTTACGAACTTTACCTGCGCGGGCGCTTCCACTATTTCAAAGTAACCCAGCCGGAAATCCGCAAAGCCATCGGGTTTTTCGAGCAGGCAATCGAACTCGACCCGAATTACGCGCTCGCTTACGCGGGAATGGCGGACGCTTACCGGACGCTGCCGCTCGCTTACGGAACTCCGTCGAAAGAAGGAATGCCGCAAGCGAGGGCGGCTGCCGAAAAGGCTTTGGAAATTGATCCGAATTTAGCCGAAGCGCACATCGTTTTAGGTTGGATCGGTTTTATGTTTGACTGGGATTCGGCGGCGGAAAGCCATCTGAAACGCGCCCTCGAAATTGCACCGAACTATTCCGACGCTCACCGCACCTACGCGCATCTGCTATCGAACGCCGGACGACACGACGAAGCGGTTGCCGAAATCAAACGCGCCCGCGAACTCGACCCGATGTCGCTGATTACCAACGCGCTCGAAGGTCAATTTTTGTTTTACGCCGGACGCGACGCGGAAGCCTTAGACCGATACAGAAAAACGCTCGACATCGAGCCGAACTTTTGGATCGCGCATAACGGCTTGGCGCGAATTTATATTCGTCAAGAACGCTACGCTGAAGCCGTCGCCGCATTAAATAAAGCCATCGAGTTTTCGGGCGGCAGCACCGAACCCGTTACGCAGTTGGGCTATGCGCTGGCAAAATCGGGAGACCGCGAAGCGGCGCAAGCCACGCTCGAAAAATTAAATTTTATGGCAAAGGAAAATTATGTTCCGGCGTATAGTTACGCGATGATTTACAACGGTTTGGGCATGACGGGCGAAGCCTTAAATTATCTCGAAAAATCTTTCGCCGAACGCGAAGTGCAATTATCTTTTATCAAAATTGATACGCGCTGGAACAACCTGCGCTCGGAACCGCGCTTTGCGGCAATCGTCAAACAGATGAACCTCGAATAAAATTGCGAACTCGCGCCCAATTTCTGGATGCCGCATTTGTTCGACGCGAGCGTTTACACCGAAAAAGGAATGTACGCGGAAGCCGTCGCAAAAGCCCGCAAAGCCAAAGAACTTTCGCCTGTTCAAACAGTATCGGAGGCTTTTGGAGGTTATGCTCTGGCGAAATCGGGGAAACGCGACGAAGCGCGAGCCCTGTTGAATGAATTATTAAAACTATCTGAGACACGGTTCGTTCCGCCCCATCATCTCGCACTGATTTACAACGGTCTCGGCGAAACCGATAAAACTTTTGAATGGCTGGAAAAAGCTTTTGAGCAGCGCGACCCGAAAATGGTGTTTCTGAGGGTCGAGCCGAAATGGAACAATCTCCGCAGCGATCCGCGCTTTGTTGATTTGATGCGGCGGGTGAAATTTGAATGAAATCAGCAAAATAATGAAAAGGGAAGTCCGTATATGAAAGTAGGACAAAACTATAACATTTCCGATTGGCTGTTTTGATAAGAATAAGCCGTATTTTTGCAGCAATCGAAACATTCGACGCACCAATTAAACCGTCGCGCTAACCTAACTCAAAATTTTTGTTCACCTGCTAAGCCGATGGTCTATGAAAAATTATTTCCAGTCCCCGGCGCTGGTTTGCGACCAATCCGTCCAGACCGCCAGTTGATCGAGGATCGGGGTCGGGTCGAGCAAGTCGCTGCGGCGTTTGTATTTGCGCGACTCGACAAAAAAATATTTTTTGTTCGACGCTTGATAAAACTCGCCCGCCGCGTCTTTTGAATAGAATTCGATGTGCAGCATCGCCGTGCCGTGCGGGTTGCGCGCGAGCCGCGAAAGCAGATCGCCTTCGTGCACTTCCTTGCCCTCGTAAAGCTCTTCGAGCTTGGGATATTCGACCTCGCCGTAGCGGGCGATAAACGCGCCGTGTTCGACGACGACCGAAAATAATTTCGTATTCTTGATGAACGGCGTTTTCGGAATGCGGATGACGATGCCCCAGTCAATCGCCAGCACGGGCGTTCCGACGCGCGCCACCAGATCGCAGCCCGCTGCCGCGCCCCTTTCTCGCGTTCCGCGCCGAAGCGGATGCCGCCGTAACGATAGTTTTGTCCCGGTATAAACGGGAGCGGAAATCTCGGCATAATTTTTTCTCCTCCTATTAATTTTTTAAGCCTCTTTCGACAAAATGTGACAAAGACCCGCGGGCAGCAGCCGATCCATTCGGATGTCTGTGTAGTAAATTCGCATCTCTTGAAGATACATATAATTGAGAAGATGAATCGTATAAAAATGGGTGCCCGACTTAGTATTGTAAGTATCGCCGTCCATCGCGCTTACTTTTCCGTCGCTTTTCAAAGCATTACAATCCCAATATGTGTTCGCATATTTTTGAAAACTTTTTACAGCCTTATACGTGTTATTTCCAAAGATTCCGTCCATTTTGAGTTCTTCTCTTTTGTACCAACAGTTGAGCAGATACTGCACCAGCATCACATCGTCGTACTTATTCGAGCAGCCCCACCCGACGGTTTTATGAACCGCCCAAAAGTGATGGACAAGCTCGCCCTGAAATATGTCGTTTCGCATATCGTTACTCATTTTTGCTTTGTAAGCCATAATAATTTCTCCTTTATTTCCAAGTAATTATTTTTATCAGCGCGCCGAAAGATTATTTTGCCGGTCGGCATTCGGCGGCGCGTAATTTATATTTGCCGTCTGATTTTCCGCGCCGAACGCCGACCGGAACGATTTAACTTTCGCTTCGGTCGGCGTTCGGCGCGCTGCTCATCTCAAGAGCAGTCCGGCGATGAATGATAGCTCGTCGGCATCGGCGTATTTGATCGTCTGCCCGGACATTGTTCTTAAATTCTGCCGGTAGCTTTCGATCAGGCGGCGTTCGGCGGCGTAGTCGCCGCGCAGCCGGGCGCGTTCGGCGTCCGTCAGCAATCCGCACAGGCGATTGACCGTGTTGGCGGACGCGCCGAATATTTGAACGCGTGTTAATTGACTCAAATAATCCGCATTGAACATATCGCTGCCGCGGAAAACTTTAACGTGCGGTCCGCCGCCCGGTCCCGCGCCGGTGATTATTTCTTCGACTTCCACGCTTGTTTCCGCGTCCAGATATTCGAATTTCAATTCGCGTTTGACGACCGCGATGAATTTGACGAGCGGTTCGCGCAGTCCCGGACTCGTCCTTTCGGGAAGGCTGGCGATTTCGGCGACGGAAATTTTTTCGTCGCCGTCGGCGTTGAGTAAAGCGGCTGCCTGACCGAGCGTGGCGGTCGAGTCGAGCATCAAACGGATCGATTCCGCGCCCTGCGTGTTGACGGCTTCAGCAAGACTGCTGCGCAAATCGGTCAAGACTTCCGCTCCGGCGCGGTTGATTTCGTCAAACGCCCGCTGCCGGTTTTCCGCCGCGCCGGGTGTCGGCAAAACGTCCATTCGGTCGGAATAGCCGCCGGTCGGCGAGAAGGTTTTCACGACCCGCACGGTTTCCGCGCCGGTGATGCCCGGATGCAGCGGTTCGGCGACGAGCACAACTTCGCCCGGCGTCGGATTTATCAACGCTATGGAATACCCGTATTCGGTTTGAACTACCGGGCTGACTCCGCCGCAACGCTGCGTGTCGGCGCAAAATTCGGTTAATTGCGTCATGTCGGGAAATCTGCCGAACGTGTCGTGGTAATTATGCGCGGCAAGAGCCATCTGTCTGATATTGTTCGCCGCCTTCATGCGATTCGCCGCTTCGCGCGCGGCTTGAATCGCGGGCAGCAGCAGCGCGATCAAGACGGGAACGGCGACCGCGACAACCAGCAGCTCGATCAGCGTAAATCCGGCGCAGTTGTTGCCGCGCAGGCGCTGCTGCGTTTGATTTTCGCCGCCTGTTAAATTGGATTGATTCTCTAAAATTATATTTTCTGTTTTCATAATTGCTCCTTAGTTTTTTCGTATTTTTTCGACAGTTCGCCTGCGCGTCAGTCGAAAAGATTTCGGCTGAACACCCACACGAACCGTCGTTCGTTGATTGATTTAATGGTTTATTTTAAGTTTCCGAGTTAAACTTCGCCGTCGCCCGCCAAGCGTTCGCGTTCCGATTTTTCTTTTTCCGCGGCGTTTTCGTCGAGCATTGCTTCGAGCACGCGCAAACGCATAAACAGACGGATTTCGGAGCGCTGGAATTTATCAGCCAAGCCGACGGTGCGCTCGAAATCGGCACCCGCCAGATCGCGGAGCAAAACGGAAGAATTCGCGATATAAGTCAGGTATTCACCGTTGATCGCCGAGAACAACAGTTCGTCCCGTTCCTCCGCGCGAACGGTAAAAAAATCGCCCAATTTTATTCCGGCGCTGATGTATTCGTCCGATTGCGCGATACCGTTTTCCAAAACCGCGAACGCCTGTTCGGGCGCGATCGTCGCGGCGACGGAAGCGAATTTGATCGAGGCTTGGACGTCGGCGAATTTTCTGATAAACCCGGGCAGCATGACCGCCGCTTCGTCGAGCAATTCCTTCGCCGCCGGCTTTTCGCCTTTCGCGGCGAGCGCGGCAGCGTAATCGGTCAGAGCGTTGATCTTATCGAGATTGCTGCGCATTCCGGCGACCACGCGGCGAACTTCCGCCGCGCCGCCGCGCATGGCTTTGGCAAGCGGCAGCGCCGCGCCGATCTCTTCACTCAAATACGAGTAATTTTTCGGTTCTTTCAGGCGCGCAAAGATTTCCTGCGCCTTGACCGCGTCCTTTTCTTCGAGGGCTTTGAAGGCGAGTTCCGCCAAACGCTGCTCGCGCGCGAGCGGCGCTGAGCGTTCGGCATCTTTGACGAGTTCGTCAATGCTCTTCTCGCTGCGGATAAGGTCGTAATTTTTCGCTTCGAGAATCTGATCGAGCCGCACGGCGTTTTCGCCGCCGATGTTCGCGCGAATTTTCTGCGCGAGCGCGGGCGAATAGCGTTTGATTTCGGTCATTATATGGCTGATCGAAAGCGGCATCGGGTTCGGCGTTGCGAGATATGCGTTTGCCGCCAGTTCAACCAGCTCCTTCATCTCTTCCTCGGTTAAAAGCGGTTTTATTTTCTTTTTCTTATCGCGCCCCGCCGCACGATTCAGGTCAAACGCCGCGTTGATAAAATGCCCCAGTTCCCAATAATCGATTTCGCCCGCCTTCAGCGGAGTTGAAGGTTTATCCGTTTCCAACGGAAAGCGGATTTTCTGTGGTTTGATCTTCGCCAGCACCTCGCGGGCGACGCTCGCCGCCGCGCCCGAATCGAGCTTGTGCAGTTCTTTAAGCGACTGCACGAATTGATAATTCAAGCCGTTTTCGTCGAATTTCCGTTTGGAGATCGCCGCCGCTTTTTCCGGGTCTTTCCGCACGACGGCGGCGGTCAGCTGCAATTCCAGCTCATTTGCGGTGAGCGGATCGTATTCGACGATTCGGTTGATTTTCAAAGCGTTGAGCGCGTCGAGCGCGGCTTGCGGATCGCGTTCGCCGAGCGACAAGACGAGTACGCGGCGGAGCGCGGCAATTTCGCTGCGCTTATTGTAATGCTCCGATTTTTCGAGCCGCGTCATTCCTTCCAAGCCTTCGGGCGGATCGATCGCGGCAACCAGATTTTGCAGCTCGCCCGCCGCCGTCCGGTAAAGTTCGCGCGCCGCGCGTTCGTCCGTCTTCCACAACAAACCCGCGAGCGTCGTGTTCGCGTGGATGCGATTCTCCGGCGCGATCAATTGCTGCGCGCCGAGCGTCGTTTCGTTCAGTAATTTCACGTGGTTTTCTTTCGGCTCCGGCTTAACCGCGCCGCGCCGCGCCGCGCCGGTCGTTTGGATCACCGCTCCGGCGATAAGTATCAATGCGTATAATTTTTTCAACTTCATAATTTTCTCCGATCGTTTTTATTTATCAATTTTGTTGGTTCAAAAGCGGGTTGCCGCCCGCCGCTGAACCGGACTATTTTTATTATTTCGGCAGCTTCTAATCAAACCAAACTTTTCAGTTCCGCCGGACTTCGGCTGCCTTCTTTCATCGTTTCGGCGAGCAGATTATAGACCGCCGTCCAAGCCGCGCGCGCCGGCGCGGTAAAATCTTTCCCGAGCGCCTTTTCGAGCGTCCAGAGCAGCGCCGCGCCGACCGTTTCGTAATCGCGGTCGCTGACCCCGTAACCCGTGTGCCGCGCGCCGAGCGCGCGCACTTGCGGCACGATTTCTTCGAGCCGGTCGAGATTTTCGACCGCGTAGGCGATGACCTGCATCAGTTTTTTGCCCTGCTCGTAAACGTCGCCCTTGAAAAGCCCGCGCAGCCTCGGATTGAGGTCGAACAGCTTGGCGTAAAACAAAGCCGCCGCCTTCTCCCCAATCGGCGCGATTTTTTCAAAGCTCGTCCGCACCAAATTTATTTGTTCTTTCGTCATAAAACCTCCTGCGCTAAATTGAATTAACCGCTGATTTTGCGCGCCGGTATTTTCAGGTGAAATTAACCCGTTCGCTTTTATATATCTATCCGCACCTTTTTTCCTTCTCCGACCAGACTTGCCTTAAAAAGTTCGCCTGCGCGCGCGTCGCCGCCGTGTCCGCTAAGCGAGTAACTGGTTATCAAGCAGTTTTCAAGCTCGACCGTGACGCCCGTCTGATTGCCGCCGTCGGTAATGAAAAATCTGAGCGTCGAAATCGGTCCGTTATACCGAAATTTGTTCGCGCCGTTCGGCGGGATCGTGAAAACCACGCCGAGCGACGTGACCATACTTCTTTGCGCTTCAAACAAGGCTCTGGCTTTGACGACCGCGTTCGGCGCGAGCGCGTCGATCGCGCCGGACGGCGAATTCGGCAGCGCGATTCTCGATACTTCAATCGCGCCCGGCATCGCGCTAAGGCTGTCGTAATGGCGCTCGAGCGTGAATTTATGTCCGCTCGCGCGACCGATGTTTTTGACCGAACCGTCGCCAAACGCAAAGTTCGCTCCGCCCGCCAGACTCGGCGCTTTGACCGTTCCCTTGATTCCTTCCACTTCCATATAAATAGGCATAATCTATTCTCCTTAATAATTCTCGTGTTAATTTGTTTTCCGCTTGCTCGGTTTTTCCCCGCGCTTGATCAGATCAGACAGCCGGCTTCCAAAACCTTCGTCAGCTTTGTTCCGTTAATTTCAAACACCTGTTTCCAGTTGCCCTCGTAATAATGCGTGTCGAGCACGATTTCCATCCGCCCGTCGCCGTTCAGATCGGCGACGGCTAAAATCCGGCGCGTGTTCGGCGGGTCGTAATAGTCGCGCCGGGTGAAAAACTCGCCATCGATTAGAATGTTCCGCACACGTCCGTTGACGATTTTCCGCAGCAGCGCGAACGAATAATCGCCCGGGTTTTGCGCCTCCATATTTCCTTTTTTATAAAAATTTCCCGTCATGAGGACTTCTGCCCGACCGTCGCCTTCGAGGTCGATTCGGAGGATTTGGCGCAAGTTGATTCTCGTTCGGTCGATGCCTTTCGTCCGCAAAAAATCCGCCGCGATTTTCCGGTAATCTTTATTCTTGACGCTAATCATGAGCAGTGCGCGCGGCACGAGATTCCAGCCGGCGTTTGCGCCGACGGCAAAGCCCGCTTCGGTTTGCGGCTCGATCCGCATCATTTTGTTTTCCGGACACGCGCCGTAATCTTCGCCCGTGTTGTTCAAGATCGCGCTGCCTTCAACGACGCCGCGTAAGTTGACGAAAACCATTCGGGTTCGCTTCGCCAGCGTCGGCGCGACCGCTTCAGCCGTCAGCCACTTGCCGTTTTGCGAGCCGCCGAGCAGATAATAATCGGTCGCCAGCGGCACGATGGTTTGCCGCTCCTCCTGCGCCGGAACGATTGAAGCGAAAACCATCAGGCATAAAATTGATTTTAGAATTCTCATAAATCTCCTATTTGTCGGTTGAACTGCCGGAAATTCGGTGAAAGCCGCCGCGCCCAGCCTTTTGCGGCGGCTTTGACTCGTTAGTTCGAGGGCACGTTTTTGTATTCGATCTTCGTAAAATTGAGTGAAAGCGATTCCATCGCGCCGCCGCCGCCGCTGACTTGATAGCTGCTTACGATTACGTTTTGAAGCTTGACCGCCAGCACACTCGTATCGCCGCCGTCGTTGATAAAAAAATCAGCCGCCGGAAATCTGCCCGAAACGCCGGACGTGCCGCTCGGAACGGTGATGATAACGGCGCGCCGCAATCGATAAGCGGCATCGAACAACGCCCGCGCTTTGATCTCCGCGTTCGGGTCGTTCGCGTCAACAAAGCTGTATTCCAAAGGCGAATTCGGCAGCGAAATCCTGATCATTCTCACCGACCCGTCGCCCAGCAACACATTCATGCCGGCGGGATGATTCGACGATGCCGAAGTCGTTGTACCCGATTGCTGAGAGGCTAAAACGCCGCCGTTTTTGACGAAATTGATGCAGTCGCCTTGATTGACGAACGTGCGCGGAAAGTTGAAGATTGCCCAGCCGCCGTTTTTGCATTGATTTTTGTCGGTCGCCGGTCCGGTCTGCGCGTCGCACGCATCGCCGATGCCGTCCGCGTCCGTGTCGGATTGGTTCGCATTTGGGGTGAGCGGGCAGTTGTCCGCCGCGTCCGTCACGCCGTCCGCGTCCGTGTCCGTTGTGCCGCTGCTGACCCACGAAGGTTCGTGGTCATGAAGCGGAAAGTTTGTTACGTTCGTTTGATTCGTCCCGTCGAAGTTCATCGTGTAGATTTCAAAATTACCGTCGCGTACTGAACTAAATGCGATCTGACTGCCGTCCGGCGAGTAAGTCGGCGCGTAATCGTCTATCGGGTTGTTGCTCAGGTTATATTGTTCCGAACCGTCCGCCAACATTTTATAAACTTCCCAGTTGCCGTCGCGCCGGCTGATAAAAACGATTTTCGTGCCGTCCGGGCTAAACTGCGCGTGGTCGTCCTCGCCGGGAACCGATGTCAACCGCTGCTGATCGCTGCCGTCGGCGTTCATCACGTAAATTTCAAAATCGAAATCGCGTGTCGAACTGAACAGAATCTTCGTGCCGTCCGGCGAAAACGACGGGTTAAACTCGACCGCGTCGTTGTTCGTCAGGCGGGTTAAATCCGAGCCGTTCGCGTTCATCGTATAAATCTCGTAACCGCCGTCGCGCGTCGAAGCGAAAACGATCCGGCTGCCGTCCGGGCTGATAGTTGGCATACCGTCCCAAGCCGCGTGATTGGTCAGGCGCGTTTGGTTCGAGCCGTCCGCGTTCATTATGTAAATCTCTTCGTTACCGTCGCGCTCCGATAAGAACGCGATTTTTTCGCCGTTCGCGCTCGCGTCCGGCTGAGAATCTTCCACACCGTTATTGCTCAAATTCATCGGGTTCGACCCGTCCGGGTTCATCGAAGAAATCTGCATAATGCCGTCGCGGCTGCTTTGAAAAAAGATTTTGCCCTGCGCGGCAGCGTTAGCTGGCAGCGCGATGAAAATTATCGCGAGCGTCAGGACGATTGAAAATTTGCCGTAAAATATTTTTATTGATTTCATTTTTATCTCTCCAAAATGTAAACTCGCAGTCCGTTTGAATTCGCTTTCGGCTGCTTCGACAAACTAAGGCGGACGAATGGAGCGAAAACTATCATCGTCGGTAAAAATTTTTTATTTTTTCTGGTTTATGCTAAATTTGAATCCTCAAATACGTTTGTTTTTCAATGAATTCGCCTGATACGGAAAATTTGACCGAGCTCTTGGCGGCTTGGAGCGACGGCGACGAACACGCGCTCGAACGGCTCGTGCCGCTGGTTCACGCCGAGCTGCACCGCCTGGCGCGCGGCTATATGAACCGCGAGCGCGACGGGCATCTTCTGCAAACGTCCGCGTTGATTAACGAAGCCTATCTGCGGCTGATCGACTGGAAGGCGGTGCGCTGGCAAAACCGCGCGCATTTTTTCGGTGTCGCGGCGGGAATGATGCGGCGGATTCTGGTCGATTTCGCCCGCTCGCGCCCGCGCGTCGAAGGCAGCAGCGCCGAGCATTTATTTCTGGACGAGGCTTTGCAGATTTCCGACGGAAAAGATGCCGACCTGATCGCGCTCGATGAAGCGCTGCGGTCGCTCGCGCAAATTGACGAGCGCAAAGCGCGCATCGTCGAGCTTCGCTTTTTCGGCGGACTTTCGGTCGAAGAAACGGCGGAAGTCCTGCGCATTGCGCCGATCACCGTGATGCGCGAATGGCAGAAAGCAAAGGCTTGGCTTTACTGCGAACTTTCAAATGCAGACTAGCCGCGAATTGCACAAATAACACGAATAATTTTTTAGTTTTATTCGTGAAGATTCGTGTAATTCGTGGCAAAATTTCAAATGAATCAAGACCGCTGGAAACAAATTGACGAGCTCTTCGATGCCGCGCTTGATCTGCCCGAAGCCGAGCGCGAGCGGTTTTTGTCTGAAAAAACGAATGGCGACAACGAACTTAAAAACAAACTCTTAAAACTTCTCAAAGCGACGAACGCCGCCGATTTTTTGGAAAAGTCGGCGATGGGCATTGCCGCGCGCAATCTGGCGAAGTCGCAAACCGTCGTCACGCAGCGTCAATTGATCGGGCAAAAATTCGGCTCATACGTGATCGAGCGGCGCATCGGCGCGGGCGGGATGGGCGAGGTTTTTCTGGCGCGTGACGAAAAGCTCAACCGCAGTATCGCTCTTAAAATTCTGCCCGGCGAATATACGACCAATGATGAGCGCGTCAAACGCTTCGAGATGGAAGCGCGCGCCGTTTCGGCTTTGAATCATCCGAACATCGTCACGATTCATGACGTCGGCAGCGAAAACGGCGTAAGTTTCATCGCCACCGAATACGTCGAAGGCGAAACCGTGCGCGAGCTGATCGGCGAAAAACCGCGTCTTGCCGAAATCCTCGAGATCATGTTTCAGATTTGCGACGCGCTCGCCGCCGCTCATGCGGGCGGCATTATCCACCGCGACATCAAGCCGGAAAACATTATGCTGCGCCCCGACGGTTATGTGAAAATTCTCGATTTCGGTCTGGCTAAACTGAGCGACGCGGAAACGAAACCGACCGATAATTTCGCGCGCACGGCGAAAGGCGTGATTATCGGGACGCCCGCTTATATGTCGCCCGAACAGGTGACGGACGGCAGTGTTGCGGAGCGCACCGATCTGTGGAGCGTCGGCGTCGTTTTGTATGAGCTTTTGACCGGATTCAACCCGTATAAAAAAGAATCAAGGCAGGCGACCTTCCGATCGATTCTTCTGGACGAGCCGCCGCTCGCCTCGACGATTAACGCCGAAGTTTCGGGCGAATTGGACAGGATTTTATACAAAGCTCTCGAAAAAAATGCGGATGTCTCTTACCGAACCGCCGCCGATCTGCGCGCCGATCTCAAGCGCGTCCGCCGCGAATTTGATTCGACATCGGGGCGGAAAATTTCTTTCACGCAAAGACGCAGCGGCGCGACGGCGCAAAGGCTTTTTTTTATTTTTACTCTTGTCCTTGTACTTTTTACTTTGAGCGCGGCGATTTGGTATTTCGTCGGCAAATCAGAACAGCCCGCCGTCAAAGAAGCGACCGAATGGGCGACGGCGCAAAACGCGCAACTGACCGATTCGCCCTGGGCTGAAGGCTATCCGAGCTTTTCGCCCGACGGGAAAAGCGTCATTTTCGAGGGCGGGGAAAATGACGACCGCAATATTTTTTCGCTCCGAATCGGCGGAAAAAATCTTCAAAATTTAACCGCCGGTTCAACAGAAAACGACTCGATGCCCGCGTTTTCGCCGGACGGAAAAAAGATCGTTTTTCGCTCCGAGCGCAAGCCGCGCGGAATTTACGTGATGGAGGAAACCGGCGAAAACGTCCGCCGCCTGACCGACTTCGGGTTTCATCCTTCGTGGTCGCCGGACGGCAAAAAAATCGTCCTCAGCGACCGTCCTTCCGCTCTTCATACGTCGCACACCATTGCGAACAGCCGCCTTTGGACGATTGACGCGGCGAGCGGCGAGCGGCGGCAGCTCGAAACAAAAGGCGATGCCGTGATGCCGAGCTGGTCGCCCGGCGGTCAGCGCATCGCTTTCTGGTTTGTCGCGGACGGCAATCCAGGCGAAATCGCGACCGTTCCGGCGGACGGCGGCGATCCTGTGATAATTGCATCGGACGCGGCGGCGGCGGACTGGAATCCGGTCTGGTCGCCGGACGGAAAATATCTCTATTTTGCGAGCAACCGGCGCGGTAATATGAATTTCTGGCGCGTTCCGGTGGACGAAAAGACCGGAGAGCAGCTCGGCGCGCCGGAATCGGTTTCAATGCCTTCAAAATACTCTCGCCATCTCGCCATCTCGCGCGACGGGAAACGTCTCGGCTATGTGCGTTACGAAAGCAATTCCAATTTGCAGTCGCTCGCTTTCGACCCGAAAACCCTGAAAACGGCGGGCGAAGCGAATTGGATCACGCGCGGCAACATCGAAATCAGCAATCCGCAGTTGTCGCCGAACGGCGAAGAATTTCTGATCAGAAATCCCGATAACGTGCAGGAAGATTTGGCGGTCTTTGACCGGGACGGCAAAAATTGGCGCAGTTTGACGAAAGACCGGTTTCACGAAAGAAACCCGCGCTGGTCGCCCGACGGAAAGCAGGTTGCTTTTCAAACAGACCGCACCGGCAAATATCAAATCTGGATGATTGACGGCGACGGCTCTAATCCGCGACAAATAACTTTTACCGAGAAAAACGACGCTCTTCTCCCGGTTTTTTCGCCCGACGGAAAGCGCCTTATTTTCACCGAAAGCGAAGGCAGGATGCGCCGACCTTTTGTCCTTGATCTGACGATTCCCTGGAATCGGCAAACGCCGCGCCCGCTGCCGCCGCTGTGGACGAATTTTTACGCGACTGCCGTAGATTGGTCGAAAGACGGAAAAAAGCTGCTTCTGGATTTTTTTGAACTCGGCGGAAGCGAAAGCGGGATCGCGCTTTTTGATTTTGAAACTTCGAAATACGAAAAAATAACCGAATCGGGGACGTTGCCCTTCTGGCTCAACGATCACCGGCATTTTATCTTCTCGAGCCGGAATGCGGCTTATCTCGGCGACACGAAAACAAAAAAAATCAACGAGCTTTTCAAGCCGACGGCTTATGAGCTTCAACATGCCAACATCTCGCCCGACAACCAAATGATTTTTTTTCGTTACCTTCAGATTGATGCCGATATATGGCTGCTCGATAACACCTTCGATCAATAATGCGCTTTTAGTCCAACAGTTCAATCGAATCGCTTTCGGTTAAAATTCCTTCAACCAAAACCGCCGCATAAACACCGGCATAGGCGGCATGTGCCCGGGCGACTTTGCGTAAAACTTCCGGGTTGTGTTCGCCTGTGTCGGGGTCGAGCGAAATCATCTTACAACGCGGGTCGCGTTCGAGAATCATCACCTCCGCGTGTGCGCCGATTCGCAGGCGGCGACCGACCAATTCGTCCTCGCCAAATCCGTCGTCCGATAAGAGATTAAGATAGACGTTTGCCCGAAAGCGTCGTTTATCAATGAAAAAGCCCGACTCCTCTTCGATTTGCCGGATGGTTTGCAGGCTGATCAAAGAAACCGGGCGGCAATCGGTCAACGCGCGGTCTGAACGTACAAGCGTCAAATGATTTTCGCCGCGCAATCCTTCGACGAGCATTTCAGCGAGCGCCGGGTCATTAACCGCGAGCGTCGTCCCGGACGGCGTAACGACGTCCAAACTCAAGTCTTCCGGTTCGGCATTTGCCGGAGTGACGCCCGGCGCAATGCTCATCGCTTCAAACAAATTCGGCGGTTTCACGGCTCGATCGGCGTAACGAAACTGCGGACGATAGCGCAGCATTTGCTCTTGTGCGGTCGCGCTCAAATAGGGAAATCCTTTGCGGGCAGTTGAATTTTTAAAGGCGCAGCAGCGGTCGCCGTAGATGCCCGAAAATCCCATAAACATTTCGATCATCGCCTCGCCGCTCATACTCTTGACGGGGTAACGCCATAAACTTTCGACGGTTCCGATAGTTGTCATATTTTTAATATCTTCATCTTAAAGGTGCTTAAACTTAATTTCAACAACGGCTTTCCGGAAATAGCGCGGCAAGCAGGAGAGATGCTTGCCACGATTAATGTCGCGATCAAAGCTTCAATGCCGCAATCGTCGCCGCCAGCTTCTTGATGGCGGGCATCACGGTCTTTGAGTGCATTTCGGCGACGCCGGTCGTCCTCATCTCGCTCGTGCTCCGCTGCGTCGTTTCGCCTGAGTATTTGACCTTGCCGGTGGCAACCTCGATGAACCGGGTCTTCAAGATCAGACTGCCAAAGCCGTCCGCACCCTTCGGCGTGTATTCCTCCACGGTGCCGGTCAGGACATAACTCACGCCGAGCCGCTTGCCGAGCTTGACCGCCGCCGCAGTCGAAGCGCCATTGTTGAGAGCCGCGAGATCGTTCTGCGACTCAGTTCGCGTCCACCTGACATCCGCGACGTCAAATTTACGGGTTTTCTCAAGTGCCGCCGCCATGCCGGATTGAAGCTGTCGCTTCGCCTCGGGCGTCATCGCGGAGGCATTCGCCGCAGGACTGAATTCGATCACCGCTACTTTCACCTCAGTCGCCTTGCCTGTCTGCCTTTCTTCCGACGAACTCTGAGCGAACGACACGCCCGCCAACGCAATTCCCAAAATAACTGTTCTAAATAAATTTTTCATGACATTCTCCTCTTAATTATCTCGCCGCATTTTCGCGGCTACTTTCTTAAGGCGTTCGAAACAGAGAAAAACTATCATGCGGGCACGACTTTTTTTATCCGGCAAATTAAAAACGACCGTTATGGCGAAATTCCGGTCCGGTATTTGACGGACGAATGAAACAAATGCGGATTCGGACTTAATTTTCAGCAAAACAAGCTCAAAATAAACCTTCGACACACTAAAAGCGAAAAGCGCACTTACGAGTGCGCTTACCAAATCTTTTTATAGTTTGTAAATCGCGGTAAAGTACTAAATTTCACCTGCTAAATTCTAATGTCCTCATAATCTCCCAACTCCAGATACGGAACGGATTCGGTACTGTTGAGCGGATCGAACTCCTCTAAACCGTTAAAACTCAGTCCGGTCAAATTTTCGATTGTCCGGATCGGTACTTGATAGGTTTTATACTGCCCGAAGACGAATTCCATATTGGAAACCAAGTCTTTCTGACTGATCAGATACCCGGTCGCGCTCAGCGTTCCGTCTTCTTTGACCATCACGGCGACTTTCCAGTATTGGAGGGGAAGAAGAATTCGTCCGTTGCCGTTATTGGTTTTAAAGTCGAACGGACGGTCGATTTCATCGTCGAAGACCGGACCGGTAAAAATACAGGCTTTAAAGTCTATCGTGTCCGCTGTGTTCAACAGGTAGTCTTCGAGACCAAGCCAGGTTTTGGTGTTGAAAAGATGGTGTTGCGGTGTGCAGTTGGTAAAAAAGAACGTATCCATCTCGCCCTGTTTAAATTCGTCTCCCCAGGCTGGGTCGAGGCGCCGTGTCAAATGCCCGCGATCCAAATCGTTTTTCGCATAAAGTTCGTTTCCGACTTGATATTTTCTTTCAATCCGCGGATCGTAAAACCAAACATCGCCTTTTCGCTTGACGCGATTAACAGTTGAGCCGTCAATGTTGGTGGCGGTAAAAAAAGCCAATCGGCGCTCGCCATTCATGACAATAGAAAAATGCGTATAGTCGAGATTATATTTAGACTGTCCCGAAGCTTCGGGCGAAACGACGACTGCCTTGTCTTTAATTTTGTCGGTCAGCGTCGGCAGCGTCACGGTTAAATCGTCGCTGTCGCCCAAAAAACCGCTTTCGTACCCTTTTCGTCCCTTTAAATCATTCGCGGTCGGCGCCGGAATTTCGGTATCTAAATTCGTGCTCGAGCCGTTTCCTGACGGCACGGCGACGGAAACCGGGTTTGCAATAATATTTAAGCTGCCTAAATAGCTTTTCAGCACTTCGGACTTGACGGCGAAATTCGCCTGCTCGTAGCGTCCGGCGAAATGAAGTCCGAGCACTTGACCACTGGCGACGTCGACGACCATCGAGCCGCTGTTTCCGCCTAAGGTCGTACAGTCGTGCTCGAAGTCCTGTTGCGAGCCGACCGCCAACACTTCGCCGGGCGCAAGCCGCTTGACATTGTAAACGTCTGAAAAAATACGCGACATATCCGCCGCATTGTTTCGACTGTCGTAAGCCGGATAACCGATCGTCACCACGATTTGCCCGTTGACCGGCGTGCCTTCGTAAAGCCGAATCGGCGGCGGAAGCCTAAACGAATCCGATTTTTTTAATTTCAGAAATGCCAGATCGGGAAAATCTTCATGGTCATCGGCAATATAAAGAATGTCTTCGACTTCTACTTCAAACGAGCCGAGTTGTAAATATTCTTCCTTGAAATCGACAAAAGCGCGGTATTCGCGACGCCGATAGCCGAAGCCGCTGTCTGTTTTTTGTGCAAAAACCATCGCGACATGCCGATTGGTAATCGCGATGTCGTCGCTAATCATCCACGCTGTCCCGACCCAGTCGTAATCAGTGTGGTTAATCAGTTCGACCCGCCCGACCGAATTAATGGCGCGGTCGATAAGCGTTTTATACGGCGCAAGACGTCCCTTCCACGTATCGGATTCGGGGACCTCGAAAGTGCCGTTTTTGACAAATAGCGATGGGCGACCGAAACGCCGCACGATGGCTTCGAAGTTCCCGTCGCGTGCGCCTTTCTCTTTAAATGCGCTCGCTATTTCACTGCTTGTCGGCACTCGAAGCGATTCAAAACCACCGGTCGAAGGCGGCTTCAATGCTTCTGATATATCCAGTTTGCTTCCGAGCAGATTGCTCGACTTAATCTTTTGCTGAATCTCGCTCATTAAAGACTCGTCATTCGTCACTGCTTCAAATTGTATTGATGACATAATTTTTGCTCTCCTTTAATTTTTTCTTAGTAATGAATCAACTTATCCGTCCTTGAAATCGTGAGTTGCCGATTCCCGGGCACTACGAAAATTTGATCTCTGCTTATATATGACTTTTTTTTGGCAAAATCTAACATTTATTATAAAAAAATTATGCGGTGCAACGTTTTCGCCACGTTGACATCGTTGAAATTACTAACTTGTTGCGCGGTTTATTCGCTCGCTGACCGGACGTTTCATGTCCGGCTGCTTTCTTTCGGCGCTTTCGGCGCGAATTTCTACTTCGCGGGTGTGTCAGGATGTTAATGCCAAAAATTAAAGGGCGGAAGATTACACTGTATTCCTCCGCCTTTTAATTTTTAGGTGAACTATTTAAGGGTGAAACCGATTACGGCAGATAAGCCGCCGGAATCGGTTTATCCGCGCTCAAACCGAATTGCGTCGCCGAAACCTGATTGTTTCCGCTCGTTTGAATCCACCACGTTCCGCTGCGATAAACCGCCAGATCGGTTTTCCCGTCATTGTCGTA
>JANOBZ010000058.1:0-6987 GCA_031411895.1 Acidobacteriota bacterium | reverse complement strand
GTCACCTTTGCCTCATTTTCCAATTCTGCCAAAAAAGCCGATCCAAGACGGCCTGCACTTGTTGCTGTTGAACTCATAAAATTTCTCCTGTGTTGAATTTGGAAGATCATAATAGCGCGGATGTTGCAGCAATGCAACAGTGAAACACTAAAATGTTTTCAACAAATTCTTAGCGATAACCACGCGCTGAATTTCGCTCGTGCCTTCGCCGATCGTGCAAAGCTTCGAATCGCGCCAGTATTTTTCCGCCGGGTAATCTTTCGTGTAGCCGTAGCCGCCGTGAATCTGGATTGATTCTTCCGAGACTTTAACGGCGGTTTCGGAGGCGAAAAGTTTTGCCATCGCCGAGGCTTGTGAAACCTTTTTGCCGGCGTCTTTCAGGTAGGCGGCTTGCATCGTCAAAAGGCGCGCGGCTTCGATCTGCGTCGCCATGTCGGCTAATTTGAACTGAATCGCCTGAAATTCGGCGATCGGTTTGCCGAATTGATGACGCTCCTTCGCGTATTTGACCGCCGCCTCGTACGCGCCCTGCGCGATGCCGACCGAGAGCGCGGCGATCGAGATGCGCCCGCCGTCTAAGATTTGCATCGCCTGAAGAAAGCCTTCGCCGAGATTGCCGAGACGGTTTTCGTCCGGCACGTAGCAGTCTTCGAAAACGACCGAAGCCGTCTCCGAAGCGCGCATACCGAGCTTATTTTCCTTTTTGTCCGAGCGGAAACCTGCCATTGATTTATCGAAGATAAACGCCGAAATGCCCCTGTTGCCTTTTTCTTTATCCGTCACGGCGACGGCGACGAGCGTGTTGCCGGTAATCGCGTGCGTGATAAAGTTTTTCGAGCCGTTGACCTGCCAGCCGCCGTTGTTACGCACGGCGGTCGTGCGCGTTCCGGCTGAATCCGAACCGGCTTGCGATTCGGTCAAACCCCACGCGCCCCACGTTTCGCCCTGCGTTAAAGGCACGAGATATTTCTGCTTTTGCTCTTCGCTGCCGAACATATAGATATGATTCGAACAGAGCGAATTGTGCGCCGCGACCGACAAGCCGACCGAGCCGTCAACGCGCGCGATTTCTTCGATGATCGTCGCGTATTCGACGTAACCCAAATTCGCGCCGCCGTATTCTTCGGGGAAAATTACGCCCAAAAGCCCGAGTTCGGCGAGCTTCGGACGCAGCTCGTCGGGAAAATGCTGCGTTTCGTCCCATTCCAGAACGTTCGGCTTGATCTCGCTTTCCGCAAATTCGCGGACGCTCATTTTTATTTGCAGTTGTTCTTCGTTTAATTCAAAATTCATAATTCTTTTATAACTGAAAATTATTTTGTCATAAGCCCGACGGCTTAATCAAGGTGGAATTATTTTAATAAGCGATTTTCAGAAAGATTTAAGATGCGCGGCAAAAAAGAGTTTTATATCGGCTTTACTTTGCCTGCTTTGCGTCTTTGCGGGAGAAGATTTAATTTCCCGCAAAGGCGCAAAGCCGCAAAGATCAGTTAACCATACATCGTGAAACTCTGCCGATTTAAGAAATCTATTGACAAAATATATTTTTTATATAAAATTCGGGTATCGCAAGTAACATCCGTTCAATGGACAGGCGCGTCTTTCAAACATTCAAAACACGCTGGTCCGCACCCGTTCCGAGTTCTTTAGACAAGTCCCAAAAATACAAAAAAGGGCATTGAGGAGATAAAATGAAGATACCCAGTTACGCGGATAAAACCTATATCGTGATGGATAACGACGCGCGGATTCGCCAGGATAATCTTGTCGAGGTCGAAACCTATCAGGCGGGCGAAGAAATAGCCGTCGGATGCGCCGTCGGCGATATTAAACGACTTCCGAAGCGCACCGAGATCAAAGTTACGGACGTGCGCACCAATTCGGCGCGGACGGTTTTCGTTTTCGCCGAGCCGATCAATAACGGCGGCGCGTTCGTTCCCAAAGGCTGGACGAAGGCATCGAATCTCGAAGGCGGATTTTTGAACGAACTGGTCAGTTTAGCGCCGCCGGAGTGGGATTTTTCACCCGGCAGCGACAATTTCACCGTCACCGACAAACAGGCTCTGATTCGCGGCGGCGCGCCGAAATTCGCTTCTGCGGGCAAGACGATTCCGGCAGGAACTTACGTCGTCGTGACCGAAAAAGCCGACGACGGCGGCGGAAAAACGTTCGTTAAAGTCTGTGCTTGCGAAATTAAAAACGGCAAGCTCAAGAAAAAGGACGAGATCGGCTGGACGAGCGCGACGAATTTGACCGACGGCTGCACCGGATATTACGCGAAACCCGAATGGCTCGACCAGCAAGGCGCGAACGCCTGCTGGCGGCTCGGTAAATACATCGGCACGAAGATTCTCGTCAACATCGTCGGCAACGGCGGCGAGATGGAGCAGATCACATACGAAAGCATCGCGCCGTATTTTGCTTTGCGCGATGCTGCCGCTAAAGTTAATTTGGAACTCTGCATCGAAAGCGGATTTCGCACCTATCGGCATCAGGAAAAACTCTTCGACCTATATAAAAAAGGCAAAGGCAATCTCGCGGCGCGCGCGGGCAGGTCGAATCACCAGCACGGGCAGGCGTTCGACCTCAACACGCTCGGCTTCGACGGCACGCCGATGTACGACTGGTTAAAGAAGAACGCGCCGAAATTCGGCTTCCTGCGCACCGTCAAAGGCGAACACTGGCACTGGGAATATCTGCCCGACGAAGCCAAAAAGAAAGCCGCTAAAGGCGAATTCAAAACATTCACCGGCGGAAAATGATAATAATGGTTAATTATTAATGGTAAATTGTTGATGGTAATGGTAAATGGTTAATGGTTAATAAAAATCTGCTTTGAATTAACAATTAACCATTAACAATTTACCATTAATAAAAAATGTCTTTGATTAAAACGATTTTTACGTGGATTTTCGCGGTCGCTTTTGTATTGGCGGGCGCGAATCATTTTATCAATCCCGGATTTTACACGCGCATTATGCCGCCGGTTTTTCCGGTGCCGCTTTTTCTCGTTTATTTGAGCGGAGTGTTCGAAATCGCGCTCGGCGTTCTGCTTTTAGTTCCGAAATACTCGCGTTTCGCCGCGTTCGGTTTGATCGCGCTGCTGATCGCGGTTTTTCCCGCGAACATCTATATGGCGATGTATCCGGAGCGCTTTCCCGAATTGAGTTACGCGGCGTTGATCGCGCGTCTGCCCTTACAGTTAGTGTTGATCGCCTGGGCGTTTTGGCTTTCGCGCGATAAAATAAAGCCATGATTCACGAAAACATACTCGTCAGCGACGAACAGATTCAAGCGCTTCTCAAAGAAACAAAAACCATCGCCGTGCTCGGCATCAAGACCGAAGCGCAGAGCTATCAGCCCGCGTTTTACGTGCCGAAATATATGCAGGATAAAGGTTTTAAGATCATTCCCGTGCCGGTCTATTATCCGGAAACGACCGAAATCCTCGGCGAAAAAGTCTATCGCAAACTTTCCGACATTCCCGAACAGATCGATATGGTCAACGTCTTTCGCCGCTCGCAGGACATCCCGCCGCACATCGAAGACATCCTCGCCGCGCGCCCGAAATCCGTCTGGTTTCAAGCCGGAATCCGCAGCGACGAAGCCGCCCGCCGATTCGCCGAAGCCGGAATCAAAGTCGTTCAGGATATGTGCCTGATGGTCGAGCACCGCTACATTTGAAATGGTAAATGGTCAATGGTTAATAATTTTTCATTAACCATTGACCATTGGTTTGACATCACGCGCCAACCTGTGGCAAATAAATAGCACACCAAAAACAAGGGCGGGAAAACAAGGTTTGTTTATTCATTGAGCACGAGATTTTATTTCGTTATTTCCACTTTAAGCGAAAGGAAATTTATTTCCCGTTGAATAACAAAAGATTTCCCGCAGTAGTTTCGAAATCCTTTTCCTTCAACGCCGAATCTTTTTCTTCCGAATAAAGTCGCTTTTCGCTACCGGATAAGTCTTTGGCAGCACTGCTAAAGAGTTTGGACTCACGTCCGAAGGCTTCGGACGCGGTGTTTAAGAGTTTGGACATGCTTCCGAAACCTTCAGACTCAATATCCGAAAGGTAAACAGTGACGAAAACATCAAAAACTCTCTAGTCGCAAGAGAATTTAACGCGCCTAATGTCATAAACATTAGGAAGAAAAACAATATCGAGCTTTCGAAGCATTAAGGAGAAACAAAAAAATGGCTAAAAAGAAAAGATTATCGCCAAATCAAATAGCGGAAGAAGAAGGCTATTTCAGCAATTTGAAAAATATTACCGGCTATACTTCGCTCAAACCCGAATACGCCGTCGCCGCGATTCAAACCGTCGTTGACGCACTCGACGCCGCATTAGCGGAAGAACCGCAAATACTGGCGCGGCTCGCACAAGTGCGCGACACGATCGCCGAAAAAAGCTACTAACTCGTCGAAAAAAACGACGGCGCGGTTATCCAGGTTGCCGCCCAATACGGCGAAGATTCGCCCGAATATCAATCCCTCGGACGCAAACGCAAATCCGAACGCGGCGCTTCTCGAAAACGCAAAAACGGCGGCATGACACTGACCGTTTAGGGACGTGCCGAACACGCTTTCCGAGCGTCAAATTCCACGCGCCTTTTAAGCGAAACAAAAAGCATGATACTAAAACTTTCGTTAATGTCATGCTTTTTGCTCTGTCTGTAAAGTCGTGTTTTCTAAAACCTTAAAAGCGTCTCAAAAGCCATACCTTTTCGGGATTTTAGGCTTTGTTGCAAAAGTCTAAATGACCAGAATTAACTACTGAAAAAGCTTGAATAAAACGAACAATGTTCGTAATTACTGACGGATTTTAATCTCAAACCGAACATTATTCATTTCTGCTATACTTTTGCAACAAAGCTAATAATCATAATTCTAAAGAAGCTGAATTTTATGATTAGTTTCCGGTAAACCGATAACAGTTATTTTGGCAACTCTGAATTTAATGTCTCCAAAAGGGTCGTTTTTGAGGCTCTCTAGATTACTCCATAACCGGGCGTTTTGAGACTGTTCCCGATCAAAAACCAGTCCGGGAAACACGCGCTGGCGGAGTTTCATTTATTGCCTTTCTTCTCGTGTCTGTTTTTGTTCACCGGAACGTATTTGCCGAGCAGCCGCTCGTATTCCTCCATGACTATCTGATAACATTCGCAGGACGCCTCTACCAGACCTTTGCGGTCGGTCATTTTGATGACGCCGCGCGAATACTTTATCAACCCTCTTTCCTGAAGTTTTTTGGCGGCTAACGTCACGCCTTCGCGCCGTACGCCGAGCATATTCGCGATCAACTCCTGCGTCATGATCAGCTTGTTGGTTTCCAACTGGTCGTGATTGATGAGCAGCCAGCGGCAGAGCTGCTGATCGACCGTATGCAGACGATTGCAGACGGCGGTTTGCGAGATCTGCGTCATCAGCGTCTGCGTGAAGCGCAGCAATAAGTTCTGGAACACACCGCCGCGCGCGAATTCGGCTTTCAGCGGCGCGGCTTTTATCCGGATCGCGTCGCCCTCGCTCTGCACAATCGCCCGGCTCGTGGTCGATTCGCTGCCCATAAAGAGCGCCGACCCGATCAGTCCGTTGTTGCCCGCGATCCCGATCTCGGCGGTCCCGCCGTTCTCCATGATGTAGAGCATCGAGATGATCGCCGTCGTCGGAAAATAAACGTGCGTCATCTTGTCGCCCGATTCATACAGGACTTTGCCGAGCGGGAATGAAACGATCTCAAAATCCGGTTTAAGACGATCGTACTCCTCCGGCGGCAGCGCGGCGAGCAGATGATTTTTTATAACGTCGGTTCGAAGGGGGCTGGACATATAGATCTCCTGATTATTTCGAATGAGGTGATAAAAATTATGTCTAAAAACTTGTATTTTCAATCACCATATCACAAAAGAAGAATTCTATAAGCGCGAAACCGAACATACGGTTCAAATAAATTAAAGTAAATTTGAAAGATAAGCCATTGAATGCGTTCGAACTATTGAACGAGAGTTGAGCCAGCGTCCGGCTCGAATTTAGAAAACGTGCCTTGCGTTTCTTAAATCCGATGGCGAAATTTGCTGGAAGAACAAGGGGATCAATCGGGACAGGGCATTTATTAGGGAATGAGTCGGAACAAAAGCCGGCTCGTCCTTTACATTTCAATTTAACCGGGCTTGATCTGAAGTTGATCAATGTTCATTTGACTGTAAATAAATAAGTGTTTTTATGAAGATATTTTCATTTTCGGTACCATACGCGAGTTTATTGTTGGACGTTTTGCTTGGTAAGCGCGAGACATCCTACCCGTTAGGAATTTTATGGCGCTGGCGGCATAAGCGATACACAAATTTGTAAAACTAATGAAAAAATTACCTTTACAAAACGATTTTGACGGTAAGACCAACGCCTGCTCGACTGTGCAAACAAATCGAAAGAGGCAGGCTCCGAATGTTTTGCAAAGAGTAGTCGAAGGCGACCGCACAGCTATTAAAGATTGTCTTGACAGCTATGGCGATCTCATTTGGTCGATGGCAAAAAAGCTTACCGATTCAACCGAAGACGCCGAAGCGGTGACTCAAGAAATTTTTCTCAATATCTGGCGGTATGCCGAGCGTTTGAGCAAACCGAGTTCGACGAACTGCTTTTTATTACGATCGTCGCGCGTCGTCAATTGAAAAAATACCCGGACATATCCTATCGGGCGATTAACTAGAATTCTTTGCGCTTCATTTTTATTTTTCCATATGTGTGAGACCCCACTTACAGGCAAAACAAATCTTGATAGAGTCTTAAGTAATAATTTCAATTTAGGGAGAAAACCCCTTTAGCGGATTTATCAATTCCTAGAGACGTTCATTACTTTTATTTTTTTAGAAAAAAGCCGGATCGAAATCAGTCGAAGATTATCGGATTCGGTGTCCCGTTCGCTCTTTTAATTTATTGAGGATCAAGATGCTCAATAAATTATTAAGCCGTTCTTTCCTTGAG
>JANOBZ010000057.1:0-19523 GCA_031411895.1 Acidobacteriota bacterium | reverse complement strand
GTTCTTGGCTAAAAATTAGTTATTCGCCGCGTCGGTTTTGGCGCAGACTTCCTGAAAAGCGTTGACCAATTCCGGCGCGTATTCAAACGGCGCGGCAAAACGGTTGATCGCCAGAATCGAATCGGAAACGATAAAAAGCAGAGTTCCGGCGACCGCCGTTCGTCCGAAATTCTGCTTGCCGAAATCGAACGCCGCGAGGCTTGCCGCGAGCATCGTCGAAATCACCAATGCGTAAATTCCGACCGGAATCACCAAACTTTTGACATTCGGCGCGATGAAAGCAAAGAGCGCCAAAGTGTAAGCGGCAATCGCGATAAATATTAGCGCGGACGGAAGTTTTTCGGGTTTGTTAGATCGGCGAATCTGCAAAAAATAGAAAATATAAAAAACGTGTGCGACGAGAAAAGCTGCCAAGCCATAGATAAAAAGCGATTTATATTGTTTATCGAAAAGCAGAAACACGTCGCCGAGCCACGAAAAAACGAGCGCGAAGATTATCAGGTATTTGACGGCAGAGAGTTTTCGCGTATTAAGCAGAAAATAAAAAAGCAGAATCAGCATCAGCGAAGGCTTCGAAAAATACTGCAGATGCCGGCTGCCGGTTAGATTCGCAAAGATTTCGACGGCGAGCGCGAAAAAATAGATTGGCGCGAGAATTCGGAAATTCATAAACCGAATTTTACCCGATTTTGCGGAAGTTTGAAGAAAACTGTTGCTTAAATTCGGACGAAGCGGTTAAAATGTTCAAAGGCAGACACGCAATCGCGACTGCCGTGTTTATCCAACCTAAATTTATTAATGACAATAAATGAAAGACAACATATCAGGTTTTCGCTCGACATTCCCGCGATTCGCTATTCGAAATTCGGCGAAAAACAGGAAACTCTGCTCCATCAGATAAGCATCGGCGGCTGTCTGCTCGAATGGGACGAAAATCTTTTAACGGGCGAAGTTTTCCGGCTCGAAATCCAATTGCCGAACGGCAACTGGCTGCCGCTCGTCTGCAAGATTCTGTATAAATTTGAAGACAACGGCATCGGCGCGAAGTTTATTGACATCACGAAATTCGAGCAGGAGCTGATCGGCAGAATCATCTCGCACAGCCTTTCGCAATCAGGCTTGCCCGTCCAGGTTGACCCGTTTGCCCAACCGCCGAGATTCGCCGACGAAGTCGCCAAACGAGCGCCCTCGATCACCGACGTCCGCAAACAACAGGACGAAATTTTAGAAAAAATTATGTCGAGCGAGATTTAAAGTGAAAGAGTGAAAAAGTGAAAGAGTGAAAAAGTTTTGTTGATTATATTCAAGCAAACTTTTTCACTCTTCTACTTTTTCACTCTTCTATTTTTTTACTTTCCATTTCGCAGTTCCAAAATTTTCGCAAAAGATGCCGATTTGAGTTCTTCGGAATTCAGATCGATTTTTTGCAGAACTTCCTCCTCGGTCATCGCGCCGCAGCCGACGGCGCGGATAAAAAAGTTTAGAAGCCCCTGCGCCGAAGCCGCGTCGTCAAACAAATTTCCGGTTATCATTGCGCGCGTCGCTTTGCCGATAAAGTTTTTGAGCCGCGCGGCTTGCGTCTCGGAGCTTTCGAGAAAGAACGCGTAAACCGCCGCGTAGCGCGCCGCGAGCTGCGCCGGATGCAAATCCCAGCTTTGATAAAAACCGTTCACAAGCGAGAGAGTTACGTTATTAAAATGCTTGCGCCACGCCTGCCGGACGGCGCGCCGGTTTTCACTTATTTGCTTCTCGCTCAAGTTTTCGCCGCGAAAAAGCGGAACCGGCATTTCGGTCGTGACCGAATCGGAAAGCCTTATGCCGAGCGGCGCGAGCTTGATCTGCATTATCTGGCGCGCAAAGCGGCAGGCGTCGTGCTGCAGATGCTGGTGCGTCGCCGTGATGCCGAAGCTCGCCGTGTAGTCGAACGCGCCGAAATGCGCTGCCGCGAGACGTTTTCCGGCGGCTTCGGCAATCTCCGTCATTAGCAGAACCGCCTGCGGCGTTTCAATCATTATTTCGATCTTGATCGAATTTTCGGGCAAAGAATGGCGGCTTTCGATCTCGTCGAGCAGGCGGCAGAGAATTTCGACCTCTTCGGCGCGCGTTATTTTGGGCAGCGTGACGACGAAATTTTCGGGCAGACGGTTTTCGGTTTTTGCCAGCAAGTTGCCGAAAAACAAATCCAGAGTGCGGACGGCGCGGCGAAAAGTTTCCGCCTGAAAAGATTTGATCCGAAAGCCGGTAAAGGCAGGAATTGCAAACCCGCCGACAGAATCTTCCGACAAAGCGTTTGCCAGCTCATCCGATGCCGCGAGCGCGTGCGAATCTTCTTCCGCGTCGCTGCGGATGCCGTAGCCGTCTTCGAAATCAATGCGGAAATCCTCGATCGGCTCGCGCCGGAGCTTTTCGACGACGCGGTTATAAATCGTCCACGCAAACCACGCGTCGAAGTTTTCCGCGCGTGCGCGTTCGGGATTGTCGGCAAAGCGAAATTCCAAATCCTGAATCAATTCCTCGTATTTCGGCAGCCGGTCGGCGCCCGGAAGCCACATCGCATCGGCGAATGCGACAAAATTCGGCGCGTATGTTTCGAGCGAGTTGAGCGCGATTTTGCCTAATTTTTGAATCGTGTCGGCTTTGAAAAGATTCGCGCCGCCGTAAACTACGTGAACCGGCACACGCGATTTTGGATTTTGGATTTCGGATTTCGGATTTGAAAGTTTTTCCTCGAAAAGCTGCTCGGCGATGTCAAAAAGGGGTTGAGTCATATTATAAATGCGCGAAAGACGCGAAATGCGCTAAAATTTTTCAAATCAATTTTAGCGCATTTCGCGTCTTTCGCGGTTAAAAATAAAAGAAACGTTAAAGAATTATTTTCCTGACTTGTCGGATTTTTCCGGCATCGCGGTGTTCGAATTTTCAGCCGCTTTTTTGACCGATTCGAGATCGGGAATTTCGTTTGTTACCTTCCATTCGCCGTTTTCCTTGACGAATTTGATTCTAACTCCGTTCGGCATGCCCTTTGTTTTTACTTCCGCCGTGCCGACGTCGCCTTCGATCTTTTCGTTCCGAACCTGGCAGAGTTCATTCGAAACCTGTTCGGCTTCGAGAAATTTGAGCAATGATTTCTCATTGTTGTCTTTCATATCGGCTTCGAGCGATTTCAAAGTCGCTGCCGAGAAAACCTTTCTGAGCGCGGCTTCGTCCTTTTTGGTCATCGCGTCGCAGTAAGACTTGAAAGCCGGCGTCAGCGTCGGCGCTTCGTTCGTCGTTTCTGCGATCGGTGTTTTACTGGTGTTCAACGCCGTCGTTTTGTTCGGGTCGTTGACCGTCGTTTGGTTGGCGTTCGAATTCGTGTTCGGCTTTGGTTGTTCGCCGGGACAGCCAGTTAAAATGATCGAAAAAATCAGGATCGTGCAAAAAATTAAAATTTGAAAACGCATAATTTACTCCAAAATTGTTAAAATTGGGATTGAAAACTAAAAAGTATAAAACATTTACAAAAATGGACAAAACATACCGCAACGAATTTCGTCGCCTTTTTCTGGTCGAACATCTGCCCGAACCGATGACGCGCGCCGACGCGCATCTGCAAATATTCGATAATTACATCGAAAACACGCGCCTGCGCCTGCGCTCGGTGCGCATTCCGGAAACGAAGGAATGGAACTGGATCATGCAGCAGAGATTCGCGACCGGCGACGGCGGGGCTCATTGGAAACTCGCCGAAATTTATTTGAACGAGTTTGAGTATCATCTTTTCGAACAGTTCGAAGGCACGGAAATCCGCAAAAACCGCTATTTTTACGAATCAAACGGCAGGCAAATCGAATTCGACGTATTTCTGGGCGATCTTTGGGGCTTGAATCTGGCGCGGGTTTGTTTCGAAACGCCCGAAGAAATGCAGGATTTCCGCTTTCCGTTCAACGCGCTCGAAGTTACGGACAAAGAATTTTTTCGCGGCGAAAATCTGGTCGATAAGAAATTCGCCGACGTGCAGGACGAAGTCGCCGAAATCATCGGAAAATAATGGTTAATTGTTAATGGTAAATGGTAAAGTTGTTTTCTATTAACAATTAACAATTAACCATTTACCATTATTTTCTGATTCCCGTGTATTGCGCCGATGCGATTTTCCATGCGGCTTTTTCTTTTTTGCAGACGTACGTTGCGCGGATGCTGCGCGGCGGGAGCGTTTTTCCATCGCTCGTCATCGTGTAATTCAGACGCGCGATGACGACGGCGACCTGCCCGTAAACGCGAATCGAAAAATCGGTTGTTTCCATCGTTACGGTCATTTTTTCGGGCGGCGGTTTCAGTTCGGGTTTATAAAATCCCAAAACCTTTTCGCGCGGGTCGAATTCTCCGGCGGGCGAGATTTCGATGTAATCCATTGTCAAAATTTTATCCATCAATTTGGCGTCGTAATTTTGCTGCGCTTCGGTAAATTGTCTGACCAGCGATTTTAACGCTTCATCTTCCTTCGATTGGGCAAACACGGAAACGCTCGATAAAAACAGGAGAAAAAACAAAACTTTCAATTTCATATAAATAATTCCTCAAAGTAATAAAATAAATAAAAACGAAGCCTTTTACGTTTGCGGCGACTTATAGTTTCGGCAGAGTTTATATAAAACAAGGAAAATCGTCTAATTTCAGACGAAATCCTCTGAAATCAGACGATTTCGCATGTCAAAGTAAAGATGCCCTAAGAATGATGAGAATTTACTTAGAAACTCTCGCGATTACCAGCCGAAGGTTCCCGCGCCGCCTTTGAACGGTCCGACGATCTCGGAAGTTATCCAGCCGCCGTAAAAATCGCCTTCCTGCGACCTGACAAGCTCGTCGTTAACGAAACACGCATCCATTTTCGACGGGTAAAACGCGATATAATCTTTAATTTCCGCAAAGTTTCCGGTCGGATTCGGGTAAAACCACGCAGTATTTTTAACCTGTTTTTCGCCGATCCGAAGATCATAATAACCGGCGCGACCTTTCCACTCGCAGAAACTTGAGCCATCTGCTACGGTCAAAAATTCCGTCCGCACATCCGAAGGCGGAAAATAAAAGACCGGCGGATGCGACGTTTCCAAAACCCTGAACCCGCGCGTCGTTTCCGCAATAATCTCGCCGCTGAAAACGATTTTTAGATGTTTGTTTGTTAGCTCTAATTTCGGCGGGCGCGGATAATCCCAAACTGATTCTTGTCCCTCTTTCGGTTCAATTCTGTTCATTAATTTAAAGATAAAATTTTTGTTAAAACAATTCATCTAAAGCTTCGTCGAGGTTTTTCACGCCGACGACGCGCATGCCCAAAAGTTTTTCCAAGCCTTTTTTATTTGATGCTGGAAGAATCAGTTTCTTAAATCCTAATGTCTGCGCTTCGCGGGCGCGGGCTTCGGCTTGGAGAACGCCGCGCACTTCGCCGGTTAAGCCGACTTCGCCGAAAACCGCCGTGTCGGGCGGAATTTGCAAATTTCTGAAACTGGAAGAAATCGCCGCGATGACGCCTAAATCCGCCGCCGGTTCATCTATTTCCAAGCCGCCCGCGACGTTGATGAAAACGTCGTCGTTGGCTAATTGAAAGCCGACGCGTTTTTCGAGAACTGCGATCAAAAGCGACGTGCGGTTGTAGTCGAAACCCTGCGCCATTCTTCGTCCGGTACCGAATTTCGTGCCCGTGACGAGCGCCTGAATTTCGACGAGCATCGGGCGCGTGCCTTCCATACAAACCGTTACGACCGACCCGCTTGCGCCTTCGGGGCGTTCCTGCAAAAAGACTTCCGACGGGTTGCCGACGGCTTTTAAGCCTTCGCCGGTCATCTCGAAAATGCCGATCTCGTTCGCCGCGCCGAAACGGTTTTTCGTCGCGCGAATAATCCGGTGATTGTGATGCCGGTCGCCTTCGAAATACAAAACCGTGTCGACGATGTGTTCGAGCGCTTTCGGTCCGGCGATCGAGCCTTCTTTCGTGACGTGTCCGATTAAAAAAACGGGCGTCGAAGTTTGTTTGGCGAAAATCATAAATTCACCGGCAACATGACGCACTTGCGAAACCGAACCGGGAGCCGATTCGATACTTCCGCTAAAGACCGTCTGGATCGAATCAATAATCACATAATCCGGCTTTAATGTGCTGATTTCGTCCCGAATATTTTCAAGGTTGGTTTCCGGCAAAAGGAAAAGATTATCGGCGTTGATGCCGAGCCGTTCGCCGCGCATTTTTATTTGACGCTCGGATTCTTCGCCCGAAACATAGAGAACCTTGCCGCCCGTAAAACTCAGTTTATCGGCTATCTGGATAATAATGGTCGATTTGCCGATGCCCGGACTTCCGCCGATTAAAACCAAGGAACCGGCGACGATGCCGCCGCCGAGTACGCGGTCGAATTCCTCGATGCCGCTCGACGTTCGCGCGTCGTCCTGCGATTCGATTTCACTGTATGCCATCGGTTTGACGATACGGAAAGCGTCTGCGCCTAGTCGTGCGTTCGATGAAGTAGATTTACCAACAGCCTGCGGAGTCGGGCGGAACTTTTCTTCAACCAAAGTTCCGCCTTCTCCACAGTCAGGACAAATCCCGATCCATTTTCTTTGCTGCCCGCCGCAGTTTTGGCAGACGTAAATTGTTGACGGTTGTTTTGCCATATTTTGATTTGGGATTTGGGATTTCAGATTTCGGATTGGTTTCGTTACAAGCTAATTCGTTATCTTTGAATCGCTTAATAAACGAAATGTTTGGGAAATGAACGTATGTTTCGCAACGCGTCAGCAAATCCCAAATCCCAAATCCGAAATCCCAAATCGAAATGATACAAACGCAAAATGCGCATCGTATTTTTACCGAACGGATTTCGCAGCTCTATTGCTTTATTTTACCAAAAAACAGGCAGATTCGAGCGGCACGCAAGTTGTTTATCGAATTGATTAAGACTTGACGGGAAATTTATTTCAGAGGTAAAGAAAATGGCTAACAATCGGGACAACAACGAACAGGGAACGCAGACCGAGAATCATCGCAGTTTAGCGGAAAACATCGGCATCAGCGAAAATTTGGAAGATTTCGGCGGCGGTCGCGGGCAGAATGCGGGCGCGCAGGAATCGGCGAGCAGTCAGGATCAATTCGACAAAAACGTCAATCAGCTGTTGGACGAAAACGATTTCGAAGGCGAAATCACGCCGGGTGAACCGATTGATTATTACGACGACGAAGACGACAACCAAAACGACTAGAAAATTTTTTTACGCGAGTTTTTACCGGTGGACGATTATTCGTTTTTATTTATATTTTTTTCATAAAAACGTTTATTGCTTTTATTCAAACGGATAATCGCCAGCCGATAGATTATTTGACGGCTCGGAGAAAAGAATTTTTGTCGGTAAATATGTACCGCGCCTCGCGCAAATAATATTTCAGTTCGATTTTTTCAAATTTCAGTTCAGCGGTGCCTTGTCCTTTAATGCGGAAACCCGTGCTGTATGCGCCGTAAAAATTACTGCTGCCGTTCATCGTAAAAGGCGCGCTGACGATTAGAAACTGCGGCGAAACGGGCGTCGCTTCGGGCGTTACGGTCGAGCTGTTTATCTTCCAGACGCAGCCGACGTACCAGACGGGGAAATGCGATTCGTCGTTTATCTTCAAAAGTTTCCCATGATACGGCATTCCGACTTTGTATTCGTAATCGCCTTCGGGCTGAACCGGATGATCGAGATAAACGGCGTTGAGCTGTTCGACGTCCATGATGTAATTTCTCTGCGGCGCGCGGGTTTGCCCGACGAGATAAAATCTCAGGTAATTCTGATAATTCGGCGTTTGATAAGCGCTCCCGCCGATGAAAAGCTCGCCCGAAACGATCTCGACGCGAAAGGCTTGCGTTGCGGAAAAGGACAAAAAAACGACCGCCGGTAAAATAACGAAACGAAATAATATCTTCATTCGAAAATCTCCTCGGGGTGAATTTTGAAAAGCTGTTTTTCAGAATAGCAAAACGCGCGGCAAAATAATATAAAAACGCGCCGCTTTTGCTTTCTCCGGCGCATTATTTATAATCTCGCGGCAGAATTGGAATTTAACGCTGGTGGCGCAGAGACGCAAAGACGCTGAGATTTTTAACTAATTGTTTAAGATCAGAAATGCCGCCAGTATTTCAGAGCCTCAACTCATCTCCTAACAATTATAAAAAAACTTTGCGGCTTTGCGCCTTCGCGCCTTCGCGTCTTTAGCGTTGGAATATTTATTATTCGATTTTTAGGTTAATATAGCGTTTATGCCCGCTCAATCAATTCACGCTTTCGCGGAAAAGGTCGCGCTGATCACGGACGGCGAAAATCCGGTCGGTCGCGCCGTCGCTCTGCAATTGGCGCTGCTCGGCGCTTATGTCGTCGTCGGTGTGGCGAATTCGACCGACGAAAACCGCCGCGCGGTCAGCGAACTGCAAAATTTGGGAACGCTCGCGAGCGCCGTCGAAGCAGACGTTTCGACCATCGGAGGCGCGGAAAAGCTCGTCTTGGTGGTCGAACAAATGTTCGGGCGGATTGATCTGCTCGTTAATTGTTTGAAATATTCGACCGATTCGACATTTGAAGATACGAGCGAAGCGATTTTCGACGCCGCGTTCGATAAATCGGTAAAAGCCGCGTTCTTCGTCACGAAAGAATCGCTGCGCTTGATGAAGCCGCGCCCGAAACCGAAAATCGTCAATATCGTTTCGGCACTCGATACGCCGGATGCGGAAAAAAACGTTTTGCAAACGGCGTCGCAAAAAGCGGTCATCGGTTTGACCGAGTCGCTGGCAAAGTCTCTGCCGAAAAACTTTCGCGTCAACGCGGTCGCGGTGAGCGAAAAACAGGCTTTGGCGGAAAACCTCGACGCCGAGCTTTTTCGTCCGAAAGCGGGAATTTCCGAAGACGACACGGCGCGCACGGTTTTGTTTTTGCTTTCTTCGGAATCGATCGGTCTGAACGGGCAGACGTTAAAAGTCGAATAATTTAAAAATTCGGCGCGGCAGTTCCAGTTTTCGCTACGCGGAAATTTGCAGTTCGTGATAAAATTTTGTTGCATGAAACTCGACGTTCTCATAATTAGAATCAGCTTCGTGGCGCTGCTCGCGCTGATGGGTTATCTTATTAATCCTTTGGCAAAAACCACGCATATCGGAACGCCTGCACCCGATAACGAAGAAATAAGACAGATTTTATCGGCGCTGATCGCCATCATATTTGCCGGTTTCGTGATCGCGATCGAAATGCGCGCGCGACGTGCGACCTTAAAAACCCTGATCGGCGCGGCAATCGGCTCGATTCTCGGAATCATCGGCGCTTACTTGATCGGAATGCTGATCAGCTCGCAGGAAACCCAGACGGTTTCGGGCGAGATAAAAACTTTTCTGACGATCGCGCTCGCCTTTTTTATGGGCTACATCGGTTTGATGGTCGGCGCGGCAAAGGGCGAATATATTGATTTGTCGGTTTTGGGCGGACTGTTCAGCGATAAGACGACGGTTCAGCAGGATTTTAGAGTTTTAGACACGAGCGTGATTATTGACGGTCGCATTGCCGACGTTGCCGAAACCGGATTTATGGGCGGAACATTGATTATTCCGCAGTTTATTCTGACCGAATTGCAGCAGGTTGCCGATTCGCCGGATTCCTCGAAACGCCAGCGCGGGCGGCGCGGGCTCGATATGCTCCAGCGTCTGCGCAACAATTCGAAAATCGACATCCAGATCGTCGAAACCGATTTTCCGGCAGTCAAGGAAGTTGATCTAAAGCTCATCGAACTCGGCAAACAGCTCGACGCCGTGATCGTCACGAACGATTTTAATTTGAACAAAGTCGCACAGCTGCGCGGCGTTTTGGTTCTCAATATCAACGAACTGGCGAACGCCTTGAAACCCGTCGTGCTTCCGGGCGAAGCGATGCGCGTCTTTATCCTGAAAGAAGGCAAGGAATATAATCAGGGCGTCGCGTATCTCGACGACGGGACGATGGTCGTCGTCGACAATGCGCGCAAACTGATCGGCAAAACCGCCGACATCGCCGTGACAAGCGTTCTGCAGACGACCGCCGGAAAAATGATTTTCGGTCGCCTCTGGGAAGATAACGCAGAAAGCAACGGCGGCAACAACAGCGGCGAGATGAGCATCCACGATTCGCGCTCGGTCGGTTTCAAAAAAGCCACGCGCGATCTTCGTCAGGCGACGATTATCGAAGACCTGGATTAATGGTAAATAGATGGTAACCATTAACCATTAACCATTTACCATTAAAAATGAACATTGCAATCATCGTCGCCGCCGGAAGCGGAACAAGGTTCGGCGGCGACCGACCGAAACAGTTTCTCGAAATCCACGGCAAACCGCTTTTAATTCATACCCTCGAAAAATTCGAAAACTGCGCGGCGATTGACGAAATCGTGCTTGTTTTGTCGTCGGGTGAAATCCCAAATGTCATTAACGACTTCGAAAAATTCAAACTGACAAAACTAAAAAAACTCGTCGCGGGCGGAAAAACACGCGCCGAATCGGTTTTTAACGGATTGCAGGCGATTGAAAACGAGATGGTTGGAATTGTTGCCGTTCACGACGGCGCGCGTCCGTTCGTTTCAGTCGAAGAAATTACGGCGACCGTTGAAAAAGCAAAGAAAACCGGCGCGGCGTGTCTGGTCGGTCTGGTAACCGATACGATTAAAGAAGTCAGAGACGGCGAAATCGTCAGTACGATCGAGCGAACGAAACTTCGCCGCGCGCAGACGCCGCAGGCTTTTCGCTTCGAAATTCTGCAAAAAGCCTTCGAAAACGCCGATTTGAGCGAGGCGGCGACCGACGAATGTTTTCTCGTCGAACGTACGGGGCAAAAAATCTCGACGGTCGAAGGCAGCGCGAGAAACATCAAAATCACGACGCGCGAAGATTGGGAACTGGCAGAAATTTTATTGAAAGAGGGTTAAAATTTAGATATTGGATTTAGAATTTCCAATCCGAAATCCAAAATTCGAAATCCAAAAATTGAGATATGTTTCGCATCGGTTACGGCAACGACATTCACCGTCTTGAAACGGGCAAGCCTTTGATTTTGGGCGGCGTTTTGATTGAATCCGACATTGGCGCGGTCGGTCATTCAGACGCCGATTGTTTGACTCATGCGGCGACGGACGCGATTTTGGGCGCGCTCGCGCTCGGCGATATCGGGCAGCATTTTTCGGATAAGGACGAACGCTGGCGCGGCGCGGAAAGCTTTGTGTTTCTGCGTTTCGTCGTCGGTTTAATGAAGGAAAAAGGTTTTACAGTCGTCAATCTCGATTCGACCGTCAGTCTTGAAACGCCGCGTTTGCGCTCGTTTATCGAACAAATGCGCGAAAACCTTGCAAACGCGCTCGAAATTGAAATAACTCAAGTTTCGGTCAAAGCCAAGACGGGCGAAAAAGTTGACGCGGTCGGAAAATCGGAAGCCGTTCGCGCCGAGGCAGTCGTCCTTTTACAAAAATATTGATTATTTCGCGTAATAACTTTTTCCAAATAAAAAAGGCTGTCAGCAGACAGCCTTTTTTATTTGGTTTGATTTATTGATTAACGGACATAAGCGCCGTAGGTTCTGCCGATGCGGAGAACTTCTTCCCATGTGCGGTTGATTTCCGCGTTGTGGGCTTTGTCCAGTTTGCCCGAAAAATTGCGTTTCGCGGCTTTTTTATCCTGCAAGTATTGAGCGTAATCGCCCCAAGCCTGCATATGTTCGCGCCATGCGTTCTGAAAATCCTGCGGAAAACGGCTTGCGTCCATGCTTGACGACGCCTGCCAGTAAGCCATTACTTCACCGGCGTAATCGTCTGCATAACGATAATCGTTGCGTGATTCGCCGTTGTTGATGTCGCGCAGCAGAAATTGTTCGATCTCGTTAGTACTGCGTTCGACCATGCGCGGTCTTTCGGTGTAAACGTATTTCACGACCGGCGCCGGAAAGATGATCCGGACTAACCCGGCTGAGAAAATAAAGGTAGCGATGAATGCGACTAATGCGGTAATTGTTCTTGTATTGCTCATAAATTCTAATAACCTCTCAAATGCTCATTTATATTATCCCTCAAAAATTTCAAAAAGGAAACATTTTTTTGACGAATTTTCGAAAGAAGTTTGCTAAAGTTATTTTGATGAATCCGCAAGAGTTAATCCGCAAGAAGCGCGACGGCGCTCGATTTTCCGACTTTGAAATCAATGCTTTTATCAACGGCGTGAGCGACGGAAGCTGGGCGGATTACCAAATCACCGCGCTGGTCATGGCGATGTTCATTCACGGGCTTAATCAAACGGAACAAAACGCACTGGTCAAAGCGATGCTCGAATCGGGCGAGGTTCTGGATTTTTCCGACATTGACGCACCCGTTGCCGATAAACATTCGACCGGCGGCGTCGGCGACAAAACATCGCTGATAATTGCGCCCTTGGCGGCGGCGTGCGGCATCGCCGTGCCGATGATTTCCGGTCGCGGTCTCGGACACACGGGCGGAACTTTGGATAAACTCGAAGCGATCAAAGGCTACAACGTCCGGCTCACGAAATCGCAGATCAAACAAACGATCAAAAAATGCGGCTTCGCGCTCGCCGGACAAACCGAAAAACTCGTTCCGGCGGACAGAAAACTCTACGCCTTGCGCGACGCGGCTTCGATGGTCGAATCCGTGCCTTTGATCGTCGGCTCGATCATGTCGAAAAAACTCGCCGAAGGCTTGGACGCGCTCGTTCTGGACGTAAAAACCGGGACGGGAGCGTTTATGGAAGATATTCACGAAGCGCGCGAATTAGCTAATGCGCTCGTTAAAACCGGCAATGATTTCGGCGTTCGCACCGAAGCGGTAATTACCGATATGAGCCAACCGCTCGGCAAATATGTCGGCAACGCGCTCGAAATTTACGAAATCTTACGGATCATGCGCGGCGAGGGCGAGGATTCGATGCGGGCAACACTCGATCTATCAGTCGAATTGACGGCGCGAATGCTGGTTTTAACCGGCATCGCGAAAGACGTAAAAGCGGCGAGCGCAATCTGCCTGACTAAAATCCGGGACGGCTCGGCGCTCGAAAGATTTCGTCAAAACATCGAGCTGCAAAAAGGCGATCCGCGAATTTGCGATGCGCCGGAAATGCTTCTGGAGAAAAATATCGCGCAAATTCCGCTCACGGCGAAAGAAGGCGGTTTTATCACGGAGATTGACACAAAGGCGGTCGGCACAGCGGTTTGCGGCTTAGGCGGCGGGCGCATCAAGGTTGAAGACACGATTGATTACGCGGTCGGCTTTGCGTGTGCGAAAAAAATCGGCGACCAAATAGAAAAAGGCGAAGAAATCGGGACGATTTTCTGCCGCCGCAAATCACAGGCTGACGGGATTAGCGAAAAACTGCGAAATGCGTATAAAATAACGTCAGAAAAACCGCCAATTCCGGAACTCGTGAAAGAAATAATTTCATAAACACAAAATTTATTATGCGAACTCGTTTTATCGTCAAAATCTTACTTTTTTGTCTCGGTCTGTTTTTAATTTCGTCGTGCGGCGCGCGAACCGAAGCGCAGAAGCAGTGCCAGATCAAGGTCGGCATCGTTTTCGACATCGGCGGCAAAAACGACCGTAGTTTCAACGCGGCGGCGTGGGAAGGCGTCAAAAAAGCGCAGCGCGAACTGCCGATCTGTCTCTATGATGTCGAACCGGGCAATCCGACCTCGATCGAACCGGCGATGCGCGCGTTTGCCGAAAAGAATTTCGATCTGATTATCGGCGTCGGGTTTGCGCAGGGACCGATCATGCAGAAGGTGGCGACCGATTATCCGAATATCAAATTCGCGATCGTCGACGGCGTGATCTTCGAAGCCGACGGCAAAACGCCGAAGAAAAACGTCGCGTCCCTGGTTTTCCGGGAGCACGAAGGCTCGTTTCTGGTCGGAATGATCGCCGCCGCGAAATCGAAATCGGGCGTTCTCGGTTTTGTCGGCGGAATGGACATTCCGCTCATTCACCGGTTTGAAACCGGTTTTGAAGAAGGCGCGAAATCGGTTAATCCGAATATCAGGGTGATCGATAATTACGTCGGCGTGACGGACACGGCGTGGAACAATCCGGGCAAAGGCAAGGAACTCGCGCTCTCGCAAATCTCGCAGGGCGCGGACGTGATTTTCACCGCCGCCGGAAATTCGGGGCTCGGTGCGTTTGACGCCGTCGAACAATTGGGCAAAAATCCCGACGGCGAAGCCAAAAACTTTGTTATCGGAGTTGACTCGAATCAAAACGGGCAAAGACCCGGATATGTTTTGACCTCGATGGTCAAACGCGTTGACGTCGCGGTTTACGACGCGGTCAAGGAAGTTCTCTCGGGCAAGTTCGAAGGCGGTTTTCACGTTTTCGGTCTCGACAAGGACGGCGTCGCCTACGCGATGGACGGTAATAATGAGGCGCTCATTCCTGAAGATGTTCGGCAGCGCGTCGAACAATCGAGAGCAAAAATCATCAGCGGCGAAATCAAGGTGACGGACGCGATGGCAAAATAGTGGTTTTGGGCTTTGGGTCTTGGGTTTTTGAAAGTCTCTATGAGCAAAACGCATTTTGAAAACCTGCAAGTTTATCAGTTAGCTGAAAAATTAGCCGATGAAATTTGGAAGATAGTTGTAACTTGGGACACTTTAGCCAGAAACACGGTCGGAACACAAATTATCAGATCGGCGGATAGCATCGGAGCAAACTTAGCTGAAGGGAGCGGTCGGGGAAGTAACCAAGACTACAAACGATTTATTAAAATTTCGCGTGGTTCTTTGTATGAAACGCGGCATTGGCTGAGAAGAGCATACAAAAGAGATTTATTATCAAAAGAACAAATTAATGTTTTGAGTCCTCTAATAGACGAGTTAACTCCAAAACTAAACGCTTATTTACGTTCAATCGGTACATTCGAATTAAAAGAAGAATAGGATTTAACAAAAACCAAAAGCCAAAAACCTAAAACCAGTTTTATGCTCGAACTAAGAAACATTACAAAAACCTTCGGCAGCGTTGTCGCTAATAACGACGTTTCGATCAAAATCGAAAAAGGCACGATTCACGCGATTGTCGGCGAAAACGGCGCGGGAAAGTCGACGATTATGCGCATCGCTTACGGCTTTTACACGGCTGATTCAGGCGAGATTCTGGTTGACGGAAAACCCGTAAATATCAGAAATCCGCACGACGCGATCGCTTTGGGAATCGGCATGGTTCACCAGCATTTTATGCTCGTCGACACGATGACGGTCGGCGAAAACATAATCTTCGGCGCGGAAGGCGGAAATCAGGCGAGCATTGACTGGAACAAGGCGAACGACTCGATTCTCGCGCTTTCGAACGAGCTTCGTCTCGGAGTTAATCCGAAAGCTTTGATCGAAGATTTGTCGGTCGGCGCGCAGCAGCGTGTGGAATTATTAAAAGCGCTTTATCGTAACGCCGAACTTTTGATTTTGGACGAACCGACCGCCGTTTTGACGCCGCAGGAAGTCGAGGATTTTTTCAATATTCTGCGGCGGATGCGCGAACAGGGCAAAACAATCGTTATCATTACGCACAAACTCGAAGAAGTTCTCGCGATTTCCGACGATGTCACGATCATGCGCGACGGCAAAGTGGTCGGCAATGTCAAAACCGCCGAAACTACGGAGAAGGATTTGGCGCGAATGATCGTCGGGCGCGATGTTTTGCTTCGCGTCGAGAAAACCGACGCGACGCCGAACGATACGGTTTTGAGCATCGAAAATCTGTCGGTCACAGGCAAACACGGCGAGGCGCTGAACAATGTTTCACTCAACGTGCGTTCGGCTGAAATCGTCGGTATCGCCGGGATCGAGGGCAACGGGCAGACCGAAATTATCGAAGCGATCGCCGGTTTGATCCCCGTCATGAGCGGTTCGATCAAACTTTTAGGCAGCGAGATTTCCCGGCTTTCCGTGCGCAAGCGAACCGAAATGGGCATCGCGCATATTCCCGAAGACCGCCATAAGCGCGGGCTGCTTCTCGATTCGGATTTGGGGGAAAACGCGATTTTAGGCGTGCATTACCGCGCGCCGGTCGCGGCGAACGGTTTTTTAAGCACGTCGGCTATCGAAAAACGAACCAAAGAAATCATCGAAAATTTCGACGTGCGCCCGCCGAATCCCGAGCTTTCGGCAAAATCGCTCTCGGGCGGCAACCAGCAGAAATTGATTATCGGCAGGGAATTCGGGCTTAATCCGAAACTTCTGCTCGTTTCGCAGCCGACGCGCGGCGTCGACATCGGTGCGATCGAATTTATTCACCGTAAACTAATCGCCCTGCGCGACGCGGGGAGCGCCGTTTTGCTCGTTTCGGCGGAACTCGAAGAAGTGACGGCGCTGGCTGATCGTCTTTTGGTAATCTATAAAGGAAAATTCGTCGGCGAAGTTGACCCGAAAACGACCTCGAAAGAGGATATCGGCCTGCTCATGACCGGCGGTAAAAAACAACAAGGAGGCAATTAAATGGAAGAAATCGAAGTCGAAAAAGGCTATTCAAACAAAGCGACGGCAGAAAAACTGCGCCGTCTGGCGGAATCGCTCGAACAGGGAAAAGCCTTCGAGATTCAGGTTAAAGGACAAAGAATCTACGTTCCGGCAGACGCCGAAATAGATTTTGAGTATGAAAAAACGGAAAACGTTCACGAACTCGAAGTCGAGATAAAGTGGAAAAGTAACTCCTGAATCTGTAATTCGTTAATTCGTAATTGATTCGGACGGCTTTATTCGCCGTCCTTTTCGTTTTTCTTTTTGAAGTAAAAATAAAGCCCGATGCCGATGAAATTGTTAACGGTCAAGATCGCGTTCGTCACGGTAAAAACCCAATTGCCGACTTGATAGCTGTAAATCGTGAAACCGATCGAGGCGAGAACCTGCCCGATAAAAAGCCAACTCGAAATGCCGTCGGTTTCGCCGTCTTTCCATTGTTTGTAAACCTGTTTGATAAGTGTGAGAAGCAAGATGATCGAGCTTGCCCATCCGATAATATCTGTCATTCATTGAGTATAGAAATTCGAATGCCGATAATCCAGAAATTTAGGAAAAGGAAGAAAAGTAAAGATATTTTTTATCTGCGCTTGGAAGCCAGCCAACACCGCCGCAATTACAGCGTATTGATTTTGCTAAAAATTCATGGTCGGCAAATTCCTTGAGTATTCCTGTTCCGTCGCAGCCCGGACAAATGATTGATTCGGAATTGCGAACGGGCATTAATTCAGCTAAATCCGAACAATTTTTAGCAGCGTCAAATAAAACTACATTGATTATTTTTTGATTGGTTATATTCTTTATATCGTAAGGCTTCTCAACATTGAAGGAAATAACATCACCATTTGGTCGGATACCCCAATAGGAACACCAATCGGGCGTAACTGGCAAAACATTTAGTTCTGAAACAATTTCTCGTAAATCCCAATTTTCAGAGAATTTTTCTCCAATCATCGGCGATGGCTTAGGATTGGAAATAAATTCATCTATCGCTTTTTGGATTTTGACAGACAATGCGGGCGCGATGTTCATACGGTTGCCGATTGCGAATTAAACAGCTTTTTCATTCGCTCGATCGCTTTTTCGAGATTCTCCATCGAGGTCGCGTAAGAAAGGCGCAGAAAACCGTCCGCGCCGAAGCCCGCGCCGTCGGTGACGACCGTTTGCGCTTCCGTGAGAAGATATTCGGCAACGTCCGCCGAAGCTTGAAATTTTTCGCTCAAAAGATCGCGCACGTCAACAAATGCGTAAAACGCGCCTTCAGGATTAGCGCATTTGAAACCTTCGATTTTATTGAGTTCGGGAATAAACCAATCGCGCCGCCGGCGGTATTCCGCGAGCATCGCGCCGACCGCCGCCATCGATTCTTCGCGGCGTTCCATCGCGCGGGCGCAGGCGTACTGCACGAAAGAAGTCGGGTGCGTCGCCGAATGGCTTTGCAGTTTAATCATCGCTTTCGACCATTCCTCGTTCGCGATCGTATAGCCGATGCGCCAGCCGGTCATCGCGTAGGTTTTCGAAAACGAGCCCGCAACGCAGACATATTCGCGCAATTCACGCGGCAGAACGGCGGACGTGAAAACTTCGCTCGGCGGATAGACGAAAAAAAGGTAGCATTCGTCGGTTAAAACATAAACATTTTTCTCCGCGCAAAGCTCAATAATTTTGCGCATCTCTGTCGGCGGCACAACGCGACCCGACGGATTGCTCGGCGAATTGATGATTAAAAGTTTCGTTTTATCGGTGATCGCGGCGGCAACCTGTTCGGCACTCAAAATGAAATCGGTTTCCTCGGTTTCGATAAAAACGCTTTTCGCGCCCGTAAACGCGGCGATTTCGGGAAAAGTTACCCAGTAAGGTTTCGGGATCAGACATTCGTCGCCCGCGTTCAAAATCGCGCAGGCGGCGTTAAAAAGCGCCTGTTTTCCGCCGCACGAGGCGACGACTTCCGAAGGCTTTACGTCAGCGCCGAACTGTTCGGCGTAAAAATGCGCGACGGCTTCGGTAAACGATTTCATTCCGGCTGACGGCGTGTATTTCGTGATGTTTTTTTCCAAGCCTTCGATCGCCAGATTCTTGATAAATTCGGGCGTCGGAAAATCAGGCTCGCCGACCGTCAGATCAACCACGTCAAAACCCTTCTCGCGTAAACTCGCGGCGGCTTGCATCGCCTTAAACGTGGAAGATGATTTCATTCTCGAAACATTATCGGAAACCGGAAAATTCATAAAGCTATTTTGCCACGAATTACACAAATAACACGAATAAAGATTAAAAAATAATTCGTGTTATTTGTGTAATTCGTGGCTCAATTTCTCTCTCATCTTCGCTTCGATGAGCGGCGGGACAAGCCCTTCGACGCGCCCGCCGAGCGTGAAAACCTGTTTTATCAAGCTCGATGAAACATATGAAAATTCTTCCGCCGCGACCAGAAAAACCGTCTCGATTCCGGGTTCGAGCCGCCGATTCATGAGCGCCATCCGCAGTTCGTATTCGTAATCGGCGACGGCGCGAATGCCGCGCACGATCGCCGCCGCCTCTTTTCGGCGCGCAAAATCGGCGGTCAGCCCGGAAAAACTGTCAACCGTCAGAGAGCATTCGCCGCGTTCGAGTTCAGCGAGAACCGCGCGAATCATCGCGCAGCGCTCCTCGACCGCAAACATCGGATTTTTTTCGGGATTATTCAGTACGGCGATGATGATCTCGTCAAAAAGCGGCAGGCTGCGCTTGATGACATCGACGTGGCCGTTTGTCAGCGGGTCAAACGAGCCGGGGAAGATTGCACGACGCATAATGTTCAATTGCAGAACCCTAAAAGGCAGAGTCTAAGGTCAAATCGTTGAAACTGCAATATTCGGGCTACTGGAATTTCGTCTGAAGCAATTTGCGGGCGGCTTCGACGGACTGATTGTGCTCTGGAATAAACTCCGGATTTGGCTTCATGTTAAGCAGCAGTTCCAACTGCCGCCGAGCCTCGCCGTCTTTTTTCAGCGCCAGGA
>JANOBZ010000056.1:0-6977 GCA_031411895.1 Acidobacteriota bacterium | reverse complement strand
AAATTTTAGAGAGAAAAACAGGAGAAACAAAAAAATGAAAAACTTTACAATTCCGGCGAGAGAAGACGTTTCGGAAAACAATCAGGCAATTTTTGACAATCTGAAAGGGATGATCGGCTTCGTTCCGAATTTGTATGCGTATTACGCACACAACGAAACAGCTTTAGCCGATTACCTGGCTTTGCAGAATCGCAAAAGCACTCTGCGGGCGAAGGAGCGGGAGATTATCAATCTTGTCGTCAGTGAAGTCAACGAATGCGACTACTGTCAAGCGGCGCATACGGCGATGGGCAAAATGCAGGGCTTCGCGCCGGAGGAAATTCTCGAAATTCGCCGCGCCGAAATTTCTTTTGACCCAAAATTTGACGCGCTCGCCAGATTCGTCAAAGAAACGACCATCAAACGCGGCAAGCCTTCGGCAGAAGTTGTCGAAAAATTATTCGCGGCGGGTTACACGGAAGCTAATTTGATAGACATCGTGATGGTCATCGGCGACAAAATCATGAGCAATTATCTGCACGGCATCACCGCAATCGCAATCGACTGGGAAGCTGCGCCCAAACTCGAATCAGCCGCCGGAGCCTGATCGAAAGTCACCCGCGCCGCATTTGACGCGAAACGCCGTCGGAATAAAATATTGGCGGCGTTTTCCGTCTTCGCGAATAATCAAACGTTGGATTTTAATAATCGTATGAATTTAATCATCAGACGCGCAGGGGAGCAGGACGTTGCCGCCGTCAGCGGATTCGCGCTTGAACTCGTGCAACAGCATCAATCTTATAATGCGCGGCGTTTTGTCGGCTTCGACAGCCATGAGTCGCGGCTGTTCGAGCTTTTTAGTCGGGAAGTGGACCGCGCGGAAAGCGTCGTCTTAATTGCCGAGCTCGAAAATCAGATTATCGGCTATGCTTTCGTGCGCGTCGAGCAGGCGAGTTTGATCGAAATATCGGCGAGATGCGTCTGGCTGCACGATATTTACGTCGCTCCGGCGGCGCGCGGGCACGACGCCGGAAAAAAACTTCTCGATGCCGCCGCCGCCGCCGCGCGCGAAGAACTCGGATCAGAAGTTTTGATGCTTCACGTCGCGCCGCAAAACGAGCGGGCGCGGAAAATTTTCGAGAGCTTCGGTTTTCAGCCGACGATGACGGAAATGATGCTCGATTTGTCGGCTCGATAAGGCGAGCGAAGTAGGTGAAATCAAAATTATGAAAGTCATATCGGTTAACGTTGGACTCCCGCGTCTTGTCGAATATCGAAACTTTCGCCGTTTACCCGCGCGCGGGAAAAACTCGGCGCGCTATCGTATCTCGCTCCGGTTGAATTTCCGGTCAATCCTCCGGTTTTCTAAAAAAGGAATAAACGGGTGCGGAAATGTGATTAAAGCGCAGCGGGGAATTTATTTATATGAAGAATTTGAAATTAACCGATCGGGAATCTTCGTCGATGAGCTTGCCGAATTCGCACGACGAGCGTGACCGCGCGCCGCGCGCCAATCCCGTCGTCCGGAACTTCAATCTGCGATCGAGCATAATAATCATCTTCCTCCTCGCGCTTTTCGCGGCGGGGTGCAATTCTTTGGAATTGAACTCCCCCAATCAAATCTTCAGCCAAACCGCCGGCGGGCTGGCGATTGACGGTTACGACGCCGTGGCTTATCGCACGATCGAAGCGGCGGCGAGGGGCAATCCCGAATATGAATTCGCGTGGAACGGCGCGAAATGGCTGTTTTCCAGCGCCGCAAACCGCGACCGTTTTGCGGCGAATCCCGAATCTTACGCACCCGAATACGGCGGCTTTTGCGCGTGGTCGCTTGCCGAGGGGAGCAAGATGCGAGCCGACCCGGAGGTTTGGAAAATTGTAGACGGCAAACTTTACTTGATCCAAAGCGGCGCGGTCAAAGAGGTTTGGGAGAAAAACGAGCCGAGCCAGATTGCGACGGCAAACGAAAATTGGCGCAAAATGAACGATAAATAATCTTTTAGCGGTAAATTGTTGTTAATTTATTTTTTTGAAAGCGGAAGAAAAACGACTTGAAGAATGGGGAGAAAGAACGAATCATTTGAAATATGGCAGACTTTTTAAGCCAGAAAATTTGGTTTTTTCAGCCTTTCATTCTTCCGATGCTTTTTGGTTTATTAATTTAAACATTTGGTTCGGAGCTATTTTAGAAGCTATTCGTAAAACTCTGGCTAATCCGATGGCAATTTCATAATTGTCTTTTTTGACGGCTCGCAAAGTTTCTTTGGCGACTCGTTCGGGCGTAATTCCTTTGGGCTGGCTGCTTTTCGCTTCCACTTTTTCGTGCAGTTCGGTTTCAACCAGCGGCGGCGAGACATCGAAAACCTTAACGTTCGTTTCTTTGAGCTGATAACGAAGCGACTTGCCGAAAGATTGCAGCGCGGCTTTGGTCGCGCAATAAACCGGCATCACGGCAATCGGCACAAAACCTAAACCGGACGAAACGTTGATCACCGCCGCTTCTTTTTGTTTCAATAAATGCGGCAATAATAAAAACGTTAAATGGATCGGCGCGGTCAAGTTCGTTTCGATTTCGTTATCAAAGAGAAAATCATCGGCAACGTTTGGTTTTTTTACCCGAAACTCGCGCTCGATTCCGGCATTATTAACCAATATATTTAGATTCGGAAAATTCTCACTCGCCCAATCAGCCAGGCTCCGGCGTTCGTCCGCATTGTTTAAGTCGGCGGCGCGAATTTGTAAACGGGGGAGTTTCTGTTTTGCCGCTTCTAACGCCTCAGCTCCCCGTCCGCAAATTATGACATTGTTGTTTGCCGCCAGGAGTTGCTCGGCGAGAGCGAATCCGATTCCGGTTGCTCCGCCCGTGATTAATATCGTGTTGTTTTTGATGTTCATCTTGAAATTAAGGTTATGTTTGAATTCTGAAGTAATCAAGCATAAGTCGCACCAAGCCAGGATGAAAACTCAGCCAATGGATCCGCACCGCTGCAAAATTTATTGAGCGCTCGTCGGAAATTCCAGATCGTTCCATTTCTGAAAGCCGCCGAAGAGCGGGCGGACGCGCAGGATGCCGCGCCGATGCAGGCGCAGGGCGGCGCGGGCGCTTTTGGCTTCGTTCGGGCAGGTGCAGTAGAGAACCACGTCTCGGTCGCGCGGCAGTTCCGCGTGGCGCGTTTCGAGTTCTTCGGGCGCGATGCGCCGCGCCGTCGGGAGCAGATGCGGGTTCATTGCGAAATCGAGCGCGTCTCGTAAATCGACGATCACCACTTCTTCGCCGCGGTCGAGCATTTCTTTTAATTCCTCGGGCGCGATGCGGGCGACGCGCAAGCTGCGAATCAGGCGCCGGCGGGCGGCGAATTTCCACCCGACGTAAATTAAGAGAGCCGCGATAACTATCACACCGAACCACCAGCCGAGGCTCGTCGCGTAATCGGCGACTTGTTCAAATTGTTCGCTGAACGCGTAGCCCAAACCGACGAACGCCGCTGCCCAAACAAACGCGCCCAAGCCGTCAAAAATCAAAAACCGCCCGAGCGAAAGCCCGGTCGCCCCGGCGAGCGGCTGCGCGAACGTGCCGAAACCGGGAATGAATTTCGAGACGAGCAACGAGCGCTCGCCGTGCCTCAGAAAAATGCCTTTCGCGCCGCTCACGCACGTATCCGGTTCGAGCGAGATGCGGCACAGAAAACCCAATACCTGAAAGCCGCGGCGGCGCCCGATGTAAAACCAGACCAAATCGCCGACGATCGCGGCGACCACCGTTAAGGCGACGACCAAAGCCAAATCGAGCTGTCCGGTTCCGGCAAGCGCGCCCGCCGCGAGCAGCAAAATCGGCGTCGGCAAAGGCGCGCCGAGCTGTTCGAGCAGCACGCCGAAAAAAACGACCGAGTAGCCGTGGCGGGCGACAAATTCGAGAATTTCATTCATCATTCGACTCAAGAAAAACGAAAAAACTGATCGTCTTTACATCTTTTTATAAATGTTTTGAACGGCGCGGATTATTCCAAAACTTTTATCGGTCCGGCGAAATTTGAAGTTTGAGCGCGGTAGAATCTTTTCCGCGCCGCATGGTTTGAGCATTACGGGCGGAATTAAAAAATGCCGAACGACGCGTCGTGACACGTCGTTCGGCGAATTTCCTTCGCTCTGACTGAAAGCGAACTTCTCAGCTTTGCGCGTTGATGGCTTCGAGCCGCGCCCCATAATCGGCGGGCAGTTCGTTGCCGAAGTAGCGCACGACGCCTTTTGGGTCGAGAAAGATCACGGTCGGCGTGCCGGTCACGCGGTAACTGCGCGCGACGTTCGTGCCGACGTCGCGCACGGTTTCGTATTTGATCTGGAAATCCTCGATGCCTTCCGCGAGGCGCGCGTCGCTCGAATCGACGTTGATGCCCAGAACTTTGACGCCCTGCGGCTCAAAAGTCGCCGCCAGACGATTCAGTTCCGGCGCTTCTTCGCGACACGACGAACAATACGTCGACCAGAAGACGACGACCGCCGGTTTGCCCCGCAGATCGCTCAGCGAAACGCGCGAGCCGTCGGTTTTCACCAGTTCGAAGTCCGGCGCGAGCTCGCCTACTTTCGTGCCGCGTTGCGGTTCGATGCTCGCTGCCTTGTTTTCAATCGGCTGCGCCGCCGCGGGCGCGGTTTGTTCGCCGTTGCCGCGCGTCGCGCTCGTGACGGCGAAAACGGCGGCGACGGAGACGATCGCGAGTCCTAAAATAATTGCTAAAATCTTCATAAATTTCACCTTGTTTTTTCGTTAGATAAATCTCTTTCCGGCTTCGATTAAAAAATACTGCGCGACCAGGATCATCAAAACGCCGAAAACGATTTTGACTCTCTGCATCCACGCGCCCGAACGCGGCAGCGCGGCGAACGCGCCGCCGAACGCGCCGAGCACGATCATTAGCGCGCCCATTCCGAACGCGAAGACGAACAAAACGGTCGTGCCGAACAAAACACTGCCTTGCGCGCCGACGTAAGCGAGCGTCGCGCCGAGTGCCGGCGCGGTGCACGGACCGACGACCAATCCTGATGAAGCGCCGACCAGAACAGCCGCTAAATAGCCTTTCCCTCCAGGATTCCATTTCGACAAAAATTGCGGCGCGTTCAGCGAAAAAACGCCGAACATCGACAGGGCGAGCAATAAAATGACATTGGCGACCGCGATATAAGTCCACGGGCTTGCCGCCCAGGTTCCGAACAGCGTTCCGGTCAAACTCGCAAAAGCGCCGAGCGCGGCGTAAACGACACTCATTCCCGTGACGAACAGAACCGACAGAACAAGCCCGCGCGAATTAAAATGAGGGCGCGCCCGTTCGTCGGCGGAATTTTGCGCCGATGCTGCCGTCTGCGCTCCGATAAAACCGAGTTGAATCGGAATGATCGGGTAAACGCACGGCGTAAAGCTGATCAATACTCCGGCGACAAACGCCGCCGGATAAGCCAGCAATGAGCCGGCGCCCAAATATTCGTTCAAATTGCCGACTAAATTGTCCATCATAAATTTCCTTGCCCCCGCGCCTCTCACGGTAGAATTTCGAACGTCGGTTCTTTTATAACTCCGCTTCAAATTTTGCCTTCGGCGGCGAAAACCTCCGTTGATCGATTATTTCAAGGCTTTCTCGAAAGCGTTGACGTAAGTTTGCCGGTCGTAGTTGTGATCGGCGGTAAAAATCTGTTTGCCGCCCTTGAAAATTGCGACGGTCGAAGTATTTTTCTTGTTCGCCGCGAAAAATTTGCCGAGTCCGAGTTTCTTGGCGCGCGCTTCGGCGGCGGCGGTCGTTTCCTCGTTAGTCACGTCGAACTCGACGAAATTGATGCGGTCGCCGTATTGCTGTTTGAGCTCGTTGTAGGTCGGCTCCAATCTCTGGCAGGCGCGGCACCAATCGGCGCGCACGAGCACGACCATCGGCTTCGTTTGTGCCGATGCCACAGTGCCGAAATTTCCGAATGACGCGAAGAGCGTCATAAAAACTGCCGTCAGCATTAATTTCGATAAATGTTTTTTCATAATTTCTTTTTTGCTTAAACTTAAAATTCCGACCGGCGCGAAAAATCATCCGCTCCGGTCATTTATTAAATCGCATAAGGGTGGTCTGTTTATTCCAGGTGCGGCGAATAGCCGGCGTAGTTTTCAAAAAGATTGATGAATACGCTTTTTAAGCGACGCGGCATAAAAATAAAAAGCCCGGCTTTTAACGGCTAGGCTTTTTGCTCAAGTCGGGTCCTCCGCGAATCCGCGTCACGACTGATCGTGCGGGATTGAAGCCATCGCGGTCAGGTCTTTACGAAAGATAACTTTATCGCCGCCGGCAACATAAAAATCTCGGATGCGCGCTTCCTCTTCGTAGCCTAATTTGGTGTAAAACGCCCGCTGAGGGGCGAATTCTTCCGTTCCGAGAGTTTCGATCAGAAGCAGCCGTTCGCCGCGCGCCGCGAGGGTTTGTTCGACATATCGCACGAGCGCCGCGCCGCGCCCTTCGCCCTGCCGTTCCGGGTGAACGGCGAGCATATACAGATTCCAGGTGCCTTCGGTCATCCGTTCCGGCGCGTAATATGCCGCGCCCGCATATCCTTCGTTGTCGTCAACGAGCCAAAATTGATCGTCGCCGAGCGAGCCGTCGAAGTAACCGCGCAGCATCTCGCCGACTTCGGCGAGTTCGTGCTCGGGAAACATTCCGACCGCTTCGATCATTTTCATTAAGCCGTCGGCGTCGTCCGCCGTGACCGGGCGGATCGAACCGCGTTGCGCCGGGCGGCGGGTCGATGCTTGATTTTGCGTCGTTTCCGAGTTTTGAAGTTTCATTTCGTTTTGTATGGTGTTTTTCCGATTCGCTGCGGGTTTTATTAAGTTTAACGTCAGTATTGGATAAGAAAGGAACGCCGTCATCCTGACGGCACACGTCGCTGAAAGCGGCGTCAAACGTCGCGATTGACAGGAATCTTGAATATAAATGAACCGTTTGAGCGTTTTTCAAACGCTGTGCCGTCAA
>JANOBZ010000055.1:0-1639 GCA_031411895.1 Acidobacteriota bacterium | reverse complement strand
TTTTTACACAGAAGAATTAAATTGTCGGCGTTTTCGAAATGATGTTTGAAATGTTCCGGAACGCGATACATCTGGAAAACGAAATCCGCCCAGTTCGTGACTTTCTTCGAGCCTTCGATCGAATTTTTGTCCGGCAGTTTGGGCTTCGTTTCGTTCTGATCTTCTTTTTTGTTATGACAAATGAGAATGACCGGCACGTTCCAGGTTTCGGCGAACGCTTTGCAGTTCTCGGCAAAATCGCCCTGCGCGAGATAATAACCGTCGCCTTCGCCGCCGGTGAACGCCATCAGGTTATCGATTACGATCAGTCCGCAGCCGTAACGACGAATCGCGATCTCAGCCGCTTCGAAAAATTCTTCCGGCTCGATATTTCTTTCGGTGTATTGATACAAATACGGGCGGTACCAGTCCCGAATTTCGTCCTTAAAGTTATTAAGCGGGTAAAGCGTTTCGAATTCCGTTTCGGGATCGACGTGATGATATAAATTCATGCTGCCGGCTACTATTCGTTCGAACCAGTAGCGGATTTTCTTGACGCCCTGCTCGCCGCTCCACCAGAAGACCGGAACGCCTTTTTCAACGAAGTTCGCGGTGATGTTCAGAGCTTCGGTGGTTTTTCCCGCGCCGTTGTCGCCGGACATAATAATCAAATGACCGCCGCCAAAGCCGCCCGTCGCCCTGTCCACGTCAACCAGTCCGGTCGGAACGCCCGGTTCGATCGGCGATTCTTCGTAATCCGCGACGGCGACGATGCCGGTCGGAAACCAGACTGCATTCTCGATCGCAAACTTATTTGCGCCTTCGCCCATGGAAATCAAAAGCTCGTTGGCGTCCTTTGTGCCGAAACGGTCGTCTTTGTGAACGATGCCGCATTTATGTTTACCGAGACGTTTCGCGAGCTCGTCGAGTTTCTTTTGCGCACGGAGCGCCGCCTCGGGTTTTTCGTGCCGGTCGTCGTCATTGTAAATAACGACCTTTTCGAACCGGTTCAAAAATTCCCATTGATGGTCAATGAACTCGAAACCGCCGTCGCCGAACGGTAATCCGACACAGTTCGGGATGCCGTCTTGAGCGACCGACATCGCGTCGTAATCGCCGAAGCAAATCACTAAAGCGCCTTCGTTCGGATCGCATAAATGAGAGCCGAATAAAATGCCTTTACCGCCGCGCTCGATTCGGGATTTGCCTTCGACCTCTTCAAAAGTTTCGTCCGGGAGACGGCGATTCCATTTGAGCAATTCGCCTTTCGGATGGCGAAATTTGACTAGTTTCAATTCGTCTCTTTCGTCGTAGAACGGAATGACGATCTCGCCGCGCTGGTTGCAGCCGAGGCGATAGGCTTCGAGCGTGTCTTTGCGCAGCTTGCGAACTTTCGTCAGGTATTCAAACGCTTCAGCGGTAAGCGGTAAAATTTCCGTTTGCGGCTTTGAATACTTCCGGCTGCCGGCTACATTTTCGATCGGATTATTGGACATCAATTTTTTCTTCCGTACATGAATTTTTTCTTTTTCTTCGGCTTAAAATCGTCGTCAACGCGGTAATCTCGCGGGTTGCGTCCGTAAAGCTCGATCAGCTTCCAAAACGATCCGCGCGCGCCGCATTTGCCGCGATGGCAGAAATAATTCCCGTCAACGATGTG
>JANOBZ010000054.1:0-20227 GCA_031411895.1 Acidobacteriota bacterium | reverse complement strand
AATCGGTTGGGAAGTTCAGGACAAAGACAAACTGACCGCAATTATGGGCGCGGAAGCGATGAAGGATTTTTACGATTGGACGTATATTGACCGCAAAGGCAATGTCAAAGTTCCGCTCAACGACACTTTTCAGGATGCGCGACCCTTTGCCGAAGGCATGGCGGCGGTCAAACCGCGTCCGAACGACAAGGGAAATTGGGGCTTTATCAACCCGGAATTCAAATTGGCGATTCCCGCGTGTTTTGAAAAAGTTGCCGATTTTCGCGGCGGTCTGGCTTCGGTTCTGGTTTATAATTATCCGAAAGAAATAAAGGGTTGCGAGAGTTATGATTTCGGTACAAACAACGATGACCGCAATGTTTATATTGATAAAACGGGCAAAATAATCAAACCGCAATGGTAATTGATTTATCTGAATCTCAGATATTCAATCTGTCGCGCAGTTCGAGTTCGCGGCGGTTCATCTCGCCGTCGTCGGTTTCGTGGTCGTAGCCGCAGAGATGCAAAATGCCGTGTAAAATGAGCTGTTTGACTTCCGCATCGAGCGTCAGGTCGTTTTCGGCGGCTTGTTTTTGAGCTTGTTCGAGCGAAATCACGATGTCGCCGAGAAAATCTTTTTCAAGATCGAATTCGTCCGCTTCAAAAGGAAAAGACAAAACGTCGGTCGTTTTGGCTTTAGCGCGAAACTCATTGTTAAGTGAGCGCATTTTGCGGTCGGAAATAAACGCGACGGTCACGTTTTTATTTTCCGCTTCGTCGATTTTGCCGATCGCCGTTTCGGCAAATTCCTGAAAAATGCGCCGATCGAGTTTTATTTTACGCTGATTATTAATTATTTCGATCATCGAATTTCAAGATTTATCACTGAATGTCGACTTCTGTTTTCAACCAAAGTTCGGTGAATCCGCCCGAAAACCCAGAAGAAAAAAGCACAAACTGATAATCCAAAAAACACACCGCCGACGATTGAGAGAAAACGGTCGAAGGGAATAAATTTGGATTTTTCGGTAAGAAACCTATTATTTACAATATCTCTGATAAAGAAAGAGAAAAATAAAGTTGTCGTCGATGCGAACAAATTAATTATCAACCAGAGCAAACTTAAACGAAACTGCTTTAAGGAGTGCAGTTTCCAAAATAAGTATGTAAAAAGACCGTAAAAAACAAAAGGCGGAAAAATATGAAAATACTCCCATTTGGAACGATTAGTTTGAGGATTGCTGGACGGATTAAGAAACCAGGAACAGATCACAGCCAAACTCAAAGCGCAGAAAAAAGCGCCGATTGTGTCATAAACTAATTGAATTTTTTCAGGTTTATCTAATTTCACTCCTGATTTGGATTTTTCTCATCTTGTTCTTCGTAAGCCTCGACGATCAGCTGCACAAGGCGATGGCGCACGACGTCTTTTTTGCCGAAATAGACAAATTCGATCTCGGGAATATCTTTTAAAACCCGTTCGGCTTCTTTCAGTCCGCTGCGCTGTCCGCGCGGCAGATCAATCTGCGTGATGTCGCCCGTGACGACGACTTTCGAGCCGAAACCGATACGCGTCAGAAACATCTTCATCTGCTCGCCGGTCGTGTTTTGCGCTTCGTCGAGAATGATAAAAGCGTCGTTAAGGGTCCGACCACGCATGAATGCGAGCGGCGCGATTTCGATGATTCGCTTTTCGAGCATCTTTGTCACGCGTTCGGTGTCCACCAGATCGAACAGCGCGTCGTAGAGCGGTCGCAGGTAAGGATCAACTTTGTCCTGAAGATCGCCGGGGAGAAAGCCGAGCTTTTCGCCGGCTTCGACCGCCGGACGCGTCAGGATTATGCGGTTGACCTGTTTTGAAAAAAGCGCCTGAACCGCCATCGCGACCGCCAGAAAGCTTTTGCCGGTTCCTGCCGGACCGATGCCGAACGTCAGATCGCGGTTCGTGATCGCGTCGATATATTTGCGCTGATTGGCGGTTTTCGGTCCGACGGCTTTTTTGCCCGACGGGTTAAAGCGCGCGCGCGTGAAATAATCCTTTAAGCTGTAAGCCGTGTCTTCGGCGATCTGCTTAAAGGCGTCGCGCAGTTCTTTGTCGGTAAATTGGCTGCCTTCGTCGAAGAGGTCGGCGAAATCCGTCAGAATATTTTCGACGGTTTCGATATCTTTCGGATCGCCGTCGATCATTATTTCGTTGCCGCGCGCGCCGATCGAAACGTCGAGCAGCGATTCCAGGTATTTGATGTTTTGGTCTTGAACGCCGAACAGGGTTTTTAATCCCTGCGGCGGAAGTTCCAGTTTTCTTAAATTACTCAAAATGTTTAAATAAATCCTTTCGTGAAATAATATTAATGATAATTTGAGGCTACTAAAAGACTTATATGGTGTCAACGAATTTCTTTTAACGAACCCGCAAAAACAGCCGTTCAAAAATCTTAAATCGAAACGACAAGCCTGTTTTTACCGTTCGAACCTTAAATCGCGACTGCAAATTATAGCGGCAAAAGACTTAGAAAAATTATCATAAATTTAACCCCTTTTTTGTAGGAAATCCCTTTGATAATCAGCGTAATTATGTAATTCTTAAGACATCGAAAAATTACCGGCAAAGGCGTCGCGCACTTCTGCCAAAGAACAAGGGTTTTAATTTTTAGGGAGAAAAGTAGTATGAACAGCGAAATCGAGGTGATCAAGACCGAAGCAGTCGTTTTTCCGATGAAAAGGCACGAAAGGCAAGTTTCAGAGGTCAAATCCATAACAATCGAGGAAACGATAGTTACCAAAATAGAAACTATCGAAACGCCGGAACGATTTACTAGATTAAAAAAATCTCTCAGAAAACGTTCGCGAAGCATTTTATAACGGACAAAAATATCAAGGGGGAATTTATGCCGAGAGGAGAAAAGGACAAATACACGGACAAACAAAAACGTCAGGCGGAACACATCGAAGAAAGCTATCGCGAACAAGGCGTTTCCGAGGAAAAAGCGGAAGAAATCGCGTGGTCAACCGTCAATAAACAGGACGGCGGCGGCAATAAAAGCGGTTCGGGACGCAAAAATCACCCGAAAGAAAAAGACTAAATAATTTTTCCAAAATCGAATAAAGGCGGAATAGAACTTGCATCTGTTTCGCCTTTATTGATGGAAAGTATCAATTCTATACAGGGAGAAATCAACGACGAGTCGGTTGGCTCGATAGATTGATTGGCAGACTTTTCGGACGGGCTGATACTTACAACGGCTTGTCCGAACAGCCCGCTGTTTTTACGAAAAAAAATACGAATAAGAGGGAAGGGAATATATATGAAATTAAACAGTTTAGTCGAAAAACTGGCGGCATTCGAACCTTCGGACGCGCCGTTTATCAGTCTCTATTTAAACGCCGAAGCCAGTCAAAACGGTCGCGACGAATATCAAACGTGGCTCAGGAATTCGATTCGCGACGAAGCCGAAAATTACGAGGAAGAATCAGAGGAAGCGCAGGTGTTTTCCGAAGCGACCGGGCGCATCAACGAGTTTCTCGACGCCCATGCAGCTGACGAAGCAAACGGCATCGCGATTTTTGCGAGCGTCGACGGTGAGTTTTTTGAGACTGCTCAATTGGACGCTCCGTTTCCGGAAAATCAGATTTTTGTTTTCGACCGCCCGCATATTTTTCCGCTCGTCAGGTTGATTGACCAGAATCCGAAATACTGCGTTCTCTGGGCGGACACGAACAAGGCGGACATTTACGTTTTCGGCGGCGAAAATACGATCAATGTCGAAACCGAAACGCAGGCGAAAGTCGAATCAATTAAAAACGTAGTCACGCAGCGCTCGAAAGCCGGCGGCTGGTCGCAGGCGCGTTTCCAGCGAAGAATCGAAAATTTTCACTTAAAACACGCGAAGGAAACCGTCGAGGAAGTCGAAAAACTGATGCGCGACGCGAAAATCGAGCACCTCGTTTTGTGCGGCGACGAGGAAACGATCATTCCGCTCTTGCGCGACCAGTTTTCCAAAGTCATCGAGAACAATATCGTCTCGACTTTGAATATGAGTCAATATGCGTCGGAAGATGAAATTCACGAAAAAACGCGCGAGATTATGGGCACCGACAACACGGTGCGCGATCAGGAAAAGGTCGAACGAATGTTTAACGCGGCGAAATCATCGGCTGGTTTGGGCACGATGGGCGTCGAAAAAACTCTCGAAGCGCTCTCGAACGGGCAGGTCGAAGAACTTCTTTTGAGCGCGGATTTCGGCGTTTTCGAATACAGCGCGAAAAAGGTCAAAAAAGTTTTGAAAAACTACGCGTTGGGTCAGGATAATTCTTCGACCGACGAGCTTCCGAAAGTGAAAGACGCCGGACAATTAGCCGACGAACTGCTTGTCCGCGCGTTGAACTCGGCGGCGAAAATCGTCTTTATCGAGGACGTTTCGCTGCTCAAAGAAGCGGGCGGCGTCGGCGCGGTTCTGCGCTACAACATCAACGCGACGGCTAACGGATAGAAAATTCAAAATTTAAAAATTCAAGATTCAGGATTAGAAATTTCTAATCCTGAATCTTTTTTTGTTAAACTCTGAACCTTTTTAAGACAAAAATTCGCGTTGTAAATTGATGAGAATTTTCTCACGCAAAATTTTAAAAAAAAGAGGAATAATGAAAAAGAAAAATTTTATAACGACGATTTTGGTTTTGACGGTTTTGATGGCGGTCGGTCTGGCTTGCGGCAGCTACGGAACCAAACTCGATTTTAACGGCGGCGAATTGTATTACACCGACAACGTAACGGAAAGCGACGCCAAAAAGCTCGGCGATTATCTGGTTAAATCCGGATTTTTCGACGGCAAAAAGATTACCGTTCAGCTGGATAAATCGGGCTCGACCTATCAATTCAGAATGGTTGTCATGAAGGAAAAACAAAACGACGACGCGACGATGATTTTGATGAAAACCTTTGCCGGAGAAATTTCCGAAGAAGTTTTCAGCAATGCGCCGACCGAACTGCATGTTTGCGATGACCAGCTGAAAACGATCCGCGTGTTAAAGCCTTAATGTTTTTGGGAAAATTAACGAGCGACGGCAATGAGCTTCTTAAAAAGAAATTGAGTGCCGTCGTTTTAGCATTTAGACAAAACCTGAAGTCTGATCGGCAATCATTCGCATGACTTATGATTTCGGATTACAAAATTTCGACAACTGTAAACTTAAAAATCTGTAATCCGGCAAATCTGATCTGCAAATGCAATTTTTCACAAACGGCTTTGCCTTTCAAAGGGCGTTTGTGCTATTCTTTCTCCTTTGTAATCCGATCCTTTTTCTTTTCTATACGAGGAGTATTTATTAAAAAATGGCTAATGAAACAAACGGACAAGGCGGACATGTCGGACAGGTTGTTCAGATTATCGGTCCGGTCGTTGACGTAGAATTTTCAGACAATTATTTACCACCTATTTATCAGGCTTTAAGAATTTCGAGCGAAGGTTTCGATGTCGAAACCACGGTCGATGTCGTCGCCGAAGTGCAGCAGCATTTGGGCGAAGGACGCGTTCGCGCGGTTTCGATGCTTCCGACCGACGGCATGGTTCGCGGAATGAAGGTCATTGACCTCGGCGGACCGATCACGGTTCCGGTCGGCGTTCCGACCTTGGGGCGCGTGATGAACGTGATCGGCGATCCGGTTGACGAACTCGGTTCGGTCGACACGACCAACACCGCTTCGATTCACCGCCACGCGCCGTCGTTCGACGAGCAGTCGACAACGCTCGAAATGTTCGAAACGGGCATCAAGGTTATCGACCTGATCCAGCCGTTTTTGCGCGGCGGGAAGATCGGTCTGTTCGGCGGCGCGGGCGTCGGCAAAACGGTTCTGATTCAGGAACTTATCAACAACGTCGCCAAAGCGCACTCGGGTTATTCGGTGTTTGCGGGCGTCGGCGAACGTACGCGTGAGGGAAACGATCTTTTGCGTGAATTCGTCGAATCGGAAGTTATCAATTACGGCAAAGCCTTTAACCACAATCTTGAAGAAACCGGCGAATTCGATTTGTCGAAAGTCGAAAAAGACAAGATCAAGGAATCGAAAGTAGCCTTGATCTTCGGACAGATGACCGAGCCTCCGGGAGCGCGTCTGCGTGTTGCGCTGACCGGTTTGACGGTTGCCGAATATTTCCGCGATCAGGGAAACGACGTGCTTTTCTTCGTTGACAATATTTTTCGCTTTACGCAAGCCGGTTCGGAAGTATCGGCGCTGCTCGGACGTATGCCGTCGGCGGTCGGATACCAGCCGACGCTCGCTTCGGAAATGGGCGAAATGCAGGAACGCATTACTTCGACCAAAACGGGCGCGATCACTTCGATTCAAGCCGTTTACGTTCCGGCTGACGACTACACCGACCCGGCACCGGCGACGACGTTTGCTCACCTCGATGCGGTGACGGCGCTCTCGCGTCAGATCGTGGAGCTCGGAATTTATCCGGCGGTTGACCCGCTCGCTTCGAACTCGCGAATCTTAGACCCGCAGATCGTCGGCGACGAGCATTACAACGTCGCGCAGTCGGTTAAACGTATCTTGCAGCGTTACAAGGATTTGCAGGATATTATCGCTATCTTAGGACTCGACGAGCTTTCGGAAGACGATAAACTGACCGTTGCGCGCGCGCGTAAAGTTCAGCGTTTCTTCTCGCAGCCGTTTTTCGTCGGCGAGAAATTCACGGGCTTGACGGGCGAATACGTCAAAGTCGCGGACACGATCAAAGGCTTTAAGGAAATTCTCGACGGCAATTGCGACGATATGCCCGAACAGGCGTTTTATATGGTCGGCACGATCGAGCAGGCTCGCGAAAAAGCCAAGAAAATGGCAGCCAGCGCGTAAGAGTTTATTGAGTTTTTAGAGTTTATTGAGTTCATAGAGTTTAAGAACATTCTTTACTCGACGAACTCAATAAACTCAATAAACTCAATAAACTCAATAAACTTTTTATTATGATTAAGTTAGAAATAGTTACTCCCGAAAGACGGGTTTTTGACGAAACGGTTGACAGCGTGACGGTGCCGACGGCGACGGGCGAGGTCGGGATTCTGCCGAATCACGCGCCGCTTATTTCGGCGCTCAAATCCGGCATTTTATCGTTTTCGAATAAAGGCGCGAGCGAAAAAATGGTCGTTTCGGGCGGTTTTGTCGAAGTCAGCGCGAACAAGGTTTCGGTTTTGACGGACGTTGCCGAAAGAGCGAGCGAAATTGATGTCGAAGCCGCGCGGTTGGAATTAGGCGACGCGCAAAAAGCGCTCGGCGGAACTTTCAGCGGAACCGAAGAAGAGTTTGAAGCCGAGAACGAGCGACTCGAAAGAGCGCAGGCTCGGCTGGCTTTGAGCAGCGGAAGATAAGAACGGAAAATTTACAATCTATTAGCCAGGTCTTTTCAAAAGGCTTGGCTTTTTTGTTGCTGCGATTGCAAATTATTTAACGCTAAACTTTCATTAATCGAATATATAAAAACTCGACAAGAAAATAAATTTCCTGTATTTTTGGAAAATCCAAAAAGATTAGTCGTTTACTTTTGCGGGACACAGAGTTGTTCGAACGCAATTTTCAGAACTTTTCAGCTTCATTTTGATTTCAAAAATGATAAGGGGATTTGTATGTTTTATTTTAGAAAAAAGATAAAAATTTTAGCCGCAGGTCGTGCCGGTCAACGAAAACATTATCGAGCTTGATTTTTGCCCGCAGGAATAAAAGTGAAAAAGTGAAAACGTGAAAAAGGTTGAGATTCATTATGAATCTCAACCTTTTTTCTTTTTACGGGATTTGAATTCAACCTAAAACTAATGTGCCAACTGAATTTGCGGCGGCAAAGCGGGCGCGACGCTGTAATCTTTGATTACGGTTTCGACACTTACCGTTTATTTCGGGCGTTAAATCATTTTCGGTTAAAGTGCCCATAAACGCGCCGTTTTCGTCCACGACGAAAAGCTTCCGAGCGCCTGTCATTTCCAAAACGGCGGCGCATTCCTCGACGGTCGCTTCGCCGCTTACGGTCGTAAAATTATAGTTCAAAACCCGTCCCGCACTGATTCGCTGCGGGTTCAGTCCGCCGTTGATGATTTTCCGGCAGATATCGTGTTCGGTGATCGTACCGATGATGTTTTTGTGCGCGAGGCTTTCGACGACCGGCATACGATCGCAGCCGATTTCCGTCATTTTATTAAAGACTTCGACAAGCGGCATTTCCGCCGAACAAAAAATTTCCTTATCTCTCGAAATATGCTTTGCCAACATTTTTTTTTCTCCTTTATGAAATCGAACTAATACACGATTGACCCGGCTTGTATGTATTTCACACACTTTTTGAGGAACCCGATCGTTACATTTTCAGGGATTGCAAAATGCATTCCAGAAAGCGACTCAAAGGTAACAAAGTTTTAACGCGACTTTCGGCAAATCTGCTTGTTTCGGGATAGATTTTTTCTTATAATCGAGACTCCTTTAACAATCGGTTGACTCCGTTTTCTATAACCTTTCAATTTGTTAATGGAAAATAACCCTTTTTAAAATAAAAACCTTGCGGGCGGCTGTCTTGTTTGAGCGCCAAACTATGATTTTATGCCGGTTTGCAGTTGTTTTATTAGCGCGGTCTTTTACCGGACGGCATTTGTATCTAAAAAATTTCGATTAAAAGAGAGAAGTATATGAAGAGATTTTCAATCATCACAGCAATATTCAGCGTTTTATTATTGAGCGCGTCGGCTTTTGCACAAATCAGCGTTTCCAACGCAACTCCCGTCACGGAAAATTTTGACGGGATCGGAACAAGCGCCACTGCCGCTTTACCGGCAAACTGGAAAATGTCCTCGGCAGGAACAGGACTTACCGCCAATTGGACGACGGGAACAAATGTTACCGCAACAACCCAGGCTGCGAATTCCGGCGCTCCGACTGCGGGCGGCAGATACAATTGGGGAACGTCGGCATCCGACCGGTCGATCGGTTTTATGACCTCCGGCGGTTATGCAAGTCCTAACTCGATTATGTCGTTTTACAGAAATGCTTCCGGCTCGACAATTAACGATTTGACGATCAATTTTCAATTTGAAAGATACCGCATAAACACGGCAAATGCTTCGGTAACATTTTTTACTTCAACCGACGGAACGAACTGGACGGCACGAACGGCGGGCGACATTGCGACAACGGAATTTCCGACCGGTGCGAGCACTTATACGTTCGGTTCTCCGACAACCGTAACTCGTTCGGTTACTTTGACGGGCGTCAATATTCCGAATAACGGCGATTTTTATTTACGCTGGGTCGTTAATACGACGGGAGCGAATTCTCAAGGCATCGGGCTCGACGAAGTTTCGGTGACTGCAACTTTGAACAATCCGCCGACTCTTTCGATCGACGACGTTTCGCAGAGCGAAGGCAATGCCGGAACGACGAATTTTATCTTTACAGTCAGCCTCAGCACGGCGACTCACGGCGGCGTGACCTTTAATATTGCGACCGCCGATGGCACGGCGACGATCGCCGATAACGATTACGCGAATAATTCTCTGACCGGACAGACGATTCCGAACGGCAGCAGCACTTATCAATTTACCGTCGCGGTCAACGGCGACACGACGGTCGAGCCGGACGAAACGTTTTTCGTTAATGTGACGAACGTTTCCGGCGCGACCGTTAACGATTCTCAGGGACTTGGCACGATCGTCAACGATGATGTCGCGGCGGCGACGGTCGAGTTCAGCAATTCGATCTATTTCGAAGACGAATCGCAGACTGCCGTGCTGACGGTTGTGCGTTCGGGCGATTTGAGCGGCACGACGACGGTTAATTATTCGACCCAGAATCCGGCTGCAAATCGCGGAAATGTTTCGGCGGCGACGGGCGGCGAAGCCTGTACGTCGGGCGTGGATTTCATTCATCAAAGCGGCACTTTAACGTTCGGCGTCGAGGAAGATTTTAAGGAAATTCAGATTCAGCTTTGCGGCGATACGGTAATCGAACAGAACGAAGCTTTCGGCGTTTATCTTTCGAACGTCACGAACGGCACGCTCGGCAGTCCTTCGACGGCGCAGGTTTTAATCAACGATACGGCGAACGAATTCAGCAATACCGACCCGATATTTATCGGAACCGGCGGCGATTCATATGAATCGAGCATCGTGGTTTCGGGCATTCCGACTAATATCGGCGGTTTGCGCGTGACGCTTTTTGATTTCAATCACCTGACGGCGGACGATATTGACGTGCTGCTCGTCGGACCGCAGGGACAGAAATTTTTACTGATGGGCGATGCGGGCGGCGACGACGGCTTGAACGACGCCGCGACCATCACGTTCAGCGACAATGCCGGACGGGTTTTGCCCGATAATTCGCAGATTTTCACCGGAATCTACGAGCCGACGACGTGGATTGCGGGACAGACGAGCTTTCCCGCACCGGCACCGACCGCGCCGTATATCGAACCGGGCAGCGAAGTCGGCGGCGCGGTCACGCTCGCATCGGTCTTTGGCAATACAAACGCCAACGGCACATGGACTTTATACATTCGCGACGATAACAACGCGTTTCAGCGCGTCGGCGCGGACGGTGTCGTGGCGGGCGGCTGGGGGCTGCAGTTTTTTGCGCCGACGGCGGCGGGCGTTTCGGTCGGCGGAAATGTGCGCGCCGGAAAAACGCCGGTTGCGGGCGCGACCGTAATGATCTCGGGCGGCAGCCTGTCCCAGCCGCAGACGACTAAAACCGGCAGTTTCGGAAACTACCGGTTCGAGGGCTTGCCGGTCGGCGAAACTTATATCGTCACGGTTATCTCGAGCCGGTATAATTTCCCGCAGTCGTCAATCGTCTTAAATGTTTCGGAAAGCGTCGACGGCGCGGATTTTGAGGCAGAGGACAGATAGCCAAAATTTTCTTCCAATCTCAATAAAAGCCTCTGCCTGAACTTCCTGGCAGAGGCTTTTTATTGTTTGAATGAGCGGTTGACGGTTCGCGCGAACCGGTAAAACTGGCGCGAAAATTGTGCAAGCGCCGCAAACGGATCGGATTGCGCACCGGATTTACACGGTCGTAATACTGCTTTAAACAACAAAGAAGCGGCAGATCGAAAGTCGAGGCTTTCGATTGTTTTAAAGTAAATTTTAGTTAAATTTTTTTATTCCCCCCTGTTCTGAATTTGACAAACGCCGCAAAAGAATCTACTTTTCAATAACCGTTTTATAGTTAGGCAGATTCAACAAGGGGAAAACTGGTAGTAAAAAAACCTGATTTTTACCTCGTCGTCTGCTTACAACCCCGATTATATAACTTAAAAAACGAAAATTTGGAACAGTCCGACGCATTCTTAACCTTTGAGCGTCCGGCTGTATTTGGGCTTATTACGCCATTAATAAAGAAATTCGAGGAGCATTCTATGAGTATTGTCACGCGCTCGGCAAAGAAATCGCCGCGCCTTATCGCTGTCGGTCTATTAATCACCTTAGTTTCCACCATCGCTTTCGCGTCCAAATGGGACAGCGTTACCGGCTTTGCCAGTCAACATTTCGGTTCGAGCTTCTTTGAAACTCAAACAGAAAATCTAAACGAACCGACCGAAATCACGGCTTTGACCCCGAAGACCGTCAATAATGAAGCGTTGGTGCCGTTGGTCGGAACATATAACATTCCGGGTGATTATACAGATTTGGCAGCTGCGATTGCCGACCTAAACACGCAGGGCGTCGGCGGCGCGGTCACGCTCAATCTCTTGGCGGGCAATCCGCAAACCGCTCCGGCGGGCGGCTACGTCGTCGGCGGCACCGGTTCGCTCGTTTTGACAACAACAAGTTCGACAAACGCCGTCACCATACAGGGTAACGGCAATACGATTACGGCACCGACCACGCACACAGTCGGCGCATTGAATGACGCGATTTTTAAACTGACCGGCGCGGACTGGATCACCATTCAGGGCTTTACGATGACGGAAAACGCCGCAAATACAGTGACGGCGGCAGCGACGAATACCATGACCGAGTTCGGCGTGGCTTTGTTTTATGTAACGGCGACCGACGGCTCGCAGAACAATACGATTACGGGCAATACGATTGACCTTAATCGAACTTATCAAAACACTTTCGGCATCTATGCGAACTCGACGCATACGGCGACTGCCGTAAGCACATCGGCGACCGCAACCGGCGCGGCGGGCGGCAATAGCGGGTTGGTGATTACGGCTAACAACATTACTGACGTTAACCAAGGTATCGTGGTTGTCGGTCCGACGGCGGCGGCAGATCATAACGACGGCATCACGATCGGCGGTTCAGCGCCAAACGCCAATACCATCACAAACTTCGGCACAACCGGAACATTTTCGAGCTACGCAAATGTCTCCGGCACGGTTTATGGCATCTTGGTTCGCAATACAAAGAACTATAATATTTCGTTTAACAGCATTACGAGTTCGAGCGGTGCGAGCGGCGTCATCGCCGGAACTCTGCGCGGAATTTATGTACCTTCCGCTTCCAACCAGCCGACCGGAACTTTTACGAATAATATCAACAACAACTCACTCGCTGTGACAAGCCATGTACTTGCGGGAGGTTTGCAGGGAATCACTGTCGAATCAACGACAGGCAGTCCGACTTCGACGACGAACATTAACAACAATAATTTTACGAACCTGAATCATACGATCGCCGCCGCGTCAGGCGCGATTACGGCAATATCGCTTTCAGGCACGGCTACTGCGGGTCCGCTTAATACCAGCATCAGCGGCAATACATTTACCAACATTACATCAAGTTCAACGGGCAGTTTCACGTTTATTACAAATTCATTCACTCATCCGGCAGGCGCATCCACGACTGTCAACAACAACTCGATTGCAACTCAATTTACGAAATCTGGCGCGGGCGGAACAGTCTTTTTCTACGATAATTTCGGAAGCACAACATCGGGAACGGAGACAAACACGGGCAATAATTTTTCGAATATGACCTTTAGCGGGGCGACGACGATCAGCGGTTGGCGTTCTGCTGACGGCGCAACTCCATTTCCAAGCAAGACCGTTACCAATAACACTTTTAATAATATAGTCGGCGGGACGAACGGAATTACAGTTTTGACGGTTTCATTTAGCCCGTCAGCAACAATTTCGGGCAATACGGTGAGCAATATTTCAGGCGCGGGAGCAATTACGGGCATTACGACAAGTTCGGGAACCCAGACATTTTCGCAAAATACGGTTAACAATTTAACCGGATCCGGAACTGGCGCGGTCGTCGGAATGTCGTCAACCGGCGGCACAACCCAAACATTTTCAAAAAACAAAGTCTATAGTATTTCGAATACCAACGCGGCGGGCGCGGCAAACGGCATTACGGTTTCGAGCGGCACGACCGTTAATCTTCAAAACAACATTGTCGGCGATATTACCGCGCCGAATCTGAATGCAACCAATTCGCTGAACGGCATCAATATTTCGGGCGGCACGACCGTGACCGCAGATTTCAATACGGTTTATTTAAACGCTTCGAGTGTCGGCGCAAACTTCGGATCAAGCGCGCTTAACGCGTCGTCAACGCCGAACGTCACACTCCGCAACAATATTCTCGTCAATACTTCGACCGCTGCCGGAACCGGCTTGACGGCTGCTTACCGACGAAGCACGGCGACGCTGACGACTTACAACGCGGCTTCGAACAACAACGATTTTTACGCAGGCGCGCCCGGCGCGGCGAACTTGATTTTCCACGACGGAACGAATTCCGATCAGACGCTCGCGGCATACAAAGCCCGTGTCGCGTCGCGTGATTCGGCATCCGTTAGCGAAAATCCGACGTTTGTCAGCACGACCGGATCGAATGCAAACTTTTTGCATATCAACACGGTTACGCCGACCCAGCTTGAAAGCGGCGGCATTCCGGTTACGGGAATCACGGACGACTTTGACGGCAACACGCGTAATGTTTCAACGCCCGACATCGGCGCAGACGAATTTACGGGTGCGGTGCTTGATTTAGTTGCTCCTTCAATTTCTTATACGCCGTTGTTGAATACTTCAGGCACTTCGAACAGAATTTTGACGGCAACGATTACCGATGCCAGCGGCGTGGCGGGCGGCGCACTCGCGCCGCGCATCTATTTCCGCAAAAATGCCGAAGCATACGTTTCGACACAATGCAGCGGCAGCAGTCCGACCTACACTTGTACGATTGATTACTCGCTCGTCGGCGGCGGAACCGTCACGGGCGGCGATATAATTCAATACTTTGTCGTCGCGCAGGATACGGCGGGCAATGTCGGCGCAAATCCGAGCGGCGGCTTTACGGGAACAAATGTCAACAGCGTCACGACTCCGCCGACCACTCCGAGTCAATACACGATTTCTGCCGCGATCAGCGGATCGTTTAATGTCGGCGCGACGGAAACATACACTTCGCTGACCAACGCGGGCGGCATCTTCGAATATATTAACAACAACGATGTTGTCGGAAATATCACGATCAATATCACGAGTGATTTGACGGGCGAACTGGGAACAAATGCGCTGAATCAATTTGCTTCGCCGCATCAGATTCTCATCAAACCGAGCGGCGCGGCGCGAAGCATCACGGGAACGGCGGCTTCGACAGCTTTGATTCGCCTTAACGGCGCAAGCCGGGTAACGATTGACGGTTCGCTTTCGGGCGGCACGGATCGCAGTCTGACAATTGAAAATACGAGCGTCACAGCGCCGCAGGTGGTCCGATTCGGTTCGATCGGAGCATCCGCGATTGTCAACAATACTCTCAAGAATTGTATTATTCGCAACGGCATCAACACGAGTTCGGCAGTTGTCGTCACCGACAATGCCGGAACCGCCGGAACTTTTAATAACATCACCATTCAAAACAATGATGTTCAAAAAGCCTTTATCGGTATCTTTACGAATGCGACGCTCGCGGCGGGCAATGGTTCCGGCTTAACGATCACGCAAAATAATCTCGATACGTCAGGTGCTAACGCCATCAGAAACGTCGGAATTTATGTCCAGGGCGCGGACGGCGCAACCGTCAGCAGCAATGCGATCGGTAATTTCAGCAATACCGACGGAGAAAATGATACGGGCATCTGGCTTGCAACGGGCGCGGTAAATACGACCGTTTCCGCCAATACTGTTACCGCTCTCGGTTATACCGGCACAGGCGCATTCGCGCCGTTCGGTATTCGGGACAGCGGCGGCGTGGCGGCGTCCGGCAATAATTTGACAGGCAACACCGTTTCAAATATTTCGACCAGCGGCGGAACCGCAGTCTTCGGCATCGAAAATTCGAGCGGCGGAGCGATTATTCAGAGGAATAATGTTCAGAATGTAACGAATAACAGCACCGGCACTTTCGGAGCGTATGGGATCAATATCACCGCCGGAAACAACGTTGTTCTGCGAAACAATTTCGTCAGCGACGTTAAATTTAATATGCAGGGCGGCGGAGCATTCTCAACCCAGTTCGGCGTGTTCGGAATTCGGATTGCTGCCGGCACTGGACACCAAATTTACAACAATTCGGTGAATATGTTCGGAGCATTGTCCGGCACGGCGAACTCGAGTTTACTGACGGCGGCGCTCGGAGTTGTTACAACGACTTCAACCGGAATGGATATTCGCAACAATATTTTCGCGAACAACATCACGGGCGGCACAACGAGCATTGCCCACGTTGCCGTTTATCTGCCGTCGGGCGGCACGTCGGCAATGAACCTGACGTGGAATAATAACTCGTATTATTTCGGCACCGATGCTGCTCGACAGGGAACCGGTCAGGCGGGAACGACCGCCGGAACGAATTTCTATACGACGCTGTCAGCACTCGCGGCATATACTTCTACACTGTCGGTGGCGGGTACTAACGATAATGCGTCCTTGTCTTCGACCGGCGCGGTTCCGTTTACTTCTAATAACGATCTTCATCTTACTGCCGGTGTGCCTGAATTAAATGTCGGCGCGACGCTTCCTTCGGTAACTAATGATTACGATGGTGAAACGCGACCGCAGGGCGCGGGTTATGAAATCGGTGCGGACGAAATTGTCGTCGCTAATCCGGGAACGATCCAGTTCAGTTCGGCAGCCTATTCGGTAACCGAAGGCACGCCGACGGTGACTTTGACCGTGACGCGCACGGGCGGCTCAAGCGGTGCGGTGACGGCTAATTATGCTTTGGCGGGCGGCACGGCGACCGGCGGTGCGGCTTGCGGCGGCGGTGTCGATTACCAGAACACGGGCGGTTCGGTCAATTTTGCCGACGGCGACGCGGCTGACAAGACCTTTACCGTAACGATTTGCGACGATTCGTTGTTTGAAAGTAGTGAAACCTTCGATGCGACGCTTTCGATCGGTTCCGGCACGGCTACTCTCGGCACGCCGAATCCGGCGACCGTCACGATTACTGATAACGACGCGCAGCCGAGTCTGCAATTTTCGACGGCGACGGGTTCGGTCGGTGAGGGCGGCGGTTCGATCACATTGACCGTCACCCGCACGGGCGCGACCGAAAATGTCGTTTCGGTTGATTATACAGCGGCAAGCGGCACGGCGACAGGCGGCGCAAGCTGCACGACGGGCGTCGATTTCGTCAGCGCTTCGGGAACTTTGAACTTTGCTTCGGGCGATACCTCGAAGACGTTTAATGTGACCGTTTGCGATGACAGCCTGTTTGAATCGAGCGAAACCTTTACGGCATCGCTCTCAAATCAGGGCGGCGGCGCGGTCATCGGAACACCTTCGACCGAAACGGTAACGATTACCGAAAACGATACGGCACCGACATTACAGTTCTCGTCGGCGACCTATTCGAATAACGACGATATCGCGAAGAATGCCGGTAAAGGCGACGACTTCGCTCCCGAGGCGGCATCGATTACCGTCACCAGAACGGGCGCAGGCGGCGATGCGGTTGCGGTCAATTACGCGACCGTCGCAGGCGGCACAGCTACCGGCGGCGCAAGCTGCACGACCGGCGTCGATTACATTACGACGAGCGGCACTTTGAACTTCGCGGCGGGCGATACGACGAAGAGCTTCAACGTCACGGTTTGTACCGACAACTTATTCGAAGGCAACGAAACGGTCAATCTGGCGCTGTCGAGTCCGACTGCTCCGGCGGTTCTCGGAACCCCGAACGCGGCGGTTCTCTCGATCGTCGATAACGAGACGGTTCCGACCTTGCAGTTCTCGTCGGCGACCTATACCAACTCGGACGACATCGCGAAATACGGCATCACGACCGATGAATTCGCACCGGCAGTCGCCACCATTACGGTGACGCGAACGGGCGCGGTTGATAATGCCGTCACGGTTAACTATGCAACGAGCAACGGCACGGCGACGGGCGGCGCAAGTTGTACGACGGGCGTTGATTTCGTCAACACGAACGGAACTTTGAGCTTCGCGGCGGGCATCACGAGCCAGACGTTCGACGTCACGGTTTGTACGGACGCGCTGTTCGAAGGTAACGAAACCGTTAATCTGACGCTGTCGAGTCCGTCCGCTCCGGCGGCGCTCGGAACACCGAACGCGGCAGTTTTGACGATCGTAGATAACGACGCGCAGCCGAGTTTGCAGTTCAGTTCGCCGACTTATTCGGTCGGCGAAGCGGGACCGACGGTGACCATTACCGTGACGCGCACCGGCGCACCGGACAATGCGGTTTCGGTCAACTATGCGACGGTCGCGGGCGGCACGGCAACGGGCGGCGTTTCGTGCGGCGGGGCTGTTGACTACCAGAACGCAAGCGGAACATTGAATTTCGCGGCGGGCGTTCTGAGCCAGACGTTCAATGTTTCGATCTGCGACGATGCTTCGGCGGAAACGAGCGAAACGGTCAATCTGGCACTGTCGTCACCGACGGGCGCGACGCTCGGAACACCGAACACGGCTGTTCTGACGATTACCGACAACGACGCCGCGCCGACGCTGCAATTCAGCGCTTCGACGGTTTCGGTTTCCGAAAGCGCGGGTACGGTGACTTTGACAGTGACCAGATCGGGTGCGACCGGCAATGCCGTAACGGTTGACTACACACTCGGCGGCGGTACGGCAACCGGCGGCGCAGCTTGCGGCGCGGGTATTGATTACATCAATACGGGCGGCACGGTGAATTTTGCTTCGGGCGACACCTCGAAGACCTTCAACGTGACGATCTGCAACGAGGCGGTTTATGAAGCAGATCAGACCTTCAACGCGACGCTTTCCAACGCGACTGGCGGCGCTAGCGTCGGAACTCCTTCGGTCGAAACGGTGACGATCACCAACGACGACGCCGCGCCGACTATCGTAATCAACGATATATCGCAGGCGGAAGGCAATGCCGGTACGTCGGGCTTCCAGACCACTTTCACCGTGAGCGGTGCGAGCGAAATCGGCGGCGGCTTTGCCTTTGCGACCGCCAACAACTCGGCAACCGCCGGTTCGGATTACATTGCATTTAGTATTCCGACGGTCGTCGTTCCGGCTAATACTACCCGCACGACGGAAACGTTAAACGGTGCGAGCATCACGGTCAACGGCGACACGACGGTCGAAACGGACGAAACGTTCTTCCTGAACGCTTCGAGCTGCTCGAATTGTTCGTTAACGGATAATCAGGGACTCGCGACGATTCTGAACGACGACACGAGCGTTCAATTCGCGCAACCTTTATATACGGTTAGCGAAGGCGTCGGCAGTGTGACGCTGACGGTGACGCGTGTCGGCAGCAGCAGCGGCGCAATTAGCGTTAATTATGCGTTTACCGGAATTACCGCGAACGGCGCGGCTGCCTGCGGGGCGGGAATTGATTTTGCGGCGGTTTCGGGAACGCTCAATTGGGCAAACGGCGAAACTACGGCGAAGACTTTCAATGTTTCGATCTGCGAAGACGCTTTACCCGAAAGCACTGAAAGTTTCGTTTCTCAACTGCAAAGTCCGACCGGCGGAGCGACCATCGGCACCCAAAGCTCAACGCAGGTGGATATTACCGATAACGATTCGGATACGGTCGCACCGACGATCAGCTACACTCCGATTCCGAATAATTCGGTTAACCCGACACTGACCGTGACGGCGACCGATAACGTCGGCGTGACGGGTATGTCTATTTTCTACAGCTTCAACGGCGGAGGATTTTCATCTGCCGCCTGTACGCTTTCGACCGGAACTCCGGCAAGCGGCACATGGAGCTGTCTGATTGCCGGAACGCCTAATCCGGGAGCGATTGCGTATTACGTGAGCGCGACGGACGGCACGAACACGACCTTAAATCCGACGGCAGGTACATCGGCTCCGAATCTCTTTACGATCGGCGCGGCGACCGTTCCGGCTGGCACATATACCAATATGAGCCTCGGACAAGGCGTTTTGCTCGGCGGAGATGTCGTCGTCAACGGCAGCTTGACGCTGAACGGCATCGTCAACACGGGCGCGAATAAATTAACGCTCGGCTGCGGCGTGACCGTCACGGGCGGCGGCGAAGGCGGCTACGTCGTCGGCAGACTCGAACGCATCTTCTGCGGAACCGAAACCTTTACGTTCAATGTCGGCGCGCCGTTCGCACTTCCGCCAACGGCATCCGAAGGAGAATCGCTTGCACCGGAAGGCATCGTGAGCAATTATTCGCCGCTCACGGTGACGATCACCGCCGGCACGGTTGGTTCGAGCCTGACGGTCAGCGTGACCGACCAGTTCCTGCCGGGCAGCCGGACGGATAATTCGGCGTCGCGTTTCTGGACGTTAACGGAAAACGGTAATCTGACGGCTAATATGTCGTTCACATACCGCAACGAGGACGCCGTCGGCGATGAGAGCATCTACAATGTGCTCAGACGTTCGGGCGGAATTACGCAGCGGTTCGACAGCACGAATAATCCGGCAACCAACACGGCGACCGTGCTTGGAATTTCCAACTTCTCCGATTGGGCGGTCGGCAATCTGATTCCGACGGCGGCGAACGCGGAAATCGGCGGACAGCTCGTTACCGCGAGCGGCGAGGGAATCCGCAACGCGACCGTGATGATCTCGGGCGGCACTCTCACCGCACCGGTTTACGTGCAGACGGGAACTTTCGGCTATTACAAATTCAGTAATTTGCCGGTCGGGCAAACTTATGTCGTAACCGTAATTTCCAAGCGTTATACGTTTGCCAATCCGAGCCGCGTCGTCAACCTGCTCGAAAGCGTGACGGACGAAAATTTCGTCGCTGAACAGCAGTAATCGAGCGCCGGAAACCGGTCGCTAAAAAAGTAAAAAAGGCGGGCTGAAAGCAGTGAAAT
>JANOBZ010000053.1:0-9003 GCA_031411895.1 Acidobacteriota bacterium | reverse complement strand
ATCAAGAAACATGGCAGGACGGAAAAGAGCGTTTTCCGCCTCGGGATCGACACATTGCGAAACTGTTTCTGCCGGATTCAAATAAACTTAAGGCAAAAGCAACGCTTTCAACAGCTTATATTACTTTTGTCCTGTACTTAGGTATGCTTATTACATGAAATTTTCTAAAGATCATCACGGCTCGGAGAGCAAAATCGGGGGAGAACCCACTTTGCTTGCAGAGAAAAAACCGTGGACTGAGGTAGAAAATGATATTTGGGGATTTTTACTACAGATCGAAGTTAAAAATTTGATTCCAGAGTTGCCAAAAACCGCTTATATTCAGTTATATCAAAGCATACTTGAGGGAGATGAACCATGTCCGAAAGCGATCTTAATCCCGGAAAATTCACTACCCAATAAACAATCAGGAATATTAGTACATCCGAGGGCAACAAAATGGGATATATCCTTTACAAAAAAACAAGAGCCGGAAACACTTCCAACCCCATCAATGTTGCCGGAATATATTGAGTTATTTAGCTCTAAGGTAGGAGGGTTAGACCCGTATGAAATGCCAAATTATACTTTCTTGGCGCAAATTGGCGAAGACGCGGATTTAAACTTCGGCGGTATGATGTGTTCGATATACCTAAATTCATTGGGAAAGATAATTACCGAATTGAATTGATAAAATTAGGATAAGATTTGTTTCACAAATGACCCGATACTGTTGCCGTATTCATTTTGGACAAATTTAACTCAATAAAAACGCTTAAATTCGCCGACCCGTTTTTAGTTTTTGTTGACGATTTTGAATAGGACAACAGTATCCGATCCTTTTTCAGACAAATAAAACTGCATAATGCTGAAACGTGGTCGGATAAAATAAATAGCGCCTTCAACTAAATATTTAGCCGAAGGCACATATTGTGAATCACTATTAACTAGCAGTTGATTTTTACCAGCGCGAACCGCCTCCGCCGCCGTAACCGCCGCCTCCGCCGCCGCGATTACCGCCGCGACCGCCGCCGCCGCCGCGATTACCGCCGCCTCCGCGACTGCCGCCGCCTTCTTCGCGCGGCTTAGCTTCGTTGACGGTTAATGAGCGTCCGTCGATTTCTTTGCCGTTGAGCCCGGAAATCGCTTTTTGCGCTTCTTCATTGCTCGACATTTCGACGAACGCAAAGCCGCGCGACTGTCCCGTTTCACGGTCTTCGATAATGTTAGCCGACTGCACGGTTCCGAATTCACCGCACATTTCTTCTAAATCCTTTGTTGTAGTATTGAAGGAAAGATTTCCTATATATAGTTTCGCTGCCATAAAAATTTATACCTTTTCCCGAATCGGGAATTCTAAAAGAAGCGTCGAATCGAATATAACTTCGGAGCAAAACGGTCGGCAACGAAGAAAACGATTTCGGATGCTCAAAAAGAGCGACTTCTGTAACTGAAAAAAACATCTGTCTATTAATCTCACCCGTAAAACCGTTTTGACCAGAGCACCAAAAATGATGCTGGAGAGTGAGATACAATTACTAAAATGCCTTTTTTACCGAATATTTGCAAATCGGAGCCATCTTGCCTGTAATTGTTCAGCGTCTCAAAAACGCCGGGATACTGTTGCCCAATTCAAAACAGCCAGTGTTTTCAATATAATAAGACAATTTTCAATATTTTGGGAGGAGTTTTATTATGTCTTTGTTACCTTCTGTGATCGGTCCGGTGCCGGAAGAGACCGCGCGCATTGCCCGCGCCGCTTTTCCGAAAGGCAATCTGTATCTGAAACTGCGCGACGAGCTCGGCACTCTTTTCGAAGATCGGGATTTCGCCTCGTTGTTTTCCAGGCGCGGTCACCCTTCTTATGCGCCGTGGCGCCTGGCTTTGATCACCGTGCTGCAGTTTTTGGAGAACCTGTCGGACCGCCAGGCTTCGGAAGCCGTGCGTTCGCGCATCGACTGGAAGTATCTGCTCGGGTTGGAACTTTCCGACGCGGGCTTTGATCATTCGGTGCTCAGCGGTTTTCGCGAGCGCCTGGTTTCGAACCGCAAGCATGAACTGCTGCTCGACCGCCTGCTCGAACTGTTGAGGGAGAAAAAGCTGCTCAAAGAGCGGGGCAAACAGCGCACCGATTCGACGCATGTTTTGGCGACAATTCGCGTGATGAACCGTCTTGAGTTAGTGATGGAGACGCTGCGCGCCGCCCTCAACGATCTGTCGGAAGCGGCTCCGATCTGGTTATCGTCGGTCGCGCCTGCGGAATGGTTCGTGCGCTATGCGGTGAGGATCGAGGACACGCGCCTGCCGCGCACTGAGAAAGCCAGGGTCGAGCTGGCGGAGGCGGTCGGCGCGGACGGTTTTTATCTGATCGAGCAAATCAAAAACGAGCAGCCGGATCTCTTGAAACGCGAAAGCATCGAGATTCTGGAGAGGGTCTGGCAGCGGCATTATGCGCGCGACGAGGCGGGCGATGTGCATTGGCGGGCGAATCAGGAATTGGGTCGGGCAGCCGAGGCGATCGAATCGCCCTATGACCCGGAGGCACGTTACAGCTGCAAGCGCGAACTCGTTTGGACGGGCTATAAAGTTCATTTTTCCGAGACGTGCGACGATCAGAGCCCGCGCCTGGTGACGAACGTGCAGACCGTTCCGGCAACCGGGCAGGATGTCTCAGCTACCGAAGCGATTCACCGCTCGCTCGGGAAAAAGCAGCTTCTGCCGGCACGTCACCTCGTCGACGCCGGATATGTCGATGCCGCGCTCCTTGTCGAAAGTCAAAAGCGATTCGGCGTCGAACTGTTCGGACCGACGCGTGTGAATCCGAGCTGGCAGACTCGTGAGGACGGTTACGCGACGGACAGTTTCGCGATCGACTGGGAGCGTCGATCGGCGCAATGCCCCGAGGGCAAGTCGAGCAGTTACTGGCACGAATACGAAAGCAAAGCAGCCGGGCGAGAGGTCGTCAAGATCAGATTCCGCGCTAAGGATTGCCGTGCCTGCCAAAGTCGAACGAAATGCGTGCGCGCTTCGGGCGCGGGAAGGTTCCTTGCAGGTGCCGGCGCGCCAACTGTACGAAGCGCTCGCCGAGACGCGCGGCGAACTGACAAGCGAGGCGGGACGCCAGGAATACAAAAGACGAGCCGGCATCGAAGGCACGATCTCGCAGGCGGTTCGTCGCGGGGCGGCACGCCGGTCGAGATATCGCGGACTGGAAAAGACGCATCTGCAGGAAGTGGCGGCGGCAACGGGCATCAATCTCTTGCGGACGGTCGCCTTTTTAAGCGGTCAAGCAGTTGCAAAAACAAGAGTTTCGCGATTTAAGAAATTGGCAAATTGAATTGGGCAACAGTATCCGACTCTTTTTGAGACGATTGAATTTCTACTTATTTCTCAGCAATAAGAAAATTATTTCAAGCAACCGGAACAGTTAAGCAAGCGTTTAGTCTGCTTTAGCGCAGGCTTTCAAATAGACGTTTTTAATTTCAGAGGAGAGAAACATTTTTATGGGATTAGCATACGGAACGGCGACGGCGACTCCGAACGGAACGAAACCGATTCAAAATTGTGGGATCGGCGATCAGGTTCTGGCAGGTTCGCCGAACGGCAGCGGCGGATTTAATTGGACGCCGGTGGAAGTGCAATTTAGTTCGGGCGTGCCCGACGGACGGACGCCAATGATATTTATCCGTTTTGGCGAAAACCGTATCATCTGCACACCGAATCAGCCTTTTCTGATGCCGGACGGAAAAGTTAAACGAGCCGAACGACTCATTCCCGGCGTTGACCGGCTGGTCAACGCCGAAGGCAAGCCGGTCGAGATTTCAGATATTGTCAGAGGCGATTACACGCGCGGCGTTCACGGCATCGCGACCGATATAAGATTAATCGGCAGCCTCGACCATCATTTGCTGATTACGGAAGGCGTCGTGACGGGCGATTACTGCGCGGAGATTAGTTTCGACGAGCTGGCGAAGAACGGATTAGCCGTAAAAGATGACGAGGAAAGCGCGATTTAAACAGTCGAAGCAATCTGACCGTCCGGCGCGGAAGATTGCGGCGTTTCTTCGTGTCCGACCAATAATAGATAAGAAAACATCGCGATGCCGGTCGAAACGCCGGTCAGGATTTTGACCCACGCCGGAAGCGCCGAGGGCGAAAGGAAACCTTCGATAATGCCCGCGATAACGAGAAAAATCGCGCAGCCGATAACGATGCGCGCCGCTTCCATGCCCTTTTTCTTGAGCGCCTGCCCGCGCGTCAGATCGCCGGGATTAACGAGCGCGTAGCCGATCATCATTCCCGCGCCGCCCGCGATAAAGATGCACGACAATTCGATCACGCCGTGCCCGACCATAAATGTGACGAGCGCATTGCCGAACTCGGGATTCGTTTTATAACAGACGCCGAGTACGCCGCCGATCTGCAGACCGTTCATGGCAAGAATGAAAATCGTGCCCGCGCCGAACAAAACGCCGAGCGCGAAGGCGATGAACGCAACATTAATGTTGTTGGTCAAAATTCGGCTCGAACCGATCTCGTTCGCCGCGTTCAGGCTTTCCCACCAGCGCAGATTGTTCTGCGCCGCGAACCGCGCCTGATCGAGTCCGAGATGGTCGGCAAAATCCGCGCTGTAATAACAAAGGTAAAACGAGACGATGCTGAAAAACGTGAAAACGGCAAACGCGAGCGCAACGTATGAAATGTTTTTGCGAAATGTTTGCGGGAAATCTTTCGTAAAAAACCGCCACATCACCGCCGCGCCGTTCGTGTCGGCGCGATAGATTTTGCCGTGCGCGCGGATCACGAGACTATTTAAATAGTTAATAAGTTTGGGATCGCGAGTTTCGGAGCGCGCGATTGCCAGATCGCTCGCTGCGCGCCGGTAAAGCTCGCCGAACTCGCGCACCTCGGCACGCGAAAGCCTGCGCAGCGAAGAAGCATCGAGAATTGCGAGCAAATCTTCGAGGCGCTGCCAGTTGCTTTTGCGTTCGTTGATAAAACGACTCATAACGATTTCGGATTTGAGAATTCGGATTTCGGATTTATTTTTTCTCTGAAAACTATTATTACACAAAACTTTGAATTTGAAATTGCCAATCGCAAATCGCAAATCTAAAATCGAAAATAGCCAATGTCAGAAGAAACGAAAAATCCTCAGGAAGAAGAAGCCATCGGGAAAACTTACGATTTTCAGGTGGCAAAGCGGCTTGTCAGTTATATCAAGCCTTACTGGCATATTGCGGCGGTCGCGCTTGTGCTCACCTTTCTGGTCAATATTCTGGTCAGTTTGCAGCCGCGTTTCACGCAGATCGCGATCGACGATTACATCACGCCGAAACAAACCGACGGACTCTGGATTTTCGCGCTCGCCTTTTTCGGGCTTTTTCTGTTTCGCTTTATCTTCTCTTATATTCAGGAAATTCTGCTCAACACGGTCGGGCAAAAGGTGATGTTCGATCTGCGCACGCAGATTTACACCAAACTCCAGCATCAGGAAGTCGCCTATTACGACAAAAATCCGGTCGGCAGAACGATCACGCGCATCACTTCGGATGTTGACGCATTGAACGAACTGTTCACGTCGGGCGTGATCGATGTTCTCGGCGATCTGGTGATTATCTTCGCAATTATCGCGCAGATGTTCTGGTACGACTGGAAGCTCGCGCTCGTCTCTTTGATTACCGTGCCGCTGCTCTTTACCGCGACCAACTGGTTTCGCAAACACGCGCGCAACGGATTCGACAAAGTGCGCACGCGCACGGCAAAGCTCAACGCGTTTTTGCAGGAACACATCTCGGGCGCGCAAACCGTCCAGCTTTTTAACGCCGAAGAAAAAGCGCAGAAGCGTTTCGACGAGATCAACGACGATTACCGCAACGCGAATATCGAAACTATCTATTATTACTCGATCTTTTACCCGATGGTCGATTTTATCGGCACGATCGGCATCGGCATCGTCATCTGGTTCGGCGCTTACCAGCTTCTGACCGGAATGTCGGCAGGCACATCGGCGCTGACCATCGGCATCGTCATCGCGTTCGTCCAGTTTTCGCAGCAGCTTTTCCAGCCGATTCGCGATCTGTCCGATAAATTCAACATCCTGCAAGCCGCGATCGTCGCGTCGCACAGAATTTTTCTTCTGCTCGATTTGCCGATCGAAGTCAAATCGCCCGAATCGCCCGAAAAGAAAGGAAAGGCGATCGGCAAAATCGAATTTCAAAACGTCTGGTTCGCGTATAAAGACGAAAACTGGATAATGAAGGACGTTTCGTTCACGGTCAATCCGGGCGAATCGGTCGCGCTCGTCGGTCATACCGGCTCGGGCAAAACGACCGTGACGAATCTTCTGATGCGTTTCTACGATGTCCAGAAAGGCAAAATTCTGCTCGACGGCGTTGACGTGCGCGATTGGGATTTGCGCGATTTGCGCGAAACTTTCGCGGTCGTTTTGCAGGACGTTTTTCTGTTCAGCGGCTCGATCGAAGACAATATCCGTTTAGGAAACAATGAAATCACGGGCGAAAAAATAAAATGGGCGGCGGAAGAAGTTCACGCGGCGGAATTTATCGAAAAGATCGAAGAAGGCTACAAATCCGAAGTCAAAGAGCGCGGCGCGGGGCTTTCGGTCGGGCAGAAACAATTGATAAGTTTCGCGCGCGCGCTCGCATTCGAGCCGACGATTTTGATTTTGGACGAAGCGACCAGCTCGATCGATACGGAAACCGAACAGCTCATCCAGCAGGCGGTCGAGCGCGTCATGCAGGAGCGCACGTCGCTCGTCATCGCGCACCGGCTTTCGACGATTCAGAAATGCGACCGGATCATGGTTTTCCATCACGGCGAGCTGCGCGAATCCGGCACGCATCAGGAGCTTTTGAATCTGCACGGGCTTTACTGGCGGCTTTATCAATTACAGTACGTCGAAGAGAAAATTCACAGCTCCACGCCGCCCGCTTCAAATCCGAATTTAAGTTTGGAAACGGGTGTCGGCAGTTGATTTTACGCGCGTCGAAACACGACTCGACAAATCGCTAGTCTAATTAGAAAAATTCGTTTATAATAGTTTTCCAATAATGATAACGGAAGCCACACAGCAATCAGATTTATTAAATGAATGCGAACCGGTAATGGAAGAAGTCTTCAACCGGTGCACTGAAAACGCGCCGAATTTCGGCGTCCGCCTTGAATGCTTCAAAGAATCATTACAAAAAACCGCGCGCAAATATATCTTTAATTCGCCGGACGAAGTTTCAGCCACGGAATTACAGGATTTTCTGCGCCAGATTCAAGCCGAAGACCTGTTTCTCGCCTTAGCCTGCGCAAACGGCAGCGAGCGCGCGTGGTGGGAATTCGACCAGCAGCATCGCGCTTATCTGGAACGCGTCGCGCGGCATCTCGCGAGCACCGATATTGACGCGCAGGAAGTTGTCGACACGGTTTACGTCGAGCTTTACGGCACGCGCGTCGTTGACGGCGAACGGGTTTCGAAGTTTTCGACCTATTCGGGACGCGGCAGTTTGCGCGGCTGGTTAAGAACGGTCATCTGGCATTCGCTCGTTGATCTGCACCGCGCGTCGCACGACGAAGTTTCACTCGACGAAATGACCGAAAACGTCGGCGAAGGCTACGCGCACGCAAGCTTTGCCGAAGCGGCTCCCGGCGGCGAAGACGAAATGATCGAACAAATTTCCAAACAGCGCTACAAAAAAGCGACCATCACGGCGATCGAAACCGCGTTCGGCAGTCTCGATGCGCACGAAAAACTGCTTCTTCTTTATTATCACGTCGAAAATTTGAAACTTCGTGAAATCGCGCGCCTCGTTGAAAGCGAGTCGTCACCTTTAAGAGATTGGTTTCAAAGAAAATCACCGTCGCGCGAAAAAAATCCCGAGAGCCGCATTCACGAATCCACAATTATGCGCTGGCTCGAAAAAAGTTATGCGAAAGTACTACAGCTTTTTCGTACCGAACTGCGCAGCAAACACGAATTGCGGGAAGATGAAATCGAAATCTGTATGGAGCTTGCCACACAGGATTTAGCCGGACGAAATTTGTATCAAAATTTAACGACAACCTAAGCTTCCGCACACGCATCAGAAAAGTTTTTTTGACCCAACTGAATAAAATTGCGCAAATAAACCGAAAAGCGCGCGTCTGAGCATCGGGAGGCTGGAATTAAAATGGAAAATACGGGGAAATTAAACATCGAAGAAATACGAATACAGGGACTATTAGACCGCTATCTGAACAGACAGTCCGCCGGCGGTTTATCAACTCAGGAAAATCATTTGGACGAAGATTCTTTAACGGCTTTTGTTGAGGGAAATTTAAGCGAACGCGAGGCAAAACCGATGCTCAGTCATCTGATTGACTGCTCGTTCTGCCGGCATGTCACGGCGGAGCTTGTCAGACTCGACTTCGCTTTTACAGCGGACGAACAGGTTCAAGTCGCGGTTGAGGAAACTCAGCCTTCGAGAATCTCGGAAGTTTTGAACGGACTTTTTGCAAAAATTTTCGGTACTGGCGACAGCGCCGTTTTTGCTCACAACGAAGAAGAAAAAACTGACGACGACATCGAAAAAAAGGAAGAAAAATAATCTCAATTAACCCCGAAAAGGCTGTTTACCTCTTATATTAAGGTAAACAGCCTTTTTTTTATTCTGCGGGCTCTTTCTAAAACCGCTTCCCGGCAAGCTCTATAAATTCGTGTTTCTATCTATTCATTCCGGCGCGTAAGAGTTATAATCTTTATCAATATAATTTGTTTCGGGAGTATTAGATTTGCTGGAAAACGATCACGATTGTCTGCCAAAAAGCCATCAAATATCGGTTGAAAAAGTCGCGGTTGCGGCTCTGCCGACCGTCGTCGGAGAATTTCGCATCGCGGGCTACCGTTCGCTGACGAGCGACGAGGAATTCGTTGTTTTGTATAAAGGCGAGATGAAGGCGGACGTTCCGACTTTGGTCAGAATTCATTCGCAGTGTTTGACGGGCGACGTGTTCGGTTCGATCAAATGCGACTGC
>JANOBZ010000052.1:0-22355 GCA_031411895.1 Acidobacteriota bacterium | reverse complement strand
GCCCGCACTGTTTCATGGTCTGCAATGACCGTTTTTTGATTGGGCTACCGACCAGTCCGAAGGGACTGCAGCGAATTAAACATCATGGGTTCATGGTCGGTTAAAAAGATCGATCTTCATGCCCGGATAGATGAATGAGTCGAAGCCGCTCGCGCCGTGAGCAGCTTATACTGGAAAAGGAAAAAGTTAGTTAAAACAATGAACGAAGGATCGGTTACAAGTCAGAAATTAAATCACTCGATGATCGCCGAAGTCGGCGGACAACTGGAATTGTGCGGCTTTTCTGCTTGACACCGAAACCGTCTTCATAGATGTAAACAGTAATCAATTAGTCTACGTAACTCGCCAAATTCCATTTCATCAGGGGTCATAATTTAAAAAATCGAAATTGAACAAAGGAATAAAAACTAAAAATAATTATGCGGAAAAAGTAAAAATCAAAAAATCGCGGGACAAACTTAGAATTAAGTTTATTGAATAGCTTTTATTTTTGACTAAGCTTATCTCCTTTTTATTTTAATTTGGATGATTGCAATATATAACAAAAAGGATTTCAAGACAACGAAAATCTTTCTTTGTATAAAGTCAAAATTTTCGAGTTAAAAAGCATCCTTGAATAAAGGTATTTTCCTTCCATATTACAGTTTTTGAAATTTTCCACTTCGGTAAATATCAAAGAAATCGTTATTTCTAGGCAAAAAGCCCCCTTCAAATATTATAAGAGATAAGGCATCGTGAATAATTGAAGATAGCATGGGAGATTATAACCATTGAATTTACATACTTTTGGTTATACAAGTTTTAGTTTTTCACTTTAAAGTAGATTGAGTGCGAACAGTTGCTCTATCGGTTTTATAACAAGTAGGGGGTAGGTGCAAAAATTGGGTAGGGGGGTAAAAGAGAGAATTGAACTTTTACGGCTAAGTTGTCTCACAGTTCTGAAAATCTACTTTTTACTAAAAATTGTTTATTCTGCGAACTTCTAAAAGCGGTTTAGTAGAAGAAAAAAAGAATCTCTTTTCCCTCTCTAAACCGCCCAACCAATCGACAAGTTCTTGCTATATTAGCCAAAAGAAGAACTCTTAAAAGCTTTTAGTATATACCTGAGAATTTGAGAAATTACTCATCCAATGCCATTTCCTGAGGATTATGGTGAGTATTTGAGCATTTGTACCTTCCGTGAGAAGGTTGTTCCAAATCTCTATTCTTAGCTGCTCTTTCCAAAATTCTGTCTATAGTTGCCCTGCTCAGCTCTTTGCTCTCAAATTTAGATAGAATCTCTGCTCGCTTAACTTCCCTGCCTTCTTTGCAAACATAATCTAAAATTTGTTGATACGAATTTGATTCATCCGTATCTTGCGCTGTACCACGAACGGAAAACCATCTTGATTCGGGATTTAGCTCAAGCAATGTCTTCTTGAAAATTTCTCCTTTCGCTTTGGAACACGACAGCAAAACTCGTTTGTCGCCTGAATCATCACGCTCCAAGTTAAAAACGGCACGAGCCAGAGCAGGGATAGTAGAAGCTCCGCGACCTCTGTTTATGCCCTGCGGTGCGCCTTCATAATACTTACCTGAATGGTGAAGCAACAGAACAGCCGCGTTAGCCTTTTTCGCCAATATCCGTAAAGGCTTCATAACTTCCATTTTTACAACGGCGTTATCATTTTCATCGGTAACGTCCATCAGAGCGGCGAGAGTATCAATAATTATAAGGTCGGCGCTACTCTTCAAAGCGGCATCTTGAATCTTTCCGATATGCACAGGATTAACCAAATCTAATGGGGCGTAATCTAATTCTTCGTCGCAAACCAAAAACAGATTTTCCGAAACAGAGTCGCGCTCTTTTTCATCAAACGCATTCAACATCTTTTTAATGTCCGCTTGCAGTTCCGCTTTTGTTGCTTCGCCGTCAACGTAAAGAACTCGTTTTACCGAATGTTCCTTATTCAGCATCGGGGAAAATTCTCTTCGTGCAGTAGCAGAGAGAGCGAGATTTAGACAATAAGTCGTCTTTCCGATATTCGTAGGAGCGACAACCAACCCAACATTCCCACGAACCAGACCGAAAATAACTCTGTTAGTATTAGAAAAGTTCAGCTTTGAAAACTCGTCCCAACGATAAACAAAGTCTTCGTTTTCTTCGTCGTCTGTTTCTGTTTCAACTGGCGGAGGAGGCTCGTCGCCTCCCGTACCATTTTCAGCTTTCAAAAAATACTCCACAGGAATATATTTCACGCTATCTTCCCGATAAGCTTCATTTATCAGAACGTCATCAAGCCCTTTTCCTAAAGACTCCCCCCAAACGGCAACATAAACTTTTACCACCGAATCTTTTAGCTCATCTAATAGTCTTACCAATGCCGATTTCACATTTGGATTCGTCTCCCAATCCATATCATAGGCAACAACTATTCTTTCAATATCGGGAAATGACTCATAAATAGCTTGGGAAACCTTTTTAGGGGTAACGGCACTAACACCTGCTGTTGCAATCAACCCAACATCTTTATTAGCCGCAATAATATCAGCCTTTAACGCACCCTCTGTCAGATATATTTCATTACTTTGACGAACAACCTCGGGATTAACGAAATGCAGAGGAGCGCCCGACGATGTTCCCTTTTCCTTATCCGCTGACGATAGCCATACATATCGATTGTCGTCCATTTTGATACCATCTTTACGAATCTGTAAGGCGACAATATTACCATCTACATCTCGGTATGGAATATAAAATCCAGGAAACGCCATATGAACGCACCATTCTGTTCCATCAACATAAAACCCTGGAACGCCTTCTAAATCGAAATCTGACACTAAATCTGCTATCTGACTATATCGAGCCCAATAAGGCGTCACTGTCTTATATTTATTCGTCTCAATCGTCTTTGCTGACAAGCCTCGACCTAAAAGATTTTCTCTATGTTTAGAATTGAGACCTAAACCTTCTAAAAAACGCTGATAAATATTATTTAAATAAGCCGCTCCTAGCTTCTCATCCTCGCCCTCAGAAACTTCATAGTCTTTTACTGGGCTTTGAAGGGAATTGTTGTCAATTCCCTTATCAATCTTGTGAATATACCTGCCAAAAGAATCAGTATTTGCATCGTCATTCGGCACATATTTACATAAACCTAATAATTCGTCCTCTCGCACCCTACAATGCCAATTTTCAATTCTTCCGCAAACCAAACATTTTTGCTTACCTTTCTTAAAACCGATATTTGAATACGGTCTATTTCCATCATCTTCAATAAAACTCATTACGTTAATTCTCCACTTTTTTTATTTTTTGGAATGGACGATTTTGAAATGTTCAAATTGAACACAGTTCTGCTGCCAGATTTTAATTTCTGATTCAAAAATTCGTCTTAACCCATCCAAGTGCCTTTTAGGCGGTCTTGAATTGGTAATGTTGATTGTGAAATTGAAGGAAGTAAGTTGAAGGCATTTTGTCAGAAAATAGTAACGACGATTTTACAATTAGCCCGACGAAAAACATCAATTTAACGTCTGACTCAGCAAGGTTGAAATTCTTAATTATCGTCGTTTTATTTCTCATATACTTAATGATACCTGACTTTTCCTCGCTGTCAATAGACCCAATTTTCACCCGATAAATATAAGGTTTCATGCAAAATCAATACAAAACCAGTAATGAGAAAAACGAAAATCAGGTGTTAAAACAAGCTCGTCAGATGAACTTAAATTAACATAGATAATATGTTGATTCGCAAAGAGCAGACAAACAGAAAGGGCGCTCCCAATCGAAATGCCCTTATGCTTTGAAGGTCAGTTTACAAAATCAGATTCGTTCTGTGAATCGTGAGGAATTTGATGTTGGTAAGATTCGAGAATTTCACTTGCTTGAAAAAGTTCTTCGTCGCTTACCGTCAAATATCGGTAGGTAGTTGTTACCGATTGGTGTCCTAAAATCCGAGCAGTAAATTGTAAAGGAAAATTCTTCTTAACAAGTCTTGATGCTACCGTATGCCTTAGACTGTGCAAGGTTATTCCAAAGGGGCGACCTGTTTCTATCCCTACATCATTGCAAGTATTATTAAACGCTTTTGTTACGCCTTTGAACTTGAAAATCAACGAATCCACGTTTTTGTCAGAATCATTCCAAAGGATTATTAGTTCTTCCTTTAGTGAATTCGTGATTGCGACTTTTCTTGTTTTCAAGGTTTTAGTATTCAACGCCTGAAAAGTAATCAATTCGTTCTGAAAATCAATATCTGACCATTTTAGTTTTAATGTTTCTCCGATTCTTGCGCCTGTTGATAAAAGAAAAATTATTAGCGGTTTCAAATGAGCTCTTCTCCCTGTGCAAGCGTCGAGAAGGCGTTTTTCTTCTTCAAGAGTCAGGATTCTTTCTCTTCTTCGTTCTGCCGAAACGTCAATTAGTGACTCACCGCAGTTTATCGGGTTCTTTGAAATCCAGCCCTGTCTTAAACCAATATTAAGGATTCTTCGTAAGTACGCCAATTCCCTGTTCATAGTTGTTATTGTTCTTGGCTTTTTGTAATGCGTTTGAATTTTTAACCGTTTGCTTCGATAGGTCAAAATGTCATCATAGGAAATTTCCCTTAGTTTCATTTTGCCAAAGTATTCTCTATATTGTTTTATAAAGCCCTTTACGCGCCCTAAATCCCGCAAGCCTTCAACTTTACGATTATCAATAAATTTAGCTGTTTTCGCGTAATGCTTTTCGTAATAATTGCAGAGGTCATTAAAGGTAAGCTTTGAAACATCTATTGATTTTCTTCCCCCGTTTTCGATTGTTTCTAGTAATTCTTTTAGTATTTTCTTTGCTTCGGTTTTATCATTTGCCATTCGCTGAATCGCAGTTCTCTTTCCGTTTGAGTTTTTATAACAGACTCTTGCCGTCCAGAGTCCGTTGCGCTTATTTTCAAAAATTTGACCTGTTCTTTCTCTCATTTTGCCTCTATTTGTTGGCTTTCCGCGCTTTTTTCAGTTGCGCTTTGAGTTGCGCTTTGAGTTGCGTTTAAGCCTAAAAGAGTGCTGAAATTGAAAGTTTTGACTTATTGAAGAATTGACCTTAAAAATAGAATTGACCTTAATTGCAGTAATTTCATTTGGCAGTTGATTTCCATAACTGAGTTTACAGCCAATAAACACCGAACTTTGGTTATTTCCGCCAGTGCCGAAAACTTTAGCCGCGCGTGTTTTGAGTTTATTTTTTGGTTATGCTAATCTCTAAATTCGTTGCTTGGGTGGCGGAATAGGTAGACGCACAGGACTTAAAATCCTGTATCCTTCGGGGTGTGCGGGTTCGATTCCCGCCCTAAGCACCATAATAAAATCAACAAGTTAAGGGCATTCAGTCGAATGCCCTTTTCCTTTGTTTTCTTGCTTAGTGTGCTAAGGTTCATTAAAAGACGTCTTTCGAGATGCCTTTTGTGCTGCGACTGCGCCGATGATTATCCAAAACCCGAAGCTCGACAAAAATGTCGTCCGCTCTTTGATGCCGACGTATGCCGTCAGCGCGATTGCCGGAATCGCGCCGCCGTCTTCGGGCGAAAGTTCTCTCAGCTTTTTACTGCCCGCTCCGCCGCCTCGTTGATTTCAACAAATGCGCATCTCGAAATATCGAGAAAACCGTTTAATCGTTCGCCGACGACGCGCAAGATTTCGTCCGGCGCTGAAACCTGAACCATTTCCTGACCGATGTCAGCCAGAAATTCGGCATTGAGCGCGCTTTATCTGTCTCGAAAACATATTCGTGAAAGCCGCCGCGCGTTCCGGCAAAAGTTCCCGCCGCGAGCCCGAAAATGGCTTCCAGTCGGGACTCCAATAAACTTCTTCGGTCAAAGATTGCGCGACCACGCGCCGATTATTTTGTCGTTGAGTGTTTTTATCGGCGAAACCGAGAGCGAAATTTCGATCAGCGAACCGTCTTTGCGGCGGCGAACGGTTTCAAAATGGTCAATTCGCCCGCCGCTGCCGATTTTTTCCAGAATCAGTTTTTCTTCATCATCCCGCTTTTCGGGAATCAGTATCAAGATCGGCTGCCCGACGGCTTCTTCGGCGCTGAAGCCGTAACATGCGCTTCGCGCCCTCGTTCCAGCTCGTAATCACGCCGTCGAGAGTTTTGCTGATAATGGCGTCTCGGCTGAATTGACCAGCGCCGACAACCACGCGATCTCATGTACCGGATTCGAAACGTGGTTTTCGGACGAATTTCCGCTGACAGTGAGTGAATCTCTATTATTATTTTCTGACATTTATTACTGGAACCGAGTTAAAAACCGCTGTTTAATTTGTTAGATTATAGCAAGTAGAAATTAATTATAAAATGCAGTCAAGACTTGAAAACCAGTCCGGGAAATTATGTGGAATACCAGTTGCATTAAGCCGTATTGATTTTTACCCGGAGCCGATTTTGCGAATTTTCATAACGGCGGCAGCGAACAAAGCCGAACGACTGACATTTTAATAAATTCAGGCGATTTTCAAATATCAGGATATTTTTCAGCGCTCGAAAACGCGTTATAGAACAGAGACTTGCGGCGATGAAACCGGTTCGAATCCCGGTTTTCAAACGGCTTTCCGGTGCGCGAAGTCTGATTAAAACGGTTTCGCAGCTAATTTTACTTATTAGAAGTCTTAATAGTTGCGAGCCCTTATTTTAGCTTTGATTTTTGTTAGAATCTAACTTTTGAAAGAAAATGAACGGATAAACTGTTTAGAGATTACCGTCGTTAGTTGTAAAAACCTTGGAAACCATTACGAAGCAGTCAATTTTATTTGCCATCGGCATCAATCACAAAACCGCGCCGGTCGAATTTCGTGAGAGAATTTTCGTGCAGGATGCGGAAATTTCCGCACTTTTAAACGAACTTCGCCAGACGCTCGACGAAGCGGTCGTGATCTCGACCTGCAACCGCATCGAAATCTACGGCGTCACGACGCGCACCGACATTGATCTGGATTTTTACAAAGATTTGGTCATTGATTTTAAGAACGCGCGCGATTTTATCAGCCGCGACGATTTTTTCGGGATGATTTCCTGCGCCGCGTGCCAGCAGCTTTTCCGCGTCACGACGAGTCTCGATTCAAAGATCGTCGGCGATATGCAGATTCTCGGGCAGGTGCGTGATTCGTTTCACCGAGCCGAAAAACACAGATCGACCGGCAAGATTCTCAATCAGATGTTTCAGCGCAGCTTTAAGCTCGGCAAACAAGTGCGCACCGAAACCGGACTGCACAAAGGCGCGGTTTCGATTAGTTCGGCAGCGGTCGAACTGGCATCGAAAACCCTCGGTACGCTGAAAAACAAGACCGTTCTGATTATCGGCGCAGGCGATATGGCGCGCCTCACGGCGGAAAGTCTTCTGAAAAAAAATGTCGGCAAAATCTTTATCGCCAACCGCACGCGCAGCCGCGCCGACGATCTGCTCGAAAGCCTCAAAGCGGAAAACGTTTTTTGCGGCGAAGCAGTTGATTTCAGCGAGTTTAAGAGTCTTTTGAACGAAACCGATCTGGTTATCAGCTCGACTGCGGCGCCCGCGCCGATTCTCGAAAAGGCGGATTTTAACGGGCAAACGAACCGGATTTTACTGATCGACATCGCAGTTCCGCGCGACATCGCGCCCGACGCGGCTGAAATTTCGGCGGTTGATTTGAAAAACATTGACGATCTGAACGCGATCGTTGATAAAAATCATCAGCGGAGAATGGCTGATCTGCCGCTTGCGCAGAAGCTTGTCATGAAGGAAATGTCGGAATTTCTGATCTGGTATTATTCGCTGCCGCTGCTCCCGGCGAAAATGCAGGGCGGCGCGAAACCCGATGCCGAAACACAAGCTGAGATCGTCCGCATCAAGGAATTTCTGCTCGGCAATCTTTCGCATCTGCACAAATTAGCGATGCAGAAAGGGACGGATTTCGCGGGACATCTCGAAGTCGTCAGCCATCTGACCGCGATGAAGGACGCCGCGTTTGAAGCGAGGACTGAAATTCGTGCGTAAATTTACGATCGGATCGCGCGGCAGTCAATTAGCTTTGTGGCAGACGAATTTTACGAAAGCCGCGCTCGAAGAACGCTTTCCGCATGCCCGCTTCGAAATAAAAATCATCAAAACCAAAGGCGACAAAATCCTCGACACGGCGCTTTCCAAGATCGGCGATAAGGGACTTTTCACGAAGGAAATCGAAACCGCTTTGCTCGATAATGAGATAGATTTAGCCGTTCACAGCCTCAAGGATTTGCCGACTACGCAGCCCGCGAATTTGCGAATCGGCGCGGTCTCGAAGCGCGAAATTCCGAACGACGTTTTGGTCTCGAAAAATTTCTCGTCGATCGAAGATTTGCCGATCGGAGCAAGCATCGCGACCGGCAGTTTGCGCCGACGAAGCCAGCTTTTAGCATATCGCCCTGATCTAAAAATCGTCGAAATTCGCGGCAATGTGCCGACGCGCATCGAAAAACTTCTCGCGTCCGATCTGGACGGAATGATTCTCGCTTTCGCGGGCGTTCATCGGCTGGATTTGGATTCGCATATCAAACAAATAATTCCGACCGAAATTCTGCTGCCCGCCGTCGGACAAGGCGCGATGGCGGTTGAGATTCGCGAACAGGACACGGAAATTTCGGAAATGCTCGCGGCGATAGGCGACGCTGAGACCGAACGCTGCATCGCGGCTGAACGCGCGTTTCTGCGGCGTTTGGAAGGCGGCTGTCAGGTTCCGATCGGGGCGCTTGCCCTGTTTGAATTGGGCGAAATTTTTCTGCACGGTTTTGTCGGAAATCTCGACGGCACGCGCGTTATCCGCCGGTCGATTCGCGGCAGCGCCGCCGGTGCGGACAGTTTGGGCACGGATTTAGCCGAAAAATGTTTGGCTGCCGGCGCGGCTGAAATTTTGAGCGAAGCGCGTAATGCGTCGGCGGCGAACGCGGGGGGCGAGGTAATCTGATGACAGCGATTTTGGTCGTCGGAAAGTTTGATAATTTCAGCCGTATTTTGACGGAAAATTCGTTTTCGGTGGTAAACTGCCCGACGATTGAAACCGTCAGAAACGAAAATTCACTCAGCTTAGGCGCGATGATTTCCGCGAAAAAATACGACGGCATTTTTTTGACGAGCCGAAAGGCGACCGAAATCGTCTGCGACGAGGTTTTTGATAAAATTTTTGGATTCGGCGGCAGAATTTATGTTCTCGGCAAAAGCAGTTTCGAGCTTTTAAAGGACAAAAATCTCGATTTATTTTTTGACGAAACGGCAAACACGGCGCGCGAAATGCTCGCACGGATTTCGCCCGAAGATTTGAAAGACAAGCGTTTTCTATTTGTTCGCGGCGACAAATCGCTCGGCGCGATCGCGGATTTTCTGAGAGGTATTGCGACGATTGAAGAAGCGATTGTTTACGAAACGCGACGAGTCGCGATTGAAGAAGCACTGAAAAACGAAATCGCGGCAAAGCTCGAAACCGGCGAAATCGCCGCCGCGTGTTTTTTCAGTCCGAGCGGCGCGGAAAGTTTTTTAGTGCAGTTCGGCGCGCTAAATTTACATCAAACAAAGATCGCGACAATCGGAAAAACGACCGCCGACTTTTTCGCCGGACGAAATTTGAAAACGGATTTTACATCGTCAATGGCAAACGCTGAAGATTTTGCGATTGAGTTGACGGATTATTTACACAATGGAAAACGGAAAATGGAAAATGGAAAATAAACCACACATTTTGTATTTTGTATTTTGCGCTTTCCATTTTCCATTATGAAAGATTCATTATTCATCAGAGCCTGCAAACGGCAGGAAACCGAGAGAACGCCGGTTTGGATTATGCGCCAAGCTGGCAGATATTTGCCCGAATACCGCGCGATTCGCGAGAAATACGATTTTCTGACGATGTGCAAAACGCCCGAACTCGCTTCGGAAGTAACCGTTCAGCCGATCGACATTATCAAAACGGACGCGGCGATTTTGTTTTCCGATATTCTCGTGATTCCCGAAGCGATGGGCATGCATCTCGACGTTATCGAATCGAAAGGTCCGGTTTTCGATTCGCCCGTTCGCGATATTCAGGCGATCGAAAAACTCGATATCGAAGGCGTCGTCGAGCGCCTCGATTACGTAATGCAGGCGGTCAAAGTTACTAAAGAAAAATTGGCGAATCGCGTTCCGCTGATCGGTTTTTCCGGCAGCCCTTGGACGCTTGCCTGTTATATGGTCGAAGGCAAAGGATCGAAAAACTTCGATATCGTCAAAAGTTTTATTTATCAGGAACCGGCGGCGGCGCACAGGCTTTTGCAGATTTTGGCAGATTCGGTGATCGAATATCTGAATGCGAAAATCCGTGCGGGCTGCGATGCGGTGCAGATTTTCGACACGTGGGCGGGCATTTTGTCGCCTTCGGATTTCGAGGAATTTTCCCTAAAATATATCCGGTACATCTGCGAAAATCTCGAAACACGAGGCGCGCCCGTGATCGTTTTTGCGAAAGGCGTCAGCTCTTACGCGAAATTGGCGGAACTGAAATGCGATTCGCTCGGCGTTGACTGGTCGAAGGAAATCGGCGCGGTTCGCAAGGAAATCAGCGGCAAAAAAGCCTTGCAGGGAAATCTCGACCCGACCGTGCTTTTCGCGCCGAAGGAGAAAATCCGTCAGGAAACCGCGCGCGTTCTTGAAAGTTACGGCACCGGAGCGGGACACGTTTTCAATCTCGGACACGGGATTTTGCCGAAAACGCCGGTCGAAAACACGCAGTATTTTGTCGAATGCGTGAAGGAATTGAGCGCCGGATAATTTTGGATTTTAGATTTTAGATTTCGGATTGGAGCGCTGAGGAGTAAGTATAAATGAGCAGTTTTAAAAATTTGGACGTTGATATTTTGAAGAAATTCAACCAGCCCGGACCGCGTTACACTTCATATCCGACCGCGCCCGTTTTTTCGCAAGATTTTACGGCGGAAGATTTCAAGCGCGAAATCCGCGAAACCAACGCCGAAGCCGCGCCGACCGACCTTTCGCTTTATTTTCACTTTCCTTTTTGCGACACGCTCTGTTATTTCTGCGGCTGCAATATGATGGTCACGCAAAAGCGCGAACATATCGCCGAATATAATGATTATCTGAAAAAAGAGATTGATCTGCTCACGCCGATGATTTCCGAGCGCCGAAAGGTCGAGCAGATGCACTGGGGCGGCGGCACGCCGACTTATCTGACGCCCGAAGAGATTCGCGACATCGGCAATTATATTAAAAGTCGCTTCGATTTCTCGGACGACATCGAGGCGAGCGTCGAAATTGACCCGCGCGGTCTGACGCGCGAGCATATGGAAGCGCTGCGCGAAGTCGGGTTTAACCGGACGAGCTTCGGCGTGCAGGATTTTAATCCGAAAGTTCAGGAAGCGATCAATCGCATTCAATCCGAGGAATTGACGCGCCAAACAGTCCAGTGGGCGCGCGAGCTTGGTTTTGAGAGCATCAATCTCGATCTGATCTACGGGCTGCCGCACCAGACGCTTGAAAGTTTCACCGAAACGATCGAAAAGATCATCGAAATTTCGCCCGACCGCATCGCCGTTTTCAATTACGCGCACGTTCCGTGGCTCAAAAAACATCAGGTGCTGATCAAGTCGGAAGATTTGCCGAGCGCGGACGAACGATTGCAAATCTTAAAAATGACGATCGAAAAATTGATCGCGGCGGGCTACGAATACATCGGCATGGATCATTTCGCGAAACCTTCTGACGAACTCGCCGTCGCGCAGAAAAACAGTACGCTTTACCGCAATTTTCAGGGTTATTCGACCAAAGCGGGCTGCGACGTTTACGCGTTCGGGCTTTCGGCGATTTCGCAGTTTCAGAACATTTACGCGCAAAATCTGAAAAATTTGCGCGATTATTACGGGCGCGTTGACGAGCGCGACGCGGCAACGAACGTCGGCTATCGGATGACGTTCGACGACCACGTGCGCAAGGAAACGATCAACCAATTGATGTGCAATCTCGAAATCAACAAACGCGCGATCGAAGCGAAATTCGGGATCGATTTCGAAGATTATTTCGCCGCCGAGACGCCGAAACTCGACGTTTTTATCGGCGACGGATTGCTTGAAAACAACGCGGATAAAATCAAAGTCGTCGGTTCGGGAATATTGGTAATTCGCAATATCGCGATGTGTTTCGACGCGTATTTAGAGAAAATGATGAAGGAAAAACCGGTTTTCTCGAAAACGGTTTAATAGAGAATTAGCCACGAATGCCCCGAATAACACGAATTATTTTTAATTTTTATTCGTGTTATTTCGTGATAATTCGTGGCAAAAAATTGATTTATGAACGAAAAAGTCGGGGTAGTTTTATTAAATTTAGGCGGTCCGGATTCGCTCGACGCGGTCGAGCCGTTTCTTTACAATCTTTTTGTCGATCCGGATATTATCAATTTTCCGGGCAGTTTTCTGGTGCGCAAATGGCTTGCCAAATTGATTTCCTCGCGTCGGCATCCGCGCATTCAGGAACAGTATAAAAAGATCGGCGGCAAATCGCCGCTCAAGGAATTCACGCTCGGACAAGCCGCGCTTCTGGAAAAAAAGTTAAACGAAAAATTTCCTGCGCGCGTTTTTGCCGCGATGCGCTACTGGCATCCGTTCACGGCGGAAGCCCTCGACGAGATCGAAAAAGAAGGCATTAAAAAAGTCATCCTGCTGCCGCTTTACCCGCAGTATTCGAAGGCGACGACCGAATCGAGCGTCAAGGAATGGAAAAAACAGTTAAAAGAACGCGGCGGAATTGACGGGCTGGAATGGTCGCTGATCGAGCATTATTACGATTTTCCGCCTTATCTCGATGCTTTTATCGACCGCATTAATCAGGGTTTGGAGAAATTTCCCGCCGATGCGCGCGAAAAGGTCGATATTTTATTCAGCGCGCACGGGACGCCGATGAAATTAGTCCGCGAAGGCGACCCGTATTCGGGACATATCTGCGAAACGGTTTCGGCGATCATGGAGCGCGGCAATTGGTCGAATCCGCATCACTTATGTTTTCAGTCAAAGGTCGGTCCGCAAAAATGGCTGACGCCTTCGACGCCCGACGTGATCGAAGAACTGGCGGCAAAAGGCGTCCGAAATATGCTGCTCGTGCCGGTCGCTTTCGCTTCCGATCATCTCGAAACATTATTCGAACTCGGCATCGAATATCGCCACATCGCGACGGAAAAAGGCGTCGAACGCTACGAAGTTACGGAAGGCTTAAATTACTCGGAGAAATTTATTGACGCGCTCGCGCAGTTAGTATTTCAAAAGTTAAACGCGTTTGAGAAAAGCGCAAAATCTGTGTAAATGAGTAAATCTATCGGCATCATCGGCGGCGGCATTTCGGGATTGACCGCCGCTTTTTTGCTGAAAAAGAAAGGCTTTGAGGTTACGCTGTTTGAAAAATCGGAGCGTGTCGGCGGCAATATTCAGAGCGTCGAGATCGACGGTTTTCTGGTTGAATACGCGCCGAACAGTTTGCTGAAATCGCCGCGTCTGGTTGATTTGATAAAGGCTTTGAATCTCGAAGCGGAAGTTTTAGCGGCGAATGCGGCAAATAAAAAGCGCTACGTTTTGCGCGACGGGAAACTAAAATCTTTGCCGATGACGATTGCGAAAATGGCGGCGAGCGATTATTTTTCGGCAAGCGCGAAGCTTCGACTTCTTAAAGAACCGTTCGTGCGTTCGAAATCTTCCGAAACTGAATCGGTCGCCGGGTTTTTCGAGCGGCGTTTGGGGCGCGAAATCGTCGAGCGCGCCGCCGATCCGTTTATCGCCGGAATTTACGCGGGAAATCCTGAAAACTTAAGCATTAAAGCGGCGTTTCCGCGTCTCTACGAACTCGAAAAAACGCACGGAAGTTTATTGTTGGGCGCGCTTCGCTCGAAAGCGGAAAAAGCGCCGAAAGATTTTCCGCGCACGTTTACGTTTAAAGACGGAGTTCAAACTTTGACCGACGCTTTCGCTGAAAGCTTGGGCGAAAATGTAAAAACGAATACCGAAGTTTCAAAAATTAAAAAACTTTCGGATGGAAAATGGCTCGTTTCGACGGAACGCCGTCATCTGGACGGCAGTGAGTGCGAAAGCGCGAACGATTTTACCGGACAGAAAGTTTTAACGCCCGACAGCGAGGATGCCGTCAAGATGACGGCGTTCCAACAAGACATTTTCGACGATTTGATAATTTCGACGCCTGCCGAACCGGCTGCAAAACTGATTAATGACCTCGATGCCGATTTGAGCGCACGGCTCGCAAACATTTATTATCCGCCGGTCGCGATGGTTTTCTCCGGCGTGAAAAAAGATTCTTTGAAACAAAATCTCGACGGTTTCGGCTTTTTGATCCCGAGCAGCGAACGCCGACGAATTTTAGGCACGATCTGGAATTCCGCAGTTTTTGAGAATCGCGCTCCTGTTGGCTATCATTTACTAACGACTTTTGTCGGCGGCGCGCGAAACCCGGAAATTTTCGAAAAATCGGACGATGAAATTTCTGAGATCGTTTTTGAGGAACTCGGCGAAATTTTGGGTTTACGCGCAAAACCCGATTTCAGACACATTAAACGCTGGCGCAAAGCGATTCCGCAATACGAGATCGGCTATGAAAAAATTGAAGCGGCGATCGGAAATTTTGAAAACAAAAATAAAGGAATCTATTTTTGCAGCAATTTTTACAAAGGAATCTCGGTCGGCGACTGCGTGAAAAACGCTTATCAAACGGCTGATGAGATCGAAAAGCTTTTAGAGAAAAATTAGCCACGAATAACACGAATCATTTTTAGCTTTATTCGTGCAATTCGTGTCATTCGTGGCTTAAATTTAATTAAATGAGCAATTTTAATTTACCTAATTTCCCTGTTTCGCGTTTGCGGCGGCTTCGTAAAACCGCCGGTTTGCGCGATATGTTTCGTGAAACGCACTTATCGAAAAACGATTTTATTTACCCGCTTTTTGTCGCCGAAGGCTCGAATTTCAAACGCGCGATCGGTTCGATGCCGGGTGTTTTTCAGCTTTCGGTTGACAATATTTTGCGCGAATGCGAGGAACTTTTAAGTTTAGGAATCAACGCGGTTCTGCTGTTCGGGATACCCGATTTTAAGGACGAAGTCGGATCGAGCGGTTATGCGGCGGACGGAATCGTGCAGAAAGCGTCGCGTGAAATCAAGAAGATTTTCCCCGAAATGCTTGTGATTACGGATGTTTGTCTGTGCGAATACACATCGCACGGGCATTGCGGCGTGATCGAAAACGAGTATGTGCAGAACGACGCGACGCTTGAACTGTTGGCAAAACAAGCCTTAACGCACGCCGAATCGGGCGCGGACATCATCGCGCCTTCGGATATGATGGACGGACGCATCGGCGCGATTCGTAAAATGCTCGATGAAAACGGTTTCGCGGAGACGCCGATCATGGCTTATTCGGCGAAATTCGCGTCGGCTTTTTACGGTCCGTTTCGCGAAGCGGCGGAATCTGCGCCGCAATTCGGCGACCGCAAAAGTTACCAGATGGATTTCGGCAATCCGCAGGAAGCGATGCGCGAAATCGCGCTCGATATTCAGGAAGGCGCGGACATCGTGATGGTCAAACCGGCGCTCGCTTATTTAGATATTATTCGCCGCGCACGGGAGAATTTTAATCTGCCTGTCGCGGCTTACAACGTTTCGGGCGAATATTCGATGGTCAAAGCGGCGGCGGAAAAAGGCTGGATTGACGGCGAACGCGTGATGATGGAAAGTTTGACGGCGATTAAACGAGCGGGCGCGGACGTGATTATTACTTATTTCGCAAAGGATGCGATAAAACTTTTATAAGAATTTAACCGCTAAACACGCGAAAAGACGCGAAAGATTTTATGATTTATTTTAGCGTTTTTCGCGTGTTTAGCGGTTAAATTAATTTTAGAAAATGAATACAACAAAAAGCAGCGAATTATTCGCGGAAGCACAGAAACATATGCCGGGAGGCGTAAATTCTCCCGTTAGAGCATTTAAGTCGGTCGGGCGCGATCCGCTTTATATTCAATCGGCGAAGGGCGCGAAAATGCGGGATGCCGACGGAAATGAGTTTATTGATTACATCGGTTCGTGGGGACCGATGATCGTCGGGCACGCGCACCCGCGCGTGATCGAAGCGATTCGCGAAACTGCTCTCTCGGGCACGAGCTTCGGCGCGTCGAACGAAAAGGAAATCGAATTAGCCAAATTAATCAAAAAATTCGTGCCGTCCATCGAGATCGTGCGGATGGTTAATTCAGGAACCGAAGCGACGATGAGCGCGATGCGGCTCGCGCGCGGGTTTACGGGTCGCGATAAAATCATCAAATTCGAAGGCTGTTATCACGGTCACGGCGATTCGTTTTTGATCAAAGCGGGTTCGGGCGTCGCAACGCTCGGGCTTCCCGATTCGCCCGGTGTAACAAAATCAACCGCGAAAGACACGCTCACGGCGCGCTATAACGACATCGAATCGGTTTACGAATTGGTTGAATCGAATAAAGACCAGATCGCCGCGATTTTTATCGAGCCGGTCGGCGGGAATATGGGCTGCGTTCCGGCGCGACCAAGTTTTTTACAGGCTTTGCGCGACGTTTGCGATGCGGAAAAAATTCTGCTGGTTTTCGATGAAGTAATGACCGGATTTCGTCTGGCGAAAGGCGGCGCGCAGGAAATTTACGGTATTCCGCCGGATTTGACGACGTTCGGAAAGATCATCGGCGGCGGCTTGCCCGTCGGCGCATACGGCGGACGCGCCGAGATTATGAAAATGATCGCGCCGTCGGGTCCGGTTTATCAGGCGGGAACGCTTTCGGGAAATCCTCTGGCGATGACCGCCGGAATCGAAACGTTAAAGATCATCGAAGAAACGCCCGATTTTTACGCGCAGTTGGAAGAAAAAAGCGCGTACTTGGCAGACGGAATCGCCGACGGCTTGCAGAAATTAAATTTAGACTACACGATCAACCGCACGGGTTCGATGCTCACGCTCTTTTTCACCGATCAGGAAGTGGTCGATTTCGACACCGCAAAAACGTCCGACACCGGAAAATTCGCAAGCTATTTCGGCGCGATGTTGGAGAGCGGTATTTATCTGCCGCCGTCGCAGTACGAATCATGGTTTGTTTCGTTTGCGCACACGACGGAAGATCTGGACAAAACCGTCGCGGCAAGCATCAAGGCGCTCGAAAAAGCGATTGGATAAGAGATTTTTCAACGCAAAGACGCCTTTTGATTTCGGATTTAGGAATTCGGATTTCGGATTGTAGTTTAAGAAAAGACAAATCCGCAATCCCAAATCCCAAATCCGAAATTTATTTGGCACGGTTGTTGCGAATATTTTTACGGGTTTATTTGGGGGAAACATGTTGAAATTAAAAATTTTATTACAGACGTTTATTGTTTTTACTTTTATTTTTTCGGTTAATTCGTTCGCGCAGGCGCAGAACAGCGCCGACCGCATGGTGATCGCCGAAGCCGAAAAATATTCGGAGGACAAATTTAATTTCGTCGTCAATTCGCCGAAAGGCGCGCGCGTTTACGGCGTCAAAAAACCGAGCGCGCAGATGCTTGCAGCGATTGATAAAGGCTTGACCGACCTTTTTGCCGTCGCGCGAAAAAATCGTTATACGCGGCGTTTGAATTATTCGGATTACGTGATTTTTATCGCCAGCCCCGACCGCCAGAAAAATTACGAGGGCAATTATTCGCCCGATATCGCGATCGGCGTCGCGCAGTATGCGGGCACGGACGTTGATAAAGGCGGTTATATGTATGTCGCCGGAATGGTGCTCGGTTATAATCCGAACGCCTTTTTGATCGGCGAGCACACGAAGGATTTTAACCGCGCTTCGGAAGTCGTGCGCTACGAGGGCGAACACATCGTGCTTTATCACAACGATCGCCGACGCTATAACGAAACCATGGATCACAGCGGCGGCGGCGGACATCCGATTCTGCAATAGTGAATAGTGAATAGTGAATAGTGAAAAAGTCTTGATTGCTCTCCGAGAATCAAGACTTTTTCACTTTTTTATTTTTCACTATTCACTTTTCACTTTTCACTATTTAACGATATGGTGCATCGTATAAACGATATTGTCAGCCGCGCGCCGCAATTTTTTTTGCCAAACCCGGCGAAATGCGACAAAATCTATGTGTTTATTGATTTATAATTTTTTCGGCAGGTAATGGCACGTTCATTGCAATTATACTTCGCGGATGTCGTAGTTTGATAAAATCCGCGAAGATGGAGGTCAATATATGAATTTGAGTCGTCTAACGACCAAAATCTTCGCGTTTCTTTTTTTGTTCTTTGCAATTTGTTCGAGCGCACAAGCTCAGGATTCGATTTACCGGCTCGAACCCGGAACGAAAATCCGCGTCCGGATGGACAACGAGATCAGTTCTGCGGTCGCGAGCGTCAACGATACTTTTACGACCGTTGTTGCCGAACCCGTCAGAGTGCGCGAAACGATTGTTTTGCCGGTCGGAACGGTGATCGAAGGTCGGATAACGAATGTCGAACGCGCTGCGAGCGGCGGAAAAGGCGGAAGTATCTCGGTGAAATTTGAAACGATTCGTTTTGAAAACGGCGAGAAACGCCAAATCGAAGGCGTTTTAATTAACGAACTGCGCGCCGTTTCATCGCAAAAAACGAGTGTTTTAGCAATTATCGGCGGAGTCGGATTGGGCGCTATTCTCGGCGGAGTTTCAAAAGGCGGCACAGGCGCGCTGATCGGCGCGGGAATCGGCGGCGGTGCGGGAACGGGCATCGCGCTCGCGAGAAGAGGAAAAAATGTTCGGATAAAATCGGACGAAAAGTTTGAAATCCAGCTGACGAAAGAAGTTACATTGCCGGTTCTGGATTATTGAAAAGTTTATTAAAAAGATTTGGCTGACGGAATTTATTTCGTTGACCAGATGAAAAAGGCTGACGTGAAGGGGAGAGCGCGTCAGCCTTTTTCTGTTTTTAAGTAGAAAATTTCGCCCCTGTTTACGCGCGGGCTTTTGCGAAGATTGTAAACACAGAGCGGAATTTCAAGACAAATCACCTCGCTTTTTATTTCGGATTTTAGATTTTTGATTTTTGATTTTTGATTAGTTTCGTTTACAATCTCAATCATTATTCGGATTGCATCATTAGCCTGAAACATTTTGAAAAAGACGCGCATTCGTGAACGCGAACGCAAATCCGAAATCCAAAATCTAAAATCCAAAATTGAAATGGGGTTTAATTTATGACATTTTCCCGACGCGATTTTCTAAAGTCGGCGAGCTTTGCGCTCGGCACTCTGGCGCTCCCGAGCTGGGTTTATTCGGCTGATCTATCGGGCGCGCCGATGCCCGAAGTTGATAAAAACAAGCTCGCGGACGCGGCTCTTTCAATGGCGAAAAAGCTCGGCGCGGAATACGCCGACATTCGCATCAACCGCTACCGGCTCGAAACCATCTCGACTCGCGAACGCCAGGTGCAGAACGTTTCTAAAGGTCAGAATTTCGGTTTCGGCGTCCGCGTGCTCGTCAAAGGCACCTGGGGATTTGCGGCAAGTCCGCTTTTAACGCCCGAAGAAGTCAGCCGCGTAACGCGCGAGGCGATCGAAATCGCGCGCGCCAACTCCGCGTTTCAGACAAAACCGATCCGGCTCGTGCCCGCGCCGAAAGCTGTGGGAACTTGGAAAAGCTCGTTCGAGCGCGACCCGTTCGACGTGCCGGTTGACGATAAAATCCAGTTTTTAATGAAACTGAACGAAGCCGCGCTCGCGACCAAAGGCGTGAGCTTTGTTAATTCGTCGCTCGCGTGGGTCAACGAACAGAAATTTCTCGCGACATCGGACGGAACGCGCACCGAACAATACCTGATTCGCGGCTTGCCGAATTTTACGGTCACGGCGGTCGACCGCGCTTCGGGCGATTTTCAGACGCGCTCGGCGCTCGCGCAGGCGCAGCTTACCGGCTACGAATACACATCGAGTTACGATTGGATCGGCGAAGCGAAACAAGCCGGCGAAGAAGCGGTCGGCAAACTCAAGGCAAAGCCGGTCGAAGCGGGAAAATACGATCTGGTTCTGCACCCGTCGCATCTTTTCCTGACGATTCACGAATCGGTCGGACACTCGACCGAGCTTGACCGCGCGATGCTCTGGGAAGCCAATTACGCCGGAACATCGTTTCTCACGCCCGACAAAACCGGCAAACTGCAATTCGGCTCGAAGATCGTTAACTTCTTCGCCGACCGGACGCAGAAAAACGGGCTTGCGACCGTCGGATGGGACGACGAAGGCGTCGCCGGTCAAAAGTGGGATTTGGTCAAAGACGGAACATTTGTCGGCTGGCAGACGACGCGCGATCTGGCGGCGCTCGTCGGCGATAAATCGTCGCGCGGATGTCTCCACGCCGATAGCTGGTCGAGCGTTCCTTTTCCGCGAATGCCGAACGTTTCGCTTGCCGCTTCGAAGGGTAACACGACGGCGGACGATCTGATCGCGGGCGTCGAAAAAGGAATTATGATCCACGGACGCGGAAGTTACTCGATCGACCAGCAGCGTTATAACTTTCAATTCGGCGGGCAAACCTTCTGGGAAATCAAGAACGGCAAAGTCGTCGGAATGTTAAAAGATGTCGCGTATCAATCAAGAACGACCGATTTCTGGAACGCCTGCGACGGTCTCGGCGGCGAAAACACGTATCTTTTGCCCGGAACTTTCAACGACGGCAAAGGCGAACCCGGACAATCGAACGCCGTCTCGCACGGCTGTCCGGTGGCGCGTTTCCGTCAGATCAATGTTCTAAACACGGCGGCAAACAACAACGCCTAATATTTAAATTGCTTTTGCTTTGCGTCTCTGCGCCTTTGCGGGAAACTAAATCAAACTCCCGCAAAGACGCAAAGGCGCAAAGATTAACTGATTAAACGGAGTGATAAAATGCTTTTAAACGAAAAAGAAGCCCGCGAAATTACCGACAAAATCCTTTCTTTTGTGAAAGCCGACGACGCGCAGGTTTCCGTCACGAGCGAAAAAACCTCGCATCTGCGCTTTGCCCGCAATGCTTTTCTGACGAGCGGCAACACGGTCGAGCGAAACGCCTCGATCACGGTCTGGATAAAGGGAAAACGCGGCTCATCGTCCGTCTCGGATTTCGGCGACGAAAGCCTCAAGGCGATGGTCGAACAAGCCGAACAAATCGCCGCAATTTCGCCGGTTGACCGCGAATATCTGCCGACTTTGAGCGCACAAACCTATAAACCGTCGAACGGCTATGTTGAATCAACCGCTAATCTGTCGCTCGGAGCCCGCGCTAAAGCGATCGGCGACATCCTGAAAACGAGCGAAAAATCGGGCGTCGTGAGCGCCGGTTTTCACCAGACGCGCGCCGTTGCGCAAGGCTTTGCGACAAAGAATAAAAATTTCAATTTCGAACGCCGCACCTTCGTCAGTCTTTCGACGACCGCGCGCACCGCCGACGGCGCAAGCTCGGGCTATTTCGCGCGCAGCCATTTCGACATTAATCGTCTGGACACGACGCGAATCGCCCGCGAAGCGATTCGCAAAGCGGTCGAAGGGCGCAATGCGAAAACAATCGAACCCGGCGTTTACACCGTCATTCTCGAACCGCAGGCGGTTGCCGATCTTCTGGGCGGAATCTCGTTTCAATTCGACGCCCGCAGCGCCGAAGAAGGTCGCAGCCCGTATTCAATGCAGGGCGGCAAAACAAAGCTCGGCGACAAGATTTTCGATGAACGGCTGAATATTTACAGCGACCCGTGGAATGCCGAGCTTCCCGCATCTTCGGCGGCGCAGGGCGGAATTCCGGCGCAGAAAATCTATCTCGTCAAAAACGGCGTTCTCGACAATCTTATTTACTCGCGTTTCTGGGCAAACAAATCCGGTAAACAGGCAACGCCCGGACCGGTCAACACGATCATGGAATCGAGCGCGAAGCCCGCGACCATCGAAGAAATGATCGCGTCAACGCAGAAAGGTTTAATTATCAGCCGTTTCTGGTATATTCGCGGCACCGACCCGCGCACGGCGAGCGTCACGGGTTTGACGCGCGACGGAATCTGGCTGATCGAAAACGGCAAGATCACCAGCCCGGTGAGAAATTTCCGCTTTAATCAATCAATGATCCAAATGCTCGCGCAGGGCAACGTCGAAATGATCGGCGCGCCCGAACGCGTCGGCGACGGCAACGCCGCGATGCTTCCGGCTCTGAAATTGAAAGCGTTTAACTTTACGTCCGCGTCAGATGCAGTTTAATTTTAGCCGCGGATAAGGATTTCGCGGATTTTAATTTTATTTGTTTGCTTAGCGACTTTGCGCCTTTGCGGGAAATACTTTCTCCCGCAA
>JANOBZ010000051.1:0-101960 GCA_031411895.1 Acidobacteriota bacterium | reverse complement strand
AATCCTCGCCCGTTTTGAGATCTTTCGCCAATTCACCGGCTAATTCCTTCAATTTCTCTTCTTGTCTACTGTTCATTTTGACCTCACTATTTTTAGGTTAAATTTTAATGAACAGTTACACAATTTATTTTACATTCTCTCGTTTTACCTTTGAACTTCTTAAGATTTCATTATTTTTACTGCAGTGAAAACTGGGGGCTGTCAGGAATTTTGTGTAACTTGATTTTCTGACAGCCCTGGAATCGGTAACCGTCCCTCAAAAATGATCGCTATTTGGTTCATCGCCAGACTCCAGTTCTGAATCGGCATTGTCCACTTTTTCTCGATATTCCGCAATCCGAGCCAAAGCAGCTTAAGCGCGGCTTCTTCCGAAGGAAACGCCGCACGGGTTTTCGTAATTTTCCGCAAGCTGTAATTCAAGGATTCAATCACGTTAGTCGTGTAGATTGCCCGGCGAATTTCCTGCGGAAACTGGAACATCGGATTGATTTTCGACCAGTTTGCCTTCCACGATTTGGCGATGATCGGATAACGAGCGTTCCATTTTTCAGCAAACTCTTCGAGCGCGAAAAGCGCCTCGTCTTCTGTCACCGCTCCATAAATCGGTTTGAGGTCGGCGGCAACGGCTTTGCGGTCTTTGTCAGAAACGTACGTCAACGAGTTTCTCAGTTGGTGAACAATACAAACCTGCGTAATGGTTTGCGGAAAAACCGATTCGATCGCTTCCGTAAAACCTTTCAATCCATCTACGCAGGCGATGAAGATGTCGGAAATGCCGCGATTCTGCAGTTCAGTCAGAACCGAGAGCCAGAACTTCGCGCCCTCGTTTTCTGCCGTCCACAGTCCGAGCGTTTCTTTTCTGCCTTCTGTATTGACGCCGATCGCCAGGTAAATACAGCGATTCTGAACCGATCCGTCAACGCGAATCTTCACTCGCAAGGCATCCAGATAAACGATCGGGTAAACTGCCTCCAGCGGGCGCGTCTGCCATTCCCGGACAAGCTCCGTAATGTTCTCGGTGACTGATGAAACCAGATCGGGCGAAACCTCGACACCGTAGATTTCTTCGATCTGCGATTGGATTTCTCGGGTCGATCATCCGCGTGAGTACAGCGAGAGGATTAAATCGTCAAAGCCGTCGAACCGCCGCTGATGCTTTTTGACGATCCGAGGCTCGAACTCCGAAGCGCGATCACGCGGGACTTCCAATTCGATCTCACCGTGTTTCGATTTGACGGTTTTACTGGTCGAACCATTGCGCCGGTTCAAGCTTTCTTTTGCCCTCTGCCGGTCGTGTTTCTCAAAGCCCAGCTCATGCGTCAGTTCGGCTTGCATCGCCCGCTCCAGCAGAGCTTTCGTTAACTGCTTCAATAATCCCTGCTCGCCGAGCAGGTCTTCAGGATTTTTATAATCCTTAATCAATTCATCAAGTATTTCTTTGCTAATCGGCATTATGTAATTCTCCTTTAAGTTAATGAATTACACAAAATTCCTTACACCCTCGGTTTTCTGTCCAATCCAATAACCTTGTTGGAATTCCATAATGTTGAGCCAAAAACAACCATTCATAATCATTACGAGGTTCATGAGACATATAGGGAAATGCTCTTTGCCTAAAATCTTCAAAAATTTGCCTCTCAAATTGATAAAGTTGTTCCAAACTCTTGTGCCTTCTTCTTCCAATTGAAGGTATAATTTGAAACGAACTGTCTGAGACACCTCTAAAAATCATGTTTCGATCGTCCCAAAGGGGTTGATTAAGATACTCTGATAAACTTTTATATTCTCTTACTTCCATAACTCAACGAAATTACACAAAAAAAGAGGCGAGGACAAGCCCCGCCTAATAAATTAAATTAACTTCCCATTACATTCCCGCGCCGTGGCATTTTTTGAATTTTTTGCCGGAGCCGCAGTAGCAGGGGTCGTTGGGTTTGACCTTTGGCTGGTCGCGTTTGAACGGGGTGTGGCGGACTTCTTCGGTGTCGCCTGCCACGTTTGCCGTTGCCATTGCGCCGGTGAATGCCATGCCGGCGGCCTGACGTTTGGCGCGTTGGCGTTCGAGGCGTTCGAGGCGTTCCATTTCTTCCTGTTCGTCTTTGACGACGATTTCAAGCTGGAAAAGCGCGCGCGTCGTGTTGGTGTCGATGCGGTCGAGCATGTCCTGGAACATGTCGAACGACTGCTTTTTGTATTCGACGAGCGGGTCTTTCTGACCATAGCCGACGAGCCCGATGCCCTGTTTCAAGTGGTCGATCGAGAGCAGGTGGTCTTTCCACTGCGAGTCGATGATGTTGAGCATGATGTAGCGCTCGTAGGCGCGAAGCGATTCCGCACCGGCGAGTTTTTCCTTCTCGGCGTAGTTTCCCGAAGCCTTTTTCCAGACGGCTGCTTCGATCTGGTCGGCGTTCATCTTTTTGAAATCGACGTCGGCGTCGACTGCCGGATCGACCGCGTAGATGTTTTCGATCTCCGCCGCGTAGGTGTCGACGTCCCAGTCTTTCGGCGGGATTTCCGGGCTTAAAAAGCTGTGCGTCAGATCGTGCAGAAGGTCGCGCGCGACGCCCTGATCGCCGAGAAGATATTCGCGATGCTCGGGTTCGAACATCAATTGGCGGCGCAGAGTGTAAATGGTTTCGCGCTGCTTGTTCATCACGTCGTCGTATTTGAGAACGTGTTTGCGCGTTTCGAAGTTGCGCGCCTCGACCGCTTTCTGCGCGCGTTCGATCTGTTTCGAAACGGTGCGCGATTCGATCGCGACGCCCTTTTCCATGCCGAGCCATTCCATCATCGAACGAACTTTATCGCCCGCGAAAATGCGCATCAGATCGTCTTCTAAGGACAACACGAAGCGCGACGAACCGGGATCGCCCTGACGACCGGCGCGACCGCGCAGCTGGTTATCGATGCGGCGAGATTCGTGGCGTTCCGTTCCTAAAATATGCAGACCGCCCGCCCCGACGACTTCCTTGTGTTCTTCGGCGACGACGTGTTTCGCTTTTTCGAGCTGTTCGGCAAACTGTTCTTCGCTCGCCTCGTCGGGGTTGATCTCCATCCGCTTGAGATATTCGCGCGCGAGCGATTCGGGGTTGCCGCCGAGGAGAATGTCGGTTCCGCGTCCAGCCATGTTGGTCGCGATCGTGACCGCGCCTTTGCGTCCGGCTTGGGCGATGATCTCGGCTTCGCGCTCGTGATATTTCGCGTTCAAAACGTTATGCGGAACGCCCATTTTCTTTAACTTATCGGCGACGAGTTCGGAGTTTTCGACCGAAACCGTCCCGACCAAAACCGGCTGACCTTTCGCGTGAAGCTCTTTGATCTCCTCAACAACGGCGTCCCATTTTTCGGGCAGCGTGCGGTAGATCACGTCGGAGCCGTCCTTGCGAATCATCGCGCGGTTCGTCGGGATCAGCACAACGTCGAGCCCGTAAACCGTGCCGAATTCCTCGGCTTCGGTTTCCGCCGTGCCGGTCATGCCCGAGAGCTTTTCGTACATGCGGAAGTAGTTCTGCAAAGTGATCGTCGCAAGCGTCTGATTCTCGCGCTCGATCTTGACGCCTTCTTTCGCTTCGACCGCCTGGTGCAGACCGTCAGACCAGCGGCGACCTTCCATCAGGCGTCCCGTGAAATCGTCGACGATGATTACTTCGCCGTCCTGCACGACGTAATGATGATCGGCTTTATAAAGCGTGTGCGCCTTGAGCGATTGCTCGACGCAGTGGAGCATCTCCATATTCGCCGGATCGTAAAGATTCGACACGCCCAAAAGCTTTTCCGCCTTCGTCACGCCCGCTTCGGTCATCACCGCCGAGTGATTCTTTTCGTCGAGAAGATAGTCGCCCGTCGTGACCTTTGTTTCCTCGTCTTTATTCCCGCGTTCGAGATGCGGAATGATCTGGTTGGCGACATAATATTTGTCGGTCGCTTCGTCGGATGCGCCCGAGATGATGAGCGGCGTGCGCGCTTCGTCGATCAAAATCGAGTCGACCTCGTCGATGATCGCGAAGTAATGGTCGCGCTGAACCAAAGATTCGACGTCGAACTTCATATTGTCGCGCAGGTAATCGAAACCGAACTCGTTGTTCGTCCCGTAGGTGATGTCGTTGCCGTAAGCCTCTTTGCGCTCGTAATCGTCGAGGTTGTTCTGAATACAGCCGACCGTCAAGCCGAGGAACTGGTGAATCCTGCCCATCCATTCCGCGTCGCGCGAAGCCAAGTAATCGTTAACCGTGACGACGTGAACGCCGCGACCCGTCAAAGCGTTCAGATAACTCGGCAAAGTCGCGACCAAAGTTTTACCTTCACCCGTGCGCATCTCGGAGATTCTGCCCTGATGAAGCGCGATGCCGCCGATTAATTGCACATCGAAGTGACGCATTCCGGTCACGCGAACCGAAGCTTCGCGCATCACGGCAAACGCTTCGGGCAGGATTTCGTTCAGGATCGACTGCTCGCGCTTGCGGCGTTCGTCCTTGTTCGTAATGCCTTCGAGCGCATCGGCGACGCGCTGTTTGAATTCGCCGGTCTTCGCCTGTAACTGCTCGTCCGAAAGCTTCTGCACCGACGGTTCGAGCGCGTTGATCTGATCGACGACCGGCTTGACCTTTTTCAAAAATACGTCGCTGCTGCTGCCAAAAATTTTCTTAACTAATTTATCTGCAAAACTATTAACTGCCATAAAATTCCTCTTTTCAAGTTTCGAGTACCGACCTTAGGCGGCTCGATTTGTCAGTACCGCCTGCGTGAGCGGGCGGGTTTGCCGCGTAAACGCGGGACTCAAAACATCTGTCTATAAAACTAAAAAATATTAAAATTCAGGCGAGTTTTTCCTGTCTTGGAATGATTGAATTTCGTTGATTATTCAACTCGCCGTGCGCGTTATTTTTTGGCGAGCAGTTCGTCTATCGAGGCGCGGGGAAGTCGTGTGACGATGAAAACCTGATTGTTTTCGGCTGAAAATGTAGTGTTCTCGTAGATTTTCTTAATGATGACTTCTTCTTCATCAAGTTCGTAAATTTTGTGCGCTTGATTGAATCTTTCGACAAGCTGTTCGGCTCTGCGCGGCGAAGACTTAAACGCCGAAATTTCGACTTTTAACTCTGATTTATCATAAATGAACTTTAAGGCAACGCCTTGCGAGATTCCCCTCTTAAACTTATCGTCTTTGAGACAGTCGGATAAGAACTTCCAACCTTCAAAACTATATCTTGCGTCGGTAATTACAGGTTCAAGCCAAAGATTATCAATTATTTGGAATAAAGTAGAAGTACGAACCGGATCACCATCAACATTGCAGGGAACAAACCCTAATTCATTGACTTCAAAAGAATCATAATCTAAAACGAATTTTTCATCTTCGTTAAGTTTTCTCAGATTTCCGAAAAGCTTTTCAATATTATTGAAATAGCTGTCCAGAGAATTTTCTAAATCGCTCGATTCTATATCGTCCGGCTTTTTGTCTAAATCGTCCTCAACGACGATTTCGCTTTTGATGTCGAAATTGCGCGTCGTCGCTGCCTGCGCGAACACCGTCGGCGTGGCTGCGCCGCCTGCCAGCACGAGCCCGAGATAAAGGCTCAGTGTGGTCAGAAAAACTATCGAATTGTAGTTTTTGCGGTTGCTCATTTAGACGTTTTTTCTTTCGATTCCTCTTTTTTGCGGCAGCGCGTTTCACGAAGTTCGCCCGCCGGTATCAAGTTATTTATGTTAACAGTTTTTTCGCCCGACTTCCTACTTATTTTCCCGCGTTTTGATTGCTCGTTCTCACCTGCGCGTTATTGCCGTTCGGTTTCTGCTCGGTCGGCTTTTCTTCCTTAGGCTCTTTCAGTTTGCGCGTGATCATCTCCTGCGCCTGCTGTTTCGGCAGCACGAAATTCAAGACAAACTGCCGGTTGTTTTGCGGATTAATCGAAACCTTTGCGTTCGTCAGCAAAACCTTTTCGTCGTCGCCGAGCTTTTTAAAGCCGTTTTTATCGAGCAGCAGAGCGCCGCTAATGACGCCGCCAAACCCGCTTGAAACAGTATTCGCCCTCTCCGGCGTCGCCAAATCCGAAGTGATAATAACCTGCAGATTATCGTTGTCCTGCACGACCGTGAAATTGATTTTTTCGACGCCTTGATTTCTTAAATAACCAAGCCAGCCGCTGTCGCCGATCGCCGCGATTGCCTGTTCGGCGATGAGGATCATTTCCGGATTACCTTCTTTTATCGTGACCCGCGATTTCGGCAGTTTGTTTTTATCGAGCGTTGTATCGAGATTGCCGGCTTTAGTTAAAAAACCGACGGCGACGACCTTGAAATTCTGCGTCAGATCAACTTCTTTTTTATCGTATTTCGTTCTGACGACCACTGCGAAATCCTGCATCGGTTTTTTGTTGATGACGATTTCGGAAACCTTGTCGTCCGCCGGAGTTTTGGTTTTCGGGTCTGTGTTAGACGTCGTCGGATTGTTGACACCCAAATTATCGAGCGTTGTCGGCGAATTTTGATTTATCGTCGGATTAGTCTGATTTTTCTGCGGTTTCGGTGTTTTGATTCGCGGGGTTTTGCCTTGCTTCGGAATCGTCGGATTCTCAAACGAATACGGCGAAGACGGCATATTTTTAACCGCGTTCGGATTATCCGGCGGCAAAACTGCCGGTGAACTCATCAAATCCGCGCCGCTCGTCGTCGGGTTCGGGATGCCGGGAATATTCGGAAACGTTCCGTCGCCCGGAATTTCTTGTGGCGGCATTACTGCCGATGCATTCCAACTTCCGGGATAACCTTCCGGATATTTGAACGGTTCGTCGCGGACCGGAATCCAGACGATTTCGTCGGCTGACGGCAATTCGGTCTTTTCATACGGCTCGTTGACATATTCCTTATTCGCCGCGAGCGCCGTACCGCCGACATAGAGCGTGTCGAGCACCTGGCAGACGCCGCCGACGAGCGGGCTGTCGCAGCCTTTCATCGTCAAAAGATTCGTTTGCCCGAGTACGAAAATCGCCAGCACGTTGAAAATTGCGGAAAATACTAAAATTTTATAAAGGCGCGGGCTAAAGTCCCAGTTTTTCACCTCGTAGCCCTGAAATAATTCCTGCTCTTGCATATTAAAACCTAATATTTAAAAATCAGCCGTAAAAACTTGCCGTAAATTATAGATGCCCGCGCGCCCGAATCAGTTGCGAGGCAATTTGCCATTTTATCACTTCGCGCCGGTAATTGAAAGCAATAGACTTTCGCCTCTAAAACCGATACCATTTTCCATTATGACGCGTCCTAACAGAGAAAAACGAAGCAGAAACGGCGGTCGCGGCGCAAAGGCGCATTCAAACACGAACCGTCATAAGGAACGAAACTTCAAACGAGAACTTGCAGGCGAAAGTTTCGCCGAAATGCGCACTACGGAGCCGACCGAAACGCAAAAACGCGCGGTCGAACGGCTTTTGAGCGGCATCGGCACGCCCGAACCCGCGCCGATCGTGCCGGACGATTTCCAGATCGAAGCCTTGCAGGCGATCGAAACGCAGGACGTGCTTGTTACCGCGCCGACCGGAAGCGGCAAAACGTGGATCGCGCGCGAGGAAATCCGCCGCCTTCTCGAAAAAGGACAGCGCGCGTGGTACACGACGCCCTTAAAAGCATTGACAAATTCGAAATATCAGGAATTCGGCGCGGAATTCGGCGCGGAAAACGTCGGAATTTTAACCGGCGACCGCAAGGAAAATTGGAACGCGCCGCTGATCGTCGGAACGACGGAAATCTATCGCAATCAATTATTTGACGCGCTTCGGCAGGGCGAACAGGTGAAAACGGATTTCGTGATTTTAGACGAAGCGCATTATCTCGCCGACGAAGAACGCGGTCACGTTTGGGAAGAGGCAATTATCTTGAGTCCGCCGCGCATCCGGCTTTTGTTGCTCTCGGCGACCATCGGAAACGCCCGGGAATTTGCCGCGTGGATCGGAGAAGTGCGCGGCACGAAAGTTAAGATCATCAACCGCGCCGGTTCGCGTCCGGTCGAACTTCGCGCCGCTTTTCTCGCGCCGAACACGCAGCTTTTCCCACTTTTCAACGAAGCCGGAAAATTCAATCGCGACCTCGAACGCTTTGCCCAGCAAGAAAACCGCTTCGAGCGCCGCCGCTAGATTTTTTGCCGGCAAAAACAAACGGAAGGCGCGCGTGTGAGCAAGGGCGGATTTTAGTCGCGAGACATTTTCCGTCCTTGCTCACACGCGCGCCTTCTGCTTAGGCTTTACTCAATTGAAAACCGATTCAATTTTGCCGTCGGACGATTCGCGGCGTAAATTTTCAATTCAATTTTGCGAGTGTCTTTTTTGCGTCCGAAAACGCACTGTAAAGACGTATTTCTGTCAAAAGGGGAAAATCACGATGAAAAGTTTTAAGTTTGTTGTCTTGACCGCTGCTGTAATTTTAACGCTCACAGCCATTTATAGTTTTTACTCAATAAAGGATCCGGCAAATGATCTAACCGGTAATCGCGCGCAGCCTGCGTCCGAAAATGCGGTTGTAAATAATGTTCCGGTGCAAACGGAAGCCGAAGCGAAGCGGCAAATCGCGGAAAATTACGGGCGTTTGCCGATCAATTTCGAGCCGAACGCCGGACAAACCGACGAAGAAGTAAAATTTCTCGCGCGCGGTCAGGGCTATTCGCTTTTTCTGACCGAAACCGAAGCGGTTCTGGCATTACGCAAAGACAAAAAAGACGAACATGCCGTCGTCCGGATGCGGGTCGAGGGCGCGAATGCCGCGCCGAAAATCAGCGGCTTAAATGAAACGGCAAGCAAAACGAATTATTTCATCGGCAGCGATCCCGAAAAATGGCAGACCGAAATTTCGAATTACTCGCGAGTTAAGTACGAATCCGTCTACGAAGGCGTTGACCTTGTCTATTACGGCAACGGGCAGCGGCTCGAATACGATTTTCTGGTCGCGCCGAATTCCGACCCGAATCAGATCAAACTCAAATTCAGCGGCGTCAAATCGGCGAAAATCGAGAAAGAAAGCGGCGATCTGCTGCTCGAAACCGAAGGCGGAACGCTGCGCCAGCACGCACCCATCGTTTATCAAAACGTTGACGGCGAGCGCCGCAAAATTGCGGGTTCGTATGCGATTCAAAATTCGAAATCAAAGGTTCAAAACTCGAAAGAAAAAAGCTTTTCCGTTTCGTTCGATCTCGGCGAATACGATAAATCGAAGGAATTGATTATCGACCCGATTCTCGCTTACGGAAGTTATCTGGGCGGAACGGTTTTTGACGAAGGACGCGCGATCACGGTTGACGCGCAGGGCAACGCGTATGTCGTCGGCACGTCGGCTTCGCTGAATTTTCCGACGACCGCCGGAGTGGTCAAACCGGCGATGCTGCCCGCGACAAACGCCAATCAATACTGGTACGACGCATTTGTCACAAAGGTTAATCCGGCGGGCACGGCGCTCGTTTTTTCGACCTATTTCGGTGGACGAAACGGCAGCGAAACCGGCTCGGGTGTCGCGGTTGACGCTGGCGGCAACGTACTTATCAGCGGCACGACGATGGCGAGCGATCTGCCGACCGTCAACGCTTATCAAACGACATTCGGCGGAACGGACGACGCCTTTGCCGCGAAATTGAATTCCACGGGTTCGGCGATTCTCTATTCGACCTATCTCGGCGGCAACAGTACGGATACGGGCGGAAAAATCGCGCTCAATGCGGCGACCGGCGACGCGGTTTTTACGGGTTATGCTTCGTCGGGCAATTTTCCGACCACATCCGGCGCATTTAAGCCGCAGCTTTGCAATAACACGCCGGGAAGCTGTAACGGGATTTTTTATTCGGGAAGCTATGTCGTCAAACTAACGGCGACGGGCAGCGCCGTTTATTCGACTCTCTTCGACGCCGGTTTCGCCGACGTCGCGCTCGATGCGGGCAATAACGCGGTTCTCGCGGGCGGCGCGGGCACTATCGCACCGACGACTTCGGGCGCGTATCAGCCGGCTTCGAGCGGCGGCACGGACGGCTATATCGCAAAATTGAATCCGGCGGGAAATGCGCTCGTTTTCGGGACATTTTTAGGCGGCGGTTTGCAGTCGGACAAAATCAATTCGATCGCGCTCGACGCCGACGGCAATATGTATGTTACGGGGCAAACGCAAAACACGGCTTTTCCGACGACCGCCGGCGCGTTTGACCAGACTTTTAACGGCGGCGAAGACGGGTTTGTCACGAAATTAAATCCGGCAGGTTCGGCGCTCGTCTATTCGACATTCTTGGGCGGAGCCGCCAAAGATCAGGCGTTCGGCATCGCGCTCGGCGCGGACAACAGCGCGTTTATCGCGGGCGAAACTTTAAGCTACACGACTTTTCCTTTGAAAAATTCGATCATCGGCACGAACGGCTCGATTTTCTTAACGCATCTCAACGCCGCCGGAAACGCGCTCGTTTATTCGTCAATTTTGGGTGTCGGCGGCGCGTACGACATCGCGGCGGACGGCGCGAACGGGGCGTATATCACGGGGCATACGACCTCGATCGTCGTCACGCCGAACGCTTTCCAGCCGATGAAAGGCGAGGCGACGAGCACGGGGTCGAGCAAAGACGCGTTCGTCATCAAGCTCGCGCCGACCAATGAAGCGGCTCAAACCTACAACATCAGCGGAACCGTTACAGACCCGACGCAGTACGGCAATTACCAGCCGATCGTCGTGACGATCACAGGCACCGTTCAGCGCTCGGTAGTTTTGCCTTACGGGAGCGGAAACGGCGTGATTCCGTACTTTTTCGGAAGTCTTCCGGCAGGCGGAAATTATACCGTGACGGCGCGAAAAACCGGATTTTTAACCGCTCCGGAAAGCGTCACGTTCAACAATCTCGGCGCGAATCAGTTTGCCGATTTCACGATTCTCGATAATGAGCAACCGGAAGGCGTCATCACTTCGCCCGCGCACGGCACGACCTTTAACGCGCCCGCGACGATTAATATTACGGCGACCGCAACGGATCCGGACGGCGACGCGATCACGAAAGTCGATTTTGTCGCTTATTCGAGCGCGGCGGGAAGCGTGTATCTCGGAACGGATACGACCGCGCCGTATGAATTTACATGGACGAACGTGCCGCTCGGAACTTGGTCTTTAAACGCGATTCCGACCGACAGCAAAGGTTTGCGCGGCGTATCGGTTGACGTCGTTCACGTTTTTGTCGTCGATCCGACCGGCGCGAACGTTTCGTTTGCCAGCCCGACCGACGGACAGGCGTTTACGCAGGGCGAATATGTGCCGATCGCCGTCAATGTTTCGTCATCGGTCAACCTCGTCGAAGTCCGCGACCAGAACAATAATATCGTTGCGAGAATGACCGGAGCACCGTGGACGCGGCAGTGGCGCGTGATGGAGGTCGGCAGCTACACGCTGACCGCGACCGCTTACACGCAGACCAACCAATCGGCGACCGCGCCGCCGGTCAACATCACGGTCAACCCGATAAATCACCGTATTAACGGGCGAATTATCGATAACGTAACGAATACCGGAATTGCCGGAATTACTCTAAATCTGACGAGTCCGACGAATCCGGCAATCACGGCGCAGACGACAACCGACAGCAGCGGCAATTATCTTTTTACGGGACTCGGCACGACGCCGAATGACGGCGTCGTCATCACTCCGACGGGCAATTACACTTTTGACCCGCCGGTGCGAAATATTCAGTATCTCGGCTTTATCGAATGGCAGAACCAAATTTTTGTCGCGACCGCGCAGACCGAGATCAGCGTCCAGATGACGAGTCCGGCAAACGGGCAAATCTTCACCGCGCCGGCGACGATTAATCTGACGGCAAATGCTTCGAGCGGCGCGGGCGCTGTCAGCAAGGTCGAATTTCTGCGGCGCAATCTGAACGGCTCGACCGTTCTGCTCGCAACCGATACGAACGCGCCTTACGAACACCAGTTAACCGATGTCGCGCCCGGAAACTACACGTATCTGGCGCGGGCGATCGACAGCACCGGAGCGGTCGCCGAATCGGACGATGTTGGCGTGACGGTCAGATTACAGACCGTTAATCTGTCGGGCAGAATTACCAATCAAGCCGGAAACGCTATGCCGAATGTCGAGGTTTACGTCGGCGGCGGCTACGCGTGGTCGGTGATGACGGACGCCGAGGGGAATTTTTCGTTCACGAATCTTCCGGGCGGGCAGACTTATTATGTTACGCCGATGCCCGCAAATACGATTACTTACACGCCGACATCGAGAACTTATACGAATGTTTTGACTAATGTTGCCGGAATTGATTTCGTCGGTTCGGCGCCGAATCAAGCGCCGTCGCCGCAGTTTATCGCGCCCGTCAACGGCGCAACTTACTCGATGAGCGAGCCGATTCCGCTTCACGTTCTGGCAAACGATCCCGATAACAATGTGACGCGTTTGAGCGTCGTTGCCAACAACGGCAGCAGCGCGCCGACGATCGCGCAGGTCAACGGCGGCATTATCAATACGCTCTGGCAGCCGAACACTCCGGGCAATTACACGCTCACCGCGATCGTTCGCGACGCCGGTCCGGTGCAGGTGACGACCGAGATTTCGATCACCGTGACGCCGCCCGCGCCGGTTTCGGTTGCCGGACGCATCGTTGACCGCAATTCGGTCGGCATCGAAGGCGTGACGGTCGAATTGAAAGATTATCCGTCGGAAGAAAATGTCGTCGGAACGGCGACGACCGACGCGAACGGAAACTATACGATCGCGAACATCCCGACGTTTAGAAACTATATTCTCAAAGCCTCGGAACAGGATTACGCGTTCTCGCCGCCGCAGCGGATTTATTTCAACCTCCGAAACAATCTGGCGGACGCCGATTTTACGGGAACTCTGCAGGTTCCGCGCTCGGATTTCGACGGCGACGGCGGCAGCGATATTGCCGTCTGGCGACCTTCGGACGGCGTCTGGCACGTTCAGCGTTCGGGTGATAATTCCTACGGCGCGCTGCAGTTCGGCGGCGCGGCTTTCGGCGACGTTGCCGTTCCGGGCAACTACGACGGCGACCGGCAGACCGATTTCGCGGTTTACCGCAGCGGCATCTGGTATATCCGTCAAAGCTCGAACGCTGTAGTTCTGGTCAAACAATTCGGTCTCGCGGATGATAAACCCGTCGCGGGCGATTACGACGGCGACGGCAAGACCGATCTCGCGGTTTGGCGACCTTCGACCGGCGTCTGGTATATCTGGCGAAGTTCGGACGGCGGCTATGATTACCGGCAGTTCGGCGTCAACGGCGATCTGCCTTTATCGGGCGATTACGACGGCGACGGCAAAGCGGACGTTACCATCTGGCGACCGACGAACGGCGTCTGGTACGTTCAGCAAAGCTCGGACGGCGGTTACCGTTCGTATCAGTTCGGCTTGAACGGCGACGTGCCGCTGGTCGGCGATTTCGACGGCGACAAAAAGGCGGATTACACGATTTTCCGACCGTCAACCGGTGTCTGGTACGTAAATTTAAGCTCGAACGGCGATTTCAAAATTATCCGGTGGGGCGTTTCGACCGATATTCCCGTGCCGGCTGATTTCGACCGCGACGGTAAGACGGATTTCGGCGTTTTCCGACCCGCAGAAGGCAACTGGTACGTCTTCAAAAGCTCGACGAATTCATACATCGTCCAGCATTTCGGCGCAAACGGCGATATGCCGATTCCGGCGGCTTACCGGTAAAACCATTGTTTCAGGTTTCAAGTTTCAGGTTTCAAGTTAAAGCAGCCTGAGACTTAAAACCCGAAACTTACGAAAGCCGTCTGCCCATTTCCATTCCGAGTGCCTGCAGCGCATTAGCAGGACGAACCATAACTTCGAAATCGATGATCTTTCCGGCGGCGTCGATTTGAATCAAATCGACGCCGCGCAAAGTTAATTCGCCGACTTTTGCTTCGAATTCAAGCGCGCAGTTTTCTGCATTTACAATTTCGCGGACGTATAGGAAATTTTCGAAAACCGTCACGACGGTCGTCAAAATCTTGATCGTCATAACTTTTCCGTCCTTCGGTTTCCAGACAAAAGGCGAGTGAAATTTTACGTCGTCGGCTAAAATTTCCTCTAAAATTTCCGGGTTTTGCGTGGCGACGAATTCGTGCCAGCGTGCAAGCGTTTCATTCATTCGTTAGATTTTAACCAGAAAGCCATTGAAGTAAAAAGTAAAAAGTAAAAAGTAAAAAATCAGGATTTATTTTTGCCTTTTTACTTTTTACTTTTTACTTGAAAAAACTTTGCGTTAAAATTCTTTTATGAAATTCAAACTGCCCGAAATTCCGCCGCCGAAGCTGATTACCGCGCTGCGGAACAACAATTTGCTGCCCGCGATCATATTTATGCCGACGCGCCGCCGCTGCGACGAAGCCGCGCTCGAAGTCGCCGCCGACCGCACGCAGAAAACAAATCCCGAAAAAGAGCAGAAAAGGCAGGAAATTTATCAAAAATATCTCGCCGAAAATCCGGAGATAAAATCGCATAAACACCGCAAGATCGTGCTTAGCGCAGGGGTAGCTGCACATCACGCGGGACATATTCCGGCGTGGAAGCTTTTGATCGAAAAGATGATGTCAGCCGGACTTCTGGACGCGATTTTCGCGACTTCGACGGTCGCGGCGGGCGTCGATTTTCCGGCGCGCACCGTCGTTATTTCAAACGCCGACACGCGCGGCAACGACGGCTGGCGCTCTTTGCAGGCTTCGGAATTGCAGCAAATGACCGGACGCGCGGGCAGACGCGGCAAGGACAATGTCGGTTTCGTCGTGCTCGCGCCGTCGAATTTTCAGAATCCGCCGAAGATCGCCGAGCTTCTAAAATCGCCGCCCGACGCTTTAAACAGCCAGTTTCGCGCGACTTACACTTCGCTTCTGAATCTTCTGGACGCGTTCGGCAGTTTCTCTCAGGTGCGCGAGATCGCCGAAAAAAGCTTTGCGTTTCGCGAAACTTCGGGGCAAATCTCGATACTCGAACGCCAGGTCGAAAAACGCGTCCAAATTTTGGAGAAAAAACTCGCCGGTAACGAATTCGGTTTGACGATCGAATCGGCGCGGGCATTCGAGCGTTTGACGAACGCGCGGCTTCGCCTTCAGTCGAATCTGCCGAACACGCGCATGGAGGTTCGCGTTAAATGGCTTCGCGAAAACGTTCTCGAAGGCAGGATCGTCACGAAAAGCCGCAACAGCAAGCGGCTTTTTCTGGTCTTGAATATTTTCGGCGACAAAGTTGTCGCGATGCGCGACGACGGGCAGGGCGCGACGCTTTCGTTACCGCACATCGGTCGCGTTTTTGAGAAAGTTTATAAGATCGAAGAAAAATCGCTCGATCAGGCGTTCGACGATATTCACGAAGGCAGAAATTCGGCGCTCGATGAACCGAAACTTTCGATGCAGAACACGGATTCAGACGCGGCGGTCGAAATTTTAGGCGAACAGATAGACAAAATTCTGCCCGACGGTTTGTCGGACGATGCCAAACGCCAAGCTTTTCAGATTTTGTGGGACGCGTGGGACGAAGCGGAATTCTTAGAAAAAACCGCGCGCGACGTCGAAGTTTTGCGGAGCGAAATCTGGCTGCCGTTCGAGCATCGCGCAAAGGTTCTCGATCATTTCGGTTACCTCGATTTCGCGGCGGAAAAAGTTACCGAGCGCGGAAAATGGCTTGCCGATCTGCGCGTCGATCGTCCGCTTTTGGTCGGCGAAGCGCTCCGTCACGGATTGTTTGAAAAGCTCGAACCGAAACACGTCGCCGCGTTGATGGCGTCGCTCGCGGCGGATTCCGACCGCAATTTCGGCGAGCTTTATCTTTCGGACAAGATTCTCGAAACGATCACAGAATTTGAAGATATTATTTATAAAGTTTCGGGCGTCGAATGGAAACTCGGCGTCGAGCCTTCGGAAGAAATAAATCTTTCGGCGGCGGCGGCGGCGGAACATTGGGCGGACGGCGTCGCGTGGGACGAGCTGGTTTTTCGCACGAAGGCGGAAGAAGGCGATCTGGTCAGGCTTTTATCGCGCACCGGCGAAGCTTTGATGCAGATCGCGCAGCTTAAAAAATCGAACCCGCTAGCGGCGGAAATCGCGTCGCAAACCGCCGACATTATTATGCGCGAGCCGATTCGTTGATTATTCGACTGCTTCGATTCGGTCAACAAAAACATTAACGAGCTTATGTCTTTCGGATAATTTTTCAGTGATCTCCCAAAGCTTTTCGATTGTTGAGCTGAGCTCTTTTAATCTCATATTACCGATTTTAATGTGAATAATTTTCGGCGGCGGGCGGCTTATGATGATTCGATGTGAGAAATCGGAGTCTTTGGAAATAATTGTAAGACTATTTTGTTTGGCATAGTCCCAAACTTCGCTGTCAGTCCACTCATCGTTGATTTGACTAACAAATTCAAACTCGTCCGTTTGCCAGGCTGTAATTTTTGAAGGCAGATTGGCATTAACGAGATATTTTTTCATACCGAAACCGGCGCAACGATATAGTTATGCTCCATCAAATTCGTCGCAAATTTCAGACAGGCGTAAATATCGTCTTTTGTCAGTGTCGGGTAATTATCTAGAATTTCTTCAATCGAATCGCCGTTGCTCAAAAAATCGAGAATCGTCTGGACAGAGATTCGCTTGTGTCTAATCGTCGGTTTTCCGTTGCAGACATCTGGGTCAATCGTAATGATTTCTTCAAAGCTGTTCATAAAAAAGATTATTGCATAAAAGAACTTTTCAACGGTAATATTCTGCGCGAGCCGGTTCGATAAAATTGTGCAACTTTTTAACGGCTGAGATCACGTGGGCAAAAACCGGCAACGGACAAGCAAAGGGTTCAGAAGAGCCGTTATAAAAAGTCGCTGTTTTTGCCTCATGTCCATCGAATTGTTCGGTGCGTCTTTATTTTCATTGCCCGTGTATTACGCGCAAAATGCGCCCATCATCTTTAGAAATGTCAGCTTCTGCTACGCCGCCATCAAAACCTTCTGGCAGAGAACCTGTAACTGTCCAAACACCGTTCTTCAACTGTGCTTTGTAAGGTTTCTCGTTTTCAATTTTATCTTTCCCGTAAATTGGCGTCCACACCGCAACGGCAATCGCAATGGCTGTTTGTTCATCGGGAACATAACCGTTTTTCGGTTTGTAGTTTGCTCGATTTGAACTTTGCCCGTTGTTTTGAGCGGCTTCGTTTGAAGTAACTTGATTGATCACGACAGGCGCGTTAGAAGTGGTTTGGATTTTATTTTGTTTTGTTTCGCTCAAGCTGCTTTGCGTCAGTCCACACGCACAAATGTTAAGCAGAGTGACGCAAGTCGAAAGAAGAATTGTGTTTTTCTTAACCATAAAATACTGAAACTATATTTTTACCACGAAACGCCGAACTATTTGATTGACGCGAATCATTCGCGTCAATCATCAAATTTTGAATATTATCCCGAATCATTCTTGATAATACGCAAAATTCGTGTATTATCCGGAGTCATTCGGGATAATAGCTTTAATATCTGGATTAAAGATAAATTATTTTCGCGGTTTCGACAATAAAAATTTTTGAAACGCCTGACTAACATTTAACATCTGATTTTGTTATGATTTTTTTAAGCTTTTAGCTGGTTTTGGAAATTTTATGAAAGTTTTATTGGCAGATGAATACGGATTTTGTTTCGGCGTCGAACGCGCGGTCGAGATGGTTGAAGACGCGCTTGGGGAAGGCGATACCGTCCGCACGCTCGGACCGCTGATTCACAACGAACAGGAAATGCAGCGGCTCGGAACGTTCGGGGTTTCGACGATCAACCAACCGGTTCAGATCAAACGCGGCGAAACCGCCGTCATCCGCGCGCACGGCGTGACGCCCGAAGTGCAGAAAGAATTGGAAGAAAAAGCGTCGAAGGTCGTTGACGCGACTTGTCCGTTCGTCACGCGCGTGCAAAAATTAGCCGCGCGCGCCGCCGAACAGGATCGCCACGTGATCGTCGTCGGCAATCCCGACCATCCGGAAATGATCGGCGTCAAAGGCTATGCGCCGGATCACGCGTTTGTCATCAAAGACGAAACGGAAGTCGCCGCGCTGCCGCGCCTTCGAAGCCCGCTCGTCGTTTCGCAGACGACGATCAAAGCGAAAACTTTCTTCGACACCGCCGAAGCGATCAAGACAAAAACCGACGACGAAGTGCAGATCGTCAACACGATCTGCTCGGCGACGCGCGATCGTCAGGACGCGGCGCGCGCTTTGGCGGGCGAAGTTGACGCGTTTTACATCATCGGCGGGCGTCATTCGTCGAACAGCCGCAAATTGCTTGCCGTTTGCCTGGAACAATGCCCGAAAAGCTTTCTGATCGAAACCGAAGAAGAAATTAACGCGGACGATTTGATCGGCGCGGAAACGGTCGGCGTCACTGCCGGCGCTTCGACGCCGAACTGGCTGATCGAAAAGATCATCAAACATCTCGAAGAAATCGGCGAACGCCCAGCTCAATTTGGGATTTTGGATTCCTGATTTCGGATTTGTCTCTTAATAAGACTTCAATCCGAAATCCGACATCTCAAATCCGAAATCGAGAGAATCTCTTTTAATTTCCCGACGCTTTGCCGTATTTGTGTTTCGTCGAATCCCGTGTAGCCGAGAATGACGCCGGCGGGAAGTTTGTTTTTGATGCAGTAATTTGAAAGCGGCATCAGATTCAAGCCGTTTTCAAAGGCTCTTTCAGCAACTTTGACATCATCGAAACCTTCCGCCAGCCAGCCGATCAGATGCATTCCGGAGTCTGCTCTCGAAACTTTCAAAAGCCCGTTTAAATATTTTTCCGTCTCTTCGACCAAAACATTTTGACGTTTTTCGTAAAGCGTCCGCATGCGCCGCAGATGCCTTGCAAAATGTCCTTCCGAGATAAAATCCGCGAGCGTCGCCTGCTCGAAGATCGGCGAATGACAATCGGATAAATTACGCGCCGCGCGAAAAATTTCGATCAAGTTTCGCGGCACGACCAGACAGCCCAAACGCAGCGCCGGAAAAATCGTCTTGCTGAACGTTCCGACGTAAATCACGCGTTCCTGATTGTCGAGATTCTGCAACGACGCGAGCGGTCTTCCGGCGTAGCGAAATTCGCTGTTGTAATCGTCCTCGATAATCCACGAATCGTTTTTTCGCGCCCATTCGAGCAGATTTAAGCGCCGCGCCAGACTCATCGTGACGCCGGTCGGATATTGATGCGAAGGCGTGATATAAACGAGCTTCGCCGCCCCTGCGCCGCCTGATTTTTCTGCTTCCGTCAGATCGAATCCTTCGGCGTCAACCGCAATTGGCACGACTTCTGCGCCGACGGCGCGAAAAACGCCGAGCGCCTCCTGATAACACGGGTCTTCGATCCAAACTTTATCGCCCGTTTCGAGCAAAACTCTGGCGGTCAGATCGAGCGCCTGCTGCGCGCCGCCCGTGATAAAAATCTGTTCGATATCGCAATGCACGCCGCGCGCGGCAGCCAGGTGTGCGGCGACCGTCTCGCGCAGAGGGCGATAACCCGCCGCTTCGCCGTAGCCCGAAATCTTATAGCGCGACTGCCGGTAAACTTGCACGGCGATCTTTTCCCAGATGTCGAACGGAAACTCTTTGACGGCGGTCAAGCCGTTTTTGAACGGAACGGTTTCGGTTGAATTCTGAAAACGCGAAACGCGGGCGTTTGTTTCGTTCAGACGCGCGGCAAATTTCGAGATTTTTATTTTTTCCGCCGCCGCTTCGATCGTTTTGTCTTTCTTTCCGCCATCGGAAATCTCCAGTAAATCTTCGGGCAGATGCGCGGCGACAAATGTTCCCGCGCCGGTTTTGCCTTCCGTATAGCCTTCCGCCAAAAGCTGTTCGAAGGCGTTGACGACCGTCAGGCGCGAAACGCTCAGATGCTTTGCCAGAACGCGGCTCGACGGCAGACGCGTTCCTGCCGAAAGCTTTCCGCTCAAAATCGCGCGGCGCACGGCTTCATAAATTTGCCGGTAGAGCGGCAGCGCCGAATTTTTGTCGTCGAGCATTAAAAAAGGAATATCCGTCATAATTTTTACTTGAATTGGTCTATTCATTTTATGCAGAATTGGATATTTTCATAATACCGATTTTAGGTAAAATTACAATCAAACGGTCGGAAAAAGATTTCGGCCGGAAATTATTAAAAGAGGATTTAAGAAAATGTTGGAAATGCGTCAATTTTGCGAATGCTGCGGAAAAAATCTTTCGCCCGAATCAGGTGAAGCGCTGATCTGCTCGTTCGAGTGCACGTTTTGCGCCGGTTGCGCGGAAAATGTTCTGCGCGGAATTTGCCCGAACTGCGGCGGAGATTTAACGCGTCGTCCGTCGCGCGCGGCGAAATTTCTGGTAAAAAATCCAGCGTCCGTGCAAAGAATCGTCAAGGAAAACGGCTGTTCGGCGGTTGCGGCGAATAATTAATTAAAAGGAGAAAAATGAAAAGGAATAATCAAAATCAACTTATCAGAAGCAGTGAAATCGAATGGCAGCCTTTAACGGCGATTGATGAAGACGCCGTGTCGGGCGTTTACGTAAAATCTTTAATGTTTGACGACGCGGCGCAGCGCGCGCCGACGATTCTCTTAAAGTTCGAAGCGGGCGCGACGTATCCTTTGCACACGCATCCCGGCGGCGAAGAGGTTTTCGTGCTCGAAGGCGATATTCATCTCGGCAAAGACCATCTACGGGCGGGTGATTATCTTTTCACCGCGCCGGACAATCTGCACGCCGCGCGTTCCGAAACGGGCTGCGTCGTGTTTTTAAAAGCGCCGCTGGCGACCGAATTTGTAAAAAAATGAACGAATATATCGAACAAACAAAGCGCACCAAGCTGAAACGGATTCCGAAGCGCGGAAATTTCGAGCGCGCGGGCATTTACCGGATTCTTGACGAGGCGTTTGTCTGCCACGTCGGGTTTGTCGCGAACAATCAGCCGTTCGTTATCCCGACCTCGTTTGCGCGAATCGGCGATCAATTAGTAATTCACGGTTCGGCGGCAAGCCGGATGATGCGCGAATTAAAGGAAGAAATCGAAGTTTGCGTCACCGTCACGCTCGTTGACGCGCTCGTGCTCGCGCGTTCGGCATTTCATCATTCGATGAATTATCGCTCGGTCGTGGTTTTCGGGAAGGCGAAGATTATCGAGGACGAGCAGGAAAAATACGCGGCGTTAAAGGCTTTTACCGAGCATATCGTGCCCGGTCGCTGGGCTGAGATTCGCCCGCCGTCGAAAAACGAGCTTAAAGGAACGACCGTTTTATCGCTTGAATTAACGGAAGCGTCGGCAAAAATCCGCGCGGGCTCGCCGGTTGACGACGAGGAAGATTACGCGTTGGACGTTTGGGCGGGAATCATTCCGCTTGGGTTGAAAACGAGCGCGCCGGTTAGCGATGAACGCTTAAAAACGGGTGTCGAAATTCCGGCGAATGTTTTGAATTACACGCGAAAAAGATGATTAAGCTTGCCGGAACAGACAGCGAAATCGAAGACTGTTTTGCCGTGATGACGGAGCTTCGACCGCATATCGCGCGTAAGGATTTTGCGCCTTTGGTGAAACGTCTGATGGCGCAGACGGGTTTTCGAATGGTTTATTTAACGGACGAAGGCTGTGTGAAAGCGGTCGGCGGATTCAGGATCGCGGAATGGCTCGCGGGCGGAAAGTATCTCGAAATCGAAGACCTCGCGACGCTCGACGGCGAACGATCGCGCGGCTGCGGCGGCAAGCTTTTCGACTGGCTCGTCGCTTACGCCAAAGAAAACGGCTGCGATCAATTACGGCTCGTTTCGCACGTTCGGCGGTTTGGCGCGCATCGTTTTTACCTGCGCAAACGAATGATTATCGAAGCGCATTATTTTTCGATGAGCTTGAAATAAAAAAGCCGCGCGAATTAAAAACTCACGCGGCTCTTTACTTTATTTTGGAGAGTTTACTCGACCGGCTCAGTCCATTTCGGCATTGACACCGACTGGTTCAGATAGACGCTGAATTCCGTGCCGGATTTGACCGAGGCTTCTTCGCCTTTCGTAAATTTGTCGCCGAGAAAACCAGCGCCCGCGCCGATCAGACCGCCGATCAGCGCGCCTTTCCCGCCGCCGACCGCCGCGCCTAAAATCGCGCCGCCTGCGCCGCCGCCGCCGATAAAGATGAGTTTACGATTTTTCATCTTATCGCCGGTCGCGACGGATTCGTTATCGCTTTTCGCGTCTTCGCTGTTTAAGTCGGTGAGCGAGCCGTTGATCGCGCGCGTTCTGCCGGTCGGCACTCTGACCGATACGAAGCTGACGCCGATCTCGCCCGGTTTGCCGCCTTTGCGTGCCGCTGTCACCGAAGTGACGCGACCCGTGACGGTGCTGCCCGTCGGAATCACGACCTGTCCGGTGCTCGAATACACCGGCTCGGTCACGGTCGTCGTAAACGTATCGCCGACACGCGCTGTTTTCGAACTGAGAGCGTTATTCATCCGCACACGGAAAATCGTTCCCGTGCTGACCGTATAAAGTCTCGCGGTCGGTTTGACGACCGTTTTTCTGACGGTTGTTTTTTTGCGGATCACCGGTTTGCGTCTTTGCGCCAGAACATCTGACGCGCCAAATAACAGGAGCATCGCTAAAATCGCCGTTAAAGCTTTGAAATTGAACATTTTTTTCATATCTTCACCTCTTTTTTTATTTGCCGAACTAACGTTCAAAAACTTACAAGCGTCAGTCATCGGCTTTGACGGTAAACGACTTTCAGCCGTTGTCCTGTATTTTACCTGGCGGGATAATATTTAATTAAATACTATCGGCACGCGCCGCAAATAAAAATCGTAAAATTTTTGAAGTTTTCTTGAAATCGGGTTTTATTAGGCGTATATTCTAGGCAACTAAAACATGTTGTTCTTATCTAAGTAACATAACCTTTGTTGTTTTTACGGGTTGTGATGCGTAGGTTGAAAGATTAAACGGATTTCGCTGGGTGAATTGTCTATTTTATGCCGTTATTTTATCAAACTTTTTTGCTCTTTACGCTCAACTTTCTCGACGCGGTCTTAACTATTTACTGGGTTCGCAACGGGTATGCGACCGAAGGTAATCATCTGATGGCGACGCTTTTGGACATCGGCGATCTGCCGTTTTTGGCGGTTAAGATCGGCATCGGCACGGTCACGGCGATCGTTCTCTGGCGCTGGCGCAAAATGCGCATGGCGAAATACGGTCTGGCGGTCGCGCTCGCGGTTTATATCGGATTGATGGGAATTCATTTTTTCACCGGGCTTTCCGCCTTCGGATATGTTTCGAATACGTTTGTCAGCGATTTATCGGTTGAGTTCAGCAGACTGCTCACATAGTTGATGCAAAAAAATATAAAAAAGTCTTTTTTTACGCAGTCCGTTGTTCTATACTAATTTGAAACAGCGGGCTATTTTTTTTCGTATTTCAACACGCAACGATTTTTTTCTGATTCGGCATCAAATACTTGCAAATTTTTTAAGTTGATTCTTATAGGTTCAGTTATGTCAAAAAAAGCAGTTTATCAATTATCGGCAAAGCAAATAGTTTTACTGTCGTTTGCTTCGGCACTCATCGCCATCGGAACGGTCGCCTGTTTGAGTAATCTCGGCGGGTTTTTCCAGTTCAGAAACTTAAATATCGCGTCGGCGGAAAACGCTCCGACGCCGCAGGGCATCTCGAATCCGGCAACGGTCAGCGACGAGCAAAACAGTATCGAAGTTTACAAAACCCTCTCGCCGGGTGTCGCGTTTATCAAAACCAGCGCCGCGACGGAAAACATTTTCGATGAAGAAACCGAACGCGGCAACGGTTCGGGCTTGGTTTTAGACACGCGTGGACATATTTTAACGAATTTTCACGTCGTTGAAGGCGCGAATACCAGATTGACGGTCAGCTTCGGCGGCGAAAAAACTTACCCGGCAAAAATAGTCGGCGGCGATCCTGATACGGATTTAGCCGTGATCAAGATTGATCCGGGCACGGATCAATTAACGATCATCCCGCTCGGCGATTCGGATCAGCTCGAAGTCGGTCAGAAAGTTCTCGCGATCGGTAACCCGTTCGGTTTCGACCGCACCTTGACGACCGGCGTCATTTCCGGCTTGCAGCGTCCGATCAAAGCGCGCAACGGTCGCACGATCGAAGGCGCGATTCAAACCGACGCTTCGATCAACCCGGGCAATTCGGGCGGACCGCTCTTAGATAAATTCGGCAGAATGATCGGTATCAACTCGCAGATTCTTTCGCCTTCGGGCGGTTCGGTCGGCGTCGGGTTCGCGATTCCGGTCAATATTGCCAAACGCATCGTTCCGCAGCTCATACAATTCGGCGAAGTTCGTCGTCCGAAGCTCGGCGCGACGCTCTACAGCGTCGAACAATTGGTCGAACGCGGCATTGAAATGCCGGTCAAAGAAGGTTTGCTGATCCGGACGGTTTCGCCGGGCGGCTCAGCTGCCGGTGCGGGACTTCGCGGATTGTCGCAGGACGGTGCGGGCGAATTGGTTCTCGGCGACATCATCACTTCGATTGACGGCACGAAAATCAACAGTCTCGACGAGCTTTATCGTTTCCTCGATAAAAAACAGATCGGCGATACGATTCAACTCGAAATTTATCGCGGCAACAAAACGCAGATCATCGCGGTCAAGCTGATGCCTCTGCCGGCAGCCGTCCAAGGTCGTCCGCCGACGGTTCGAACGCCGACGAATAATCAAAAACCGTAAGCTTTGCGCTTTCGAGTGCAAAAACTTTGGACAGTAAGAAGTCGTTTCTTGCTGTCCATTTCATTTTTACCGATGATCGAACCGAACAATTTTTACAACCACGGCTTCGGCTGGATCTGCCGCGCCTGCGAGCGCGCTCTGCCCGCAACGGACGAAACCACGGCGAGTCATTCGCGGCTGCTGCGTGAAGGCGAAGCGGAAAGCAAAACGCCGCGTTTTTCAAACAAGGCGCTCGCCCGCTGGACTGACGAATCACGCACGGCACTCGTTTGCCCGCGCTGCGGAACCAGAGAGAAAGTGAAAAGTGAAAAGTGAATAAACGCAGATTAGACTTGTTGAGAAAAACATATAATTCGTGTAATTTGTGTTATTCGTGGCTAAAAAATTATCTGATATGAAAATTCTCGATGTCGGCTGCGGCGCGAATAAATACGAAGGCGCGATCGGACTCGACAATAATCCGCGCACGGCGGCTGACGTGATTCACGATCTCGGCGTCGTTCCGTATCCGTTTGCGGATAACGAATTTGACCTTATCGTTTCGCACCACGTCGTCGAACACGTGCCGGACGTGATGGCGTTCGTCACCGAGCTTTACCGGATCACGAAGAACGGCGGCACGATTCGCCTGCTCACGCCGCACTACACGAATCCCGATTGGGCGACCGACCCGACGCACCGCAATCATTTCAACTCATATTCCTTCAACACGTTTCAGGCTGACCGGCAGGTTTTCGATTTTTACACCGACGTGCGTCTCAAGCCGATTAAAACTTACGTTTCGCTCGCGAATCTGTGGCGCGCGCTAGGTTTAGAGTTTATCGTCAATCTCGACCAGAAATCGCCGCGCTTTCGCTTTACGCGCAAATTTTGGGAGTTTTATCTGAGTTATATTTTTCGCGGCAAAGAACTCCGGTTCGAATTTGAAGTCGTAAAAGACGATTCGCCGCCGAAGAGTTAATTTTTCGCACTCAAAAATATTTTCCCGAAACGGTAAAAAGATTTTTCGCTGAATCGTCCGGCAAACTTTTATTAAGCGAAAAATCATCTATAATTTGACGAAGTTTAGTTTTTACAGAGGTTTTATTAATGAAGAAAAATATTTTCGCGTTTCTGACGCTGGCGGCAATTGTTTTCGGCGCGGTCGGTTTCGGCTTTGCGCAGACGAAAGACAGCAAAAAAGTCAGGACTATGAATCAGCTGCTCGGGATTTTACCGCCTTCCGAAGCGGCGATGGCGATTGATGCAAAGCGTCTGTTCGGCGAAGCGCTGCCGCAGGTTTTATCCGGCAATCAGCCGCTTTTGACCGAGATTTTAAACAAATTCGACGAGATAAAATCGCGCTCGGGCATTGATTACAAGCAGTTTCAACAGGTTGCGATCGGCATCAGCTCGATCAAAAGCGCCGACGGCGGATTCGATTTCGAGACGCTTGTGCTCGCGCGCGGTCAATTCAATTCGACGGGATTGATGACGGCGGCAAAAGTTGCCGCAAACGGCAAATTCCGCGAAGAAAAGATCGGCGAGCGCACGGTTTACGTTTTCTCGCCGCAGGAAGTGATCGAGCAGAACAAAGGTAAAATTCCGAATTCGAAACTTACCGATACGCTGACCAAGATGTTTGCCGGTTTGAACAAGGAAATGGCGCTGACAAGCTATGACGACAACACGCTCGTGATCGGCTCGCTCGCCCGCGTCCGCGAATTGTTCGAAACGAAAACGCGCATCAGCGCCGAAGTTATCGGCTTGATTTCGCGTAAACCGAGCGCAATCCTCAATTTCGGCGCGCAGCTTCCGAACGGTTTGACGCCGTTTATGGAACTCGACGACGATAACTTAGGCAAAAGCCTCGCCGGTATTCGCCAGCTTTCGGGTTCGATGGACATCGTCGGCGGCAATACGATCGTTTCGATCGCCGCGAAAACCGCCGAACTAGAACAGGCAAAAGGCTTGAAAGACACGATCGAAGGCTTTCAGTCGTTTTTACCCGGGATTTTGAAAGGTCAGAAAGGCGAAGACAAAAAAGTGTACGCGCGGATGCTCGAAAACGCGCGCGTCGCGCAAAACGCCAACGAGGTAACGCTCGATTTGCAGGTTCCGCAAGCCGACATTAACGTCATTATCGGCGAGAAAAAGTGAAGTGAAGTAAAAAGTAAAAAGTAAAAAGGCAAAAGTTCTGAGATTTCAAGGCTTTTGCCTTTTTACTTTCAGGTTTTGTCTTCGGCGAAATTTCCGTAAAATAAATTCGATGAAAAAAATCAGCCAGATCAAACTCGCGCTCTTTTTGATAGCGGCAATCGGTTTGTCCGTCGCCACGGCGCAGACCGACAATAATCGCCAGCGCGTCGTGACGCCGACACCGACGCCAGCGCAGAATCCTAATTGCCCGCCGGGAATCAATTGCTCAAACATTCAACGCTACCCGACGCCGACGCCGACGCCGAATGGAACTTCAAACGGGCAGACGCTTTTTGATTTGCAGGCGAAAATTCGTCAATCGCTCGCGCGTCCCGCACTGCGGCGCGGAAGCGTCGGCGTCAAGATCGTTTCGCTCGATACGGGCAAGATCGTTTTTGAAGAAAACGCCGAAAAATATTTTATGCCCGCCTCGAATATGAAGAGTTTTACGGTCGCGACGGCGCTCGAAAAACTCTCGCCGAATTTCCGCTTTATCACGAGCGTTTTCGCCAAATCACAGCCCGACGCGAGCGGCACGTTGCGAGGCGATTTGACGATCTACGGGCGCGGCGACGTTTCGTTTTCGACCGCGTTTTACGAGAAGGATTATTTCAGAGCGTTAGACAATCTTGCCGATAAAATCGCGCAGTCGGGCGTTAAAAGAATCGAAGGCAATCTCGTCGGCGACGAAAGTTATTTCACCGGCAGCCCGATTCCGGTCGGGTGGGAATGGGACGATTTGCAATGGTACTGGGGCGCCGAAGTTTCGGCGCTGCCGGTCAACGACAACGCGCTCGATCTGAGCGTCAGACCGTCGAGCGTCGGCGCGCCGTGCACGGTTAGTCTCCAGCCGTTTAATCCGGTCGTGCGCGTAATCAATACCTGCCGGACAACGGCGGCGGGCAGCCGGCGCGAGCTGGCGGTGAAAAAGGACCTCGACCAGAACGTGCTCGAAATCAGCGGCACGATGCCGGTCGGCGATCGCGGTTTTAGCGAACCCGTCACGGTTTCGCATCCGGCGGAACTTTTCGTCGCGCTGCTCAAACAGCGGCTCGAACAAAAGGGAATCGTCGTTACCGGACAGCCGCGCGTCGTCGGAACAAAAGAAAAAATGAATCCGTCGGTTTCTTCGGGCGCGCTCTCGCCCGTGCAGCTCACGCAAATCGAATCGCCGCCGTTTTCGATCATTGCCGCCAAAACGATGAAGCCGAGCCAGAATATGTATACCGAAACGATTCTCTGGACGCTCGGCGAACAGCTCGGCAGTAAAAATCGCGCCACGAGCGCCGAGCGCGGCATTGCGGTTGTCAGAAGCTTTCTGAACGAAATCGGGGTTGCGCCGGACGGCATTATTCAATACGACGGAAGCGGTCTTTCGCGCCATAATGTCGTGACGCCGGCGTCGCTCGTCACGCTTTATACGTATATGGCGAAACAAAGCCGCTATTCGAACGCATGGCTCGATTCGCTGACCATCGGCGGCGTCGACGGAACTTTGAGCAGCCGTTTTAAGGGCACACGAACACGCGGCAATGTGCGCGGCAAGACGGGAACAATTGACCAGGTTTCGGCGCTTTCCGGCTATGTTACGGGCGCAGCGGGCGAAAAATTCGTATTTTCAATCATCGTCAACGGCGTCAACGACGGCGGCGCGCGCGTCGGCACGATTGACCAGATCGTCGGACATCTGGCGGATTTCGACGGCAGAACTAATTAGAGTTTAAAAGGTAAAAAAGTGAAAAGGTGAAAAAATTGATTCAACTTTTTCACCTTTTCACTTTTTTACCTTTTAATACTGTTAACTACCAGCGCGAACCGCCGCCGCCGCCGTATCCGCCGCCGTCGCCACCGCGATTACCGCCGCCGCCGCGATTACCGCCGCGACCGCCGCCGCCGCCGCCGTATCCGCCGCGACCGCCGCCGCCGCCGCCGCCGCCGTTTTCACGCGGACGAGCTTCGTTGACAACCAGATTGCGACCGTCGTATTCGCTGCCGTTAAACTGCGCGATCGCGCCGTTGGCTTCGTCTTCCGACGCCATTTCGACGAACCCGAAGCCGCGCGAACGACCGGTTTCGCGGTCCTGCACGACGTTTGCCGATTCAACCTGACCCGCTTGCGAAAAATGTTCAAATAAATCGTCGCTCGAAACGTGGAACGACAAATTCCCGACATAAAGTTTTGTACTCATTTATCCTCTTAATTTTTTTATTTAACTGAAAGAAGCGAAAGACAGGCATTTACGGAAAGACAAAAACTCTACCAATTGCGACATGCCCGGCTCGTCAAAAATACTATTAGACACTGCTTCAAGAACTACTCAATAAACTCTCCAACCGAACCGAAACTGTCGCTTTGCTTAACCAGAACGGACGCATCAACCGAGATACTCTGAGAGCAAAAACAGAAATTAGTATGCCCGTTTTTATAAATTAAATCAAGGGAAAAGTAAAATGGAGAAAAAGCGAAAGAGGCAGCCCGATTTTTCTTATCCGGTTTTCGGATTGTCTTGCGCGAAAAATTCTTTCAGCGCGGCGAGTCGTTTGCGCGTTTCCCATGCAAAAACGGCGTTCATAAGCGGATGCAGAATCGGGCGCAGAAACTTTGGTTTCGCCGTAAAACTTACTTTATAAATGATTTCCGATTGATTTTCGCCCGTGTCCCGGTGGCGAATGCTGGCGGCAAAGCAATCGAAAAAAGGCGGCTGGTTGAGCAGTTTGACCGCCGCTACTTTTCCTCTTTCAAAACTCACATATTCGGTTCGGAGCGCGAATCCGCCCAAGATCGCGCGTCCCTGACAGACCGAAATCGCGCCCTTACAAGCCGCCGGAAAATCGTCTTCGAGATAGGCTTTCTGCAAAAGCGTGTCCCATTCGAGCCGCCTTCGATAATCGTGTAAAAGATCGAAAACTTCCCTCGCTGTAGCCGGAATAACTTCTTTTATTTCTGCGGTTGGCAATTATTTTGAGTCGTCCTTCAAAATATTCAAAATCTTTTCGTGAATGCCGCCGAAGCCGCCGTTCGACATGATCGCGACCACGTCGCCGTCTTTCAATTGGGGCACAAGATGCTCGATGATCGTGTCGGCGTCGGGAAAATCAAACGCCGGTTTGCCCTGCAATTCGATGTCTTTGACCAGTTCCTTAACGTCGAGAACCTTGCCTAATTCCGACGCTTTCGAAGTGTTGTAAACTCCGGCGATCACAACATAATCCGCGTAGTTAAAGGCTTTTGTGTAAGGTTCTTGGAAAACCGCGAGCCGCGACGACCACGAGCGTGGCTCGAAAACCGCGATCAGCCGTTTACCGGCATATTTCATGCGCAAAGCCTTCAAGGTTTCTTCGACCGCCGTCGGATGATGCGCGAAATCGTCGATTATCGTGACGCCGCGCTCGACGCCGCGAATCTCGACGCGCCGTTTGACCGACTTGAATGTGCGGAATGCTTCTTGCATCTTTTCCTTAGAAATTCCCCACGCGTCCGCCGCGATAATTACGGCTAAACAATTCCGCACATTGAATTCGCCGATCAAATTCGTTTCGAATTCGCCCCACGAATTGCCGTCGCGAAAAACCGTAAAACGCGTGACATCGCCCGAAAAATCGATGTAGCGCGCCTGCCATTTGGCGTCGTCCGAAGTGCCGAAAGTTTCGATCTGCGTGAAAAGCTTACCCTGCATTTCTTCCAGAACATCGCGCGCGACGGGTGAGTCAATCCCGACGATCAGACGCCCGTTCGACGGGACGAGATTCATCAGACGCGAAAACTGGAACTTGATTTCCTGCAAATCGCGGTAAATGTCGGCGTGGTCGAATTCGACGTTGTTGACGATCGCGATTTCGGGCAGATAATGCATAAATTTCGGCTTTTTATCGAAATAAGCCGTGTCGTATTCGTCGCCCTCGATGACGAAAAAGTTACTGTCCGAAACGCGGAAGCTCGCGCCGAAGTTCTGGACGATGCCGCCGACCAGAAACGACGGATTCAAACCGCCGACCTCGGCGATCCACGTCGCGATGCTCGTCGTCGTCGTTTTCCCGTGCGTTCCCGCGACGACCAGACTGCGCCGCCCGCGAATAAATTCTTCCTTGACGATTTCCGCCTGCGAGCGATACACAAGCTTGCGATTCAAGATTTCTTCGAGTTCCGCGTTGCCGCGCGAAATCGCGTTGCCGACGACCGTGCAGTCCGCGCCGATGTCGGCGTTTTCCGCTTGATAGCCGTTCAAAATTTTGATCCCTAAGTCTTCGAGCTGCGTCGACATCGGCGGATAAACATTCTGATCCGAACCCGTCACCTGATGCCCGCGCGCTTGGAGCATTCCCGCCAGACTAGCCATCGCCGTCCCGCAAATTCCGATTAAGTGATAATGCATAAAAATAGTTGTCAGTGGTTAGACATCGGTGGACAGTTAATTTTTCCTTTTTGCCACTCGTTTTTGTTCTTGTAAAACTAAAGAGTTTAACGCTTCTTTGAATAATTTTAAGTTTTTCTTTTTAACCTTGTCGAATGCAAAATTTGAAGGAAACGGTAATCCGGCTTTTATTGTTTCGGCGGTTCTCCTGAAGTTTACTTCGCACCAATACAATTGTTTATTTTTGCTTTTTCCGCAGCGGACGGTTCTGTCCGCAAATTCTTCTTTAGTTTCGGTTGTATATCCATCACGTTCTGCAAAAAAAGGTAACTTCATCATTCCTCCGCGATGAAGAATGATATAAGAATCATCTTTATATTTGAGATATGAAATAATTCCTTCCCGATAATTTCGGGTTTCTTCCTTAAACTTTACTGGAACTTCTACCTCTTCCAAAAGAATGCTTTCTTCGTATTTCCAAACGTAATCTACAAACTTTTCTCTTTTGGTTTTCTGTCCAAAACCAAAAGAAACGACAATCAGAATAATCAGTAATGTAAAACCTTTTCTCATAAAACGCTTTGACGTTATTTTAAGGATTGGACAACACTGCTTGTAGAAAGTTCCAAAAATATCAATGAGAATATTTATTTTCTATGTTCACTCAAAAATAATTTGCCTTCCTGCTCGATCAAACCTAATCTCACGCGGTCGAGCCAGCCGATTCTGCCTAACACGTTGCGATTGAAATAATCGTTTTCGGCGAAATAGACGGTTGAAACGGTTTCAATGCCGAGAACCGTTAAGGTTGATTCGTGTCCGAAAGCGCGAAAATTTCCGGTTGCCGTGCTGAAATTCAGCTCAATGCCATTTTCGATTTCTAAATCAATCTGTAAGCCGTGGCGGCGTTCGAAAATGCAGTGGCTTGAGCCGGTATCAATTTTTGCAGTAAAGCCGACCTGATTTTCGGCAAAGGCTAATTTTATCGGGACGGTAATTCCTGGTTTGAAAATGCTGTATTCATAAACTTCGTCGAATTCTAAGCTCAAGGACACGCTTCGATTCCTCCGCCGTATTCTTTTTCTTCCGTGATATGTTCGACGAAGGGAACTTCGATGCCTTTTTCTCTGGCTTCCTTGTAAAGTTTTACCGCGTCTGTGCCGTGTGCGATAAGTTTATTGCCGTCAAGACAAACCCATTGACCGAGATATTTTTAACGGTTTTGATCGAGCCAGCGCATTGCCAGCCGAAACTTTTCCCGCTCATTCTGTGACTCGGCTTTTTTCGCTTCCTTTTCCGACAAAATTCTTTGCTTTTCTTCTTCCGCCAAATCAAAAAACTTTTCTTTTTCCGAGAGCGGCAAAGCGCGAACGCTTTCGATGATTTGTTCTGCCGTTTGAATCATATAATTGACCTCACGTTTATTTTAACAAACTTATGTCTTTAACAAATTGGCAAAGGGCAGACGGTTTGTTTTTTTGTAATATTCGGTGTCGTTGAGCCAGTCGGCGTTGTTTTTGAGAAATTCGCGCGTCGGCTTTATCGGTTTGTCGGTTATTAAATCGCGATATTTGACGGTTTTTTTGAGCAATCTTCCGGCGCGGTCGTGGTAGAAATTCTGAATGATAATTAAATCGCCGTTAAATGTCCGCATTTCCGTCTGCGCGTGGGCGAGCGAGCCGTCGGCGCGAAAGTTGTGAAAAACGTACTGCGTCCAGTCGCCCGACGGGCTGAAAAGCGTGAAATTCGATTTAACGATTCTGCCGCGCTGCAGCCAGTTGAAAGCGATTGTATAGGTTTCGCTCGTTTCCGTGCGGAATTTTTCGAGCGCCTTTTCGTTCGCGAATTTCTGCCATTTCGGTTTGCCGCCTTCGTTGTAATCCGACGTATCGGCAAAGATCAGATGCGGCGCTTTGGCTTTTTTAACGAGCGCGTCGAGCGTTTTGACGTAAGCGTCAATTCGTTTTATCTCGGCGTTTTTACCCTTTTGCGCCATGATCGGCAGAACTGCGAGCGCAACAACGAGAACGAAGAAAATGACGCGTTTTTTCATAACAGAACCGATTCTACGCAATTTGCCGGAAACGTCAATTATCTTTTTCGATAAACGGCGCGCCGCCGCTCAAAAGTTTTAAAAGGCGATCGGGGTAATCGGTCATAATTCCGTCCACGCGCATTTCGATCAGACGCTGCATATCTGCGGGTTCGTTGATCGTCCAGACGTGAACTTTGAGATTGAGCTTAGCGGCGGTTTCGACAAAATCTTTGGAAACGATTTGCAGCGCGCCCAATCGTTCGGGAATCTGCAAAACCTGCATTGGCGGTCGGTAAGTTTCGCCCAAGCCGACTTTATACAGCGCCAGAAAATCTCTCACTTCTGCGGGCGTCGCGGCGGTCGCGACTTCCGTACATTGAGCGCGAAATTCGTCAATCGCCTGCTGACGAAATGAACCGACGATTATTTTTGCGGTCATTTTCCGGTCGCGGATTATCTCGCAGAGCGGCGTCGTGATCGAAGGTTCGGCTTGTTTCGGTTCGACGTTGAAGGTTTTTTCGGGCAGCGCGTCGAAAATTTCCTGCAAGGTCGGAATCGTGACGCCTTTGCCGCGAAACGGGAAGGTTTGCCCGCCGTCAGGCGTGAACTTAAAGCCCGCATCGAGCTTTTTCAATTCGGCAAGCGTCATCTGATTGATGCGTCCAACGCCGTTCGTCGTGCGGTCGAGCGTCGCGTCGTGGATCACGACGAGCGCGCCGTCCGATGTCGAATGAACATCGAGTTCGAGCACGTCGACACCCATCTGAGCCGAGTATTTAAAGGCTTCGAGCGTGTTTTCCGGATAAAGCCCGCCGCCGCCGCGATGCGCGAAAACGAGCGGTCGGGAATTATCGCGTTGAAAAATCGCCCGAATTTCAGCGGGTTTTCCTGTCTGCATAGCGAGGTAAACATAAATCCCGGCGAGAACAACGATCACGCCGAGAACAAAATAGCCGAAAATTTTCAGAATCTTTCTGAGCACTGTTTTTTGATGTTCGCCGCAAGGTCTTTAGTTTGCCGCGCTTGTTGGTGGAGAAGAAATGTGATGCGGATAACCATGGATAAAGCGGATTTTCGCGGAGTTTTCTGAAATTTATTCAAATTATTCGCGAAAATCCGCTTAGATTCATGTTTATTGTTTCAGGCTTTTATTTTCAGATTGTGAGTTACGCGTTAATTCCGTCGCTAAATTTCCGGCGTCGTAAAGTTTGCGAAGCGCTTCGAGAATTCCGGCGCTGTGCACGCCGACCGCGCGCGAGCCTTCTTCTTCTTCGATATACCAGTAGCGATTCGAAAGTTTCTGCAAATTGCTGTCGAAGTTGATGCCGACGAATTCGCCGCTCCGGTTGACGATCGGCGAACCGGACATTCCGCCGATCGTGTCCGCCGTGTAAACGAAGTTGACCGGCGTCGCGAGATTTAATTTTTCGCGACCGTCGCGCCAGCGCGCGGGCAGATCGTACGGCGGCATTTCGCCGAAGCTCAGCGCGCGGTCGTACAAACCGTAAAACGTCGTTCTAAACGGCACGAGCGTCGTGTCTTCGTCGTAGCCTTTGACTCTGCCGTAAGCGACGCGCAGATTGAAATTCGCGTCCGGCGAAATCGTTCTGCCGTATGCGGCAAACCGCGCCTTCGAGATTTTTTCGCCCGCGCCGGCTTCGACGCTGACGATTTTTTCCTCGTTCCACGCGCGCAATTCACGGGCGATCGGTTCGACGCGGCGAGCGAGCGCAATCATCGGGTCGGTTGATTTGGCGATCGCTTCCGCGCCGCCTTCGAATAAAGCTTTGCGCTCATTAACGTCTTTTAATTTAGTTTCGCTGATCGCGCGGCGGACTACTTCCGAAACTTCGGCGTCGCCGATCGCCGCCTTGATAAACGGATCGTTTGCGCCCAAAGTTTTCTTCGCTTCTTCGAGCCATGCTTGTAAAGCCGCTTCTTCTAATTCGGGATAGATCGGCGCGGGCGAAAGCAGATTCGATTTGAAAGCGGCGAGCCGCGCGTCGCTGAATTCCGGGTAACGCTGATCGTTCGGCTTTTTGACTTCTTCGCTGTAACGCACAAGTTGCTGCGCGATGATCGCGAGGCGCGACGGCGCGAGATTCGAAAACGCGAGCCGGTTCGACATTTTCGGCAGTTCCGTGTAAGCCTTTTCGAGCTGTTCCCAGGCTGGAAGGTAAAGCTTCTGCAGTTCGGGCTTTTTCGCCAGTTCGTCTTTTAAGGCTTTTTCCTCGGCTTCTTTTTTCGCGAACATTCGCGGGTTTAACAAACCTTCCTGCTGACCGGCGAGGCGTTTGAGCGAATTGTTAAACGAGCGAATTCCGCCCGATGCCTGACGGCGCTGCTCAATGCCGCGCTTGGCGTAAGTTTCCAGAATATCGCGGCGCAGCGTCCAGACTTTTTGCTGCAGCGGATTGCCGACGTCGCGCTGGTATCGAAGCTGCGAAAGCGTCAAAAGTCGCGCGGTCGAGCCTGGATTTCCCGACGCGATGACGAATTCGCCGTCCTGCGCGCCTTTTTCCGAAAACTTCAAAAAGTTCGGCGTTTTTGCCGGAACACCGTTTTCGTAAGCGCGTAAGAATGTGATATCGAGATCGTGGCGCGGAAACGTGAAATTATCGTAATCGCCGCCGAATGCCGCGATTTGTTCTTCGGGCGCGAAAACGAGTCGCACGTCGGTGTATTTTTTGAACCGGTAAAGCCAGTATTCGCCGCCGCTGTAAAGCGAGATCACTTCGCTTTTCAAGCCGGTTTTGTCGGTCGAATCCTTTTCGATCGCGGTAATCGCCGCGCGTCGCTGCGCGTTGGCTTCGCGGTCGGTCGCGCCCGCTTTCGCCGCTGTTTGAACGCGTTCGGTGACGTTTTCGAACGAAACCAAAACGTTCGCTTCCAGATCGGGCGTTTTCAATTCCTCGGCTTGCGTACGCGCGTAAAAGCCTTCTTTTACCAGATCGCGCTCTTTCGTCGAAAGTTTCGCCAATTGTCCCGAAGCGACGTGCTGATTGGTGATCAGCAATCCGTCGGACGAAACGAAACTTCCCGAGCCGCCTTCGAGCCGCACGGAAGCGAGCCGCACATTATCAATCCATTCCTGCGCCGGTTTGAAATTATAACGCTCCTTCCACTGCTTGAGCGGCAGATTGTCGAACGTCCACATTCCCTCATCGGCAAATGCGGGCAGAGCGTTAATAAAAAAACTAAAAACTAATAAAAGGACGAAAATTTTTTTCATATTAATTGTTCAAGATAAATCCCGGGTTTTATGCAGATGATTTTAACCGGATTTAGGTTTTCCTTTATTGAGATTACTCGAAATTTACCAGTAAAACCACATCGCGCAAAAGCTGTCCGCGCGCGAGCGCGAGATTTTCTCCGCTTGGCGACCACGCAAAATTGAAAATCGAGCCCTGCGCGGCGGGCAGAATCTGCGTCCGATTTAAATTATTTTCGAGCGGCTGGCGCAAAATTTCGTTTTCTTTGAGATTGCCCGCGACAAATTCGAAATGCCGGCTGTCAGCGCTCCATTGCAGCGTTTGATTCCAGGCTTCGACCTCGACAAACCGCACTTCATCCGGGTTACCGGTCGAAAGAATCGCCGCCTGCAAACGCGGCGCGGCGCTATTTGCGGCGCTCTCGTAAGCGATATTTTGAAAAGCCAAAAAACGTCCGTCCGGCGAGAGCGACAAAAAACTGCCGGGCGCGTATTTGATTTTTCCCGAAAGCTCCTGCACCGAGTTTTCGGTCAGCGATTTGCGCCCGACGGTCGAGTTTCTGCCGCTTTTGATGATGAAGTAAAGCCATTTTCCGTCAGGCGAAATTTGCGGAAAATGATGCGTTTCGTCTTCGCCGAAAGTTACCTGAGCAGGAGGAAGCCCGCTGCCGTTCGCGTCAATCCGCCAGATACGGCTTTGACGGTTGCGATCGGAAGCGAAATAAATCGTTTTCCGGTCGGGCGCGATCGCCGGACTGTCGTTTTGCGTTTCCGCATCATCGGTCAATTTGCGTTTCGTGCCGTCCGAAGCGTTGAGCAGCCATAAATTCCAATCGCGGATTTTCTCGTCGTTTGTCGAATAAACGATTCGCTCGTCGTCGATCCAGACCAAGCCTTTCAAGCCGTCGTTTCGCGAAGTGCCTTCGGTCAGTTGGCGCAGATTGCCGCCGGTATCTTTTTTGCCGACCCAGATATTCGAAAAATAAACGCGCTGGCGCGAGAGCAGTTTTTTGCGGTCGGCGGAAACCGAAATCCCGAGATATGAATTCAAATCGTTGGTGATGCGCCGCGCGGCGGCGTCCGCGACGGAAATTTTCCAGAGCTGGAAATTATTGCCGTCGTTCGCGGCGGCAATCAGATTATTCGCGTCCGCCGACCAGACGACCTGTTCGACATTGCGAAAATTTGGCAGCTTCAATTCTCGCGCCGCGCCGTTTTCAATAATTAAAAGGTGCGCGAAATGCTCGGTCTGATCGGTCACGACGAGCGCGATTTTTTTGCCGTCAGCCGACCACGCCGGATAATTATTCCAGTAAAATTCCCCGGGCAGATTAACGCTCGCGAGCATTTTCTCGACGCCCGTTTCGAGATTTTTTATCACGAGTCGCTGCCGGTTTTCCGCCGGAAATTTACGGACGAATGCCAATTCCTTGCCGTCGGGCGAGAGCGAAAAACCGCTCCAGACGTTTTCGGCGACTTCGACGGGCACGCCGCCGGTCAGGGCAACGCGAAAAACGCTGCCTTTTTCGTCGCGATTATAAACGTTTCCGAAATAAACCGCGTCGCCCGCGGGCGAAAACTGCAGGCAGCCGATGCGCGCGGCGTTTTCGATTTTCAGTTTCGACTCGTCGCCCGCTTCGAGATTTCGCACGTAGATTTCAAAGCCGCGCGTGTAGGCGGCGCGGTTTCCGGCGGGCGAAACGGTCAGGTAACTGACATCGCCCGTGTCGGTGAGCTGTTTAAACTTCAGCTCGGCGATTGGATTTTTTGACGCTTCCGACGATTCGGTCGCGAGAAAGCGGTAGCCGATCACCGAAAGCAGAACGACGCCGATAAGTGCCGCCGCGATTATTAAAAAACGAAAAATATAAGGTTTGCCGGGCGCGGCGACGGGCGACGCTTTCGATTCGGATTTTTGTAATTCAGGCGCTTTTTCGTTTTCAGGCGTTTTCCCGGTATCGTCCGGTTTTTGAACTACCGGCGTATTCAGACGGTAGCCGCGGCGCGGGACGTTTTCGATGATCTGTTTGCCGTCCGCATCAGTGCCGAGCGCCTGCCGGAGCGTGTAGATGTTCTGCGTCAGCACGCCGTCTTCGACAAAGGTTTCCGCCCAGACGACGTCGAAAATTTCCTGTTTCGTAACCAGCTCGCCGCTTCTTTCGAGCAGCAGTTTGAGCAATTCCGAAGCCTTCGGCGAAAGCGAAACCGGCTCGTCGTCGCGCCGCAGAGTATTGGTTCGGGCGTCGAAACGAAACCCGCCGAATTCATATATCTTGCTGAATTCATTGCTCATAATCGCTTTGAGAACTTTTTGAGAACTTTTTGAGCGAAACTTTGAAGACTTTTCGCAGAAATCTCGATTAATCTATGCGTCGGACGAACAAAACAAGCGCCGGGCTGATTTTTCGGGCTTGATTTTACAACAAAAAAATACCTGAGAGAAAGAAAGAAATGAGAAAAACGAGAATGGATTTTCAATATTGCCGCCGCTGCGAAACGATCAATCCCGCCTTTGCGCGTTTTTGCGGAAACTGCGAGCGAGATTTACCGGCGAAAACCGGGGACGGCGGTCAAACACTAACCGATACGATCCCGAAGCTTGATTTAACGGCAAAATACTCAATTCACAAAGAGCCGGAAAACGAAATTATAAAATTTTTTTGGTTAATTACATTTGCGCTTGGCTTGATGATGTCGCCGCCGGTCGCGCGCGGGCAGTTCGTCAATATTATTGACAGCCCGTTTCTTTACAAGCCGTCGGAAAATTATTACGACTGTGACGAGAGCCAAACGCCGCCGCCATGCTTTATTGACGCAGCGGCTCCCGATTTGAGCCAGCAGCATCGCAGCGTGCCGATTCGGATTCGCATTCCGCGCGGCACGACCGGCAGACTGCCTTTGATTTTGTGGTCGCACGGCGGCGGTCTGCAGGACAGCGGACGAATGCTGAACGGCACGTGGGGAAGAACTTTAGCCCGCGCCGGTTATATCGTCATTCATATGAGTCATCTCGATAATACACCGGCGCAGCGCGCGGCGGTCTGTCTGGAATTTGCGGCGGCAAATCAGCAGGAATGCACGAGTCTGCCGATGGCAACGGTTTATCAGCCGCGCGACGCGAATGTCGTGCTCGCGTCGCTCAATTGGCTTGAGCAGAATATTCCCGAACTGAACGGCAGAATAGACTATACGAAAATCGCGGCGGCGGGCTGGTCGGGCGGTTCGATGACGGCGATCGCGCTTGCCGGCGCGCGATTTCGCCTGACTAACGCTTCGAATGATGTCGGTTTTGCCAATCCGCTGCCGAAGGTCTTTCTCGCCAATTCGCCGCAGGGACCGGATTATATCGGTTTCAAACAGGATTCGTGGCGCGAGATTTCGCGTCCCGTGCTGGTCGCGACCGGCGCGGGCGATTCGTCGAGCGGCGAAGACGCGGCTTCGCGGCTCGTCGCTTTTCAGATGATGCCGGGCGGCGGAAAATACCAGCTTTATATTAATCACCCGGCGACAATTCATTCGACTTTCAACCTGGAAAACGACGATTACCCGCAGTTTGCGCAATGGCTGGCGTCATACACGCTCGCCTTTTTCGATTACTATTTAAAGAGCAAACCGGCGGCGGGAACATTTCTGATTTCGAACCGGCTGCCGATGTTCGGAAGCCGCAAACAGGTGGTCATCACCCGAAAATAAAAGAATTGACCTGTCTCAAATAAGGCAGGATTAATAAGACAAAAAGGAGATCAAACAAATGAAAAAACTACTGTTAACTTTGATGATTACGGCGCTGGTCGGTATTTTTGCCGGAACCGCCATTGCTGCCCAGAGAACGCCGCGCGTTGACCGGCGTCAGCAGAACCAAAAAGTACGCGTCCGGCGCGGCGTCAAAACGGGCGAGCTGACGCGGCGCGAAACCCGAAGCATCAGGCGCAGCACGCAAAGAACGCGGCGCTACGAAAAAAGAGCAAAATCCGACGGCGTCGTCACCTGGCGCGAACGCGCGCGGCTCAATCGGATGCAGAACCGAAACAGCCGGAAAATTTATCGCAAGAAAAACAACCGGCGCGACCGCAATTAAAATGTAAAAACGTAAATCAGGAAGACAGAAAAAGAGCAGCTTTTCGTTAGCGAAAAGCTGCTCTTTTTCTGTAATAAAAATAAAAAACGTTACTTCAGAGCGGCGCGGATTTTTTCGAGCGCGCCTTCTAAAACCGAATCTTCGCGCGCGATGCAGATGCGCATATAGGCGTCCCAATTGTCCGTTTCGGCAAACGCGCTGCCCGGAGTTCCGGCGACGCCGTTCTGCATCAGCATTTCGTTAAACGGCAAGGCGTCGGAAAATTCTTCGGGAATCCGCGTCCAAAGGTAAAATGCCGAACCGGAATTGTAAATCTTAAAGCCGAGAGCCGATAACGCCTCGGAAGCGAACCGGCGTTTTCCGTCGAATTTATCGCGCAGTCTGGTGTAATAATTTTCGTCCGCCATCAAAACATTCGAAAGCGCGGCTTGGAGCGGCGTTGCGGGGCAAACATAGATCACGTTTGCCGCGTTGTTGACCGGCTGAACCAATTCGCCCTTGCCGTATGCGTAACCCAGACGCCAGCCCGAAATGTTCCACGATTTTGAAAACGAATTGACCGTGATCGTCCGATCCCACATTCCCGGCAGCGCGGCGATCGGAATATGCGGATTTTCGCCCGTCACGTAATGCTCGTAAACTTCGTCCGAGATGACGAGCAGATCGAGTTCCTGCGCGACTTCGGCGATTGCTTCGAGTTCGGTCTGCGTCATCACTTTGCCCGACGGGTTGGCGGGCGAGCAGACGATGATCGCTTTCAAGGGAAACTCCGCGCGGTCTTTTAATTCCTTGCAGCGCGCTAATAAAGCGTCTTTTTCGAATTTCAACTCGGCGTCGAGCTCGAAAGTTTCCGCCTTGCCGCCGAATTCTTCTAAAATCCGCACGTGATACGGGTAAAAAGGTTCGAAAACAAGCGCCGATTTACCGCGCAAATAGCTGTTCGCGATGCCGATCAACGCGCCCGTTCCGCCGTTTGTAATCATTAATTCGAGCGGTTTGGCGTCCGTCGCAACTTCGATCGCATTATACTTTTGGATCTTTTCCGCGACCGCTTTACGCAAATTCGCGTCGCCTTCCGAACCGCCGTAATGATTGCGGCTCGCGGCGATGATTTCCGCCGCTTCTTTGGCTAACTGCGGGTCAATCGGAAGCTCTGACTGACCTTGAACAAGATTACCGGCTGGCGGCACGAGACGCGTAATCGCGCGAATATCGGGTTTTACTTTTTTCGCTTTTACTTCTGACATAAGGTATTAAAATATCAGTTTTGCGCGAAAATTTCTAAAAGAGCGGGAAAAATTTTAACGCAAAGGCATTTCGATTTAGGATTTGGGAATTCGGATTTCGGATTGAGTTTCAAAACAGACAAATCCGCAATCCCAAATCCGATATCCGAAATCAAAATGCGTCTTTGCGTTAAAAAATATGTTTTCTGTTAAAATCATTGCCATGAAAGCCCCTGAACAAATTTCGCCGCCGACCGTCAAGACCGATTTATTCGGCGGACATTTTCGCTCGTTTCGGAAAGACCCGCCCGGATTTTTGACTCGATTGTCGCGGCTCGGCGACGTTTCGGCTTTCAGGCTCGGCAAGATTCCCGCGTTCTTTATCAATCACCCCGATTTGATCCGCGATATGCTCGTCACGAGCCATTCGAAATTTATGAAAGGTCGCGCATTGCAGCGCGCCAAAGGACTCTTAGGCGAAGGGCTTTTAACGAGCGAAAAGGAATTTCACCTGCGCCAGCGGCGAATGATCCAGCCCGCTTTTCATCGCAATCGCATTAACGATTACGCCCGTTCGATGATCGAATTCGGCGAAAAAATGGCGGGCGAATGGCGCGACGGCGACGTGCGCGATATTGATAAGGAAATGATGCGTCTGACCTTGCAGATCGTCGGCAAGACGCTCTTTAACGCGAATGTCGAAGACGATGCGAATGAGGTCGGGAAAGCGATGACGACGATCGTTTCGATGTTCAATTTTCTCCTTCTGCCGTATTCCGAAATCCTTGAACGCCTGCCGCTGCCGCCGATCAAACGCCTCAAAAATGCGCGCCGGACGCTCGACGAAGTGATTTACAGAATCATCGAAACGCGCCGCGCTTCGGGCGAAGACGCGGGCGATCTGCTCTCGATGCTCCTGTTGGCGCAGGACGAGGAAACCGGCGGCGCGATGACCGACAAGCAAATCCGCGACGAATGTTTGACGCTCTTTTTAGCCGGACACGAAACGACCGCCAACGCCTTAACGTGGACGTTTTATCTCTTGTCGCAAAATCCGGAAGCGGAAAAGAAATTCCACGCCGAAATCACGGAAGCTTTGGGCAATCGCGAAATTACGCCCGAAGATTACCCGCGTTTGAAATTCACCGAGCAAATTCTTGCCGAATCAATGCGGATTTTTCCGCCCGCGTGGGCGATCGGGCGAATTGCGACCGAAGAACACGAGTTTTCGGGCTTCAAAATTCCAAGAAAAGCGCTCGTTCTCGCGTCGCCGTTCGTGATGCATCACGACGCACGTTTTTGGGAAAACGCCGAAGAATTTATTCCCGAACGCTGGGAAAAAGTTTCCGTCAAAGAAGCCGGAAACAAGTTTATTTACCTGCCGTTCAGCAAAGGAATCCGCAGCTGTATCGGCGAAAGCTTCGCGTGGATGGAAGGCGTTTTGCTGCTTGCCGCTCTGGGCAGAAAATGGCGTCTGAGCCTCGCTTCGCAGCAAAAAATCGGGCTTCAGGCGATGGTCACGCTGCGCCCGAAATACGGCATGAAAATGCAAATCGAGAAGCGATGAATGAAAAATTCGAGCAATACCTTGAGATCGAATTAGCCGGATTTCCCAAGCAAAAGCGCAATCGCCTGCATCTCGAACTTTTGCAGGATTTGGCTGCCGAAAAATTAAATTTCAAGGATATTTCAGATTTTCTTAACGAGACGAATCTTAAAAATGTCGTCATCAGACAGCCCTTTTTTGAGAATGTCCTACTGCCGGTTTTACAAGAAGAAGTTTCTCAAAATAATCTGCGGGCAATAAAATACCTGATAAAACTTGAGCAAAATTTAATAAAATTCCAGATTCAAACAAAAAATTACGAACTGGGCAAACGACAATTAATTATCCACGGATTGGAAATAAGTCCCGAAGATAAAGAATTACTTGAAATCTATGAAAAGGATCTCACAAATTTTCTGAGATACACGATTCACGAAATACCACACGGCGTGCTCTACGGCATTAACGGCGCAAATGAGACTGAATGCGATGAGTTGATCGAACTGCTTAATGACTACAAAAGTGTTTGTGGAAAATTGTCCTTAGACAGAAATGATTTAATAGAACAATGTGAGTTTCATTTTCGGCGTTACAAGATTTATTTGCAAAAAACAGCTAAATTCAGGAGTTATGAAGATTTTCTAAACGGCGCGTGACGAGCTGTAAAATGAAAATATCCTGAACCGATTTGAATATTTTGCCGTATTATGTTTTTGTAAGAAGTGTAGTCGTTCAGGAAGAACGACGAAAATTTATAACACGGAGAGTGTTCGAAAAAATGAAGAAATATGATTACGCGATCGTCATCGGACGATTCCAGCCGCTGCATTCTGCACATCAGGATTTAATCCAATACAGTTTAACTTTAGCCGAAAAAGTCATCATTATACTTGGCTCGGCGCGAAGCGCGCCCGATGTCAAAAACCCGTTTACGCCCGCGATGCGCGAGGAAATTATCCGCGCCTGTTTTCCGGAAGACTCGGAGAATCTGATTTTTCGCGCCGTGCGCGATTATCCGTACAACGATCATGTCTGGACGGCGGAAGTGCAAAATACGGTCGCCGAAATTACGGAGGACGACGAAAACGCGCGCATCGCGATCGTCGGATTCTTTAAAGACAAAAGTTCTTATTACCTGAATCTTTTCCCGCAATGGAATTTCGAGGAGTTTTACTGCGCCGATAAAGAGCGTCTTTCTTTGAACGCTTCGCTGATTCGCGAAAAATATTTTTCCGAAGACGAAACGTGGCAAAATCTCGTCCCGCCGGTCGCCGCCAATTATCTGAACGCTTTTCGCGGGACGGAATTTTATCCGAACTTAAAAAACGAATTTGAATACATCAAAAAATATCGCGAAGACACGCAGTTCAAAGGCGTTCCCTACAAGCCGGTTTTCTTAACGACCGATGCCGTCGTCGTCCAGAGCGGGCACGTGCTGGTTATCCGGCGCGGTTTTCAGCCGGGAAAAGGTTTGCTCGCCTTACCCGGCGGATTTTTGGCGGAAAATATGACGCTCGAAGATTCTGCCGTTAAGGAATTAAAGGAAGAAACCAACATCAAAGTTCCGGCGCAGGTTTTGCGCGGCAGCATAAGAGCGTCGCACGTTTTCGATTATCCCGAACGCTCGCAGCGCGGGCGAACCGTGACTTTCGCTTATTACATCGAGCTTGAACCGAACTTAAAAGAAGGCTTGCCGCGCGTCAAAGGCGGCGACGACGCGAAAAAAGCCTTCTGGCTGCCGCTTTCCGCGCTGGGCGAAAAAGAGGACGAATTTTTCGAGGATCACATTCATATAATCCGTTATTTTCTGGGTTTATAAATAAATTTCGGCGCGAAACAAACTAATTTGAAGATTGAGGTATCAAATTTCAACCTGTTCGCATCCGCCGAAATTTACAACCAGATAAAGGAGAAGAAATATGAGTTTTTTACGATGCAGTAATTTTATTTTGGTCGCTGTTTTTCTGTTGAGCTTTGCCGCGTGTGTTCACGCGCAGACGGCAATTGAAATGCGCGAGAGCGCGAAATTCGAACAGCAGGCGCGCGCCGATTATAAGGCGAAAGATTACGCGAAGTTTCTCGAAAATATCAAACTGGCGAGCGGTTTGCGCCCGAATCACCCGCGGCTTCTTTACAATCTGGCGGTCGGCTTTGCGCTAAATAATAAGACGGACGAATCTTTGAAGGTTTTAAAAAGGCTCTGGTCAATGGGATTGTCTTTTGAGATCGGAAAAGATGAAGACTTTAAATCTTTGTTTAGTCTCAAAGAATTTATATACCTGCAAAATTCGTTTCTGCTCAATGGAATATCCGTCAATCAGAGCGAAAGGGCTTTTACGATTCCGCAGAAAGATTTGATTACCGAAGGAATCGCTTACGACGGCGCGACGAAACGCTTTTTTGTGAGTAGTATTCACCGGCGCAAGATCGTCGCGATCGACGCGAGCGGAAAGGTTTCGGATTTTTCCGCTGAAACGGACGGTTTATGGAGCGTTTCGGGAATGCACGTTGACGAAAAACGCCGGATCTTGTGGGCGACGACGACCGCGTTTCCGCAAATGCAATCGTTTAATAAAGCGGACGACGGCAAATCCGGCGTCTTTAAATATGATTTGCGAACCGGAAAGCTTTTGAAAAAATATCTTTTGTCGAACGATACGGCGAAACACGCGCTCGGCGATTTGATCGTCGCGAAAAACGGCGACGTTTTTGCAAGCGACAGCATTTCGCCGAATATTTACCGGATTGATGCGAAAAAAGACGAGTTAGAAGTTTTTCTGACGAGCGATAATTTTTCGTCTTTGCAGGGGTTGGCGTTTTCGCCGGACGAAAAAATTCTTTTCGTCGCCGATTATTCAAAAGGCGTTTTCAGAATCAGTCTGGCGGACAAAAATATTAGACAATTAACCGTGGACGCGAACACGAATTCGATCGGAATTGACGGAATTTATTTTCATCGCGGCAATCTCGTCGCGATTCAGAACGGTTTTCGCCCGCACCGCGTCGCAAAGTTCTTTCTGAACAAAGATTTTACGGCGATTACCGGAAGCGTAACGCCCGAAGCGAATCACGCGGATTTTAACGAACCGACGCTGGGCGTAAAAGTCGGCGACGATTTTTACTTCATCGCCAACAGCCAGTGGGCATTGGCTGGAAACGACGGCAAATTAGCCGAAGGCAAATTAAAAGAACCCGTGATCTTACGGCTGAAACTATAAATCGAGGAATTTATGAACGAGAAAAATGTTATCAATTTTTATTCGACGACCGGCGAATACGGTTGTTTCTCAAACTTCTCGCGGCATCGTCTTTTTTTGAAGGAAAAGATGTGGAAAACGAGCGAGCATTATTTTCAGGCACAGAAATTCGCCGGAACCGAATTTGAGGAAAAAGTCCGGCTCGCGCCGACGCCGATGGAATCGGCAAATTTAGGCAGAAACCGCAAATTCCCGCTGCGCAAAGATTGGGAAACGGTCAAGGACGACATTATGCGCGAAGCTCTGCGGGCAAAATTTACGCAGAACGACGAGCTGAAAAAGATTCTGCTCGAAACCGGCGACGCCGAACTGGTCGAACATACGGCGAACGACAGTTATTGGGGCGACGGCGGCGACGGACACGGCAGAAATATGCTCGGACAGCTTTTAATGGAGCTTCGTGAGCAGTTGAAAAACGAAGTATAGAAAGGAGCTTGTAGGTTACGGAAAAATCCCGAATCCGAAATCTCAAATTCCAAATCGAATTAGGTTTTCGGGTAGAAAACCGAACAGGAGAAAAAATGAATAATTCAGATAGAGTCGAACTTGCGCAGGACACTCTGCGCATTATCGAGCGCGGAACATACCGCAATAATTTGGGCGAAACGGTTTCCCTGAACACGGAAATCGCAGCGGCAGCCAAGAACTCGAGGCTGTTTCGCGACGAAGATTTTCCCGAAAACTTCGATCTGACTCGAAACAATGCAGCGACGCGGTTTGAAATCACTGATGAAACGACGCTCGAAGCGGCAAAGCGAATCTTCAAAGAAAACGCGGACGAAGATGCGTTCGTCTTAAATTTCGCGTCGGCGAAAAATCCGGGCGGCGGATTTCTGCGCGGAACGATCGCGCAGGAAGAATCGATCGCCTATGCCTCGGCGCTTTACGCGACGCTGACGCCGCATTCGGCGATGTACGACTATAACCGGCGAAACGGCACGGCGCTTTATTCGGACTGGATGATCTATTCGCCGAAAGTTCCGGTTTTTCGCAACGACGACGGAAGTTTGCTTCAAAACCCATATCTCGCGACGTTTCTGACTTCGCCCGCTGTCAACGCCGGTGCGGTGGTGCAGAACGAACTGCAAAAATATGATTTTATCGAACCGACAAACCGCGAGCGCGCGCGAAAATTACTGTGGATCGCCAATCGCAAACGTCATCAAACGCTCATTTTAGGCGCGTGGGGCTGCGGCGTTTTTCAAAATATCCCAATGCAAATCGCTTGGATGTTTAAAGATTTGCTGACCGGCGAGTTTGAAAGATGCTTCGCGCGTGTGATTATGGCAATTTACGATAAAACGCCGAGGAAGAGTGTTTACAGTACTTTCACGGAAGTTTTTAGTAGGTAAAAATATTATGGAAAAAATAGTTTTTCTGATTAAAGAGCAATCCGAAATCCGAAATCTAAAATCCAAAATCGAATTAGGTTTTCAGGGAGAAAACCGAAAATAGGAGAAAATATAAAAATGTTTGAAATAAATAGAATAATTGACACGGACAGCTACAAGGCTAGTCATTTTTTGCAATACCCGCCGAAGACGACGTTTGTGCATTCGTACCTTGAATCGCGCGGTTCGGAGCGCGATTGGAAAGCGGCGGTTTTCTTTGGTTTACAGTATATTTTGAAGCGTTATTTTCTGGAGAAATTTACGCAAAGTATGGTCGAAGAAGCGCGCGAAGTCATTACGGCGCACGGCGAGCCGTTTAATTACGACGGCTGGACGAGTCTGATTAAAAAACACGGCGGACGACTTCCGCTGCGGGTTCGCGCCGTCGCGGAAGGTTCGGTCGTGCCGCTGCGTAATGTGATGATGACGGTCGAAAATACGGACGCCGAATTTTACTGGCTGACGAGCTGGTTTGAAACCCAATTGATGCGCATCTGGTATCCGTGTACGGTCGCGACGCAAAGTTTTTATATCAAACGCGACGTTTATCGTTTTTTACAAGAAACGGCAGACGACGCCGATGCGGAAATCGGTTTTAAGGTTCACGATTTCGGCTCGCGCGGCGTTTCGAGTCAGGAAACGGCGGCGATCGGCGGCGCGGCGCATCTCGTGAATTTTATGGGAACCGATACGATGTCGGCGCTGCTTGTTCACCGCGAATTTTATCACACGCCGATGGCGGGTTTTTCGATTCCTGCCGCCGAACATTCGACGATCACGTCGTGGGGACGCGAAAACGAGGCGGAGGCGTATCGCAATATGCTGAAAAATTTCGCGCGTCCCGGCTCGACGGTCGCGATCGTCTCGGATTCGTGGAACATTTTCGAAGCGGTCGAAAAAATCTGGGGCAAAGAGTTGCGGCAAGAAGTGATTGATTCGGGCGCGACGATCGTGATTCGTCCCGATTCGGGCGAACCGGTCGAAGTCGTATCAAAAGTTGCGCAGATTTTAGGCAAACAATTCGGGACGACCGTGAATTCAAAAGGCTACAAAGTCTTAAAAAATGTCCGGATTATTCAAGGCGACGGAGTCAACGAGCAGTCAATTCATCAGATTTTGGAGCGTTTGAGAGCGGAAGGCTTTTCGGCGTCGAACATCGCGTTCGGCATCGGCGGCGCGCTTTTGCAGAAAATCGACCGCGACACTTTGAGATTTGCCTACAAAGCTTCGGCAATCGTCGCAGACGGCAAATTGATCGAAGTTTATAAACAGCCGATCACCGACGCGGGCAAAAACAGCAAGCGCGGGCGTTTGGACTTAATTCTGAACGAAGCGGGCGAATACGAAACCGTCAAGCTCGAAAACGCCGACCAGATCGAAGCGGAAAACTCGCAAATGCGCACGGTTTTCGAAAACGGCGAACTTCTCGTTGACGACACGCTCGACGCGATTCGGCAACGAGCGAATTAAAAGTTAAAAGTTAAAATTAAAAAAGTCTCTTGTTTACGGTTTACGTTTAACAAGAGACTTTTTTAATTTTTAACTTTGCGCTTTTTATTAAATCGGTTCCGCTCCAGCCGCACGATTTAAGTAATGATAAAGGTCGTTAAAATCGCGCAGGGCGCGGTTCATGATCAGCGGAAGCTGCGGAATGTCGCTCGTGTTGACGATCAGATTCAGGTTTCGCAGGAAAGCTTCGTGCGCGTTCATCGTCGTGCCGGCGTCTTCGAGCGAGATCAGAAACAGACGGCGGCGTTCGGAAGAATACATCGCGTTGACCTTTTGCTGTAAAATCGCCGCGCCGCCGAATTCTGCGGCGAAATCGGGCGAAAACACGAGAATCTCGGTTTTGCCTTCGCGCATTCGCTCGTTTGCCTGCGCGGGCGTCTGCGCGACGTAAACCTTAAATCCGGCGTCAACCAAAACTTTGCCGACATCGTCGCGCTTTTGTCCGAGACATAATAAAACGCGGCGCGGTTTATCGCTTTTTTCGTCGTCGCCGTCGAGCACAGCGGTTTCTTTTTGCAGGGCGCTGAGCAGCGAGCGCATCGCGCTGTTTATTTGAAACTCCGATTCTTTGGCGGAAAACTGCTGCGCGCCTTCCGCGACCGCCGGCGCAGGCTGATTGGCTTCGAGCTGCTGGACGGTCGCCGAGCCGTGTCCTTTCGCGCCTTTCTGAACGCGAATCAAATTCTGACAGCGCGGACACCGCACCGTAAAATTCTGGGTCGGAATTTTCCCTTCATCGAGCTGTAAGGAAACTGAACAATTATCGCAACGAATAATCATAATTTTAGAAGTTAGAAGACAGGAGACAGAAGACAGGAGTCGGAAGTCGAAAGTCGGAATGGCTTATTCTATTTTCCGTCTTCCGACTCCTGTCTTCTACTCAATCATATCGAGCACCGACTTTGAGTTCGGCGTCGGCGGCGGAACGCTGAGCAGCGGATTGTTGGGTTTTTGCGGAAGCGCGTTGTTGTAATCGTCGCCGCCCGACAAACCTTTGAGCTGAAGCAGAAGATTGTTCTGATTGGTGGCAAACGAAAGCCCGTCTTCGAGCGAAATGGCTTCGGTTTCGATCATTTTGCGAAGCACCGAATCGAAATCCTGCATTCCGTCAATTTCACCGTCGCGCATTGCGTCCAAAAGCGATTTTCCTTCGGATTCGCCTTTTTCGATATATTCGCGCGTACGCGGATTCGACCTTAGAATCTCGACCGCCGCGACGCGACCTTTGCCGTCGGAACGCGGAATCAGGCGCTGTGAAATAATGTAGCGGAATGTTTGCGCGAGCCGCATACGAATGATCTTTTCCTCGTTTTTCGGATACAGACCGATAATTCGGTCAACCGTTTTCGAGGCGTCGATCGTGTGCAGAGTTGATAAAACAAGGTGACCGGTTTCAGCCGCTTCGAGCGCGATTTCAGCCGTTTCAAGATCGCGCATTTCGCCGACGAGAATAACTTTCGGTGCCTGACGCAGAGCGGCGCGCAGGGCGGACGCAAAATCCTTTGTGTCCGAGCCGACTTCGCGCTGGTTGATCGTTGATTTTTTGTGATTGTGAAGAAATTCGATCGGGTCTTCGATCGTCACGATATGATAGGCTTTCGTTTCGTTGATGTGGTCAATAATCGCGGCGAGCGTCGAAGATTTGCCCGAACCGGTCGGGCCTGTGAGCAAAACGATGCCGTTGCGGATATTGCAGATTTCCGCCAAATGCGTCGGAATATTGAGCGACGAAAAACTCGGAATCTCGTGCGGAATGACGCGCATCACGATCGAATACGAGCCGCGCTGCTGGAAAATATTGACGCGAAAACGACAGCGTCCGGGCAGCGCGTAGCTTAGATCCGCCGTGCCGAATTTGATTAGCTGCGACGCGGCTTCCGGATTGTCGCGAAGAATCGACATCGCGATCATCTCGGTCTGATAGCCGGTTAATTTGCCTAACCCCAGCGGCGAAGCCGAATACAAACTGCCGTTGATTTCAACTTGCGGCTTTTGCCCGCAGGAAAAATTAAGGTCGCTGACATTGTCGGAAATGAGCAGCATCTGCTCAATAATCGGTGCTACATCAAGCAAACTCATTGATTTTGGATTAACTCCCGAAGAAAAAAATTAAAAAGATGGTAGGAAACGGATTTGAGTTTCAAATGGGTTTAAGCTGACAAACCCCTTGTCAGTTTTCTATTTTGACGCATCGTGAGCTAAAAAAGCAAGTAAAATTTAACATGGGAAAACAATTTTTAATTAAACTGCCGCTCATTAAGAAAACGCCTGCAAATTTTCCGCAATCGTTTCGGGCGGAAAAAGAACGGATTTGATAATCGCCAGCGAATCGGCGCCGGCTTCTAACACCGCTTGAAAATTTTTCGATGTGATGCCGCCGATCGCGACGAGCGGAAAATCGCCGATTGCCGCGCGCACTTCTCTGACGCCTTCGACGCCGACGATTTCATCCGGGTTTTCCTTCGTTTCGGTCGCAAAAACCGGACCGACGGCAATATAATCAACCGGAAACCTGACGGCTTCGATCGCCTGCCTGACGCTGTGCGTCGAAAAACCGATGATCGCTTTTTCGCCCAAAATTTTCCGCGCCGCGTCGGGCGGCAGATCGTCTTGCCCGAGATGCACGCCGTCCGCCTTTAAGGCGAGCGCAAAATCAACGCGGTCATTGATAATGATTTTGACCGAATGGCGGCGGGCGATTTCGATCGCCGCCTGCGCCGCTTCGTAAAACTCTTTCGGCGAAGCGCGCTTTTCGCGCAGTTGAATAAACCGCGCGCCGCCTGCAATTAATTTTTCGACCTGTTCGGCGTGCGAAAGATCGGTCAAACGCGTATCGGTAATCGGGTAAATCTTCGGGAAAGAGTTCATAGAGTTTATTGAGTTTATTGAGTTCGTTGAGTAAAGAAAATCAATGAACTCAATGAACTCAACGAACTAAAAAATCGATTTGACCATTAAAAAAGCGTCTTCGCCGTTGTTGTAGTAATTATTTAAACGCTGAACGATCGTGTAGCCGAGGTCGCGGTAGAGACTTTGCGCGGCGATATTGCTGACGCGGACTTCGAGCGAAACGGTCGCGATTTCGCGGTTTTTGAGCGATGCTTCGGCGTGACGAATCATATCTTGCGCCAATCCTCGGCGGCGATGTTCGGGCGCGACGCCGATCGTCGTGATATGTCCCGTGCCCTGATTGGTCATCACGAAAATAAACCCGACAATTTCTTCCGAAGGCGTTGCGATGCGGTAACTGAGCGTTGTCGGTTCGTTCAAAAGATAAGCAAAAGTGTGTTTCGTGTAATTTTCGCCTTTTTTGAAACAGCGCAGATTCACGCGCATTACTTCTTTCAGATGTTTTTCCGTCAACGGATGAATTTCATAAACGGTCGGCGCGGCAGGCACAACGATCTCCGGTTCGGCAATCTCTGTCGAAACAAAAAGATTTCGAATTATCTGCAAAACAGCCATGGCGATTTTGGATTTCGGATTTCGGATTTTGGATTGGTTTGTGTTTGAACGAATCAGTTTTAACTGAAATTGTCCTTTATTGAAAAACCCTTGAATTAAACCGAATGCTTCACAATCCGGCAGCAAATCCAAAATCCAAAATCTAAAATCCAAAATTTAAAGAATCAGCATACAATCGCCGTAGCTGTAGAAACGATATTTTTCCTCGACGGCGTGTTTGTATGATTCCATTATAAGTTCGTAGCCGCCGAAAGTTGAAACCAAAACCAGCAAAGATGATTGCGGAAGGTGAAAATTAGTCAAAAGCCCGTCAATCGCGCAAAATCTGTAACCCGGGGTGATCGTCAGATCGGCGAAATCTTTTTCCGCCGTAAATTTTCCGTGTTTTGAGATTGCCGTTTCAAGCGTCCGCGTCGTCGTCGTGCCGACGGCGACAATGCGGCGGCGTTCGGCTTTTGCGCGGTTTAAGATTTCCGCCGTTTCTTCGGAAATTTCATAGTTTTCGGGCAAAACTTTATGTTCGGACAAATCGCTGACACGCACCGGTTCGAACGTTCCGTAGCCGACATGCAAAGTGATTTCGGCGATCGAAACGCCGGAATCCGTTAATTCCTGTAAAATTTGCGGCGTGAAATGCAGTCCGGCGGTCGGCGCGGCGATCGCGCCGCGTTTTTGTGCGAAAACCGTTTGATAACGCTCGCGGTCTTTGTCAAAATCCTCCGCGCCGCGCTTGATATAAGGCGGCAGCGGCGTTTTGCCGGTCTCTTCTAAAATCTCGTCAAAATCGCCGTCGGCGTCAAATCTTACAAAAACGCGACCTTCGCCCGATTTTTCCAAAACTTCGGCTGAAAGTCGCTCGCCGAAAATGATTTTTTTGCCCGTCTTCAAACGCCGCGCCGGACGCGCCAGAGTTTCCCAGATTCCGGTTTCGGTTTCGCGGACAAGAAAAAGCTCGATCCGCGCGCCCGTTTCCGATGCGCCGAAAAGCCGCGCGGGAAAAACCTTCGTGTTGTTGAGAACGAGCGTATCGCCTTTTCGGAGAAGCTCCGGAAAATTATAAAAATGCTCGTCCGCGTAAGAATTTGAGGCGCGATTAACCATGAGCATCCGCGAACGCTCGCGGTTTTCCAACGGCTCCTGCGCGATCAGCGCGTCGGGAAGCTCGAAATCGAAATCAGAGATTTTCATAAAAGAAAAAAGGAATTACGAACCTTGAAATTCATAATTCCTCAACCAAAAATTTGTGGTGCCTAGGGTCGGAGTCGAACCGACATGGGATTGCTCCCGCCAGATTTTGAGTCTGGTGCGTATACCAATTTCGCCACCCAGGCGCGAACTTTAGATATTACCGATACTTCAGCTCTTAGTCAATAAAAGAAACAGCGATAACACCACTAGATTAGGAGAAATTTATGTTATCAAAGTTGTTCGCTGAGTTCTTGCGTGAAAAAGAATACTTAACCGGTGTATCACCTAAAACTATAAAATATCTCGGTTGGGTCTTCAACCGCTGGGAAGCGCTGATTGGGCAGTTTCCCGACAAACAAAACATTAAAGAGTTTGTAATAACACTTTCAGAAAGCGGAATTTCACCGTTCACTATAAACAGTTACATACGCGGAATGAATTCGTTTTTAACGTGGCTTTACGAGAATGAACATACTTCCGATCACTTTAAAATCAAGAAGATTAAAGAGGGCAAACGAGGCTTAAAAACATATAGTGAAGCCGAGTTAAAAAAGATTCTCTCATTCCGTCCTAAAACATTTGCGGATCATCGCCTTTATACGATGATTTGTCTAATGATAGATACTGGGGTAAGAATTGATGAATGCCTGACTTTAAGGCGAGAAGGAGTAGACCTTGAAAACCTTCTGGTTAAAGTTACTGGAAAGGGGGATAAAGAGCGTGTTGTCCCGATTTCACTTGAATGCAGAAAGCAGTTTTTTAAGTTTTTGCGTTTACATGAATCTGATTATGTGTTTCCTGCCCGTCATGGTTGCAAGGTTGACTATAAGACTTGTTTAGACCAGTTAAAAAGAACTTTTGCGCCTATGAATGTCGAATTTCACAAATTCAGACACACGTTTGCTTCGTGCTATGTCAGGGACGGCGGCAACGTATTTTATTTACAAAGAGTTCTCGGACATACGGATTTGCAGACGACTAAAATCTATGTTGCGGATCAAGTCGAGGATTTGAAGTTGGTTCATAAAAAAACGTCGCTGCTGAATCGTTTGAAGTAAAATGGGGCTGTCAGGAATTTTGTGTAACTTGATTTTCTGACAGCCCCGGAATCGGTAACCGTCCCTCAAAAATGATCGCCATTTGGTTCATCGCCAGACTCCAGTTCTGAATCGGCATTGTCCACTTTTTCTCGATATTCCGCAATCCGAGCCAAAGCAGCCTAAGCGCGGCTTCTTCCGAAGGAAACGCCGCACGGGTTTTCGTAATTTTCCGCAAGCTGTAATTCAAGGATTCGATGACGTTAGTCGTATAGACGGCGCGCCGGATTTCCTGCGGAAACTGGAACATCGGTTCGATCCGCGACCAGTTCGCGCGCCATGATTTTGAGATCAGTGGATAACGCGAATCCCATTTTTCGGCGAACAGTTCCAACTGAAACAAAGCTTCTTCCGAAGTCGCCGCCGTGTAAATCGGTTTCAGATCCGAGGCGACCGCTTTGCGGTCTTTGTAAGAAACAAAATTCAGCGAGTTGCGAATCTGATGAACGATGCAGATTTGCACCAAGGTTTTCGGAAAGACCGATTCGATCGCTTCGGGAAATCCCTTAAGACCATCGACGCAGGCGATCAGAATATCGGAAACGCCGCGATTGTTGAGCTCGGTCAAAACCGAGAGCCAGAACTTGGCACCTTCGTTTTCTGCCGTCCAGAGCCCGAGAGTTTCTTTTTTTCCGTTCAAATTAACGCCGATCGCGATGTAAATGCAGCGGTTCTGAACGCGTCCGTCAACCCGGATCTTCACTCGCAAGGCGTCCAGGTAGAGAATCGGACAAGCCTCGTCGAGCGGTCTCATCTGCCATTCACGAACCTTCTCCTCGACCGCCGAAGTGACCGTCGAAACCAGATCGGGCGACACCTCGACGCCGTAAATTTCTTCAATGTGCGATTGAATCTCGCGCGTCGAAAGCCCGCGCGAATAAAGCGATAAGATCAAATTGTCAAAACCGTCGAACCGGCGTTGATGCTTTTTGATGATAACGGGTTCAAACTCGCCCGCACGGTCTCGCGGAACCGCGATCTGCATTTCGCCGTGTTTGCTCGAAACGGCTTTTGCTGATGAACCGTTGCGCCGATTATTGGTCGGCTTTTCCGCCTTCTCATGTTTTTCGTAGCCGAGCTCGTGTGTCAGTTCCGCCGCCATCGCCCGTTCGAGAAGCGCTTTGGTTAATTGTTTCAAAAGCCCCTGTTCACCTAATAAATCTTCCGGATTCTTGTAGCCTTTGATAAGCTCGTCAAGTATTTCAGGTTTAATTTCCATTGTCGTAAATCTCCTTCAGTCATTTTATGCTGATTTTTGATTTACACAATTTCCCTGATACCCCCGGACGTTTCACGTCCGGCTGCTTTCTCGATGCGCTTTCAGCGCGAATTCTACTTCGCGGGTGTGTCAGCTATGTTAATGCCATTTTTAATTGTCCATAACTTTGCGATCACGAATCGTTGAGGCTTCAAGATTTCAGCCCGAATTCTTGTCGTATTTTCAAGTGATTTTGAAGCTGTTTCAAATAAATCTTCTCCTACCATAATCAATGTAGTTTTGTATCTTTCTACATAATCATATTGTATAGTCTGCTCACTCTTATTATGTTGTTCAGCTACAAGTGAACAATCTGATAAATATGAACACAATTGCAATTCTTTACTGAAAGCCCAAAACCACTTCATTTTATTTTCTATTTCATCTTCTCATGATTTTCAATGTTTAGAATATCTTCGAGCAGAAATGATAGTTTTTAACCTTTTTTGGTGTTTTAGTTAATAAGTCTTTTCTGCTTATTACGAATTTTAAATAAAAGATTTTGATTGAAAACAGTCTTTAGATCCGACCGCGCTCGTTTTGACGCCGGGAATATTTCTTTTGATCCTGGCAATCGAACGCACTAAAACCCAAAAACCGATTTTATCCGAATTCCCTTATTGGAAATTGTCAGCGGCGATTCTCGCGTTTTTGATCTGGGGATTGGCAGTACCTGGAAGCCAGTTCGGGACGAGCGACGTCGAGAAAGTTGCCTTCGCTTTCGCGGCTATTCTAGTTTCTATTATTTTAGATTTGATAGATCAGTTTTATGAAGCGCGAAAAATGAATAAGGCGGCAGAGGGATAAAATTTTGTGAATAAATCGAGTAAGCGAATTTTAGGACAAGTAATGGCTCTAATCATAAAACGTCGAAGTAAAGATCGGCTAACATAAGTTTCAACGCAGACTGTTTTAATAGCATTGCAGATTGCCGGGTGGAAATTTTATTCGCAAATTGATGTTATTTGACTTCCGGATATGGAAAATGAGAGCTTGGAAAAGTAAGCAACACAAAGTCATTTTGGTAGCTTTTCCAAATTTTTATCCCGTAATTATTGAGTAAAACTTATTAATCTCTACATATGGATCAAGCGAGCTGGGAAAAAATTGAAGAAGTTTTTCATGCCGTGTGCAACATATCTGCGGAAAACCGAGCCGCGTTTCTGGAGTCCGCATGTGCGGGTGATGAGGAACTCAAAAAAGAAGTTGAATCCTTGATTTATTATTCTGAAAACGACGATATTTTGTCGGATAATCAACATCTACATCTTGGTTTAGATCTACTTTGTAAAGAAAAACAAAAATCCTTAATCGGCAAAAAGTTCGGGCGTTACGAAATTACCAAACTGTTGGGGCAAGGAGGTATGGGGGCAGTTTATCAAGCGATGGACTCTACCCTGAACCGGTTTGTAGCACTCAAATTACTTCCGGATTATATGGTCGAAAACGATGAAAATATCAATCGTTTTCAAAAAGAAGCTCTTACCGCATCTGCTATTTCCCATCCGAATATTGCACATATTTACGAAGCCGGAATCGAAAACAATCAGCAATTTATTGCGATGGAATTAATCGAAGGGACAACGCTTCGGGAATTAATGCGCGAAAAAAAAGTTGATATCATCACGGGATTGGACATAATTTGCCAAACGGCAAATGCCCTGATTGCCGCCCACCAAGTAGGGATTATCCATCGCGATATCAAACCCGAAAATATAATGATTCGTCCCGATGGATACGTAAAAGTATTAGATTTTGGAATCGCAAAACTTTCGAAAACAAATGCCTCAGAACAAAATCTAAAATCAGGTAAAAAATACTCGCAATCAACAAACCACGATTTGCAATCTACTAGAGCCGGTTTGATTCTGGGAACAATCGGTTATATTTCGTTGGAGCAGTTGAACAACAAAAACGTGGATATGCGCACAGATATTTGGAGTCTGGGAGTTGTCTTATATGAAGTTTTATCGGGAAATAAGCCCTTCAAAGGAAAAACAGTAAATGAAATACGCCGGGAGATTTCACGCAATAGCCCGCCACCGATTTTCTTTTCAAACCTTAATACAAATGACGAGGCATTTATCCAAAAGATACTTGCCAAAATGCTTGATAAGGACAAGGAAAAGCGTTATAAATCGGCTTATGAATTAACTAAAGACCTTAAGGAATTAAAGCAAAACCTTGAATTTACCCAACAGTTTTCTACGGGCGAAATCATTGATAGCGCAGTCACACAGCGCAACTTAAAAACATTTGAACGTACCGGAAACTTAAGTTTTATCGAAAAATCAAAACAGTTTTGGACGCAGCAGAGCCTATCGCGGAAAGCTTTGGTATTGGCTATTGTAATCAGTCTTCTCACCTTCACTGCCGGCGTTTCCATTCAATATTTCAGCAGTATTGATGCCGCTACGCCGTCGGAGTTTGAATCGTTCTCGCCCGACTCGCGCCAACGGCTCCAGATTTCGACTTTGTTTGGCGTGAGAAAAAAGCTTCACGGTTCCATTCCATTTATTTCGTTTTCCCCGAACGGCGACTCAATTTCTTTTGTAATGTCGGGAGAAGGCACAAACGACATTTACATCAAGCAATTAAATCAGAACGAATCAACACGCATAACTGACGGCAAGTGGATTTATCAAACGCCGGTCTGGTCGCCGGACGGACAGCAAATCGCCTTTGTTTCAAACCGTGACAATACAAATGCCATCTGGACTATTTCTCCGCAGGGCGGTACGCCCGTATTGAAAACAAATTTGGAGATTAATTTTGTTTCGTGTCAGCTTTTAAAGTGGAGCAAGGACGGCAGACGACTGTTTTTTCAATCGGGAAAAACGCTGAATACAATCGAGTTGGATTCAGGGCGTATAGAAGAAATCAAATTCCCGGTTGAGAATGTCGGAACTGTTTTCAATATTTCCAAAGACGAATCTTTAGCCGCTTTTGTCAGCTTGAACGGAGAAAACGGCAAACTCTGGATTTATAATTTGAAAACCGGAGAATTGAGGGAGATTACGAAGGAGGCGAATATCAACTTATTTCCCGTCATTTTGCCTGATAATAAACGAGTTGTCTTCAGCTCGAATCAAAACGGAAACTCGCAGCTTTATATCGCAGATTTTATTGACAAAAAAAACAATCAGATTACTTTTGGCGATTCCAACGCCTTCGGTCCGGTCGTCTCGCCTGACGGGAATCGAATAGTTTATGTTTCCGAAACTAATTTGGCAAATGTTTTTTCCCTTGATATAAACTCTAGAAAAGAATTAAGGCTGACCGAAGCGACCAAAATGCAGCTGTTTCCCAATCTATCGAAAGATAGAACAAATTTGGTTTTTCAGGTAACAGACCAGTATTCAAATTTCACCCAAAGCCCCCTTAAGGTGAAAAATTTACAAACCAACCTCGAATACGTGCTTGCGGGGCAACAAGGATTCTGGGCTAAATGGTCTCCGGCAAAAAGTGAAATCGCTTATTTACGACATCAGGGGCGCGAGTTTAACATATGGAAATCAAAACTTTCCGACGACCAGCCGGAGCAACTGACCTTGGGCGGAATCTCCTTTGGCGGATATGCGACGGCACCGTTCAATCTGATGGTTGTTCCGTTTGATTGGTCGCGCGACGGACGAAAAATAACATTTGTCTCAAAGAAATCGGGTAGCGAAAACGTCTGGGTTATGGAAAGTGATGGCGCGAACCCGCAAATGTTGACCGGCAATAACGACCCGCAGATCAGTTACCATTCGGCGATTTGGGCGCCCGACGGCAGTAAAATCGCCTTTAACCGGCGAACGCAGATCGAGCCGAATAAATTTCGGTACGATATTTCGCTTGTTTCAAACAATCAAGAGAAAGCGCTCTTTCAAAGCGATCGGAATATGAAACTGTTGGGTTGGAGCGGAAATGGGACGAACCTTCTGGCTTCAGTTAATAATTCAAATGAAGTGGAAATTTACGAACTTTCCGAGACCGCCGTCCCGAAATTAATGACTAAGCTGATCAAGGCTGATTTTCACGGACTATCGTTTTCGCCCGACGGACGGACGATCGCCTTTTCGTCGGGACGAGACGGCGTCTACAATATTTTCGCGTATTCGATAAATGGTGAGGAAAAACAACTAACCGATAACAAGGAAGATACGGTATTATTTTCGGGAATATCCTGGTCGCCCGCCGGAGATCGGATATTTTATTCAAAACAATCCGGCGGAATACAAATTTCAATAATCTCGGATAATCCCGAATGATTGAACAAAACTTTTAACAATTAGGAGAATAGCTAATATGAGTGAAGAAAAACCAACAAATTTTGAAGACGTAAATGCAAACCAAGAGGTTATAGTCGACGATCCCAAATTAACATTGTGGTATAAAGAAGGATTTCGCTTTGCCCTCAATTATTTACACGCGATCATCCCGAAACAGGGCGAGCACGAGTTAAACCAAGTAAATTTTAAGGATTTTGTTAATTCAAATTTACTTGATTTTGAGATTGAGGATGATTATTTCGAAAATCATAAAATCATCGTTAACAATCCCAGTTATCCCCACGGTTTGTGTCCTGGTCCCGACGGGACTTGTGTTAGTTGCCCCGCGAGCGGCATTCGACCGGTGTAGTTTTTTAGAATCAAACAAGGGTGACTCTTAAAGTGACCCTTGTTTGATTCTGCGGACTTTTGATGATTTATACGTTTTCTTAAAAGGTTGTTATTTTAACCTTTTTGTTTAAAGCCTTCCAGAGCGGCATTGAATCTCAAAGGAGATACAGAAGCGTCTTTGAGAAATTTAATCATCCAGTTCCGGAAGCGGAATCTTCTTTTTCAGTACGTAATCAAACTCGGCGTGTGATTCCTTGAAAGAGTTAAGCGTTTTAAAGACTTTGATTAATTCATGTTCCGAATGATGCCCGTGATGGAAATGATCGTGTTCGTGATGCGTTGATAGGTGATGCGTGCCGCCACTGTGCGGCGAGTTACCTACCCACGTATCGGTCCAGGTAACAGAATGAAGATTGTTCGCCTCGCGCCAAAGCTCGACTATCTGATCACACCAAGCGTGTAGTTTCCAAAAGTCTGAGTTCACATGGCTTGAATATGGATGTCCGAGCCAATCTATCTGCGGTGAGTCGAAAACGGTGTCGATAGTCGGATTGATATTTGCCGGGTCGAACTGCGGAAATTCCCCCATTTGTGCAGGAGATTCCGCCGCCCACCGCATGTGCAGAAGATCATGAATGGAGGATTCGACATAAACCCCGATAAAGGCGAGCGGTTTTCCCCGCAATCTCTCCGGGTTCCGCAATCTCTCCTCTTTCTCCCGTAATTCGTAGTATAAAGCGTCGGATTTAATCCATATTGAATTGTTGCGACCCGGCACGGGATAATCCGCATCGTTCGGGCCCGGAATATTCTGCCAGCCTATGATTGCTGGTTCATTGAGTTCGGCGAGTTGGGCGTTAACGCTTGAAAGCATTTTACGGTGCATATAAAAGAAAGCTTCTCCGGCTTCCGGATTTATCCGTTCCGCTCCGGACGGATTGCGGACGAATCTGGGTCTTAAAGGAACCCAGTTCGGGTGATGATGCCGGAAAGTTTCCTGTTCTTCTTCGGTAAAGTTGTGCCAGCTGTTTCGGATTGTGTGCCATAACAGGTGATGCAGCCTCACACTCCGTTCAGCTAATTTATTTTTGACGATTTCGGGTAGTATATAACGCATATGATTTTATCTCCATAATTGCCTATTTTCTTGTATATTTACTCCATCTTTATTTAAGATAAGCCGACCACAGCCTCTTCAGCCACGAGTACCGCCTTTTTTCTGATTTCCTTTCCTTCAGTTCCATTTGCTTCAGTTCCATTCTTGAAATCTCTTTAGTTTTCAGTTGTTATAAATTAAAAATGTTAATTGTCGCAATCACAAAACCGAGTAAGTCACCTCTAACTGTTGCTTCGACCGTATGCTTTATATTTAGCGATTTGGTTATAGAGTTAAATGTCGTCCGAACGAAATCAAAAACTTTCTTGCAATAACTGTAATATTTAAGTTATAAATACAATCGCCGAAACATATTCAAAAAAACTACCGCGGTTCTTTTGTTAAGCATTTACCGGGACTGCTTTTACGGCTTTTTATTGCGTTCAATTATTAATGAACCGTTGAAAGCTGAAAACTATCATCGATTTTTACTTTTTGTTTAAAGATATTTTGAAAGAAAATTCTAGTGAATCTTTTATGGACGGCTAACTTAAAGATAAATATATGACTTCATCTCAAGAAATAACAGAATTATTAATTGATTGGAGCAATGGGGATCAAGACGCTCTCGATAGATTATTCCCACAAATCGAACGAGAGCTGCACCGGCTAGCGCATTATTATATGCAGCGACTTCACCCCGGAAACACACTCCAAACGACGGCTCTGATCAACGAAACCTATATTCGCCTTGTTGGTCAAAGAGACGTTCAATGGCAAAACCGTGCCCATTTCTTTGGTATCTCCGCGCAAATAATGCGCCGTTTTCTTCTTAATTACGCTCGCGACCAACGACGGCTTAAACGAGGCGGCGGGGCAGTTCAAGTTTCGCTTTCCGACGTTGCCGTTATTTCACAGGGGAAGAGTGAAGAATTGATTGCGCTTGAAGAAGCTTTATGTCGATTGCAGCTTCAGGATGCCCGAAAATGCAAGGTCGTTGAACTCAGATACTTCGGCGGGTTAAGCGTCGAAGAAACGGCGGAAGTATTAAAGCTTTCCAAAATTACCGTAATGCGCGATTGGAACATGGCAAAGGCTTGGCTTGCACGTGAAATTCGGAATAAATAATTAGGAGTGGCAAAAAGTCGAATTCATTTTTCGGAAGGTTTGGGAAAATCTGTTCTATCCATGAGATCTCAAGTAAAATAACTTCCCCCTATGCCGACGGTCACAAGTTTTCTGACATTCAGTCCCGTTCTAGTTGTTGACAAACAACTTTGAAACTCTTTCCAGTTCCAGAGTTTTTGAGCCTCGATACTCGCTTTAGTTATCTCAAATTATTTTCCGCTGGTTACTTATCAACAGTGTTAGTTTATTTAACCTGAGTATTGGATAAGAAATTTCCGAATCGGAGGGCGGACGAGCCGTCCGCGCGCCGTTCTTATCCAATACTCAGGTTTATTTAGAAATTATTTCTTTCTGGGCAGATTCGGCTAATTTTTCGCCAATAAATTCGCCAAATTTTTGTGCACTATGACTTGCCATTTCCGGCGTTATATTGATATATCGTAAAAAAGCTTTTAGCTGAGTATGACGGGTAACTTTCACGATCTCGGCTTGGAGTCTTTTTGCTTCCTACTTTTGATTCACATAAATTAGAAGCCGCCCGAGTTTTAGTTCAAATTTGCGCGGCTTTTCTGTGTTAAATCACTTTTTGCAGGTTTCAAGTCCTATTCGGTTTGCGCACGACAAGCACTGAGCACGGGGCGTGGTGAACAAGCGCGTCGGTCGTTGAGCCTAAGAGCATTCGTCCCCAAAAACCGCGCCCGTGCGAGCCGACAACAACCAGATCGGCGTTCCATTCCTTTGCTTCTTCGATCAGAATTTGTTCGGGCGCGCCGACTGCGATCTGCGTGGTCAGTGCTATTTGCTCGCCCGGAAAATATTCGTGAATCATTGCCTCCGCCTGCCGCGCAAACTCTTCCGCCTGCTCGCGCGCGCCGGTTTCCAGACGCTCGGTAAAATCGGTCGGCGTCGGGAAAATATCCAAGGGAAACGTCATTTCATAAACCGAGACGATTTTTATCGCCGTCGCTTCGGGTTTGACAACCATCTGACAGCATTTTTCGATTGCCGCTTTGCTGAAATCCGATCCGTCCGTTGTAATCAAAATTCTCATCGTGATTTTCCTCCCGGAAAAATTTTATATGGGAATTATAAATTACTTTGTTTCAATTAAAAATCGGATAATTTACCGATGCGAAATTTCGCGCTAAGAAATTTACCGGTATTCTGCCGGTAAAAAGCTTATTTAATCATTTATTCGAGATTTTTTTCTATCTTTTTCAAAAATCTGTGTTATAAATATTTTTAATTTTAGCGAATCTACCCTTATTTAAAGCGTTTACTGAAACCTGCAGTTTCCCGAACGCTCCCTGTTTTCCATTAAAAAAAGGAGATTAGACGTATGCCCGACTTAAATACCAGTACATCCGATTCAAATACCAATGTGCATCCTCCTGCGCCGCAGACAAAACCGAAAATTTACCCGCTCAAACCCGAAAAGCCGGAAGGCTTCAAAAAAGCCGTCGCGTGGTTCGGCGGACGCGAGTTTATCGCAAGTTTGAAAGGCATCGTGATGTATGCCATCTATGGCGAAAATATGGATCCGCGTTCGTGGATGAAGCCGAACATTTATCCGAACGTCGAGGAAAAAGTCATTCATCAAAAAGAAGATCAGATCACGAAAGACGCTAAAAAAATAATCCAGACGGCAGCCCGCAGCGGTTCGGGCAGCCAGGATATTTCAAACGATACGGCGACCGTGCTCGCCGTCGAAAAGTTTAAAAACAGTCCCGAAGAACAGAAGGAAATTTCTGAAAAGGTCGCGGAAAAATGGGCATTGAAAGTCTTCGATTACTGGAATTGGAAATGCAATAATTTTGCTGTTTGGAAGCGATATTTTTCGGAAGAAAAACCCGATTTTTTGCAGAATCTTGAAAAGAATAAAAAAATAGACGAATTCTGGTTCGATTATATCGCCGATTCGGGCGACGGGCAGATGGGCGTCTACGGCGTCGGCTGTATGTGTCTTTCCGATTTATGGCTCAAAAACGGAAAACGTATTGATCGAGAAAAAAACATTTATCCCGGTGTAAAATTTTATCCCGAGAAAAACGCCGATTCCAAAGACGATCCAAACGATCTGGATTTCAAGCATTACGAGCTTCTGCCGCGCGGCAATTTTCTTTTCGTCGGCGGCGACACGGCGTATCATTCGGCGAATTACGAGACGATTTTCGACCGGTTTCAATTGCCTTTTCGCTGGGCGTTCACGAGCGTCCGAAAATATCTGTTTAAGAAATACGCACCGGTATTAAAGACCGGCGAAACCGATTTTTGGTATCAGGGAAACAAAATACCGTTTTTCTCCGGCGATAGCGGAACCGAAAAACTGGAAACGAATTGGGACGGCACAATCGCCGGAGAAGTTCAGATTAAAGAAAAAAACCCGGATGTCGAACAGCAGGACAAAAAGAAAAAATACTGGGACACCGAACCGCTGCGCCCGCTTTTCGGCGTGCCGGCGAATCACGATTATTACGACAGCATTGACGGTTTTAACCGCCAGTTTCGACGCCCGCCGTTTGAAGACGTTGAAGAAAATATGATTTACGAAGGCAGTAAAGGAAAATCCTTTCTGCAGATTCCGACGTTTTCGCGCGAACAGGAAGCAAGTTATATCGCGATCCGGCTGCCCTTCGATTGGTGGTTTTTCGGGATTGATTCGGAAAATGAAAAGCTCGATTTCCGGCAGGAAGTTTTCTTTAAAGGAATCATGGAGAAAAAGCCGAAAAAATTGATTCTCGCGACGCCCGAACCGACGACCGTTTTCGGCAAAAAAAGTCTTCCGGCGGAAAAAACCACGAGTTACCTGAAAATCATTACCGAAGCGCTCGGTTTTGAGCAGCCTTTTTTAAACGACGGAGGTTTCGTAAAAAGTCCCGGCAATAGCGGCGACGAAAATGAAACCGGTAAAGGACTTTGCCGGCTCGATCTCTCGGGCGACGTGCATCATTACGCGCGGTACTGGGGCAACAACACGCGCGGCTTTCGCAACGAACGGTTTGCTTCAAACAGCTATGCTTCGCTGGTCGCCGGCGGCGGCGGCGCTTTTTTCGATACGACTTCAACGCTTATCGGCAACGTTTATGACCAGCAGGGAAAGCGTCTGAAGGATAAGTACGGTAAAAAAACGGAAGGCGAAATTCCGCCGCAGGAAGTTTATCCGCGCGAACCCGACACGACCGCGAGCACGACCGACAAAATCTTCGATCTATGGAACATCAGAAAGGGCGGTTATATTCAGCACGCCGGGATAGTTTTTTCGCTGCTGTTTTTTTTCTTTTTAACCCAGTTTTCAAACATCAGCGAGGAATTTCGCCTTTTTGATGAAAGATTAATGGCACAGAACGGCGGATTCGCAAGCGCCTTTCAGTCTCTTTGGCTCAAACTCACCGTCGTTATGACGCCGGACAATATTATTGCCTTGACAATACTTGTCGGATCGCTCGGATTAACCGCGCTTTCGGCGTGGAATTTAAATAAACTGATCAAAAAAATGAAGGAAAAGATTCTTAACACGAGAGTCGAGGACAAAAATCAGCAGACCGTAAAGGAACCGGAAACCGAAGCGGAAAAGGAGTTAATAGAAGAAACCAGAATTTTGAATCTGTTAAAAAAAGCCGCGCCTTTTTTTCTTGCCGTCGCGCTGTACGCGGTATTTATTTTGATCTTCCCGACAGACCTGCTCGGAAAACAAAAATCGGAATTGCTGACGAGTTTGTTTCTTTTGCTTCACCTCGCGGCGGCGGTCGTACTCGTCTGGCTCAGTTTCGAATACACGAACTGGTTAAGCGTCCGGTTTAAACTACAGCGTAAATTTTCGCGAAAAAGCTTTACTGAAAAATTGGAAGACCCGAATGAAAAGGTCGAAGATTTTCTGCGCGAATATAAGGAAAAATCCGACAATGTTCTCTCTAAAATATGGTTCTGGTCTTTGGGAATATTTCTAAAAATTTTCGGAGGATTTTCGAGACAATATTCCTATAAATATTTTCCGGCAAACATTGTCGTGGTTCTCGCGATTGCGGCGCTGGTTTTCGGAATCGGCAAATTCGCCGGCACAAATTTTGCGGAAACGCTCGGCGATCTGATTTTAATCCTGCTCGTCGTCGGCATTTTCTGGCTGCTTGCCGTGACGCTTGCCAAAGAAACCGGCGCGGCTTACCTCGATAAAAAAGGAAAAAACAGCTTCTTCCGGCTCGGCGTCCTCCACTGGTTTTTACAGCTTTTCACGCCTTTTATCGTATTTTATTACGCTCATTGGTTAGGCGCGCTCGCAATTTTCGGGCTCGTTATTTTACTCAGCGGTTTTTCGAGCGCCGCCTATTATTTCAATTACTTTTTCCCGGAACCTGAAAAAAACCTGGAAGCCGCTGCCGAAAAGAAAGAAACGGGCTGGAAAGGAATGCTGCGACCGATCGTGAATTTTCGGTTCGGCGCGTGGCTGATGAAGAAAAAAAGCAAAGCTCGGCTCCTCGGTTTCTGGATAATTTACGGTCTGCTCGTCATTGCTGCGGCTTTATTTTTGTTTCCGAATCAAGAAAGATTAAGTGAAACCCTTTTGAGAATAAGCGGCGATCTTGCCAATTTTTTGAATACCGCCGTTTTGAGCGAAATATACGCTTCGATCGGATATAAATTAAGATTTTTCGATTATAGACATATTTATATCGGACTTTCGTTCCTGATTCTCGGTTTTATCGGCTACCGGTTGAGCCGCATCTGGTTCAGCTGGTATCTGGCGGTTTCGGTTTTGTTTAACGGTCATAATAACGAAGCCGGCGGCATGGCGCGCATCGAAGGATACAAACATATTCTGCGCATCAAGGTCGAACCGAAAAAATTAACCGTCTACGTGATCGGAATGAACGAGGCAAACGGCGATCTGAACAAATTAAAATTGAGGCTCGTTGATATCTTCACCTTAAAATGCTTCGAACCCAAAAGAGGAAAAAGGCTAAGACAATTCCGCAAAATGAAACCTTTAGATTACCGGATTAATTATTCACCGGTCGCTTCGCAAACCTGATCAGGCAGAAAGGATGATTGCGGCGATTGCAGCACAATTATCCTTTTTTGTTTACATAAAACATTTCTTCAATGGGGCGCAGCGGGCGATTGAGCCAGAGCGGGCGGCGCAGACCGTTCGGTCCGGGCGCGGGACGCGTCATCGCCAGCCATTCCTTGTAAATCGCAAAGGATTTTTCCGTGTCTACAAAAACGTCGCCGTACTGGTCGCCGTCGTGCGCTTTTTCGACCGACACTTTCTGATGCCAGCAGTGCATTCCCGAGACGGGATCGGGATGCACGGGAAACGTAATGTTTTGATGAACGCCGCCGTCCGACCAGAAAATCCGCGCCGTGTCGGGATCGTCGGATTTTGTCGGGCGAATGCCGTCAACGACGCGCATTTTCCATTTGCCCTGACCAACTTCGTCAATCGTCACCTGATTCATCGACCAGCGGTTCGCGGTCGCGTCCTGCTGGCGTCGCCAGCGCCCGAGATGATGCGAACAGGCGACGACGCCGGGCTTCATGCCTTCGGTCACCCAAGCCTTATTGACGAAATAACCGATGTCGGTATTAACACGCACCAGATCGCCGGTTTTTATATCCCAACGCTTTGCGTCCTCGACCGAAATCCAGAGCGGATTGCGGTGCGAAATCTCATTGAGCCATTTCGAATTGCCCGAACGCGTGTGAATCAATGTCGGCAAACGGAAAGTCGGCACGAGCGTGATTTCGTTCTTCGATTTATCGTAAGTTTCCGGATGAACGTGGCTTTTGATATAAACCGGCACGGCGTATTCCGCCCATTTCCAATCTTTGAGCGTCGTCGAATAAAATTCCTGCCGCCGCGAAGGCGTCGGAAATCCGACACGCGCCGCGCCGTCAACGAAAACGCCGATCTTCTTGCCGTTTTTCGAGACATCGCCTGACGCTTCGTCAATTTCCGCGTCCGTTAATTCAGCGTCGGAAAGCGGCGTTAAATGTTTGTTATAAGAAGTTTTTTCGAGTTCGTACGCGCCGTATTTGCGCATATATTCGAGTGCGCTTAAATTTTCCAGCGCGGCTTTTTCGGGCAGACCGGTCGTGTTTTCAAAAATATACCGGTAATATTCGTCAATCGTAATCTTGCTCCCAGCGCGATACGGCGAGACGAAATGTTTGCGAATTCCCAAACTTCCGTCCGGATCAATGCGCCACGACAATTCGAACCAGAATTCGTCTTCTTCCCAGACCTCGCCGACGTTCGCTTCGTATGTGTATTCGACTTCCTTGCCCTGTTTTCTGAGGGCTTCGCGTAAGACAGGCTGGCGAAAACCGATCCATAAACCCGAATGCGTTTCGTAGGAAACAAGGTCGTGGCGCTCCGAGGCGTGTCCCATCGGCAGAACGTAATCGGCGAAATACGCGGTTTCGTTCCAGGTCGGCGTGAGCGCGACGTGCAGACCGATCTTCGATTCGTCCGAGAGAGCTTCGATCCACGTAAAACCGTCGGGATAAGTCCAGACCGGATTAAAAACGCGCGTGAAATAAACCTGTAATTTTCCGCGATTTTCCTTCAAAAAATGCGGCAAAAGAAAGCTCATTTCGTAATGCGCGAGCGGGTATTCCATCGGAAAATGCAGCTCGTTCCAGAACTTCTGCGCGGGCGGCGTCGAAAATCCTTTCGGTTTGAATTTGTTCCACGCCGACGGCGAAGTTCCGCCGACCGTGCCGACGCTGCCCGTTAAAACGTTGAGAAAATGCAGACAGCGCGCGACCGCCCAGCCGCCCAGATTACCGCTGCCCGCGCTGCGCCAGTTGTGCGAAGAAAACTTCGTTCCGGCTTCGCCGATCTTGCGCGCCACCTCCGTAATCATCGAAGCGGTCGCGCCCGATTCCGCTTCGGCAAATTCGGGCGTGTATTCGGCGTAAATCTTTTTGAGTTCCGCGATAAAGTTTTCAAACGTCGCTTCTGCCGACGGATTCAATTCCTGCAAACTTTCGCGCCAGTTGACCCAATTTCGCAAATATTCGGCGTTGTATAAATCTTCCTGCAAAATGATATTCGCCATCGCGAGAAGGACGGCGGCTTCCGATCCGGGCTGCGTCGGCATCCAGTAATTCGCCATCGACGCCGTGTTCGACAGGCGCGGATCCATGACCGCCATTTGCGCGCCCGCCATCAAGCCTTCGATAATGCGCTGCGCGTGCGGGTTGAAATAATGCCCCGACTCCAAATGCGCGCTGATGAGCAGAATAAACCGCGCGTTGGCGTGGTCGGGCGAAGGTCGGTCGAAATTCTGCCAGAAAGCGTAACCGGCGCGCGCGCCCGCCGAACAGATATTCGTGTGCGAATTATGCCCGTCAACGCCCCACGACTGCAAAATTCTGTCCATAAAGCCTTCGTGACCTGGACGCCCGACGTGATAGACGACCTCGTTGCGCTTTTCTTCCAACAGCGCCGCGCGAATTTTTCCGGCAATATCGTCCAAAACCTCGTCCCACGAAACTCTTTCCCATTCGCCAGCGCCGCGTTTTCCGGTGCGCTTCATCGGATAGAGAATGCGGTCAACGTCCTCGATCTGATTGATCGTCGCCGGACCTTTCGCGCAGTTTCGCCCGCGCGAACCGGGATGATACGGATTGCCCTCGAACTTACGGATTTTTAAGCTGTCTTTTTCGATGTAACTTAAAAGCCCGCAGCCCGCCTCGCAGTTAAAACAGATCGTCGGCACGATCATGTAATTCTTTTTCACGCGCCGGTTGCCGCTCGTCGCTTCATACTCCGTCCAATCGTCCCACATCTCGGGCGGCGGATAATTCTGCAATTCGCCGGGTTCGTTAATACGCGGAATCTCTTCGGCTTCAAACGCGTGGAGATTTTCGATCAGCCCGAGCTTTTCGGCGATTTTTTCGATAAATGACGGTTTATGTTTCTGCATATTATTTTTTTTGCCCACGAATAGCACGAATCGGCACGAATAAAAAATATAAAAATCTATTAGGAAATCAGTAAAATTATGTAATCAGTTAAGCGCATTTGGCTCCGCTTTTATTTGCGTTACTGGTTGGTAAATTTATTTTATCCAACTTTCAATTTCTTTTTTTAGACTATCATTTTCAATTTTTCTATTCGCAATACGCTTATAGCTCAATTTAGGATATTCTCCGAAATTGACAAGCAAAGCTAAATCGAATTTTGTCGCATTCAGATAATTCAGCGTTTGAGACACGTGCGCATCAGTTAAACTCGAAACGGATTTTATCTCGACTATTATTTTGCCAAAACATATAAAATCCGGCTTAAAAAACTGTTCCAACTTTCTTTCCTTATAATAAAGATGTATTTCCGATTGCGGTCTAAAAGGAATTTTTTGTAGTTCAAATTCGATTTCCAAACATTCCTGATAAACAGGCTCCGTAAAGCCATAGCCCTGTTGATTGTAAACTTCATAACAAGCGCCAATTATTTTATAGCTTTCTTCTTTGAAAATAATCTCTTTCATAAATCCTTATCTATCGAAGATTATTTATTTACCCATGAATAGCGCGAATCGGCATGATTCTTTTTAGGTTAATTTATCATTACCGACATATTAATTATTATTTTCTTTCATTCGTGTTCATTCGTGATATTCGTGGGCAAATCTTACTAACTCAAAGGAATTCGCTGCGGCGCTTTGACCCAGATGTCTTCGGCGAACCAGAGTCCGGTTAAAATTAAAATTCCCGACACAACAAACGCCCACGCTTGTTCGGGAAAAACGAATCGAAAAGCCAAAAGCAGCAAGAGCGGCGCGATGTTTCCGGCGAGAATCATTCCGCCCCAAAAAGCTTTTGAAAATTCGCCGTGCGTAATCATTTTGACGGCGCGGTGCGCGTCGTCGGTCGTGTGCGTCGTCGTCAGTTCGATCGCTAAAGTGATGAGATGAAAAGCGAGCGCGGCGATGGTGAAGAAAACGAGCACCATGCGGAAGCCGAAATTAACGTCCAAGATAGGCAGCGCGAGCAGGAAAACCGCGAAGCCCGCCATCAGCGAATGGATAATCATGTGCAGTCCGAGCATCGGCGACTGCCAGAAATCGCGTCCTTTTGCCTGCGCGAAAAGAAACGCCGTGTAAACCGCCGTGAGCGGCGCGAGAATCAGCCCGAAGGGTTCGATGAATTTCAAAACGTCTTCGAATCCGGCGAACGAAGCCGCGAGCCACGCCGTCAGAATCGCGCCGTAAGCGGTGATGATATACGCGCCGCGCGAAAGCCACGATTTCCATTGCGGGCGAAACAGAACGTTTAAAAATCTGTCGGGTCGCCCTAAATCCATGACCAGCAAGGCGCCCGTTAAGCCGAGAAAAAGAATCGCGATCACCGCGCCGAGTCGTTTCACATCGGGTGCGACGTCCATAAAATAACCGGCTGCGACGGGCAAAAAAAACGCGCCTGCCGCGACGGCTTTCGTTAAAACGTACGCCGAAACTTCCCAGCCCCAGAGAACGCCTTTATTTGGCGCGTCGTAAACGCGGCGGGCTTTTTTCTCTTTTTTCTGGCGCGGCTCGATCTGCACGAAACTTTGCTTTTTGGCTTCCTCTTTTAAGGGCGATTGATTGATGCGCTCTTCGGCGTATTTTGCGAAATGCCCGACGCCCGTCGCCTGACTCGACCACATATAATCGGTTTCGGTGTTCGCGGCTGTCGGATTTAACGAAACGCGGTCGCCTTCGATGTAAAAAAGTTTCGGATCGGTCCCTTTTTCGGGTTTTCTGACCGAAACGGCTTCGCGCGCCAGAAGCTGCGAGATTTCCGTATCGGGATTGTCCATATCGCCCGAAATGATCGCGTGTTCGGGACAGACGACGACGCAGGCGGGTTCTAATCCGATGTCGGTGCGGTGCGAGCAGTAATTGCATTTCGCCGCCGTGTGGCTTTCCGGGTGCATATAGAGCGCGTCGTACGGGCAAGCCTGAGTGCACGCCTTGCAGCCGATGCAGCGCCGGTCGTCGAAATCGACGATGCCGTCCGAACGCGTGTAAAGCGCCGTCACGGGACAAATCTCGACACACGGCGCGTCGCTACAGTGATTGCACCGCATCACGCTAAACAATCGGCGCGTGTCGGGAAATTCGCCTTTTTCGATGTATTTGACCCACGTGCGATTAACGCCGACCGGAACCTGATGCTCGGATTTACACGCGACGGTACAGGCGTGGCAGCCGATACACTTGCGGTTGTCAATAATAAAACCAAAGTTCATATTGTCTGTTGTATTTTTGAATTAAAACCTGCTTCTACCGCAATTGTGTCGGTTTTCGCCTCGATTTGTCTAGCCGCAAGGTTACTTTTAGACCTTCGATTTATAAAAGCCGTTTACACATAAGAAAAACCCCAATAATTTAGCCGCGGATTAACGCGGATGCACGCGGAATAAAGCAATAATTTTACCGGTAATAGTTGTCTTTTCTGCTTAGCGTCTTTGCGGGAGACAAATATTTCCCGCAAGGACGCTAAGGCGCTAAGAAAATCAAATTGAATCTCATCCGCGAAATCCGCGTTTATCTGCGGCGAACTTTAAAATGCGCGAAAGGCTGTTCCAATGTTGGAACAGCCTTTCGCGTTTGAGGTGCAAATTATGACAACCTATGTGGAGGAAACTTCGATCCGGTTCTGGCTTATCAGGAAAAAAATCTGCGGCTTTTTCTTATCGTTATTGCGCCGGTCATTATTCTCATTATCGTTGTTTTTCGGCGGTTTTTTATCTTCCGGCTTGATTTCGGCATTATTTTTAGGCGGCTTTTTCTTATCGGGCTGCTCCTGCGCCGAAGCTGTCAATGCGAAGCCCAAACCCAAGAATGCCATCAATAATGTCTGTCGTAAAAGTTTCATTTTTTCACTTCCTTACCGGGCGGCTGAAAAAGTCAACCGCTTGATTTGTTGCCGTTTAATAATCAAAAGATGCCTTTTATTTAACCACAAAACACGCGAAAAGACACGAAATATTTTAGTTTTTTTATTTAGCGCTTTTCGCGGTTAAATCATTTCCGGTAAACAACGCGCCCGTTGAAAATCGTGTAAACCGGCTCGGTCGTCAAAATTTCTTTCGCCTCGACGGTCAGTAAATCCTTCGAATGAACGACCAGATCGGCAAACATCCCGGCGGCAATCGTGCCTTTTTCCTTCTCGGCAAATTCGGCGTAAGCCGACTCATACGTATGACAGCGAATCGCTTCGGCAATTGAAACACGCTCCTGCGGCTGCCAGCCGCCCGCCGGAATTCCGTCCGCGTCCTGGCGCGAAACCGCCGCGTAGAGCGTTTGATACGGGTTGATCGATTCGACCGGAAAATCCGTCCCGAACGGCACGTGGACATTATAACTCTTCATCAGATGCCAGGCGTAAGCGCCCAAAACGCGGTATTCGCCGAGCCGCGAATCAGCCCAGCGCTTATCCGAAATCGCGTGCGTCGGCTGCATCGAAGCGATGATGCCGAGTTCCGCAAAACGCTTGAAATCCACCGGATTGACGACCTGCGCGTGTTCGATGCGATGTCTTGTTAATGCAATAGGAGTTTTCCTTTCATTAGATTTTTGTTTGGCATCGACAACTATTACAGATTTAGTCAGTCCATTATTCATGGCTTTAGCGTCTACTGCATCCAAAACAAATCCGCCTTCAATTCTAAAGCCGTTTTTATCTAATGCTTCCGCAAAGCCGTCCAGTGCCATCCGGTTTGCGCGGTCGCCGATCGCGTGCAGCGCAATCTGCCAGCCTTCTTTATCGCGATCGAGAACCATTTTCGTCAATTCTTCAGGCGTGCGGCGCGGAATTCCCGAGTTTTGCGGATCGTCGGAAAAAGGCGCGAGCATCGCGGCGGTTTTCGATCCCAGTGTGCCGTCAACGTAACCTTTTAACGCGCCCAATTTCAAACGCGTCGGATTATCCTTGAACGACGCGAATTCCGTGCGTTGGCGGCGTAATTCCGCAACCGAATCTTCGAAATTCTGCCATTCCGAAACTCTGACGGTTAATTTATCAGCCTTCAAAAATTCGCGGTAAAGCTTTGTCGTTTCGTAACCCGAATTGTCCTGCACCGAAGTAATTCCGTAGCGTCGCGCCAGATCGAGCGCGAGCGTCATCGCTTTATTAAGCTGTTCGGGCGTCGGCGGCGGGACAAGCGCGAAAACCAGATTTTGCGCGGTTTCCTTCAAGATTCCCGTTGCTGTGCCCGCCGCGTCGCGTTCGATCTCGCCGCCTTCGGGCGCTTTCGTGTTTTTATCGATTTTCGCGAGTTCGATCGCCTTCGAGTTGACCCACGCGACGTGCCCGTCAACGCGCACGAGATAAACCGGATTATTCGGCGCGACCGCGTCGAGATCGGCGCGCGTCGGAAATTTTCCGCCCCAGAGCGTATGATCCCAGCCGCGCCCGATGATCCATTCGCCGGGTTTTACTTCCCGAACTTTCGCTGCGACGCGCGCTTTCGCTTCTTCAACGGTTTTTGCGTCCAAAAGATTAACGGTCAAAAGCGCGAGCGCGCCGCGCAGAAAATGAACGTGCGCGTCGTTAAATCCCGGCGTGACGAGTTTTCCCTGCAAATCGATTTCCTGCGCCGCCTGATATTTCGCTCTTAAATCCTGCGACGTTCCGACAGCGACGATTCGTTCGCCGTCAACCGCGACGGCTTCGGCAATCGTATGCTTTTCGTCAGCCGTAAAAACTTTGCCGTTAAAAAGCAAAATCGCAACGCGCTGTTTCGTCCCCTGCGCGAGCGCGGCGCCCGGTAAAACGAGCAGATTAAGAACAATCGAAATGACAAGTAAATTTTTTAGCATCTAAATTTCTTCCGGATGATTTATGAAATTTCGATTATAAACCGAAATTGTTTTTATTTGCATAGATTTCAAAACAATTTGGCTTTGAATGCTTTAACCGTTAAAATTCTTTTCAAACATTCTCTTGTCGGTAAAGGTCAAAAATGAAAAAACTTAGCATCGCTTTAATTTTAATTTCCCTTAGCTTTTCGCTCACCGCTGCGGCACAGATTCAAACAAATACGCTCGTGCAGATCGTCCGCGCGGAAGACGAGCGGCGTTTCGACAAAACGCTCGAAGATTTGATGAAAAACCGCGACGCGAAAGTCCGCGCGCGCGCCGCGCTTGCAACCGGGCGAATCGGCAGCGACGCGGCAATTCCGGCTTTAACGAATCTTTTGGAGAAAGATTCCGCGCCGGAAGTTCGCGCGATGGCGGCGTTCGCGCTCGGCGAAATCGAATCGATCAACGCGGCTGACGCGATTTTGAAAATTTTAAGCGAGACGAAAAACGCGGACGCGGTTCGCGGACGCGCAATCGAAGCGGCGGGAAAAATCGCGGCGGCAAACGCGGCGAACGAGAAATCAAAAAGTTTGAGCAAAGCGATTCTCGATCATCTCGGATTCGAAGACGGACGCGGAAAATTTCAAAGCCGCGATGTCGTACTACTCGGCTTAACGGCGATTCTGCGCACGCGTCCCGAAGGCGGCGATGCGGTGACGGCAAGATTTTTGACGAGCGCCGACGCGCGAATCCGGATTGACGCCGGCAACACGATGACCCGAATCCGCGCCAAAAACGCCAACGAAACTCTGCGCAAAATGCTCGCCGTCGACACGGACGCGGCGGCGCGCGCCAACGCGGCGCGCGCGCTCGGCGCGGCAGAAGATAAAGCGGCGCTCGAACTTCTCCTGAACGCGGCGGCGACCGACAAGGATTCGCGCGTCCGCGTCGCGGCGATTCGCTCGGTCGGAAGTTTGAAAGAAAGCCGCGCCGCCGCCAAATTGCTCGAATACGGCAATACGCTTTTGGAAAAATACAGGCGCGCGCAAAAGCTTAATTACACACTGGCGGAAAAAAGCGAGATTCTCGAAATTGCGACGGTTCTGGGCAGGCTTTTGACCAATACGAACGACGCGAAAACGGTCGAATTTCTTAACGAATTCAGGCAGCTCGACCAGTTTACGTCGCCCGAAACCGAAATCGCGCTCGCGCGCGTTACGCCGCAGTTTTACGTCGAATCGCTGATCGATGCGCCCGAAAAAACCTTCGGCGCGGATTGGCGCACGTCCTCGGCGGCATTTCAGGGTTTGGGCGAAATCGCCGCTCTCGAATCGAATGCGGAAAACGATAAGGTTAAATCGCAGACGCGCGTTTTGCTCGTTCAATTGATCGGCGCGTGGCTTTCGTCAGACCAGAAAAACAAAACGGCGAACAATGCGAGTCTCGCGGTTCCCGATCTGCTGCGCGCTTTTGCCGCCTTTAAGTCGGAAAACACATCGGGCATTTTTCGTCCGATTCTCGAAGACGAGCCGGATTTGTTTATTCGCGCGGCGGTCGCCGAAGTTCTCGGCAGTCAGCCGGCGAGCGCGGAAAACGTCGCCGCGCTCGCTAAAGCCTTCGAGTATGCTTCGCAAAACGACACGGTTTATGACGACGCGACGCTCGCGATTATGGACGCGCTTTTCAAGCTCGACAAAAAAGCCGCGTTTCCCGTTCTCGCGCTCGCCACCGATTCGCCGGATTTTCTGGTGCGCAAAAAAGCCTTCGAGATGCTGCGCAGCGAGGAAATACAAAAGCAAATGCCGCAGCTCAGCGAAGCGATGAAAAACGACGAGACAACGCAGAAAATGCGCGTTTTGCCTTACGATCCGAAATCGAAATCGAAGCTCGGCGTGATCTTAAACTCGGACGCCGATTACCGCCGCGCCGTGTCGCGCAAAAACGGCACGGTAAAAGCCGTTTTCACGACCCAAAGAGGCACGTTTACGATTGACTTAGCGCCCGAAGACGCGCCTTTGACGGTTGATAATTTTATCAAATTGGCGCGCTCCAACTATTTTAACGGCTTAATGGTTCACCGCGTCGTGCCGAATTTCGTGATGCAGGACGGCGATCCGCGCGGCGACGGCAACGGCGGTCCGGGCTGGTCGATTCGCTGCGAAATAAATATGCTCGAATACTCGCGCGGCGCGGTCGGGATGGCGCTTTCCGGCAAAGACACGGGCGGTTCGCAGTGGTTCGTCACGCATTCGCCGCAGCCTCACTTAGACGGCGGCTACACAGTTTTCGGGCGCGTGAACGAAACGGACATGAAAGTCGTAGATAGAGTCGTGCGCGGCGACCGGATTTTGAGCGTTAAGATAACGGAAGGAAAATTGCCGGTAAAAAGAAAATGAACGATACGGAAATCAAAAAAAGGGTAATCGAAAACTACATTAAGGCTTACAATAATTTCGACATCGAAAATATGTTGAAGGATATGGACGAGCGCGTGGTTTTCCGAAATATCAGCGGCGGCGAGGTCAATATGCAGACAAACGGCATTGACGAATTCCGAAAACAAGCCGAATCCGCCAAAGAGCTGTTCAGCCAGAGGGAACAAAAAATCACCGCGTTGAAATTCGGCGAATCGCAAGCGGAAGCCGAAATTTCCTATCGCGGAACGCTTGCCGCCGATTTGCCGGAAGGCTTGCGGGCGGGCAGCGAAATCGCGCTCGACGGCAAATCAATCTTTCACTTTACTACTGCGGGCGATAAAATCATCGGGATTGACGATATAAGTTAAAGATGAAAGTCTTAAATAATACAGATTTGCCTGAGACTGAAATTGCCGAACTCGAACGAGAACTGGCAGATCAAAAAACTTTAGGACAAGTTTTAGCGTGGGCAAGCGCGAAGCCAAAAGGCGATTTTCTGCCGCAAACGGTCGCCGAAGTCGTTACGCAGGACGAATTTACGCATGACGTCGTCGTTCCGTATAAAAATATTTTTCTGGTTTACGACACGACCTGACCCGGCGCGATCACGGCAGTTGCCGTTTGGAATTTTCAACCCGACGCCGACGAGCTTTTACGGTTTCGACTCGCAAACGGCTGGCAGCCGACGGCGTCGAGCTTAAAAGACGGCGATAAGATTTTGGGACATGCGGCTTGTAGGATTGATGAGCGAAACACGTAAAGAATTCAAAGACAACGGCGAATATATCTATAATTTCGGCGACGAGTTTCTGGTCGAATGTTCAAAGTGTCAATCCCTCGCGCGGGTTGTTATTTCGGGCGAATTAGATAAAAATTTGCCGATTTATTCTCCGAAAAAGCTTATTTGCCCGAACTGCGGCTTGAACAAAACGCTTTCAAGCAAGGAAATGCGCGTGAGTGTCAACGGAAGCTTTGACATGCATTTCGGGCTTCCGCTCTGGCTGCAAATTCCCTGTTGCGGCGATACGCTTTGGGCATATAATGAAAAACATCTCGAATTTATCGAGAACTACGTCGCGGCAAAATTGCGGGTGCGCAAGCCGAACGTCAATCAATCTTTCGTCAGCCGCCTGCCGCAATGGATAAAATCGGCGAAAAACCGCGACGAAATTCTAAAGGCAATTGCCAAATTAAGGGGGAAATTAGATGGAAAGTCTTGAACCGCAGCCGCAGACGAAAAAAAATATTTTCGGGATGCAGCAGAAAAAATACAGCGAGATCGAGATCGAAGAAGGATTGGAAACGCTTTCGACCTATCTCGACGGGCTTTTCCGGGTTCCCGGAACGGGCTGGAAGTTCGGGCTCGACTCCTTGATCGGTTTGGTTCCGAACGTCGGCGACACGCTAACTTCGGTCGCTTCGTTCTACATTCTGATCGCGGGCGTACGCTACGGCGTACCGAAAATCACGCTTTTGCGGATGGCTTTCAATATCGGCTTGGATTATCTGGTCGGCACGATTCCGTTTATCGGCGACGCGTTCGATTTTTTCTGGAAATCGAACAAGCAAAATATGGATTTGATCCGCGAACGCGCGACCGGAAAAAACGTCGGCACGACCGCGGATTATCTTTTCGTTTTTGCGATTATCGGAATTTTAATCGCGATTCTGATCGGCTCGATTCTGGTGAGCATTTTCATCATCGGCTGGTTTATTCGAGAAATCTGGAATTTATTTTAATTTTTAAGAAGATATATTTGGAATTTTAGAACGTCGGAGATAGACAAATCCGAAATCCGAAATCTCAAATCCGAAATCGAAATATGTTTGGTTTAATGCGTGCGAAAAAATGCGGAATGACGGGCGAAGAAAAAGAATTTCGCCGTTTGAATTATTGCGGAACCTGTAAAACGATGGGCTCGCTTTACGGGCAGAAATCGCGGCTTCTCTTAAATCACGACACGGTTTTTCTGGCGGAAATCTTGTCGGCGCTAAGCGGCGAAAATGTTGCGGATTGGCAGAAATCCTATCAATCGTTTAACTGTTTGAGTCTGCCGAAATCGGAAATGCCCGCGTCGTTGCAGTTTGCCGCGACGACCAATATTATTCTGACCGAATTCAAGCTCGCCGACCACGAAACGGACGAGCGAAAACGCCGCTACAAACTCGCGCGAAACGCTTTTTCAAGCGAATTTCAGACGGCGGAAAAGCTTCTGACCGAGTGGGATTTTCCGCTGTCCGAAGTAAAAGAAATCCTGCAATCGCAAACGGCGCGCGAAAAATCGGAGAAATCTTTGGATGCGCTTGCTTTTCCGACCGCCGAAACGACCGCCGTTTTTTTCCGCGAAGGCGCGAGGCGAATCGGCAGACCGGAACTCGAAAATCAGGCGTTCAAAACCGGATTCGCGTTCGGAAAACTCGTCTATCTGCTCGATGCTTTCGAAGATTTCGAGAAGGATTTTCGCGGCAGCCAGTTTAACGCTTTTCGCGCGGCGCTGGATTTGACGGAAGAAAAACTGTCGCCCGAATCAAAGCGTAAAGTTGCGGCGATTCTGCATGAAACCGAACGCGAAACGATCGAAAAAATCAACCTGCTTCCGCTTTCCGAAAATCAAAAATCGCTTTTTATTTCAAGGCTTTCGGAAAATCTGCAAAGAAAGCTCAAAACCGGTCTGCCGGTCTTAAAAACGAAAAAAGCTTGCGCCGTCAAACCGCGCCTGACTTTCTCGCAAAGATGGCGCGACGCAAAGGACAAAGCGCGCGGATTGACGCGCAATTACGGCTGGCAGATGCCGCTCGTTTTTCTCCTTATTTTCGCCTTTGCGCTCGTCGCTCCGGCGCACACACGCGAGGCGAAATCGGCGCGCGAGTGTTTCGATCTGAGCTTTAACCTGATGGCGCTCGGCGCTGTTTTCGGCGCTGTTCTGGCTTTTCCGAAAACCATTTTGATGCAGAATCCGGGAAATATTGAGGAAAAAATCGAGAAAAAACGCCGCTGGTGCGATTATTGCGACTGCGACTGCTGCGATTGCGGCGACGGATGCTGCGACGGCTGTGATTGCTGCAGCGGATGCTGTGATAACTGCGACGGATGCTGCTGCGATTGCAGCTGCGACTAATAAAAATCAATGAACGAGCCTTATTTTTTGATCGAACCGGCGGGCGCGAACGTTCCCTTGATTGTAAGCTCGCCGCATTCGGGCACGGATTTTCCCGACGAACTGAAGACGCATTTTCGCCCCGAATTGATGGCGCAGCCCGACGACACCGACTGGTTTGTGCACGATTTGTATAATTTCGCGCCTGTACTCGGCGTTACGCTTATTCACGCGAAATACAGCCGCTGGGTGATCGATCTGAACCGCACGCCCGAAAGCGTTCCTTTGTACACGGACGGCAGAATTATCACCGAACTCGTCCCGAAAACCGATTTTCTCGGCAACGAAATTTACACGGATAAAAGTTTTCTGCCAAATGATGCGGAAATCGCGCGGCGTCTGGAGAATTATTACAAGCCGTATTACGCGAAGATCGAAAGTCTTCTGGCGGAAAGAATCGCTGAATTCGGACAGGTTCTGCTCTGGGACGCGCATTCGATCCGGCGGTTTGTGCCGACGATTCAAGGCGAGCCGTTTCCCGATCTGATCTTAGGCGACAACGACGGAAAATCTGCCGGTAAAGAGATTATCGAAATTGCTTTAACCGGCTTGAAAGCCGGAAAATTCGGCGTCAACCATAATTCTCCGTTTAAAGGCGGAAACATTACGCGGCATTTCGGAAAGCCGGAAACCCGCGTTCACGCTTTGCAGTTGGAGATGGCGAAACCGAATTATATGAACGACGACGAACTGACTTTTAACGAAACGCGCGCCGATGAAATCAGAAGCGTTTTGCGTCCCGTTTTTGAAAAGTTAATTGTCTTTCTGGGCGAAAAATAGCGTTATTTTTTATTTAACGCAAAGACCTGACGATTTCGGATTTGTGAATTCGGATTTCGGATTGAATTTTCAAAACAAAACAAATCCGAAATTACAAATCCGAAATCAGCTTGCGCCTCTGCGGCTTTCCGTTGAAAAATTCTTTAAAATAAAAAAGGTTTCCGCGTATCACGAAAACCTTTTTCGTCTTTTCACAAATAAACTCTGTTTAGGCGGTTTTAGTTTCGACCGGAACAAAGTTTCTTTCGAGCAGCAATTTGAAATGCTTGTCGAGTTCTTTGAGCTTTGCGTCTCGCGCCAGCGTTAATTCCCTTAACTGCTTTTTGCCCTCCGGCGTATTAACTTCTTTAGCCTCTTCAATTTTGCCTTCGATTTCCGCAATCTCGTAATGCAGGGTTGAAAAGGTTTCATCGCCGAGAAAGTCGGTCAAAAATTCTCCGATAATTCTTCTTTTCTCGAAATTGCCTTTGCTGCCGCTCTGCATCGCATTGTACGTGAAAAGCGCCAAACGCGATTTGTTGATGCCGCCCAGAATGGCGGAAATACCGTGGCTGACATACTCGGTTTTTTCGCCCGACCACGCATCTTGAAGTATCGGGTAAAGCACCGCCGAAATTCGATCTTTTTGCGCCTGCGTCAGATGTTTGGCAACGCCGACCGTGTAAATTCCGTAGCCTTCTTCGCTCACCACAAACGGACCTTTGCCCTTAAATTGCGAGTCTTCTTCCTGATAGGTCAGACCGTAAAAACTTTCCGCCAAATCCCCGATGCCGTTGTCGCGGCTTTCTTTGTTCTCGATGCTTCTGACGATCCATTCGGTTAAAAGCTCGTATTGATTTTCTTTTGCCGCCGCAATTTGTCCGAGTTCGCCGAGATTTTTTTCGTAGAACGCTAAATTCTTGTCGACTTCTTTGACGCCCGACATATAATCGGTTACGGAATAAGCGCCGGTTTCTTTGTTCTTGGTCAAAAAGAACAAGTATTCGCCGCCGATTTTTATTTTTGAAAGCTCGAAATATTCTTCCGTTTCGGTAACGATTTCTTCCGTTTCCGGCGTTTCCTGACTCGGTTTCGAAACGTATTGCGAATAGGCGAAAGAAATCGAATTCAAACCTTTCTGTCCTTTAAAGATTTTCGTAAACACCAATTTTCGGTCGGTTTCGAGCGTGTAGCCGTATTCGTCCTCATTGGCTTTTTTAGCCTCGCTTTCGCTGTCGTATCTGGCGATCACGACCAGATCGCTGTTCATATAAAGCGAAAGAAAAGTTTGCGGCTCTTCGTCACAGGCTTTGACGCCGGTCGTCAGCAGCAAGGAAGCCAAAACCAACGCGGAAAGCATTGCGGAAAAATATAAACGAGATTTTTTTAACATATAAAACTCAAAATTCTTCAAACTAAATTTGCGTAACTCCACAGCTAGAGAACGCTCGATTTACGTTTTATTGCATAAATTTTCCGAGGCTTTTTTCGATTTGCAAAAATAATTTGCAAACTGTCTCGAAATCGGCGTTTTCGCTCAGGTTTACGCGGCTTTTTTAAGTTTCATTGATCGCCGAATTAAAAAAGAAATCAGCCTCGGATATACTGAAAAGATGAAATCCTATCGCTTCAAAGCATTGCTGCAAAATTCGGGCTGGATCGAAAATGCAATCGTTTCGCTCGACGAACGCGGCAAGATCGTTTCCATCGAACAGGCAGAGCAATCGAACGCTTCATTCAGAGGCTACGCGATTCCGGCGTTTCAAAACGCGCATTCGCACGCTTTTCAATACGCGATGGCTGGACTTGCGGAAAATCATTCGGGCGAAGACGATTTCTGGTCGTGGCGCGAAAAAATGTATGAGCTCGCGCTGAACTTGAATCCCGACGAAATGCGCTCGATCGCCGCGAGGCTTTACTCGGAACTCGTCCGCCACGGCTATTCGAACGTTGCCGAATTTCATTACGTTCATCACGATAAATCGGGCGCGCCGTATGATAATTTAGCCGCGATGGGCGAAGCTCTGATCGAAGCCGCATCGGAAGCCGGAATAAAGATCACTTTGATTCCGATCTTTTACCGGAAAGGCGGTTTCGGCATTGAACCGGGCGAACGCCAGCGCCGATTTATTTCGCGCACTTTTGAAGATTACGCGCGGCTTTTCGAAGCTTCGGCGAAGATTTGCGAAAAATACGAACACGCCAACATCGCGGTCGGCGTTCATTCGATGCGCGGCGTAGAAACGACGGATATCCTGCGCGCCGCGCGCGAATTGCCCGCCGACGTGCCGTTTCATATCCACATTTCCGAACAGTTAAAGGAAATCGAAGATTCGCTCGCTTTTTTAGGCAAACGCCCGGTCGAATGGCTTTTGGAAAACGTCGAATTAAACGAGCGATTTCATCTCGTTCACGCCACGCATTTAACGAGCGATGAAACCGAAAATCTAGCAAAAACCGGCGCGAATGTCGTGCTTTGCCCGAGCACCGAAGGAAATTTGGGCGACGGCATTTTTCCGCTGCGCGAATTTCAATCGGCGGGCGGCGCGTGGAGCATCGGCACGGACAGTCATATCGGACTTAATCCGTTCGAAGAACTGCGTTTACTGGATTACGGGCAGCGACTCATCTCGCATAAACGCAACACCTTCGGTGAAAAAGGCGGTTTGTCGGCGATCAATCAGGCGACTGTCGCCGGACGCAAGGCGATGAATAATTTCGAGCCCGAATTCTTTGCCGTCGGCGCTGATTTCGACGCGTGTGTGATTTATTCTGAAGAAGCGCTTTTAGAAAATGTAAGCCTTGAAAATCTGACTTCGGCGATTGTTTACACGGCTGACGTTTCGCAGATCAACGAAGTTTTCGTCGCCGGAAATTTGGTTGAAACGGACGATGAAATCTACTGGCGAATTAAGGAAAGATTTGTGGATTGCGTAAAACGCTTTCGCGGCTGAATAATTTTGCCAAAAGAAAAGCGTTTGGTTTCGAAACCAAACGCTTTTATCTTTTAATTGATTTTTAACAATTAAGCGGTGGCGGCGGCTTGTGCAGGAAACATTTTTTCCAAAGCTCCGGTCAGAACGCCGACGCCGAATTCGCCCGCCGCACGCGATTTCAGCTTTCCTTCCGCGTCGAACAGATAATAAACCGGCACCCAGCCCTGCTCGTTCAAAAACGCGGCTTTTAATTTATGCTGGTTATCAACCGCGCAAACGTCGTCAATACAGTGTGCGGCGATATCCGCTTTGACTTTTTCCAAGTCGGTATCGGCTTCGTAACGCGGCATATGAATCGCCACCGTGCGCAAACCTCGATTTTTATATTTCGCCTTTAATTCGCGAAGTTTGGGCATATTTTCCTTGCAGATTCCGCAGCTCGTCGCCCAGAAATAAACGAGCGTCGGCGCGCCTTTTACATAATCGTCGGCTGAGTCCTGCAGTTCGTTCAGCCACTCGGTCGCGCCTTCAAATGTCGGAATCATGTCTCCGATTCGCATTGGCATAATTTTTTACTCCGTAAAATGATTCGGGATTTGTGATTTCGGAATTCGGATTGATTTTATCCAATCCGCAATCCACAATCACAAACCCCGAATTAACCTTTCAAAACCTTAAACGCTTAAGTTATCCTGTCCCGGCGTCCAGTCAGCCGAGCAGAGTCCGCCGGTTTGAAGTCCCTGCAGAACGCGCAGCGTTTCGTCAACCGAACGTCCGATGTTCAGATCGTGAACGACCGCGTATTGCAGCACGCCTTCCGGGTTGATGATAAACAAACCGCGCAGCGCGATGTTGGCTTCTTCAACCAAAATATTGTATTTCGCCGCGAGTCTGCCGCCGACGTCCGAAATCAGCGGATACGCCAGACCTTCGATGCCGTTCTGATCGCGCGGAGTTTTGATCCATGCGCGGTGCGAATGAACCGAATCGGTCGAAACGCCGAGAACTTCCGCGCCGATGCCGTAGATTTCATCGAGTCTATCCGAGAATGCCGTTAATTCGGTCGGGCAGTGAAACGTGAAATCGAGCGGGTAGAAAAGCAGAATCAGCCATTTGCCTTTGTAATCCGAAAGGCTGACGTTTTCTGCCAAAGTTTCCATATTCTTAGTCGAAGGCAGATTGAAATCCGGTGCCGATTTTCCGACTTTTGCGATCGTTACTTCCGTTTTATTCTCTAAAGCTGTGCTTGTAGCTGTTGACATATAATGTAAAATTATCTCCTTTTTGAAATTATATAGTTATTTTATTTATTGCAGTCAGGACAAATGCCGCGCAGCGTGAGCTCTAAAGATTCGGGCTTGAATTTTGAAAACTCCGCCGCAAAGCTGACAATCTCTGCCGGCAGCTCGATTTCCATATCAACCAGTTTTCCGCATTTCGTACAAATCGCGTGGTCGTGGCGCGTTAGTTTCGCGTCGAAACGACTCGCGCCGCTGCCGAAGCCGATTTCCGCAATATGCCCCGCGTCTTTCAAAAAACGCAGCGAATTATAAACGGTCGCAAATGAAATGCTCGGCAAAAGCCGTTTCGCTTTATCGAAAACTTCATTTGCCGTGAGATGCTCTTCTTCGGTGCGGATAACCTGCAAAACAACCTCGCGCTGCTTGGTCAGTCCTAAATCTTTAATATCTATTGTTACGCTCATATCGTCCTAAGTTAGATTTAGAATAATTCTAACTATGCCGATTGTCAAGTACGTTTGTGAAATTTTTCGCTAACTAATATTAATTATCGAACCGGCATAAATTCTCCGAACGATTAATTATCCAGCCGCCGAAATACCGCTGTAAAATAAAATATCCGGCAAATCGATAAAAATGTGTTTCGGGTTTCAAGTTTCAGGTTTGCGAATTTAACCTGAAACCTGAAACTGAAACCTTTGTAGAATCGCAAATATTTTTATTTTCTTGTAAAATTCAACACGTCCTGCGCAAATGCTGTAAATCGTTTAACTTTTATGTCAAAACTGGAAGTGTTTTTCGGATGAGAAATTTGTTTTTGTCACAAAAAGCGCTCGCCTTTCAGTCTCAGACTTTCTGTTTTGCGTTGATCGTTTACCTGCTTTTATTTTTCCATACCGCCGGAGCGCAATATCGTTTCGACTCTTTTACGACCGACGACGGTTTGCCGCAGAACGGCGTGCGCGGAATCGCCCAGACGCCCGACGGCTATCTGTGGTTTACGACCTTCGACGGGCTGGTGCGTTTTGACGGAATGCGCTTTACGGTTTTCGACAAAAATAATTCGTCCGGCATCTCGAGCAATCGTTTTAACCTGCTTTACGCCGATGAAAAAGGCACGCTTTTCGCGGGCACGGAAGACAGCGGATTGACGGTTTTGCAGAACGGCGTTTTTCGTACCTTTACGACCGCCGACGGTTTGCCGTCCGATGTGATTCAGGATTTTCACAAAGACTTGCGCGGCGAATTTTACATTAGAACAAACAACGGAAACTGCTATTTCCGCGACGGGAAATTCGTTCCCGTCGCGGAAACCGATGTTCCGAATCAGGGGCGTTTTTATCTGAGTCCGACAAAAAATGTCTGGCTTTATGATGAAACCGGAATCTGGCAATTGACGCCCGGCGGGCGCGAGATTTTCTATCCTTTCAAATTCAGGTTTTACAATGAGTATTTCAGCGGCATGAAGATGTTCGAAGATCGCTCGGGCAGTTTGTGGTTCGGCGATCGGAACGGCGTCTACCGGTTAAAGAACGGCGCGGTCGAAAATTTTTTCGACATCGAAGGCTTGCCCCCGCAGATGATCTTGCGCCCGTTTGTCGAAGATAACGACGGTTCGATCTGGTTCGCGTCCTCGATGCCGTGGATCAAAGGCGTCGGACTGGCGCGCTTCAAAGACGGAAAATTCACGATCTGGGGCGAACAAAAAGGTTTGTCGAGCGATTTTGTGACCAATCTTTTTCGCGACCGCGAAGGCATGATCTGGGTCGCGACCGAAAAAGGCATTAACCGTTTGCAGCAGCAATTCGTCAAAACGTATTCGCTCGCCGACGGGTTGATCTACAACGAAGTTTACCCGCTGATGCAGGCGGCAAACGGCGATACATACATCGGCACGACGCAGGGATTGAGCGTTTACCGCGCCGGAAAATTTTCCAATTACGATCTGCGCAACGAGCTCGGCGATAAAATTTCGATCACCGCGCTTTTCGAAGATAAAAACGGGCGCATTTGGATCGGCGCGGTCGGCAATCTGCATATTTTCGAGAACGGCGCGCTGCGCCAACTGCCGGAGTTTTACCAGAAAACCGTCTGGGCGATAAAAAACGACCGCGCGGGAAATCTCTGGGTCGCGTCGGAAAAGGGCTTATTCAAGCTCCGCGACGATCAGATTATCGCCAGACATACGACCGCCGAAGGCTTGCCCGGAAACGACGTCAAATTTATTCACGAAGCTCGCGACGGCGCGTTCTGGTTCGGAACTTACAGCGGTTTGGCGAAATTGGAAAACGGAAAATTTACGAACCTGACGACCAAGGAAGGTTTGGCGAGCGACCGCGTCCGCACGATCTATGAAGACGCGGACGGCACATTATGGATCGGAACTTACGACGGCGGTTTGTCGCGGCTGAAAAACGGGCAGATTTTTAATTACTCGGTCGAAAACGGGCTTTTTAACAACGGTGTCTTTCAGATTCTCGAAGACGAAAAAGGCAATTTCTGGATCAGCTCGAATCGCGGAATCTACCGCGTCGCGAAAGCCGAGCTTAATGATCTGGCTGACGGAAAACTCCAGAAAATCAACTCCGTCGCTTATGGGAAACCGGACGGAATGCTCAACACGGAATGCAACGGCGGACGCCAACCGGCGGGAATCGAAGCCGCCGACGGCAAATTCTGGTTCCCGACGCAGAACGGCGTCGTCGTCATCAATCCGGCAGACGTTTCGCTCAATACGAATCCGCCGCCGGTCGAGATCGAAAGCGTTTTGATCGAGCGCCAACCGACGGATTTCAAAAACGGCATCGCGCTCAACGCCCGTGACGATAATCTCGAAATTCGCTACACGGGCATCAGTTTTATCAAACCCGAACAGGTAAAATTTCGCTACCGGATCGAAGGTCTGGACGAAAACTGGACTGAGGTCGGCACGATCCGCGACGTTTATTTTCCGTCGCTGCCGTCGGGCGAATATACGTTTCACGTGATCGCCGCCAATTCCGACGGCGTTTGGAACCCGGACGGCGCGCGGCTGAAAATTCGCGTGATCGCGCCGTTCTGGCAAAAGCCGTGGTTTTTGATGTTATCGACAATCGCGGTAATCGCGGTGATACTTCTGATTTTCAGACTTCGCGAAAGAGAATTGAAAAGGCGGCAGTTTATCCAGCAGGAATTTTCGCGCCGCCTCATCGATTCGCAGGAAGACGAGCGCAAGCGAATCGCGACGGAACTCCACGATTCGCTCGGACAATACCTGCTCGCCATTAAAAACTGGGCGCTCTTCGGGTTAAATTCCGTCGCGAAGGAAAATCCGGCGCGCGAATTTCTCACCGAAGTTTCCGAAACGTCGTCGCTCGCGCTCGTCGAAGTGCGCGAAATGACGCATAATCTGCGACCTTACCAGCTCGAACGGCTCGGACTGACGAACACGCTCGAATATATGCTGAAAAATATAAAAAGCGCGTCTTCGATCAATTTTTCGAGCGAGATCGAAAACGTCGACGGCGTGTTGTCAAAAGACGCCGAAATCGTTTTTTACCGGATCGCGCAGGAAACCGTCAACAACATCATCAAGCACAGCGAAGCGACGAACGCGTCTTTTTCGGTCGCGCGAACGGATTCCGGTCTGGAATTTGTCTGCCGCGACGACGGCAAAGGTTTCGACACGGAAGCGGCGAAAAATTCGCCCGCCAGCGGTCTCGGTTTGAACGGAATTGCCGAACGTGTAAAAATCTTGAAAGGCGAATATGAGATCAATTCGGAAACCGGCAAATTTACCGTCGTTTCCGTAAAAATCCCGAAAAGTTAATGAATAAAGAAATTCGAATCCTGATCGCGGACGACCATCCGATTTTCCGGCGCGGGCTTCGCGCCGTGGTCGAAAGCGATGCGATTTTGAATGTTGTTGCCGAAGTTGATAACGGCGCGGAAGCGCTGCGACAGATCGAAGCGCTCGTGCCCGAAGTCGCCGTTCTCGACGTCAATATGCCGCAGGCGGACGGCTTGACGGTCGCGAAAATGATTCAGGAAAAAAATCTGCCGACCATTCCGGTTTTTCTGACGATGTACGCCGACGAAGCGATTTTCAACGCCGCGCTTCATGCGGACGTGAAAGGTTTTGTCATCAAAGACGGCGCGGCGAACGACATTATCAACTGCATCAAATCGGTCGTCGCCGGTCAGAGTTTTTTCAGCTCCGCGCTGTCGCAGTTTCTGCTCAATCGTCATACCAAGCCAAAATCTCCGCTCGAAAATCTGACCGCCGGCGAACGCCGCGTGCTGCGCCTCGTCGCGATGGGCAAAACCACCAAAGAGATCGCCGAGACACTTTTCGTCAGCCCGCGAACCGTCGAACATCACCGCGCAAATATCTCCGCCAAGCTCGATCTTTCCGGCAAAAATGCCTTGCTCACCTTTGCCCTGATCAATAAATCGCTGATCTAAAGGATTCAAATTCTAATCTCCAAAATAGGTAGTTCTACCTACGCAAAATAGGTATCGTCACCGATGCGCCGCGACCGCCGCGCTTGTTAAATTTACTAATGTTTACTGCGGTTCCCGGCAAATCTATGCCCATTTTAATCGTTGACGACAATTCCGTGATGCGCCGCGCGATCGGGCGCGCGGTGAGCGATTTGACCGACCGCGTGATCGAATGCGCGGACGGCGTCGAAGCGTTTGTCGTCTATGAAAAAAATCTGCCCGAATGGGTTTTGATGGACATTCAGATGACGAAAAAAGACGGTTTGACGGCAACCCGCGAAATCTGCGCCGCGTATCCGTCGGCGCGCGTCGTGATCGTTACGAATTACGACGGCGACGAAATCCGCGAAGCCGCCCGAAAAGCCGGCGCGATCGGCTTTGTACTGAAGGAAAATCTGCTCGAACTGCGCGGAATTTTAACCGCGAAATAAATGAATCAATGCGCGATAGACGCGTTTCAAGACGATTAAAAATTTAAAGTTAAATACATTTAAGGGAAAAAGAAAATGAATAGAAAATTTATTACCGCGATTCTGTCTTTCGGCTTCATTTTATTCGGCGGCTTGTTGACGCAAACCGCCAATGCGGCGACGCGCACAGTTGACACTACGACGGATAATCCCGCATTGACGGCGTGCACCGCCGCCGCAAATGATTGCTCCTTGCGCGGCGCGATTTCAGGTGCGGCTTCGGGCGACACGGTCAATTTTGCCGCAAGTTTGAACGGCGCGACGATCACGCTCGCGGGCTTCATTCCGCTCACACGAAGTCTGAATATCACCGGACCCGGCGCGGATAAACTGACTATTTCCGGCGGCGGCACGACCAGAATTTTCGATTATTTCGGCGGCGTGACGCTTAACTTCAATTTCAGCGGAATGACGCTCGCGAGCGGCAACGGGATCGGCGGCAGCAACGGAAATCAAGGCGGCGCGATGGAAATTAACGGCGGCGCGACGAACGCCACCTTCGACGGTATGGTTTTCCGCAACAACAGCACTTCCCTCCTTGCCGGCGCGATACTTTTTGCGAGCGGCATCGGCAGCGTGTGCCGCATTAAAAATTCGGCTTTCATTAATAATTCATCAGCGGATGCGAGCGTTATTTACGATCCGCTCGGGTTCGGCACGATCGAAATCACGAACTCGACCTTCAGCGGGAATTCAGCAAATCGCTTCGGCATTGTTTACAGCTCTTCGGGCAGAGTCGTCGTCCGAAATTCGACGATAGTCGGCAACAACGGCGGCGGTCTTTACAAAACCGGCAGCGCAACGATGACTTTAGCCAATACGATCGTCACCGGAAACGGCGGCTACGATTTGAATCAAGCGAGCGGAACGATCGCGACGAACGGCGGAAATTTGATCGGCAGAAACACGAGCGCGGGCGGAAATTTTGCGGCAGGCGCACCGAACGCAGGCAATGATTACGTCGGCACGGCGGCAACTCCGATAAACCCGCAGCTTGCGCCGCTCGGAATTTACGGCGGCACGACGCCGACCTTTGCGTTGCTCGCGAATTCTCCGGCGCTCAATCACGGAAATAATTGCGTGACAAATAATTCCTGCGCGCCCGCAGTTGACGCCGCGCTGACGACCGACCAGCGCGGCGCGGCGCGGCAAACCGGCGGTACTGTTGATATCGGCGCATTCGAATCAAACGCTGCTTTCGTCGCGCAATTGCCCGCCGGAACCGTGTCGCAGAATTATAATCTGACGCTCGTGCCGAACACCGGCAGTTTTACATACTCGCTGACCGGCGGCACGCCGCCCTCCGGATTAAATCTTTCTTCCGCGTTTGCGCCGTCGGCAGTCTTTAGCCTTTCAGGAACGCCGACGCTCGGCGGCAGTTACAATTTTCAGGTCACGGCGACGGACGGCGTCAATTCGTTAATCACAAATTATGCGATCACGATCAACGCCGCGCCGACCGCAGCGGCGGTTGCCGTTTCCGGCAGAGTTTTAACGCCCGACGGTAGAGGATTGATGAACGCGACGGTGGTTTTAACGAACGCTTCGGGCATTACGCGCACGACCCGCACATCATCTTTCGGCTACTATCGTTTCGAAAATGTTGACGCCGGAGAAGCTTACGTTTTCGACGTCCGCTCAAAACTCTATCAATTCGTGCCGCAGATCGTGATCGTCAACGAGGATTTGAGCGATTTGAATTTAATTGTCGAGTAAAACCCCCGATGCAAAAAGCGGCGGACGAATTTTTGAAAATTCGTCCGCCGCTTCGTCGCACTGGAAACGATCTTTAAGAGTTAGCCACGAATTAACACGAATTTTCTCGAATTAATTTCAAATATTCGTGTTTTTTCGTGTTAATTCGTGGCTAATCTTTGTTTTCGAGCAAAGCCAATTCGCAGGTTATTTCAATTTGATAATTTGCGAACCGGCTAAAAGATACGCGCCGGCGCCGTAAACTTCCCAGCTTTCGGCGTCGAAATTCTTGCGCGGATCGGCACCGATCGGCTGCGTCCAGCCGACTTTTCCGTTTTCGTGAACGAGCGCATTTAATCCCGCCCACGCTTTTTTGACCGCCGGAAGATATCTCTTTTTATCGAGAATTTTTTTATTAATTCCCCACGCCAGCGCGTATGCGTAAAATCCGGTGCCGCTCGCTTCGCCGCCCGGATACGAAACCGGATCGAGCAGACTCGCGCGCCACAAACCGTCCGGCTGCTGAAGACTGACGATCTTTTCCGCCATTTCGCGGTAAAGATTCACGTAAAACGCGCGTTTCGGATAATCCTGCGGCAATTCGTCAAGAAGCCTGACAAGCCCGCCCATCACCCAGCCGTTGCCGCGACTCCAAAAGATTTTCTTGCCGTTTGCCTCGCGTTTGCCCTCGCCCTTTGCGTTGATCAGATACGACGCGTCGCGCGCGAAAAGCTTTTCTTCGCGATCGTAAAGCCGGTCGTAAGTTTCCATAAAATACTTATCGTTTAGTTCATAATAGCTTTTATCGTTCAAGGTTTTACCGAGTTTCGCTAAGGTCGGCGGCGCCATAAAAATCGCGTCGCACCACCACCAGATAATGCCGTGTTTTTCGACTTCGCGGCTCGGTTCGGTCTGAATCCGGCGAATCGCGTCGATTGTCGGCTGAATCAGTTTGCGGTCTTTGTTGAGCCGGTATAGGTCGATATAAGTCTGCGAAATAACGATGTCGTCGGCATGGTCGAAACGCTTGCCGATCTGCCACGCGTTTTTTTCGCCCATCTCGGTCAACGCGCGCATAATTTCGGGCGAGCGCGTCGTTTCGTACGCCGCGAAAACGCCGGCGTAAAACGCGCCGTTCGTCCAGTCGTAAAGCGGATGCTTCGGATTCTTTAATTGCCAATCGGCGACTTTGAGCATTCGCGCTTTGATGAGTTTTTTCTCGAAAACGTCCGGTTTCTGCGCCGTCAGATTGCCCGCTAAAACTAGGAGAATAAACAATATAGCCAGAGATTTCTTTTTCATAATCGTGATTACTGAACCTTAAAACTGCCGCGCAAATCGCCGATCATGACCGTAAAATCGCCCGCTTCGACGAGCGGTTTATTGTCCAGATTGATAAACGAAAAATCGTCGCGGTTTAATTTGAAAGTAACTGTTTTCGTCTGTGCGGGCGCAAGCGCGATTTTCGCAAAGCGCCGAACTCGTTTGCCCTGCGGCGTGATCGAAGCAACTTCGTCGCGCAGGTAAAGAATGACGGTTTCCTTGCCGTCGCGGTTCCCGACGTTTTTAACGTCGACGCTGACCGTGATCTCGCCCGTTTTCGGAATCGCTGCGGACGAAACGCGCAAATTCGAATAAGCGTAATTCGTGTAGCTCAAGCCGACACCGAACTCGAACTGCGGGAAAAACGGCGATTTACGGTAATCCTTGCCGTCGGTTTCAAACGCGCGGCGGTCGTAGGTCGCTAAATAACCGGGGAAACGCGGATAGGTGAACGGCAATTTTCCGTTCGGGTTGTAATCGCCGAAAACGACGTCGGCGACGGCGCGACCGCCTTCGTTGCCCGGATTCGGTGCGAGCAAAATCGCCGAAACTTTGTCCGCAATTCTGCTGATAATACGCGGGCGACCTTCGGCTAAAACGAGCACGACGGGTTTGCCGGTCGCGATCATCGCTTCGGCGAATTTAAGCTGCATTTCGGATAAAGTTAAATCGGCGATGTCGCCCGGATGCTCCGTGTAAGAACCTTCGCCGAGACATAAAACGACAACGTCCGATTCTTCGGCTTCCTCGACGGCTTTTTTGACGTTGACTTCTTCGTCGATGTCGGTCGGGTTCGAATTCGAAGGCGAATTCGGCTTGCGGACGATCCGCGTCCCCTGCACGAACTCGAAGTTTTTGCCGCCGAGTTTTTCTTCGATCGCGCGCCGGATCGTCGGTTTGTCTTTCGGGTATAGCGACGGCTCCGAACCCTGCCAAACGTATGTCCAGCCGTTGTTTAGCGAGATCATCGAATCGGCGGTCGGTCCGGTGACGAGCACCTTTTTGTTCTTCGCGAGCGGCAGAGTGTTGTTTTCGTTCTTTAACAAAACCAGCGATTCGCGCGCGGCTTCGAGCGCCACGAGCGGATATTCGGCTTTGCCGAAATTCGCCATCAAAGATTTGTTAGGCATCGCGTTTTCAAAAAGCCCGAGCTCGAATTTGACGCGCAGAACTCTTCGAACCGCGTCGTCGATTCTCGTCATCGAAACTTTTCGCTCTTTGACGAGCGTGATGAGATTATCGGAAAAACCGTAGCTCAACGGAACCATCGCCATATCGATTCCGGCGTTGATTGCGAGCGCGGTCGCTTCTTTTTCGTCCTTTGCAACGCGCCACTGCGTGACGAGCTTTTTAATATCTTCCCAATCGGTGACGATAAAACCGTCGAATTGCAGTTCATTTTTCAAAATTTCGGTCAAAAGCCGCTTGTTGATATGTCCGGGCACGCCGTTTATTTCCGCCGAATTGACCATCACCGTGCGCGCGCCAGCCTTGACGGCGGCGGCAAACGGCGGCAGAAAAAATTCGCGCAGGTAATGTTCGGGAATCCACGCCGGCGTCCGGTCGCGCCCGTTTAAGGGAAAGCTGTAACCGACGTAATGCTTAAGACTTGCGGCGACCGACTTGCCGCTCGAAACGTCCGTGCCTTCGAGCCCGCGCACGAATGCCGTGCCCATCACGGTCGCGAGATAAGGGTCTTCGCCGAAGGTTTCCCAGAGCCGCGCCCATTGCGGATTGCGCCCGACGTCCAAAACGGGCGAAAAGCTCCAGGGGATTCCGGCGGCGCGCGTTTCCATCGCCGTGATTTCCGCCGCTTTTTTCATTAACGCCGGATTCCACGTCGCCGCCATTCCGATTTCCTGGGGAAAAAGCGTCGCGCCCTGCACGTAATTTGCGCCGTGAATCGAATCTACGCCGTAAATCACCGGAATTTTCAGACGATTTTTGAGCGCCGCCGTCTGGATTCCGGTGATGATTTCGTGCCATCTTTCAATCGGCAACGCCTGATTATTGACGTTTAAGATCGAGCCGACGCCGTATTTATTGATCGCTTTTTCCAGTTTTGCCGCATCGATCCGCACTTCCTGATCGTCGCCGCTCGTGACCATATCGATCGTGAGCTGCGTCATCTGCCCGACTTTTTCTTCCAAAGTCATTTTTTTGAGCAGCGCTTCGATCCGCGCCGCGTCGTTTCGTTTCGCGGGCGGACGACGCACGGCGGACTGAAAAAACGCGTCGCTGTCGGTAAAATCCGCATTTCCGTTAGTCTGCGCGAGAACGCTCACCGAAAACGCCGCTGACAATTGAACGATTAAAAGAAAAAAAGCCGTAAAAAGTTTGATTTTCATAATTTGAATTTTTACTTTGCAGCGATTTCAAACGCGCCGCCGAGCCGTATGTCTTCGCTCGACGAACCGACCATCACCTTGAACATTCCCGGCTCGACGATCCATTTCATATCGATGTCGAGCATTTCCAAATCTTCGGGTTTTAATGTAAAAGTTACGCGTTTCGTTTCGTTCGGTTTGAGCAAAACCCGTTCGAAACCGCGCAGATTTTTTTCGTAGGTGATAACCGACGAAACGACGTCGTTAATGTAAACTTGGACGATTTCCGTGCCTTCGCGCGCGCCGGTGTTTTTCAGGTCGAAACTGACCGTCACATTTCCGCTGGCGGCTTGTTTTTCGGGCGTGATTTTTAAGTTTGAATACGCAAAAGTCGTATAGCTCAAACCGTGTCCGAAATAATAGAGCGCGCCCGAAACGCGCGATTTTTCCTTTTCCCACTGCGCGCCGGGCTTCGACGGAAAATTAAACGGAATCTGTCCGGCGGATTTCGGGAAAGTGCTCGTCAGTTTGCCGCCCGGATTGTAATCGCCGAAAAGAACGTCGGCGATCGCCGTGCCGCCGTGACCGCCCGGAAACCACGTTTCGATAATGCCGGAAACGTTTTTATCAACCCAGTTGATGCTCATCGGGCGACCGTTAATCAACACGACGATCGTCGGTTTGCCGACCGCGTAAACGGCTTTGACCAAATCGAGTTGCCGACCGGGCAGATCAAGGCTCGTCCGCGACGCGCTTTCGCCGACCGTGAGAGGTTCGGGACGTTGAAAAGCATCGGTTTGATCGCCTAAGAAAACTACCGCGACGTCGGATTTTCGCGCGGCTTCGACCGCTTTTTCGATTTCCTGTTTTTCTGCGTCGGTCAACGGCGTCGGCAAAATCTCCTCGTTCGCCCAGTTTGCGCTCGTCACGTTCGAGCCTTTCGCGTAATTTATCTCGACTTTGTCGCCGAGTTTATTTTTAATTCCCTGCAAAGCTGTAATTCCTTTGTCGGGACGCGAAACGCCGTAGCGATACGTCAGATTCGAACGATTGTCGGCATTCGGACCGATCACAGCGATCGATTTGATATTTTTACTCAGCGGCAGAATATTGTTCGCGTTTTTTAAGAGAACGATCGATTCTCGCGCGGCTTGGAGCGCGACTTTTTGATGCGCGGCGGAATTAACGATTTTCTCCGTCGCGTCCGGGTTTTCGATATAAGGCTTGTCGAATAAACCGAGCAGAAACTTGACGCGCAGAACGTCGCGCACGCGGTCGTCCAAAGTTTTCATCGAAACTTTGCCTTCTTTGACGAGTTCGCGCAGCGGCAGAATAAACGTTTCGGGCACGCGAAAATGCGTCTTGACGTTCAAGCCGCCCTCGATCGACTGGCGCACGGAATCTTTCGCATCCACGGCGGTTTTGTGTTTCGTGTCCAGATCTTCGACCGCGCCGCTGTCCGAAACGACGTAGCCGCGAAAGCCGTATTCCGTACGCAGGCGGTCGATCAGCCAGTATTTACTGCTGATAACGGGTACGCCGTCGTAATCGTTGTAGGACGCCATGACGCCGAGAAGTCCGCCGTCCTTGATGACTTTACCGAACGGGCGATTGAAAATATATTCGGCTTCGCGCGGCGAAATTTGCGGGTCAACGCGCGCATCGCCTTCGCGCGCGCCCTTGTTGACGCCGTGAACCGCGAAATGCTTGGCGGTCGCCGCAACCTGGTAATTTTCCTGCAAGCCTTTGACCATTTCCGTGCCGAGAATTCCGGCAAGAAACGGTTCTTCGCCGTATGTGTCCTCGTAGCGCCCCCATCGCTGGTCGCGTCCCATATCCATGATCGGCGCGTAAATATTCGTGTAGCCCAAAGCGCGCGCTTCCGTGCCGGTGATGCGTCCGACTTCGCGAACGAGATTTTTGTTCCACGTATTGGCGAGCGCGAGCTGCGACGGAAAGCTAGTCGCGGTTGTAAAAGCGACGCCGCGAATGCCTTCGTTCGTGAAATCCACGGGAATTCCGAGCCGCGTTTCTTCGACAAAAAACCTTTGCACTTGGTTCATCGCCCAGACGTGTTTTTTAATGTCGAGCGCATACGGATTATTCGGATTTTTATCGTCCCAGCCGTTGTTCTGCTCGTCGATGTTGGCGATGCCGTCTTTCCAGATCGCGTTTTTCCACTCAATGGTCGGCAGCGCGTCTTTTAAAACTCGGTTATAGCCGTAAAGCGTCGCCGTCTGGTTGGTCTTTTCTTCGAGATTCATCAGCCCGAGCAAATTTTCGACGCGTTGCTCGATCGGCGCTTGCGGGTCTTCGTAAACGTCCTTTTTGCCGTTTTTATTCAAATCGTTAAAGCCCGCAAAATAGATGTTTTTCTTCGGGAAAACGCTCGCGTCGTCCTGTGCCGCGACGGAAAACGCGAAGCAGTTGAAAATTAACGTAAAAACCAGCAAAAAGGATGTTTTCATAAAATTTCTCCGCCGCAGATTGACGCGGATTTCGCGGATCAGAATTAATTTGGTTTACTTTGCGTCTTTGCGGGAAATAATCACTTTCTCCCGCAAAGACGCAAAGGCGCAAAGTTTTAATCCGCGCTTTCCGCGAAATCTGCGGCTAATTTCCCGGTTTTATCTCAACTGGCAAATGTCCAAAACGTTCATATCCGTGTAATCCAAGTTTTCGCCGCCCATCGCCCAGACGAAGCTGTAATTGCTCGTTCCCGAACCCATATGAATCGACCACGGCGGCGAGAGCACGACCTGTTCGTTTTCCATCACGATGTGGCGTAAATCTTCGGGCTGCCCCATAAAATGAAAAATCCGCGCTTTTTCCGCGAGATCGAAATAAAAATAAACTTCCGAGCGGCGTTCGTGAATATGCGGCGGACAGGTATTCCAGACACTGCCCGATTCGAGCGAAGTCAAGCCCAAAACAAGCTGCGACGATTCGCAGATGCCGGGAATGATAAATTGATAAACCGTGCGCACGTTTGAAGTTTCCGCCGCGCCTAAGTTTAGTTTGTTCGCCTCGGCGGCGGTAATCAATTTCGTTTCGAAACGCTTATGCGCGGGCGTCGAAACGAGATAAAACTTCGCCGGATTCGCGGCTTCGTCAGATTCGAACGAAACTTCCGCGCTGCCCATCGGAATGTAGAGACAATCTTTATTGCCGAGTTCGAAAGATTCGCCGTCAACCGTGATCGTGCCTTTGCCGCCGCCGACGTTGACCGCGCCCATTTCGCGGCGTTCTAAGAAAGGTTTGTCCTTCGCCGATTCGGGTTCGGTCTGGACGGGCAATGATATTTTTTCGCCCGCCGCCGTCGCGCCGCCGACGACGATGCGTTCGAAATGCGTGTAATTGAGACGAATTTCACCGGCGGCAAAAAGCTCGCCGACTTGATAAAGCTCGCGCAGTTCGTCGTTCGACGCGCCGTAGATCGAATCAGGATGCGTTGCGTAATAAGTTTTCTGGTACATAACAAATAATTCCTCAATTTTTAACCGGCACGCTTTCGCGCCCGCGTTAAATTTATTTTGTCGTTGACATTCTGCCGCCGCTCAAATTAAATGAATAGCGATGACAAATTCTGAAAAATTCGTAACCGGGACCGGCGCGGCGGATGCCGATCTGACCGAAACAGACTTTCATTCAATTCTCGGCAAAGCGCTTTCAAATATTGCTTCCGGCGAACGCGTTCTGGCGATAATTTCCGACAAAACGCGCGATGATAATACGCCCGCGCTATTCCCGATCGCCGCCGCGATTCTGGCTGAAAAAGGCATTTCAAAGCTCGACGCGCTCGTCGCTCAGGGCACGCATTCGCCGATGTCTGCGGCGGATAAACTTTCAAAAATCGGAGCGCAAAACTTATCGAAAATCCCGAATCTCGAAAACATTTTCGACCACGATTGGAACGATCCCGAAAAGCTGACCGTGATCGGCGAGCTTTCGTCAGAGAAAGTCCGCGAAGTTACAAAAAATCTGTTCAAAGAGCCGATAAAACTTTCGATCAATAAACTTCTCGCCGCCGGAAATTACGACACGATTTTGATTTTCGGCGCGACCGTACCGCACGAAGTCGCCGGTTTTGCGGGCGGCGCGAAATACTTTTTTCCAGGCGTCGCCGGAGCCGAACTGACCCACGCAACGCACTGGCTTGCCGCGCTCGCGACGATCGAAAACATCATCGGGCGGATCGAAACGCCGACGCGCCATCTGATCGAAGCCGCCGCCGATTTCGTGCCGGCGAAAGTGATTTCGATCACTTCGGTCGCCTCGCGAACCGACGAAAATCGTCTCCGAACACACGCGCTTTTCGCCGGAGATTTTCGGCTCGCCCTGCGCCGCGCGGCGGAAGTTTCCCGCCTTGTGCACATCAAATACACGGGCAGAAAATACCGGCGCGTCGTTGCCCTGCTCGATGAGCATTACGACGAATTGTGGACCGGCGGAAAAGCCAGTTACCGGCTCGGCGCGATCATCGAAGAAGGCGGCGAGCTGATAATTTACGCGCCTTTCTTACGCTGCATTTCCGAAACGCACGGCGCAGCGATCGAAAAATTCGGCGGTTACGCGCCGCTCGAAAAAGTCAAAGAACTCGTCGCCCAATCAGGCGAATTGCAGCAAAATTTATGCGTCGCCGCGCATCTCGCGCACGTCGCCTTCGCCGGACGTTACGATGAAAACGGTGAAATTCAAACCCGCTTCAAAATCACGCTCGCTTCACGAGTTGACACGGAAAACTGCCGCCGCGTGAATCTCGCGTTTATGGATTATCAAACTTTTCAAATTTCCGATTACGAAAACGATTCGGATACGTTAATCGTCGAACGCGCCGGACGCGATTTGTATCTCGTTACGCCCGACGAAGATTGATTCAACGAGCCATCCAGCCGCCGTCAACAACGAGCAGATGTCCTTGCAGATAATCACTTGCTGATGATGAGAGAAACACCGCCGCGCCCGCCAAATCTTCCGCTTCGCCCCATCGATTCGCCGGAATCCGTTCCAATATCTG
>JANOBZ010000050.1:0-19500 GCA_031411895.1 Acidobacteriota bacterium | reverse complement strand
TTCATAAATTCCGCCGTCATCGCGCACACCGCTTCCCTGCGGCAGACGCAAACGAGTAATTTTGCCCGGACTCGGAAGAAAGTTGTTTTCCGGGTCTTCCGCATAAACGCGGCATTCAATCGCGTGTCCGTTCATTTTTATATCGTCCTGGGTGAACGAAAGTCTTTCTCCAAATGCAACATTAATTTGTTCACGCACGAGATCAATTCCCGTGACAAGTTCGGTTACCGGATGTTCGACCTGAAGGCGCGTGTTCATTTCCAGAAAATAAAATGATTTGTCCAAATCGGAAACCAGAAATTCGACTGTTCCCGCACCGACATAATCAACAGCTTTGGCAACTAATACTGCACATTCGCCCATTTTTCGGCGCAAATTTTCGTCATTAATCGGCGACGGACATTCTTCGATGACTTTTTGATGCCGCCGCTGAATCGAACATTCGCGTTCTCCGAGATGAACGTGATTGCCGTGTTTATCACTGAAAACCTGAATTTCGATATGACGCGGTCGAACGACGGCTTTTTCGATATAAACCGCGTCGTCGCCAAAACTCGCCATCGCTTCCGACTGCGCGGCGTCGAGCGCATTTTTCAAATCGTTTTCCGATTCGACCAAACGCATTCCTTTACCGCCGCCGCCCGCCGAGGCTTTGAGCATCACGGGATATCCGAATTTTCCGGCGACCGCTTGCGCGTCTTCAAAAGACTTTAACGGCTCGGTCGTTCCCGGCACGACCGGAACGCCGGCTTCGATCGCGATAATGCGGGACGAGATTTTGCCGCCCATCGCTTCCATCGCTTCCGGCGAAGGTCCGATAAAAGTGATTCCTTCCCGAGCCACCTGGCGCACGAATTCGGCATTCTCCGACAAAAAACCGTAACCCGGATGAATCGCTTCGGCACCGGACTTTTTCGCGACTTCGATGATTTTTTCCCAGCGCAGATAGCTTTCCGCCGACGGCGGCGCGCCGATCAAATAAGCCTCGTCAGCCATACGAACGTGCAGCGCGTCGCGGTCGGCTTCGGAATAAACCGCGACCGTTTTGATTTTCATCTCGCGGCAGGCGCGAATCACGCGGCAGGCGATTTCGCCGCGATTGGCGATCAGGATTTTTTTGAACATAAGCTAATCCAAAACGGAATTCCCGTGATTTTTCGGGTCGAAACGGATGCTGACCTTTGCGCCGGGAGCATATTTTATCGGATTCTGACGCTGCACTTCGGTCAAAATGTCGGACGATTCGAAATCAACGCCGTTGATCGTGTAAAAATAATATGCTATTTCGTCGCCGTTCTCGGCTGTGTCCGAATCAATGATCGTGCCTTCGGTGATTCTGCCGTGTTTCAACAAAAACTCGCGACGCCCGTTTTCGGACATATTTTTTTTTTTACGTTTGAAAATATCGAAAAGTCTCATTAGTTAATCCATCAAAAGCGGAGGTTTTTTGTAGCGCGCGCGCAGGTCGTTGATTGCCGATAAAATCGCCGGACGCTTGATTATCCGCGCTTCGAGCGGGCGTTTGCCGGGAATATCCATCATTATCAAGCCCAGGAGAATGGTCGGCAAACCCGGACCGGGCGTGAAAAGCATAATCACGCCGGCAATTATCAGCAGAAAACCGATAATATTTTTAATAATTAAAGCCGTCCAGCGAACCGAGAAATGTTTGTCGGATTTAATCTCTCTGGCATAACCCGAGCTAAAATAATCCGCCGGAATTTTGACCATTCCGATAACGATTCCGATGTAGCTGACAATAATCGTGATGACCGTAAAAACCGCCGTCCAAATTATTTGCCCCCACGTCAGGGCTTGCCAAAACCGAACAACCCAATCCCAAATTTCGACTAACCAATCCATAAATAAAACTCTTGTTAATCGCGCCCTTCCATTTTTCGAAATTCCTTCCAGATATGAACCATTCGCACGACAAATGTCCAGATCGAACCGATCGCCAGCACCCACAAAACCTGCGGCATCCGGTTGAATAAAAAGAAATCGGAGTTCCAATCCCACGTCGAAAGCGCGCCGATGATAAATAAAACGATTCTTTCGGGACGCTGCAGAAAGCCGACATTCGATTTAACGCCCATGCCTTCGGAACGCGCCGCCGTATAGCTCACCATCACCGATCCGAGCATTCCCGTACCGGCGAGAAAAACGTTTAAAATCGAATGCTCCGGCGTGTTTGATGCGTAAAAGATCATAATCCCCAGAAAACACACCATATCCGAAACGCGGTCGAGCGACGAATCGAGAAATCCGCCAAAGTTCGTGACATTTCCCGTCAGGCGCGCGACGTTGCCGTCGAGCATATCGAAAAGATTTGCAACGATCAGCACGATTCCCGCCCAGAAGAAATAACCCATTCCGAAAAGCACGCCGCAGCCGACGTTTATCATAACGCCGACGGTCGTTAAAATGTTCGGATGGACGCCCGCAGACGCCAAACCGCGCACCATCGCATTGATGATGCGCATCGCGCCGCGTCCGATACTTTCTCCTAACATTTTTTTAAAGTTTGCAGAAAGTTAACAGAAAGTTGCAGAAAGCTGCGGATAGTTTTTGTTTTTGAACTTTCTGTCAACTATCCGCAACTACCTGCAACTTTCTGTTAACTTTCTTGTAAATCGTGAATCGTCGTTAACCTGTAAATTTCGAACTTACGAGTTGCCTTCGGCGTTTTGACGGTAATTTCGTCGCCTTCTGCTTTGCCCATGAGTGCCTGTCCGATCGGCGAAACGGTTGAAATCAAACCGTTTTCGGGGTCGCTTTCCTCGCTCGTGACAAGTTTGTAGGTGACCTTTTCCTCGCTGTCCAGATCGTAGAGTACGACTTTCGAGCCGTACGCCGCGCTGTCGGTCGGGATTTTCGTCAAGTCGATTGACTGAACTTCGCTCAGCCGCTGGCGAACCTGAGCGATTCGCGCCTGTACGATCGACTGACGTTCCATCGCCGCTTTATATTCGGCGTTTTCGCGCAGATCGCCGAATTCGCGTGCTTTTTGAATTTCTTTCGGTAATTTAAAATGCAGCTCTTCTTCGAGCGCGTCGAGTTCGTCCTGTAATTTTTTCTTAACTGCTTCCATATTTTTTAGTGGTCAGTGGTCGGTGGTCAGTAGTCAGCTAAAAATCAGACTTTCTCTGACCGCTGACCACCGACCACTGACCACTTAATTATAATTTTGCTTCGTTCGGTGCGGCAAATGAAATTCCGATGTCGCGAGCCGTGCGGACCATTTGACCGTCAACGGGGACGATTTTAATATTTTCGATGGCTTCATTGAGCGGCACGGTGATAACTTCGCCGGCTTTTAAGGCAACCATTTTACCCGTCTGCCCGTTTGCCAGAGCGCGCACGGCACAGGCACCGAAATTTGTGCCGAGCATCCGGTCGAATGCGTTCGGTGAGCCGCCGCGCTGGAGATGCCCGAGCACGACGCAGCGCGATTCTTTGCCGGTTTCGGCTTCGATCCGGCGGCGCAGATGGCTGCCGACTCCGCCGAGCCGTAAAGCTTCCTTGTCCATATAAATCGCCTGTGTGCCGACTTCGACCGCGCCTTCGGCGACGACGATGTTCGTAAACCGCGAACCTTGTTTTTCACGCTGGCGGATTTTATCGAGCATTGAATTGACCGAAAACGGAATTTCGGGAATCAAGATCACGTCTGCCGAACCGGCAAGCCCGGAATGAAGCGCGATCCAGCCCGTATTTCTGCCCATCACTTCGAGAATCATCACCCGGTCGTGCGAAGCGGCGGTCGTGTGCAGGCGGTCGAGCGCTTCGGTCGCAATGTCGATCGCCGTCATAAAACCGAACGTCAGTTCGGTCGCCGATAGATCGTTGTCAATCGTTTTCGGAACGCCGATCACCGGAAATCCTTTTTTACGAAACTGGTCGGCAATCGCCAGAGTGCCTTCGCCGCCGATCACGATCATCGCTTCGATTTCGAGTTTTTCGAGATTATTTATTGCTTCTTCGATCGGCATTGCGGGAAAAGTCGCCACTCCGTCGACAATTTTACAAAAACTTCCGCGGTTGCGTGTGCCGAGAATCGTTCCGCCGCGCGGCAAAATTCCGCTGACCGCTTTTCGATTGAGTTTAACAGTATGAGTTTCGCCTAGAATTCCGTCGAAGCTGTCCTCGATACCGATGCATTTCATACCGAATTCACCGACGGCGGTTTTGACGACTGCGCGAATCACCGCGTTGAGTCCGGGTGCGTCGCCGCCGCCTGTTAAGATTCCGATTTGTTTATACATAATCTAAAAGCAAAAATTGTATTCTACATTAGTAGACGGAAAATTTCTAAAACCTCCGGGCAAAAGTTAAATCTTATTAACAACGAAATATTATAATTTCAAATTTTCGGTTACAACTGTCCGTTTTCATAATATTATCAAAAAGATGAAGCAGAATATAACATTTTCCGAAGCCTTCCGGTTCTGGTTAAAACTCGGTTTTATCTCGTTCGGCGGACCTGCCGGTCAGATCGCGATAATGCAGAAAGAGCTGGTCGAAAACCGCCAGTGGATCGAGCAGGACGATTTTCTGCATGCTTTGAATTTCTGTATGCTTCTGCCCGGACCCGAGGCGCAGCAGCTTGCAACCTATATCGGCTGGCGGCTGCACGGCATTCGCGGCGGCATCGTCGCGGGCGCGTTTTTCGTTCTGCCTTCGATTTTCCTGCTGCTTTTACTTTCTTACATTTACGCAGCTTATGGAAACGTTCCGCAGGTTTCGGCGGTTCTGGACGGTTTTAAGGCAGTTGTCGTCGCGATCGTCGTCGAAGCGGTTCTGAAAATTGCGAAAAAGGCATTTAAAGGTTACCGGCACATAATCATCGCCGCGCTCGCTTTCGTTTCGATCTATTTTCTGCAAATTCCCTTTCCGCTGATCGTTCTCGGCGCGGCAATTTTAGGAGTATTTTTATTAAAAACCAAAGCCTCGATCAAAGACGAATCGCCAGCCGAAGATCAAAAACCGAAAACCAAAAACCGCTTTTTGAAGATAATTTCCGTCTTCGCGCTTTTGTGGATTATTCCTTTTCTGGCGGTCGGTTTATCTTTCGGCTTCGATAATATTGCTTCGAAAACCTATCTTTTCTTCACGCAAGCCGCGTTCGTTACGTTCGGCGGCGCGTATGCCGTTTTGGCTTACGTCAATCAGGCGGTCGTCGCTTCGGGCTGGATTACGGCGACGCAGGCGGTCGACGGGCTGGCGCTCGCGGAAACGACGCCCGGACCGCTGATCATGGTTTTGCAGTTTATCGGTTTTATGACCGGTTGGAACAACGCGGGCGCGATGAATCAAACCGGTTTCGCAGTGCTTTGCGGTATTTTAACGACTTACGTGACGTTTCTGCCGTCGTTTCTTTTTATCTTCATCGGCGCGCCGTATATCGAGCGGCTGCGGCATAATCAAAACCTGACGTCGGCGCTTTCGGGCGTCACGGCGGCGGTCGTCGGCGTAATTCTGAACTTGGCGCTGATGTTCGGCGCGGCGGTTATTTTCGCGAATCTGCAAATAAATTATTTCGCTTTTCTTTTAGCCGCGATGTCGTTCGTCGCGCTTTATTTTTTGAAGGCTGATGTGCTGCCCGTCGTCATCGCGGGCGGGCTGTGCGGATTAGCTAAATATTTCCTCATCGGTTAAATTCTAATCTTTATGACAAAAGCATTCGTTTCCAAAAAAGGCGCGAAACGCGTCCGCGGCGGGCATCTCTGGATTTATAAAAGCGACGTTCAGAAAGTCGAGGCGACGGGCGGCGACGTCGTCGCGGTTTACGACGAAGCCCGAAATTTCGTCGGCAAAGCGTTTTACAGCGATTCGTCGGAAATAACTTTGCGGATTTTTACGACCAAAGGCGAAGAAATTGATAAAGAATTCTGGCGTCGAAAAATCATCGAAGCCGCCGAAAAAAGACAACCGCCGAAAACCGAAGACCAAAAACCCAAAACCGACGCAAGGCGTCTGATCTATACCGAAGGCGATTTGATTCCCTCTTTGATCGTTGACGATTACAACGGAATTTTCGTTATTCAAACGCTCGCGCAAGGCACGGAAAAGCTTAAGGAAACGTTCGTCGAAATTCTCACGGAAGAATTTTCGCCCGCCGCGATCATCGAGCGCAACGACGTTAAAGTGCGGCTTCGGGAAAATCTTGAAATGCAGTCGGGCGTTTTATCGGGCGAGGTTCCCGAGGAAACGATTATCGAACAGGACGGCGTGAAATTCTTGATCGCGCCGCTCGAAGGACAAAAAACCGGCTCGTTTCTCGACCAGCGCGAGAATCATTTCGCCGTCCGCACATATGCTTTCGGAAAAGGTTTGGACTGCTTTACGTTTAACGGCGGTTTTGCGTTGAATTTAGCAAAGGTTTGCGACGAGGTGACAGCGATCGATATTTCCGAAGACGCGATCAATCTCGCGCGCCGCAACGCCGAACTGAACGATATAAAAAACATCGAATTTCAAACCGCGAACGTTTTCGACGCGCTTCGCGACTTGGAAAAATCGGGCGAAAAGTTCGACACGATCGTGCTCGACCCGCCCGCGTTCGTCAAATCGCGCGCGGCTTTGAGATCAGCCGTTCGCGGTTACAAGGAAATCAATCTGCGCGCATTAAAATTGTTGAATAAAGGCGGAATTCTCGTTACTTGTTCGTGCTCGTTTCATTTTTCGGAAGAAATTTTTCTCGAAACAATCGCCGAATCCGCGCGCGACGCTCGCCGACGTGTTCACCTGATCGAAAAACGAATGCAGGCAGCCGACCATCCGGTGCTCGTCGGAATGCCCGAAACTTATTATTTAAAGTGTTTTATCTTGCGGGTTGTAGAATAGTGTTTCAGGTTTCAGGTTTCAGGTTAAAAGCAGCTAACTTGAAACCTGAAACCTGAAACTTTTAGTTTTTCCCGACCAGTCTTCGCGCTTCGTTGATTGATTCGAGTCCCTTTAAAAGCTGCGGGTCGGTTTCGAGCAGAACCTGCGCGCCGGCTTCGTTCGAATAATTGGCGGTCGCGAGTTCTTCGCGAATTCGTGTTTTGGCGTAATCAATCTGGCTGTTGATATTTTCAGCCGTCAAACCGTTCGTCTTTTCGGCGATCGTGAAATTGCGAAACGCTTCGAACAAACGGTCGTTAACCGCCAAATCGCCCGGTTCGATCGTCGGCACAAAACTCTGTTTATCGCGCTTGAAATTCTCGAAGCCCTTGATTTGTCCGGCAACGAGCTGGCGGACGAAGAAAAACGATGCTTCGTTGATTCTTGCCAGCAGCGGCGTGAATTTCTGCGCCGGAGCTTTAACATCCGGTTCGATGCCGCGCCCGCCGTAGAGCGTTCTGCCGCCGGCGGTCGTCACGGGACTTCCGACCGGTTTCGGTTTGGCGTCGATGTTTTCGTCCTCTTCGGCGTTGCTGTGCGTGTAATATTCGTAAATCGAGCCGCTCGAATAATCGCGCTGGAGCGAGCGACCGAAAGGCGTGTAATAACGCGCCGTCGTCAAAGTCATTCCGGTGCCGTAGGGCAGATCGAAAACTCTCTGTACCAAGCCTTTTCCGAAGCTGTCCGTGCCGACGACGACGCCGCGATCGTAATCCTGTACCGCGCCCGCGACGATTTCCGACGCCGACGCCGAGCCGCCGTTGATCATCACAACGAGCGGAAGGTCTTCGATTTGTCCGCCGTCGGTTGTTAAATCCGTCATCCTGCCGCCGCGCGTTCGCCCCTTGACGGAGACGGCGGTTTTATCTTCGGGCACAAACCGGCTGACGACTTTAACGGCTTGCTGAAGCAGTCCGCCCGGATTGTTGCGCAGATCGAGAATCAGGCTTTTCATTCCTTTTTCGCGCAATTTGGCGATCGCTTCGTCCAATTCGGCGGAAGTCGTGCCCTGAAATCCGCCGACCAGCCCGACGTAGCCGACTTCACTGTTGAGCATAAAGTAATTGCGAATCGAGGGCAGCGGAACGCCGCCGCGAACGATCGTAAATTCGAGCGGTTTGGCGACTCCGGCGCGTTCCATCTTGACTTTCACGCTCGTGCCTTTCGGACCGCGCACGTTTTTCGAAACTTCAGAGCTCGTCCATTCCTTCGCTTCCTTGTCGTCAACCGTCACGAATCTGTCGCCATAGCGCAAACCGGCTTTGTCGGCGGGCGTGTTCGGGATAATTGACTGAACATAGACGCCGTCGCGATGCTGCAAAATCGAAACGCCGATGCCGTAAAACTCCGAAGCCTGTTCTTCGTTCAGCTTGCGATATTCGTCAGCCGTGAAAAATGCCGAATGCGGGTCGAGCGTCCAGAGCATACTCTGGATCGATTTTTCGGAAATCTGTTCGCGATTGACCGTGCCGACATAATTTTGTTCGATCACGCCGAGCGCCTCGCGGTAATCGATCGAAATCTTTTCCGGCGTGACGGTCGTATCCGCCGCAGTTTTCGAAAATTTGCCGAAAAGTCCGCCCATTACGGCGGAAACGGCGATCACGAATATGATGATAAAAGCGAATTTCTTGCTCATTCTGGAAATCTCCAATCCTGTAAAACTATATCACAAATTAGTTGACGAAAGTTATCCTTAAGTTGTCATAATAAGACTAAGGCGCAAGCCGCCCGCAGGTCTGTCTTTTTTCCTCAAAATCCCGAACTGTATAATCGAAACTTCGTAAAAACTCCTTTACGAACCATTCGAAAATAAATTTTATGTACGACACCGATTTACTTTTGGCACACAAGAAATTAACATCTAGTTTTTGCTCGATGATACCTGCAATCTCAATCGTCATTCCCGCTTATGAAGAAGAAGAGCGTTTAAGCGAACCGCTTCGGCAGATTTTCGGCTTTATCGAAAGCGAAAAGCTCTCCGCCGAAGTAATCGTCGTTGACGACGGCTCGCGCGATAAAACTTCTGAAACTGCCGAAAAAGTCTGTGCGGAATTTCCCGAAATCCAGTCGAAAGTCGTTCGTTACGAGGAAAATCGCGGCAAGGGCTATGCGGTTAAAACCGGTCTGCTCGCATCGAGCGCCGACATCGCCGTTTTTTCCGACGCCGATCTTTCGACGCCGATCGAAGAACTTCACAAGCTCGTCAAACCGATCCAGGACGGCGAAGTTGACGTCGCGTTCGGTTCGCGCGCGCTCGACCGAACCTTAATCGGAACCCATCAGCCGTGGCGGCGCGAACAGGGCGGAAAGGTGATGAACCTGATTATCCGCACGATGTCGGGCTTGAAATTCTTCGACACGCAGTGCGGTTTCAAGGCATTTAATATGAAAAAATTCCGTCCTCTGTTAGAAGTTATGACGGTCGACCGCTTCGGCTTCGACGTCGAATTTCTGTTCGTCGCACAGTATCACAAACTAAAACTCAAAGAAATTCCCGTCCGCTGGAACAACGTCGAAGGATCGAAAGTAAGCGTCGTCCGCGACACGCGCCGGATGGTTTCGGAACTAAACCAAATCCGCCGCAACTCCAAAAACGGCGTTTATGACAAGCCATAAAAATCAGCGTATAATCAAACGTATGCAAACGATTTACCAAATAAACGCCGACGAAATTGACGAAAATCTTTTGGACAGTATCAAAGCCCAATTCAAGAATAAAGAAATCGAGATTGTCGTGACCGAACGCGATGAAACGGCATATCTTCTGCGTTCGCCCGCCAATCGTGAATACCTTTTGCGGGTTATCGAAGATGTCGAAGCCAAACAAAATATTGTCGTGCCGATTCAGGAGCAGTTTCAATGAGAATTGTTTCTTTTTATCAGGAAGCATTTGAGCAATACAGCAATTGGGCAAAAACCGACAAGAAATTATTTGAAAGACTGCATCGTTTAATCATCGAAACTGCGAAAAATCCTTTTGCCGAATTGGCAAACCTGAACCGCTTAAAGCTGATTTGAAAGGCTATTGGTCGCGCCGAATTAACGATGAACATCGGCTTGTTTATAAAGTTAACGACGAACAAATAATTATCGTCGCGTGTAAATATCATTACTAAAATGACTGCAAAATTAAACGTTAATATTGACCATGTCGCGACGATCCGCGAAGCCCGCAAGACGATCGAACCGAGTATTATTTCGGCTGCCGTCGTGTGCGAACAGGCGGGCGCGCACGGCATCACCGTTCACCTGCGCGGCGACCGCCGGCATATTCAAGACCGCGACATCGAGCTTCTGCGCGAAGTCGTCACGACTTACCTGAACGTCGAAATGGCGGCGACCGGCGAGATGCTCGCGATCGCTTTGAAAACCAAGCCCGACGCGGTTTCGCTCGTTCCCGAATCGCCGAACGAGATCACGACCGAAGGCGGCTTGAACGTCATCGGCAACTTTGAAGTCATCAAAAACGCGACGTCGGAACTCAAAAACGCAGGGATTTTCGTGAGTCATTTTATTGATCCCGACACCGAACAGATCGAGGCTTCGGCTGGCGCGGGCGCGCAGCAGATCGAATTGTGCACCGCCGAATACGCCGAACTGACGCTTTCCGCACGCGCCGCGCACGGCGAAGGCGCGGAAAAAGCCACTGCCGAGATCGAACGCATCCGACGCGCCGCCGCACACGCCAAATCCTTAGGCATGATCGTCGCCGCCGGACACGGTTTAACTTACCGAAACATCGCCGCGCTCGCCGCAATTCCCGAAATCACAGAGTTTAACATCGGACACAACATCATTTCGCGTTCCGTCTTTACGGGACTCTACCGCGCCGTCGAGGAAATGATCGAAGCAATCCGCATATAATGGTTAATGGTTAATTGTTAATTGTTAATTTAAGTATTTCCACAATTAACAATTAACCATTAATAATTAACCATTATTAAGATTATTGTTTGAAATCGATCACGAGACGCGTCGGATTTTTCAGCTGCTGAACGCGGTAGAGTTTTTTCGCTTTTAATCCGACGACGTACCAGCGCGTGCCTTCGAACCATTCGATTTGAGTAATTTCGGCGAGCGAGTAAGCATTTTTATAATCGGTCAGCATTTTGACTTCTCCAAGCTTTTCGTCGTCAGGATAAGGAAGATTCTGCAAGTTAATGCTGACGAAATATTTCCCCTTGACCTTCACTTCTTCGTCAGATGTGCCAGTGATCGGCGCTGTGATGTATTCGATTTGATAACGCGGAATGTCGCCCGTGAATTCAAAAACTACGCGGTCGAAACCCTGGTTGCGGGCTGAGCGAATTTCCCTTAAATACGGCGTTTTTTTACTGGCGTTGTTTTTTCGCGAAAAGGTCGCAGACGTCCACGCGTTGAATTTTCCGGCATCGTTCCACTGCGCGCAAATGTTGACGGCGAAGATGACGATCAAACCGATGAGCGGTAAAAGTTGTTTTTTCATATATTCCTTCAAAATAAATGAACCGACGATTGCCGGTTCATTTTTTTGCTTAGAAATATAATACTTTCAGTTTTAATCGGCAATATCTGGATGCAGTCCGGGCGTTTCCGATTCAATATTTTCATTGCGCTTTGCCGCTTCCGCATCGTCGAACGCGTCCGAAGTCGGGCTTTCGAGCGCCGAATCGGTCGGTCGCCACGAAGCCTGTTGAGTATCGTTTTCGTCCGTTTGATCGTCCGTCACGGACGAATTAACCTGCGGATTCATTTCCTTATTGCCCTGCCACGCGCTTTCTTCGTTTGCCTTCGATTTTCCAAATGTATTTGCCATAAGTTTCTCCTTAAAAAATCCATTGAGCGGGAGATTTTGCTCTGGTTTTAACCTGCTTCTTTTTTTTGCCCATTTTCCGAATCGTTCGAAATCAAAACAAAATGTCCCGCTCAAATTGTTATTAATTTGTACAAACGCAAAGCCTGTGCCCAACGGCAAAAGACTCAGAAAACCCGCATTTTCAGAAAACTTAAAACGGCGCGGCGGATTTATCGTATGAAATTAAAGCAATCGAAGAACGGAAAGCAGACTAAAAAGCTCAGTTCAATTTCTTAGCGGCTTTGCGGGAGAGTAATTTCCCGCAAAGCCCCAAAGGCGCTAAGAAAACAGTGGTAATTATATTTATTCAGCGATTCGATTTCTCTACTTCAAAGCGGCTTTCAAAGCTTGTCCCGTATAGGATTTTTTGACCTTCGCGACTTCTTCGGGCGTTCCCGTGGCGACGATCTTACCGCCTTGTTCGCCGCCTTCGGGTCCGAGATCGATGATGTAATCGGCGCTTTTGATGACGTCGAGATTGTGTTCGATGACGATGATCGTGTTGCCCGTATCGACTAATCTTTGGAGAACGTCGAGCAGTTTGTGAACGTCGGCGAAATGTAAGCCCGTGGTCGGTTCGTCGAGAATATAGATGGTTTTGCCGGTCGCGCGTTTCGACAGTTCTTTGGCGAGTTTGATGCGCTGCGCCTCGCCGCCCGAAAGCGTCGTCGAAGATTGACCGATTTTAATATAGCCAAGCCCGACATCGAGCAGCGTTTGGAGTTTTTGCTTGATCGTCGGAATGTTTTCGAGGATCGGCAAAGCGTCTTCGATCGTCGTGTCGAGCAAGTCGGCGATCGATAAACCTTTGTATTTTACCGAGAGAGTTTCGCGATTGTAGCGCGCGCCGCGACAAACGTCGCAGGTCACGTAAACGTCGGGCAGAAAATTCATTTCGATCGTTTTAAGCCCCGCGCCTTCACACGCTTCGCAGCGTCCGCCTTTGACGTTAAACGAAAAGCGTCCGGCTTTGTAACCGCGCTCGCGCGATTCCGGCAGCATTCCGTAAAGCTCGCGAATCGGCGTGAAAAGTCCCGTGTAAGTCGCCGGATTCGAGCGCGGCGTCCGACCGATCGGCGATTGGTCGATCTCGATGATCTTGTCGACGAGTTCCAAGCCTTCGATCGAATCGTGCGCGAGCGGCTCGATCGCCGATTTATAGACGTATTTATAAAGCGCCGGATAAAGGATTTCTTCGACGAGCGTTGATTTTCCGCTGCCCGAAACGCCGGTTACGACCGTGAAAATCCCGAGCGGAAACTCGACGTCGATGTTTTTCAAATTATGAGCTTTCGCGCCTTTGACCGTGATTCGGCTGCCGTTCGGAAGCCGCCGCCATTCGGGAACTTCGATTTTCAATTCGCCTTTTAAGTATTTTCCGGTGATCGAGTCGGGCGAGTTTTTAATGTCTTCGGGCGTTCCGACCGCGACGATTTCGCCGCCGTGCGTTCCCGCGAGCGGTCCCAAATCGACGACGTAATCGGCTTTTTCGATCGTTTCCTCGTCGTGTTCGACGACCAGCACCGTGTTGCCCAGATCGCGCAGTTCGTGCAGGGTTTCGAGCAGTTTTTGATTATCGCGCGGGTGCAGTCCGATCGAAGGTTCGTCCAAAACATACAAAACGCCGCGCAATTGCGAGCCGATCTGCGTCGCCAGACGAATCCGCTGACCTTCGCCGCCCGAAAGCGTCTGCGAGGCGCGATCGAGCGTTAAATAATCGAGTCCGACCGCCTTTAAAAACTGTAGACGCTCGCGGATTTCCTTTAAAACCAACCCGGCGATTTTTTCTTCGCGCGCGTTTAGATTGATCTCGTTGAATCTTTCGACCGCGTGCTCGATCGGCAGCGCCGTATAATCGGCGATTCCGAGGTTTCCGACCGTGACTGCCAGACTTTCCGGCTGTAAGCGTCGTCCTTTACAAATCGGACACAAAACCGGCGCGACGAGTTCGTTCAAGGCTTCGCGAACTTTTTCGGACGGCGGAGTTTCCATCCGCTCGCGCATCGTCCGCAAAGCGCCTTTCCAATCCGATTCGTAACGATAAGTTCCCTGCCGAAAGGTCAGGCGCTTTTTCGTGCCGTTCCAGAATGCGTCTTTAATTTCCGCGGGCAGATCGGCAAACGCAACTTCGAGCAGATTAGTAGTTTCCGATTTTTTGCTTTTAGCGGCTTTTTTTCCTTTGAGAACATTTTTAACCTTATCGAGAATCGAATCGTCGTCGGGCGGCGCAAAGCTTTTGTCTTCGCCCGCGAATTTTTCGATGATCGCGATTAAAGCCGAGTTCAAAAATTTCCCGCCCGCTTTATCGGTTTCGTCCAAAAATTTGATCTTACCGGCGGGCTGCGATTGGTCGGGCAAAATTTTGCCCGCGTCAATCTCCATCACCGTTCCCAAACCCTGACAGCGTTTGCAAGCGCCGTATGCGGAATTGAACGAAAACGAGCGCGGCTCGAGCTGCGCGATATTGATGCCGCAATTAACGCACGCCATGCTTTCCGAGTAAAGTTTTTCTTCGCCGTCGACGATCGAAACCAGAACTGCGCCGCCCGTCAGTTTCAAGGCGGTTTTGACCGATTCCTTCAAACGTTCGCCGACGCCTTCTTTGATCAAAAGCCGGTCAACGACGATTTCGATCGTGTGATTTTTGCGCTTGTCGAGCTTGATTTCTTCGTCGAGTTGACGCATTTCGCCGTCAATCCGCGCGCGCGTAAAATCTTTCGCGAATTTTTCGAGTTCCTTCTTAAATTCGCCTTTTCGCCCGCGCACGACGGGCGCGAGAATCATCACGCGCTCGCCTTCGGGCAACTGCATAATGCCCGAAACGATCTGTTCCTGCGATTGGCGCGTAATCGGCGCGCCGCACTGGTGACAGTGCGGCGTTCCGATCGACGAAAAAAGCAGACGCAGATAGTCGTAAATTTCCGTCACGGTTCCGACTGTCGAACGCGGTGAACGAGAAACGGTTTTCTGCTCGATCGAAATCGCTGGCGAAAGTCCTTCGACCGAATCAACGTCGGGTTTTTCGAGCTGATCCAAAAACTGCCGCGCGTAAGCCGAAAGCGATTCGACATAGCGGCGCTGACCTTCGGCGTAAATCGTGTCAAACGCGAGCGAGGATTTCCCCGAACCGCTCAAGCCCGTAATGACGGTAAACGAGTTTCGCGGGATTTCGACGTTGATGTTTTTTAAGTTATGCTGACGCGCGCCGCGCACGGAGATGTATTTAATGCTCATTGTCTTACAGATAAAATTCTTGCCTGTTAGCGAAACAAGTATTTTATCAATTCAAAATGAGCAACGCAAAGAAGATTGAGTTTCAATGCCGCCGTCGGTTTCTGCGCGTACTTATTGCTAATGTTTTATGCAGGCTCACGATATGTAAAAACAAACCACAAGAAAAGAGAAACAAAGGCAAACGCGAAAATCGTCAACAAAACAAGGAAAACCGAAGCTGCTTTCCTTAAAATTTGCAGAAATTTGGATTCCTCGTTCATTGTTCAATCAAACCGGAAATTAGCCTAATTTCTCATTAACGAACGTGAAAATTCCGGTCGCGACGATGACGACCATAAACGTCGCGATCGCGCGCCAGACCGTGTCGTAAACTTCGGTTTGCCAGATTGCCCAGACGCACAAGCCAGTGCTTGCGACGAGCGAGATCGTAATCACGGTAAAGGAAATATTTCTGACGAGGCGCGGCTCGATAACACCTTTTAATTCCTGCCTCGGTTTGGGCGGCGCTGCCTTTTGTTCATTATCCATTTTTTCTAGGCTAACATTTTCAGACATTTCATTTCAATTTTTTTTCAGAGGCACGGGTTTTGCTCGAACAACTTCAATATTTATAAGTGGTGTTTTGATTTAATACGAAATCTGATGGAGCAATTATTTTATGTTTGAAAAGAAAAATCCCCTTCTGATCGGTGCGGCAATCGGAATCGGCGCGCTGTCCGCTTTTGCCGCCGTCAAAAGAGCGCGGCGCGGATTCGACTTTAAGGACAAGGTCGTGCTTATCACCGGCGGCGCGCGCGGACTCGGACTCGTGCTGGCGCGTGAATTTGCCGCCGAAGGCGCGCGCATCGCGATTTGTTCGCGGAGCGCCGAAGAGCTTGCCGCCGCGAAAGAAGATTTGGAAGCGCGCGGCGCGGAAGTTTTCGACGCGATCTGCGACGTTACTAGTCAGGAAGAAATAAATCATCTCGTCGGCGATGTTTGTATGCGATTCGGGCAGATCGATGTTTTGGTCAATAACGCCGGCGTCATCCAGGTCGGACCGCTCGCCGCGCAGACCGAACAGGATTTCGAAGACGCGCTGAAAATTCATTTCTGGGCGCCGTATCGGATGATTCAGACGGTTCTGCCGATCATGCGCGGCGCCGGCGCGGGGCGAATTATCAACATCGCTTCGATCGGCGGAAAAGTCGCCGTGCCGCATCTTGCGCCGTATTGCGCGAGCAAATTCGCGCTCGTCGGATTATCGAGCGCTTTGCACGTCGAGCTTGCAAAAGAAAATATCTTTGTCACGACCGTCTGCCCCGGTTTGATGCGCACCGGCAGCCACGTCAACGCTTATTTCAAAGGACAGAACGAAAAAGAATACGCGCTGTTTTCGATCGCGAACGCGCTGCCTTTTTCGTCGATCAGCGCCGAATCAGCCGCGCGCCAGATCGTTCGCGCGGCGCGGCGCGGCGATGCCGAAGCGATACTTTCACCGCAGGCGAAGATCGCCGCCAGGATGAACGCGCTTTTCCCTGAAACGACGGCGGATATTTTATCGCTCGTAAATAGACTTTTGCCCGCGAACGGCGGCATCGGAACGGCAAAAGTGAGCGGAAAAGAAAGCGAATCATGGATTGCGCCGTCAATTTTGACGAGCCTTTCGGATAAGGAAATTATCCAGAACAACGAACAATTTGCAAATTAATTTGGAGGACATTTATGCACGAAATTAGTGAAAAACAGGAAAATAACACAGAAGCGGTTAAGAAATTTCTGACCGATCTGAATATCAACGTGAGCGACAATGAGCGGCTCGTTTCCGCCGTCGCGGGCAGCGGTTTGATAACTTACGGAATCTCGAAACGCAATTTGATGGGCGCGCTTTTGTCGGTGATCGGCACGGGTTTGCTTTATCGCGGCGCGACCGGACATTGCCACGTTTACAGCGCGGCTGACAAAAATACAGCCAAACCGGCGGAAACGAGGGTTCACGTTCAGAAATCGGTCACGATCAATAAATCGCAATCGGAACTTTATCAATTCTGGCGCAACTTCGAAAATCTGCCGCAGTTTATGAATCATCTCGAATCCGTCAAAGTGACAGGCGACAAACGCTCGCACTGGAAGGCGAAAGCGCCGCTCGGAACTTCGGTCGAATGGGACGCCGAAGCGACGGGCGAAGTCGAAAACGAGCGCATCAGCTGGCATTCGATCGAAGGCTCGGAAATTACGAATTCCGGCGTCGTCGAATTTCGCCCGACCGCGAATCGCGGCACGGAAGTCCGCGTAACTTTAACCTATGAACCGCCCGCCGGAAAGCTCGGCGAATGGATCGCATGGCTGTTCGGCGAAGAACCGAGCATACAGGTCGCCGAAGATCTGCGCCGTTTCAAGAGCTTGATGGAGACCGGCTTGATTATGAAGGTCGAAGGTCAACCGTCGGGCAGAATCGCCGAAGTCGCCGAAGAAAAATCGAAAGCGTTGACGGCTAAAGCATAAAGTTTCAGGTTTCAGGTTCCAGGTTTTTTAACTTGGAACTTGAAACTTGAAACCAAAATTGAGGTTTTAAAGTGGCACATGAAATATCTGAAAAATTTATCGAGGCTCTGCATGAGCTCGAAGAAAATCGCGACGTCGAGAAAATCGCCGTGCTGTTTGCCGACGATGCCGAAGTCAATAACGTCGTGACGATCGAAAACTCGCACGATTTAAGCCCGAAAGATTTCTGGCAGAAATACCGCGACAATTTCGGCGAAGTAAAATCGGAATTCAAAAATAAAATCTACGGCGAAAACTCTGCCGCGCTCGAATGGACGACGACCGGAACCGGCGCTGACGGCGGCGCGATCAATTATCAGGGCGTCAGCATTCTGGAAACCGACGGCGACAAGATTAAGCGCTTTTTCGCGTATTTTAACCCGGCTGAACTCGGCAGACAGATGGAAGAAACGGCGCGCGGCAAGGAGGCTTAATGGCAAAAGCAACTTTGAAAAAGGGCGATCAGGTCGAATGGGAAACTCCGCAGGGCAAAACCTCCGGAACCGTTAAGAAAAAACTGACTTCGCCGACGAGGATTAAAGAACATAAAGTCGCCGCTTCCGAGGATAATCCGGAATATCTGGTCGAATCGGAAAAAAGCGGCAAACAGGCGGCGCATAAAGCCGAAAGTTTAAAGAAAAAGTAATTTACAAGGAAACGAACAAGGGAGGATATTTAAAAAATGAAAGCAGTATGCTGGATGGGCAAACACAACGTGAGTGTCGAAAACGTGCCTGACCCGTCCATTCTTAATTCGCGCGACGCGATTATCAAAATTACGACAACCGCGATCTGCGGTTCTGATTTACATCTCTATAACGGATTTATTCCGTCGATGCAGCAGGGCGACATTCTCGGACACGAATTCATGGGCGAAGTCGTCGAAACCGGCAGTTCGGTCACGAATCTGAGCGTCGGCGACCGCGTCGTCGTGCCGTTTACGATCGCCTGCGGAAATTGTTTTTTCTGCAAAAAAGATCTCTGGTCGGCGTGTGATAATTCGAACCCGAAACCGGCGGCGCAGGAAACGCTTTACGGCTTTACCGGCTCCGGACTTTTCGGTTATTCGCATATGATGGGCGGATTTGCGGGCGGTCAGGCGGAATACGTCCGCGTACCGTTTGCCGATGTCGGTCCACTCAAAATTCCCGACGGTTTGGAAGACGAACAGGTTTTGTTTTTGTCGGACATTTTCCCGACCGGCTATCAGGCGGCGGAAAACTGCAACATTCAGGAAGGCGACACGGTCGCGATCTGGGGCGCGGGTCCGGTCGGACAGTTCGCCGTCAAATCGGCGTTTATGCTCGGCGCGGCAAAGGTCGTGCTGATCGACCACTACAAAGACCGTCTCGAACTGGCGCGGAAAGAAAACGAAAACCTCGAAATTATCAATTTTGACGAAGACGACGTTTACACGAAACTTCTCGATATGACGGGCGGGCGCGGTCCCGATTCGTGTATCGACTGCGTCGGACTCGAATCGCACGGTTCATCGCCCGACGCGCTTCTCGATTATGCGAAGACGACGGTTTTTCTCGCAACCGACCGTCTGCACGCGCTTCGTCAGGCGATTTACTGCTGCCGCAAAGGCGGAACGATTTCGATTCCGGGCGTTTACGGCGGATTTCTCGACAAATTCCCGATGGGCGCGGCGTTCAATAAAGGTTTGACCTTCAAAATGGGACAGACAAATATGCATTCCTATATGCCGCGACTGCTCGAAGCGATTCAGGAAGACAAGATTGACCCACGTTTCGTTATCTCGCACCGCTTAAAATTGTCGGAAGCGCCCATGGCTTACGATCAATTTAACAAAGAAAAAGACACTTGGCGCAAGGTTGTTCTCAAACCGCAATAAGTTGTTTTAATCTTGAAACTCCGGTTTTCGAGCAGTTTATCTGCCCGAAAACCGGAGCTTTTTAAATTTAAAGCACTTATTTCGAATTCAAGAGACTTTTTCGATATTCAGGCAGCCTACTTAGCGACTTTGCGCCTTTGCGGGAGAAGTTATAGTTTCCCGC
>JANOBZ010000049.1:0-62160 GCA_031411895.1 Acidobacteriota bacterium | reverse complement strand
TGCGGTAGCGGGTGGGTTCTTCGCACAACATTTACCCGCCCGCTACCGCAGGCGGTTCTGACCTGTTGAATACGCACAACTTCATTTGAATCGGTATAAATATTCAGCTGGGAATAAATTAAAAGTATTTTGATTAAATATTAATAGTAAAGTCACAATTAATATTGTTATAATATTTTGGCTTCAAATTAAATCGCTTAAATTACTAAGAAAAACCTTCAACAATCGAAATTAAAAACTGTCCCTTACAATCATATTCTTTTGGCGGTTCAGCTAAATAATCGTGCAAGAACGATAAAATCGGAACCGAATTTGCGGAAAATTATGAATAGTCCTTTTCTGTTTGAAAATATCGTCGTTTTACTTCTTCTGATTGGTATCTTTACAGGTTCTCTTTACTTACTTCTTTCAAAGAAACTAAGTGATTATATTTGTAATCGTTCAAAAGTTTTTCTTGTCTTATATCGGGCAGCGACAAGCGTTGCTTTAGCGGCTTCATTAGTCGGTTTATTCAGCGGGATTTGGCTTTTTTATTTAATCGAAATCAATGACTTTTCGAGAGATTGTTGGAAACGAAGTTATCAGTGGCAAACTATCGTTCCCGGAATGTCACATGATCAAGCGGCTGAAATTATGGGAAAGCCGTTTAGCATATACAGGTATCAGAATGGTGAACAATCTACTTACTGTATAAATCCGATAAGCGGCTTGGATAGCGGGACTATCATCTTTAGCGGTAATACAAATGAACCTGAATTAAAGGTTTTCAGCAAAACGCCTGACGATCAAACGGTTTTGGAAAATTTACGCGGTTGGATACCTGACAAGTCCTCAAAAACCTATGCCAATTATGCTGAAATAATTTCTGACAGCTCGGCTTTTTGTGCTTTTTACGGTTTATTCGGATTGGCAATTCTAACCTTTTATCCTTTTAAAATGAGCGAATTATCTACCTTACGAATGCTTTATACACCGCTTGCCGCCTTGGTTCTTAAAGCAATCTACGAAAGTCACCGCACCGCCGTCTGGGATTTTGAATTATTTTCCGTGTCGCCGCTTTTTACTATCATTATAATTGGCTGGATTGTTCGATTAGGTATAATTTTAGGCTCGGATTAAATGTAAATTACAACTTCGACATTATATTCAAAGTAGAATAAGGTGAGGTGTTTTAACCTTCTACTTTCCATTTGCCGCTTTATACAAATCTTCGATTGCAAGGCGCATATCGGCTTTCTCCCAACTCTTTTCAAACTCGCGCTGAACCATCGCCGCCGAATCGGTTTTGCCCTGTTTTCGCAAACTTTCGGCAAGTCCGAAAAGTGCGCGACCGTTGCGCGGATGTTTGGCGATTTCGGCGCGATAAACTTTTTCGGCTTCCGCAAATTGTCCGTCGGTGAGCAGAGCGCGTCCGAGCCATTCGCGGACGGGAATGTCCCAATCGGGCGGCTCGTTGTAGTTCACGATGTCTTCCGACGCGGCGGCTTTGTGTAAAGATTCGATTGCCGCTTTGTTTTCGCCGTTTGCCAGCGCAATTTCGCCCGCCAGCAAATCTTCGGCGACTTTTAAAACGCCGTGCGCCGTGCTGTTGCCGAAACCTGTTTCGGCGGGAATCGCTTTTATTTTTTCACGCAGCGCGGCGAGTTCTTTTTTCGCGTCGTCCGTTTTTCCGCTGTTCGCCAAAGCCATTCCGCGTGCGAAGTTCAGAAAACCGCCCGTGATCCGCATTTCGGCTGACGGCGCGGGATATTTCATAATCTCGTCCCATTTCCGAAAGCGCACGAGCGTGACAATCGGATACGGCGAAAACATCTCTAACATCGGCATCATTTTTAAGTGCGGACGGACGTTTGATTCGAGAATCTGCGCCTGTTTGATCGCTTCCGCGTAGTTGCCGTTCATCGCCGACGCGCAGGACAGAAAATGGATGTTGTGGTTGTAATACATCATCGCGTAAAGATTCTGCGCGCCGTTCTTTTCGATAAATTTACGGTCGGCGATGATCGCGTCGGCGTTTGATTTCGCGGCTTCCACATAATCGCCCGTGCGGATGTAGATGTGCGACGGCATATGCACGAGATGACCGGCGTTCGGCGCAAGCCAGCCGAGACGCGCCGCGCTCGCCAAGCCGCGCTCGGGATTTGGGCTTGCTTCGACGGCGTGAATATAATAGTGATTCGCGCCCGTATGATTCGGATTGCGCCGCAAAACGCCTTCGAGCACGGCGATGATTTCCAGAGTTCCTTCCGCCGGTTTGCCGTCCAGACTCCATAATTGCCACGGGCGCAGATTCATCATACTTTCCGCATAAAGCACGGCGGCATCCAGATCGTCCGGATATTTTTTAACGAGTTCGCGCATCGCGTTTTTATAATCTTCGCCCAATTTTTTGCGGTCGGACTGCGCGCCGTCCGCCGTGTAGCGTTTCGCGAGCGCGGCAACGTAATCGCGCTCGATTTCCGCCGCTTTCGGCGCAAACTGCGACGCTTTTTGCAGGGTCGCGTAGGCTTCCTTTAACTGTTCGGCGTCCGCCGTCACATTGTAGTTCGAACCCAATGCGAGCGCCGTTCCCCAGTAAGCCATCGCCAACTGCGGGTCTAGTTCGGCGGCGCGGCGAAACGATTTGACGGCTTCCGCATGATTAAATGCGTAAATATACGCCAATCCCTGATTAAAGAATTTCTGCGCTTCGGCGTTCGCGGTCGTTACCGGATGTTCGATATTGCCGACCCCGTCCTGCAGCGTGACGGTTTCGGCTTCCTTCGGCATCTCCATCATGCTGTGGTTCATCATCTGACCAAAGGCGGACGCGGAAAATACGATCAAAAATAAAATTACCGGCAGTTTCATATAAAATCTCCTTTGAAAAAAATTAAAAACGAGTAGCTTCACCCAACTACAAAAGACGAAAATGAGGCTCGAAAGAGGACACGAACTGTAAAATTTCCAATAGCATATACCCGTTTGCAAATATTGCAAAATAAAACGACGCGCGAAAATAGCCGGATTAAAGTTAAAAACCGTCTTCCGCAATGTAAAAATCCGCCGTATTTTATGGTAATCTGTGGTTTCATTCCGGCATTTCGCTGATTCAAAAATATGAAAACCAAAATCATTTTTATTTTATCTTTGTTGTTCTGTGTCTGTGTGCTTTTTTCATTCGCCCAAAAGCCGAACGCCAAACCGAACGCCGAAATTCAGAAGATGATTCGTGAAATTTCGGCGAAACGCATCGAAGCCGACATTCGCAAGCTCGTCAGTTTCGGCACGCGCAATACCTTGTCCGAACAGGATAATCCGACGCGCGGAATCGGCGCGGCGCGCGATTGGATTTTTGGGGAATTTCAAAAAATCTCCGCTCAATGCGGAAATTGCCTGACGGTCGAAAAGCAAACTTTCCTTCAGCCGAAAGCGCCGCGCATTCCCGAACCGACGAATTTAACGAACGTCGTCGCGACCTTGAAAGGCACGAGCGACCCGACGCGGGTTTATGTCGTTTCGGGGCACTACGATTCGATGTGTTCAAGCCCGACCGACGGAAAGTGCGACGCGCCGGGCGCGAACGACGACGCTTCGGGGACAGCCGCCGTGATCGAACTGGCGCGCGTGATGTCGAAGCGAAAATACGACGCGACGATCGTTTTTATGACGGTCGCGGGCGAGGAACAGGGACTTTTGGGCGCGCGCTATTTTGCCGAGCAAGCCGTGCTGTCGAAAATGAACATCGAGGGAATGTTTACCAACGACATTATCGGCGGCGTCACGACGCAGAAAAAATCGCCGAACCGCAATCGCGTGCGCGTCTTTTCGGAAGGCGTTCCGTCGAGCGAAACCGAAGCCGAAGGCAATACGCGGCGCAGCGTCGGCGGCGAAAACGATTCGCAGTCGCGTCAATTAGCGCGTTTTATCAAGGAACAGTCAGACCGTTATTTAAAGAATTTCAAGGTCTGGATGATCTATCGTCGCGACCGGTATTTACGCGGCGGCGACCATATTCCCTTCTTAGAAAAAGGCTTTACCGCTGTTCGAATTACCGAGGCGGACGAAGATTACACGCACCAACACCAGAATGTCCGCACCGAAAACGGCGTGTTTTACGGCGACACGCCCGAATTCGTTGATTTCGAATACGTCGCCAACGTGACGCGCGTGAATATGATTTCGCTCGCCAGTCTCGCGCTCGCGCCAGCCCGTCCGAAAAACGTCGGAATCGTCACGGCGCGTCTGACGAACGACACGGATTTGAAATGGGATGCCAACACCGACGCCGATCTGGCGGGTTACGAAATAGTCTGGCGCGACACGACGAGCGCCGAATGGACGAATTCCGCGTTTGTCCCCGCCAATGTGACGACCTACACGGCAACCCGGATGTCCAAGGACAATTACTTTTTCGGCGTCCGCGCCGTCGATCGGGACGGCAACAAAAGCCCGGTCGTTTACCCGCGCCCGATGCGATAATCTGCTGAAAACCATAGTCTGCTTTGCGGCTTTGCGGGAGAAAAAACAGTTTCCCGCGAAGCCGCAAAGTTTCGACCAATTTTTATGAAAAAAATCATTTATTCAATCGCTTTACTGTTATGCATTTCGAGCGCGCTTTTCGCACAAGAAAGCGATGGCGACCGCAAGATGAACCAGCCGGTCGAGCCTTTTAAGATCATCGGGAATATCTATTACGTCGGCGCGTCGGACGTGACCGCCTACCTGATAACCTCGCCGCGGGGACATATTTTGATCGACGCGGGATTTGAAGAAACCGTGCCGCAGATCAAGGCGAACGTCGCCAAGCTCGGCTTTAAGATGGAAGACATCAAAATCCTGCTCATCAACCACGCGCACTACGATCATTGCGGCGGCGCGGCGGAGATCAAAAAACTGACCGGAGCGCGCCTTTTTGCCAGTCCGGCGGACGCGACTCTTCTCGAAGACGGCGGCATCAGCGATTTTCGTTTCGGCGGCGATAAAGCGCTTTTTACGCCCGTCAAGGTTGACGAACGACTGAAAGACGGTCAGGAAATCCGTCTCGGCGGCACGACTTTGAAAACTTATTTCACGCCCGGACACACGAAAGGCGCGACGACGTGGACGACCGACGCGGGCGAAGCGGGCAAAAAATACAAGGTCGTTTTCGCAAGCAGCGCGACGACGCTCGATTACACATTTCTGAATAACGCGAAATACCCGCAGATCGCCGAAGATTATGCCAAAACTTACGCGACCTTGAAATCGATCAAGGCGGACGTTTTTCTGGCTTCGCACGGGCAGTTTTTCGATCTGCTCGAAAAAGCCGCGAAACTGCGCGCGGGCGCGAAGGTAAACCCGTTCATTGACCCGCAGGGCTATCGTCGATTCGTCACGCAAATCACGCGGCAGTTCGAAAACAAACTCAAAGCCGAACGCGCCGCGAAAAAATAAAAACCGGATTAACCAAGAAGCTGTTTGAAAACAGAAGAAATGGGACGCGGATTTTCGCTGATCGAGCGGATTTTCGCTGATTTATTTTAACGGTATCTGAAAAAAACCGCGAAAATCCGCATTGATCCGTTAAATCCGCGTCCCATTTCTTAGTTTTCAAACAGCTTCTAACAATCGCGCTTTTGCAATTTTTTCAGGTTCAAGCGTTCAGATTTCCGGAAACGATTTCCGAAATTTGAGGTGTGAAGATGAAATTATTTATAAGTTTGATGCTGAGTTTATTTTCTATTTCGAGCTGCGGCGCGCAGGAAAAAACGCAGATGCCCGCCGAAATGCCCGAAAAAATCACGGTTTATTGGAATCAAAGCGGCGGAATGCGCCGTTCGTATACGAAAGTTACGATTGACGAAGGCGTTCTCGAATTCGAAGAATTGCGCGGCGGGCAAACTCCGCAAAAATGGTCGGCGCGGGTTTCGCAGGCGGATTTAGCGTCGCTTTATAAAATTTTTGTCGAAAATAAATTCGATACTATCGAAAACGACGAGCGCAAAACAACCGTCTACGACGCCGGTTCGGAAAGCATCTCGATTTCGATCAACAATCTGAAATCCTTTGGCGTAACCTACGGCAAAAATTCGCCGCTTTCAGGCAAAAATCTCGAACGCTATCAGAGAGTCCGACGCGCGCTCGACGAACTGATTGGAAAATATCGAAACGCAAATCAAAAGGCGGACGGCTTTTCGGCAAGCAGATAAAAATTCCCGAATTGGTGGATTAGATTTTTTTGCCACGAATTACACGAATAGCACGAATAAAATCTTTAAATAATATTCGTGCTATTCGTGTAATTCGTGGCTAATTTGCTTTCGATTTCGCTCGAAAATCTATTTTTTGTTCGTTTTCGCGAAATAGCCCGAACGGTGCGTAAGCGATATTTTTTGTTTGGAAAGCTCGGGATTCGCAACCTGAATTTCGATCTTGCGGTACGAACCGTCGCGCTTCTGGTTAATCGGCGCGTAGGCGATCAAAAACTGCGAGCGCATTTCGACCTGAATTTGCTGAAAAGCCTTGCGAAGCTCGGCTTCGTCCTGCGGGAAGAACGCGCGTCCGCCGGTGCGTTCCGAGATTTTTCTCAACACGCCTTCGTCAACGCCCGAATAAAAATTATCGCCGATCCCGATGGCATAGATTACGGCTTCCGATTTGAGCGCGGCTTGAACGGCGTCGTCGAGCTTTTTCTTGCCGTATGTATTATATCCGTCGGTCAAAAGAATGATCGCGCGGCGCGTTTTTTCGGGTGCCGGTCCGAGAACTTCGTCAGCCGTGATCCAGATCGAATCCCAGATCGCGGTCGATCCCTGAACGGTTTGATTGGTGCCGGAAATCGGCGGAGTGCCGACCACTACGCCGCCGCCGACATAACCCGAAGGCGGCACGAACTGGACGCGTTCAATCGCGCGCGTCAACCGCCCGACGTTGTTCGTCATTCCCTGTTCGAGCGTTGATTCGCCGGTAAACGAAACGATCGCGACCTCGTCTTTTGCGGGACGGACAACCGATTCGACAAACGATTTTGCCGCCGATTTTTCTTCGGGCAGCGTTCTCTCCTGCGAAGCGCTCGTGTCGATCAGAATCGCGAGACTCAAAGGCAGATCAACCTGTCTGCCGAAAGCGACGATTTCCTGCTCCTGCCCGTCTTCGAAAAGTTTAACGTCGGATTGCTTGAGATCGGTCAAAAGCCGACGGTTTTTGTCCTGCGCCGTAAAGAGCACGTTGACGACCTCGGTATCAATTCTGACTGGCTCGTCGTCGTTTTCGATTTCAGGCGTCGGCGTCACGCTCGGAGTTGTCGGCGTTTGCTGCGCGTGCGAGGCGTCGCGGCTTAAAAACGCGCCGCCGAACGCCAGCAAACCGATCAATAATACTAAAACCTTGCTTTTCAAATTCATTTTTACAACTCCTAACCAGCGTCTAAAATTACCTTTTCAGCCGTGAGCGGCGCTGATGCTTTGTTTTTTTCACTTTCCTCTTCGTTTTTTTATAGCGCGGGCGCTTTTTCAAAACCGAAGACGTAACTTTAGACGTCTTTACTTTAAACTGTCTCTTACGGAACGATATTCCGATTTACTGCGAATCTTAAATTTATCCGCGTTTTCCTTGTTCTTGAACAAGACCTCGATCTTGCGCTTGCGCCCGTCGTAATTCTGGTTCGCCGGACGATACGTGAGGATGTACTGCGATTGAAGCTCTCTGCTGATATTCGTAAAAGCTCTCTCGAGCTCGCCCAAATCGCTCATAAAAAACGCTGCGCCGCCGGTATCTTCGCACAGCCGCGTCAAAAGTTTATCGCCTTTATCCTTAACCGTTCCGGCTTCAACCCCCGGCACCGAGCCTAAGAAAGCTTCTTTAGTAGAGATGCCGAAAATCGTCGTTTCGGTTCGCTGTGCAATATCGATCGCGTCGTTGAGGTCGGCGCGTGAAAAGGTATCGTCGCCGTCGGTAATAACGACGATCACGCGTCTGCCCGGCGCGCTGCGAAGTTTTTCGTCGGTAAACTGATAAACGGCGTCATAGAGCGCGGTTTGTGAGCCGACCTTTTTGACCTTTTCGACGGCTTTGTCCAGAAGATCAAGCTTGTCGGTAAAATCCTGAAGCAGATTGATCTCGTTATCAAAGGTCATAAACGCGCCTTTGTCCTTGCGAAGCCGCACGACGGTATACAGAAAATCTGCCGCCGCGCGTTTTGAAAACGCCATTTTTCCGGCGGCGGAAGGCGATGTGTCCATCAAAACGCCGACATAAACCGGCGGATTCGTTTTTTCATCGGTAAAAAACGTGACTTCCTGCGGAACGCCGTCTTCGAGAACGATAAAGTCGTCTTTGTTAAAACACTGCACGACCGTCTTTTTCTTGTCTTTATCGGATTTTTTATCTTTATCCGTGCAAAAAACCAGATTTTTCTTTTTGTCCAGAACCGTGACCGGAAGCCGAACCTCGAAAGTCTTCGAAGTATCTTCGACCGACGGCGTTTGCGCCGCGACGGCAAAGGCAAGAAATAAAAAGACAAATTGAACAAACAAATAGCGAACTAGAATTTTCATAACCGATTTTTATGTTGAACGCGAATTTTTCCGGCAGACGCTCGTTTCGATGCCGCGAGGCACACGAACTGTTGCCCGAATGTAAATCGCTAGTATAACAAAAACGTCGGTAATGGTTAATTGTTAATGGTAAGTGGTAAATTTTATAAACACCGATTTACCATTTACCATTATTAAGAATGGATCAGAACATTTTCAGAGAATACGACATTCGCGGGATTGTCGGCGAACAGTTAACGGACGAAACGGTCGCGATTTTGGGCAAAGCGCTCGGGACGTTTTTTAATCGAAACGGCGCGCGCCGGATCGCCGTGGGCTACGACGCGCGCGTCAGTTCGCCGCGCTTTTGTGAACTTTTAACGAGGGGATTTAACGAAACCGGCTGCGATGCCGTGCTCGTCGGCATGGTTCCGACCCCGGTGCTTTATCACACGGTTTTTACGCGCGAAGTTGACGGCGGCGTGATGATTACCGGCTCGCACAATCCGCCCGACCACAACGGCTTTAAGATTTGTCTGGGCAAACAGACGCTTTTCGGCTCGCAGATTCAGGAGATCAAACAAATCGCGCTTTCGAACGAATTCGCGAGCGGCGCAGGCAGCGTCGAGACAATCGAAGTTTTAGCGAACTACGAAAAGGATATTTCATCGCGAATTTCGCTCGGCGCGCGGAGATTAAAAGCGGTCGTTGACGGCGGCAACGGGATGGGCGGCGTGACCGGGGTTCCGGTTTATGAAAACCTCGGCGTCGAACTCGTTAAACTTTTCACCGAACCCGACTCGAATTTTCCGAATCATCACCCCGATCCGACCGTGACGGAAAATTTGCAGGACTGCATTCGCGCCGTTAAGGAATCCGGCGCGGATTTAGGCATCGCGTTTGACGGCGACGGCGACCGAATCGGCGTCGTTGACGAAACCGGGCGCATCATCTGGGGCGACGAATTAATGATTCTGCTCTCGCGCGAAATCTTAAAGGAAAACGCGGGCGCGACGATCATCGCCGAAGTAAAATGCTCGCAGAATCTATTTGACGACATCGCGCGGCACGGCGGAAAACCGATCATGTGGAAAGCCGGACATTCGATCATCAAGGCGAAAATGAAGGAAACCGGCGCGGCGCTCGCCGGAGAAATGAGCGGGCACATTTTTTTCGCCGACCGCTTTTACGGCTTTGACGACGCGACTTATGCGGGCGCACGGGTTTTGGAAATCCTCTCGAAAACCGATAAAAAATTATCAGAGCTGCTTTCGGATTTACCCGAAACATTTTCGACGCCCGAATTAAGAGTCGACTGCACGGACGAACGAAAATTCGATATCGTCGCGCGAATCGCCGAAGAATTTGCGCGCACGAACGAAGTCATCACGATCGACGGCGCGAGAATTTTGTTCGAAAACGGCTGGGGCTTGGTGCGCGCCTCGAACACGCAGGCGATTCTCGTCTTACGCTTCGAAGCCGATTCGGAAGAAAACTTGGCGCAGATTCGCGCGACGGTCGAAGCACGGGTAAATAATTTTATTAAGTAAGAGGACTGAATTATTTTATAAATGCTTTTCAGACTTACTCAATGAGTATCGAAAAGTCGCGTGGATTCAAATTTGAACATCTATAAAATAATTCAGTCCTTCTACTTACTTAAAAATGCGCCGGACTTCGCACACCCAACCGATGTTGATTAAGAACGTGCGTGTAAATCATCGTCGTCGTCAGTTCTTTGTGTCCGAGCAGTTCCTGAATCGTTCGAATATCGTAACCCTCTTGAAGAAGATGCGTCGCAAACGAATGACGCAGGGCGTGCGGGCTCGCGGTTTTCGCAATCCCGCTTTTTCGCAGAATTTTCTTAAACGGTTTTTGCAGACTCGCGGGCGAAACGTGATGCCGACCGGTCGCGCCCGTGCGCGGATTTTTACTCAAACTTTAATGAAGACAATTTCAGGAAATTGAAAATGACGAACAACCCAAAAACGGGAGAATCAAAATGAAAAAACAAATCAAATTAAATTGGCAAACTATCACCTTTGCCGCAATTGTCAGTCTGGTTTTTATGTTTGCGGCAAATTCGCCCGCATTCGCGCAGACGAGCTACAAAGTCGGAGACAGAATTGAAGTCAATATGGTTATAACGCTCTGAAAAAAAACCAAAGTTTTTGAGCCGCTTTTTCGGGTCTTGTCGCATTACTTGATAAGAGGTTTTTAAGGGAAAAATAATATGGATAAGTCGGGTGTCTTGATGGGTATTTTTTTGTTTCTGTTCGGCTTCTCATTTTTTGCCGTTACGCTTGTTTTGGTTTTGAGGAAAATACTCAAAATGAAAAAATCAACAAAAACTATAGGCGTGGTGATAAACGTCGAAACCACAATGGGGATGCAGCAATCGCATGGTTCGACGAGAAACACTTTATTCAGACCGACGGTGCATTTTCAGACGGCGGACGGGCATGTGATTGAATACACGCCGATTATGTCGAATAACACGAGCAACTACAACGTCGGCGAAAACGTGCCGATTTATTACGATCCGCAGCAGCCGCAAAACGCCATCATCGGAACAACCACCTTCGGTTGGGTACGGTTTGCCATTTTCGGATTCTGCGGCGGTTTTTTAATGCTTTTCGGAGCGGTTTTTATGCTCATATCAGGTTTTTAATTCTAAAAGTGCGGACTAAAAAATGCGAATAAAACCAATTGCCCGCGCCGGAAATAAATTTTGAGCCGGTTGGTAGGGAATTTGGAGTCTTTAAAACGGAAAATCCAATTCATATTCATAAAATAAAGAGATTATTAAAATGAAAAAACTAACAAAATCAAATCTGCAAATTTCAATGCAATCGCTAGTCATCGTTTTTCTGATATTTTTCGTGATGGCATTCGCTTGCGGTGATGACACAAGTCCTTCCATGCCAAGTTCGACTGATGGAACTGCGCCGACGGATAAACAACAAACAAATAATGCCGGCGGTTCCTGCTCGACCGAAGCTGAGTTTAAGGCGATTATTACTGACGAGAAGGTAAATACAATGGTGAGGGATTATGAAATAAATAGGAAAATATTTTTCCATTCTTTTCAGGTCGGCGCACCAACGTCTTACAAAAACGTTAACGGAAGATATGCCACACTTACCGACAAAGCTTATCCGGTAAGCACCAGTTTTGATGTAGATATAAAATCGAAAATCGGTATGGAGAAAATCCAAACTGTTCGCTGGAAATATGTGAACGTCTTGTATATGTGCTATCCCGTTGAGTGGAGCCAAGGAAAAACCTGCGTTTGCTTCGGCGAGAAAAACGCCGCTTCGGTCAACAACGGCGACGTAGTAAGCGAAGAAGATTATTAAACTGCTGCTATTTATTTAAGAAGAATTAAAATAAAAAAACAAACGAAATCAAATTTAGCGGCTTCGCTGCAATCGCTCGGCATCGTTTTTCTGATATTTTTAATGAATTCAGCTGATTACCTTAAATGACTTTGAAAAAAGACAAACCGAAAATTAAAAATCAAAGTATCAAAGGAGACATTTATGGCACTATCGGATGAAAATAAACGTGGTTTGTTAATTGGCATCCCGCTTCTTCTGGTAATCGGCGGAGGGCTTATCGCATTTGTCGTCTGGTTGGTTATCAGCGGCTCAAAAGTGCGAAGCGCAGCCGCACCGGCGGAAGTTGAGAGCGTTGAGCCGACAAGCTGGAGCGATGCGAGCAAATTCACGAAAAACGGTTTTCGCGTCAAATACCGCTTTAATGCAAATGGTCAATTCGTTTCGGGCGTTCACGAAAAAAACGATTGGTATAAGCCCGGCGAGCAGTATCGCGTTTGCTACGACCCGAAAAATCCAGCCGATAATGAACTGCGTTCGTCACGCGGCAGGGATTGCGGTAAGTAATTTTTGTTTTAAGCAAAATGAAAAGAAAAGTTCTAATAAAAAATAGAAAATCAAAACCATATGGCAAATAACTGAAAGGTAAGCCGCCGAACAAATCAATGGACGTGAGGGCGAAACAGCGACTTTCTTATTGCGTTGCGTGGTAAATTTTAGCTTGCGTGGTGGCGGTTTCGCCCAACGTCATCTCAGCCGTTCGGCTTTTTCTCGTGCCGTCAAGCAAGTGAAAGTGAAACTCGAAAATACAAACTGATTATGCAGGAAAAACACGTATTCGTTGAAAGGCGTATTAGTACTTCAATCTGGGTTACTGCGGCTACGTGCGTTGTGGTTGGAGGGCTTTTATTATATTTTACAAGTTCTTATAATAATGAGAGTAAAGCCGCGTATATCGTCGCTGGTTTTCTCTTTATTCTTATTGCTATTGCTTTCTTGCGTTCTCTTTCTGTCAAACGAAAAAAAATAACTTGTGATTTAAGCAGTTGTGAGATTGCGAGCAAATACATTTGGCAATCGGATTGGTCGTTGGTTGCTCGTTTTTTATGGCGCGACGTGAAATCAACAGATGTTGAAAGCATACATATTGCCAAATCAACGTACCATTATATTTTTTCAGTGTTTGTTAACAGCACTAAAAATCAACTTGTGAACAGCAATAATTCTTCCAAAGCGGATTTTGATAATTTGCTGGCATTCGTCGGACGAGCAACACCGCAACTATCTTACGAATGGGTTAGATGTACCAAAGTTGGAAACCGCCCTGTGCTTCAAAACGGATTTTTTGCGAAGATTTCTCGAAATTAACTGCAAGCAGCGGCAAGTCAAAATACATATTTGAGGATGAATGCAAAGCCGAACAACTCAATGGACGTGAGGGCGAAACAGCGACTTTCTTATCAACGTTGTCCGTTAAAGCTTAACTGACTTGGCGGCGGTTTCGCCCCGCGTTATCTCAGACATTGAGTGTTTCTTTGGTTTTCCCGGACGGTGTGAAAATATTGCTTGACAAAATTCGTCCGGCGTAATTACAATGTGCCTATGAGGACTCGCATTGTAAAAATCGGCAACTCTCTCGGCGTTCGTATTCCGAAAGTCCTGCTTGAACAAAGTCGGCTCGCGGAAGAAGTCGAAATTGAAGCCTTCGACCAGCGAATCGTGATTCGTGCGGTGTATCAACCGCGCGAGAATTGGGACGCGGCTTTTCAAGCAATGGCGCAAAACGGCGACGACGTGTTGCTTGATGCGGAAGAAGCAAGCGGCTTGAGTAGTTGGGATGAAACCGAATGGCAATGGTAAAAAGATTTGAAGTTTATCTTGTCAGACTCGACCCGACGCTCGGCAGTGAAATTCAAAAGACGCGACCGTGCGCGGTGCTTTCGCCCGACCAGATGAATCGGCATATTCAAACCGTTATCGTTGCGCCGATGACAACCAAAGGCAAAAAATATCCGACGCGAGTCGAGTGTGAATTCGACGGCAAGCAGGGTCAAATCGTGCTAGACCAGATTCGCACGGTTGATAAATTACGACTTGTCAAAAATTTAGGCGAATTAGACAGTGAAGCACAAGAAGAAACATTGCGTGTGTTGGCAGAAATGTTCGCTGAATAGCGCCGCCCCCACCAGTTCAATGAATATGAGGCGCGGCAAAGTGACGTTCATAAAAATAACGATGCGCGAGACATGCCCGTCTCAATGCCGTTAGGAATTAATTGACTAATCCGAAAAATCTTGGCATAAATGAAATTGAGAAATTTTATGCGAGCGGCAAATATAATTATTATCGGCAGCAAAAGGGACTTTACTTAAAGCTAGAGCCATTGCCGAATTTTGTTCGCGCGAGTCCCAAGTCACAAAAATGGCTTGGGACTTTTCGATTTTGGATTTTAGATTTGCGATTTGCGATTTTTTCTTTGATAAATGATAAAATTTCAATTTTTACAACGGTCGCGCGGCTTTCGGGCATTACTGACCACTGACCGCCCCGCTCCGCGCCACTGACCACTATTATGACAGAAGCCTTAGAACTGAAGAAAACCGTTAATTTACCGAAAACCGATTTCGCGCAGAAGGCGAATCTCGGGCAGGCAGAACCGGCGCGTCTGAAAAAATGGACCGATGCGCGGCTTTACGAAGCGATTCAGGAATCGCGCGCCGGAGCCGAAACATTCATTTTGCACGACGGACCGCCGTATGCGAACGCCGACATTCACATCGGCACGGCGCTTAACAAGATTTTGAAGGATTTCGTCGTCAAATCGCGCTCGATGATGGGTTTTCGCGCGCCGTATGTTCCGGGCTACGACTGCCACGGGCTGCCGATCGAAACGCACGTCGAAAAGAAACTGGCGGAAAAAGGCAAGAATAAGAACGATCTGCCGGTCGCGACATTTCGCAGAATCTGCCGCGAACACGCTTCGACGGCGATGAACAACCAGACGCGCGATTTCAAACGGCTCGGAATCCTCGGGGAATGGGAAACGCCTTATCTGACGATGTCGAACGAATACGAATCGGAAACGGCGCGGCTTTTCGGCACGTTTCTGGAGCGCGGCTATGTTTACAAAGGTTTGCGTCCGGTTTACTGGTGCATTCACGACCAGACCGCGCTCGCCGAGGCGGAAGTCGAATACAAGCTTCATACGTCGCCTTCGATCTATGTAAAATTTCCGCTCGTCACCGATCCGTCGGAAATCGATCCGGCGCTCGCGGGCAAACGCGTTTCGCTCGTGATCTGGACGACGACGCCGTGGACGATTCCGGCAAACCTCGGCATCTCGGTGCATCCCGATTACGAATACGTCGCGGTCGAACATAATGGCGAAGTTTTGATCGTCGCGGCGGAACTGATCGGTTTTGTCGTCGTTAAATGCTGTCTCGGAATGCCGGACGAAAAAGGCGAACGTCATATCGAACCGATCTTAGCCAGATTTAAGGGTTCAAAACTCGACCGAATGAAGGCGAAACACCCGTTTATTGATCGCGATTCGCTGATCATGAACGGCGAACACGTGACACTCGGCGGCGAAGCGGACGCCGAAACGCAGCTCGACGTTTCCGAATCGCGCGAGAAAAAAGATACCGCGAAAGCCGGCACCGGATTGGTACACACCGCGCCCGGACACGGTCACGACGACTTTGTGATCGGCAAGGAATACGGGCTTGAAGTTTATTGCCCGGTGGACAGCGCCGGACGCTTTACGTCGGAGGTCGAGCATTTTGCGGGCGAAAATATCTTTCAGGCGAATAATAAAATCGTCGAATTGATGCGCGAAAACGGATCGCTTTTGATGTCGGAAAACTACGAGCATCGTTACCCGCATTGCTGGCGCTGTAAAAAGCCGGTCATCTTTCGCGCGACGCCGCAGTGGTTTATCGCGATGGATAATCAGGAAGAAAGGAGTCTGCGCGCGCAGGCTTTGCGAGAAATCAAACGGGTGAAATGGCATCCCAACTGGGGCGAAGGCAGAATGTCGAACATGTTTAAGGGTCGCCCGGATTGGTGCGTTTCGCGCCAACGTTCGTGGGGCGTGCCGATTCCGGTTTTCTACTGCCAGAAATGCGATCACACGATCGCCGAACCGGAAATCGTGGGTCACGTCGCCGATATTTTCGCAAAAGAAACTGCCGACGCGTGGTACACGCGCGGAGCGAGCGAGCTTTTGCCCGAAGATTTCGTGTGTCCGAAATGCAACAGCGCGGATTTTCGCAAGGAAACCGATATCTTGGACGTCTGGTTCGATTCCGGCTCGTCGTGCGTTGCCGTTTTGGAAACGCGCGGAGAAAATCTGCGCTATCCGGCGGACGTTTATCTCGAAGGCGGCGACCAGTATCGCGGCTGGTTTAATTCGAGTTTGATGTGCGGTTTGGCGGCACACGACGAGTCGCCGTACCGGCAGATCATCACGCACGGCTGGGTCGTTGACGGGCAAGGCAAAAAGCAGAGCAAATCCGAAGGAAACGTGACCGCGCCGCAGGAAATCATCAATAAATCCGGCGCGGATGTCTTAAGAATGTGGGCGGCGGCGGTCGATTACACGGAAGACGTGCGCTGTTCGGACGAGATTTTACAGCGCGTGACGGACGCGTATCGTAAATTCAGAAATACTCTGCGTTACGCGCTCGGCAATCTCGACGGATTTAATCCCGATACGGAGACGGTCGCGATTGCTGAAATGCTCGAAGTCGACCGCTGGGCACTCGCGAGCTTTGACGAAGCGGCACGAAAAATCCTCGCCGGTTACGAAGCCTTCGATTTTCAGGCGGTTTACCAGACGATCTACAATCTGTGCACCGTCACGCTTTCGGCGCGGTATTTCGACATCATCAAGGATCGTCTTTATATCTTCGCGCCCGATTCGCTCGAACGGCGTTCGGCGCAGACCGCGCTTTACGAGATGACGGACAAACTGTGCCGTCTGCTCGCGCCGATTCTGACGTTTACGGCGGACGAAGCGTTCGAAAATCTGCCGAATCAAAAGCTCGCGTCGGTTCACTTAGCGGAATTTCCGAAAGTGTCGGGCGCTGATAATTCGCAGCTTTTAGCCGATTGGGAAAGAATCTTCTCGATCCGCGACGAAGTTCTCAAAGCTTTGGAAGAAGCGCGTGAGCGCAAGGAAATCGGTTCGGGTTTGGAAGCGAAAGTCGTGCTCAAGGTTGATAAGGAAACGTCGCGTTTTCTGCTCTCGTATTACGAAGATTTGCGCTACATCTTTATCACGTCGCAGACGGAAGTGCACGAAAACGATTATTTCGCCGTCAACATCAAAAAAGCCGACGGCGAGAAATGCGAACGCTGCTGGAATTATTCGGTCAGAGTCGGCGAATCGGAAAAATATCCGACCGTCTGCGAACGCTGCACGACGGCGCTTTCGGAGATCGAAAAAGGCGCGGCGGCGTAAACGATGAGGCATCCGGGAACGATTCCCGGATGCCTGGGAATGATTTTCAGTCGCCTGGGAATAATTTCTTATACGTCTGGAAACGATTCCCGGACGCCTGAGAATGATTTCCTATACGTCTGGGAATGATTACCCAGTCATCCGGGAATCGTTCCCAGTCATACAGAACTACATTTCTATACTTCCGGGAATCGTTTTCGGACATCTGGGAATCATTCCCGGACAACTAAAAATCGAAAATTATGTTAAAAAAATCGTTTTTGAGTTTATCAATCGTCTTAATTCTGGCAATCGCGGCTTCGGCGCAGAAGGTTTATACGCCCGCAAAAGATTCGGCGGAAAGAAAGGCGATCTTGAACGCTTTGCGCGTGTCGGTCGAAAAGGAATTAAAGCAGAAAGTTTCTTTCAATGTCGATGTCTTCAACGTGCAGGGCGCGTGGGCGTTTCTTTCGGGCGAACCGATGAACGCCGCCGGAACGGGCAAACCGAATTATAAGCGCACGATTTATCAAAAGGCGATTGACGAAGATATGTTCGACAGTAATTTCTTCGCCGTCCTGAAAAAAAGCGGCGCGAAATGGACGGTGATTACATACGCGATCGGCTGCACCGACGTTTGCTACTCGACGTGGGCGGACGATTACAAAGCTCCGAAAGCGATTTTTCAGTTGCCGGAATAAAGTCGAAGCCGCGCAAATCGCCGAATTGGCGCGGATAGACACTGGAGAAAATAAACGATAATCTGTGTTTATTCGTATAATCAGGTCGGTTTTAGTTTTTTATAAAGAAGTAACGTGAATAAAAAAGATATTTTCTGGAAATTGGGTTATCTGGCGGCGACCGGCGCGGTCTTTATGATCGACCAGACGACGAAAGCGTGGGCGAAAAGCCGTTTTTGCCCGTCGCAGTTCGACTGCTATCGCGAGCAGATCACGGTCATTCCGGGGTTTTTGAATTTCGCCTACGCGATCAATACGGGCGTCGCGTTTTCGATGTTCGACGACCACGGCAGCGCCGGACGATGGGGTTTGTCGGTCGTCGCGTTTATCGCCGCCGCGCTCGTTCTGTTTTTCTTCTGGCGCACGCCGCGCACCGACGACCGCGTTCTCGGCGGGCTGGCGATGCTGCTCGCGGGAATTATCGGCAACGTCACCGACCGCGCGCGGCTCGGCTACGTCGTCGATTTTATCGACGTCCAGTTCGGCTCGTGGCATTATCCGACATTTAACGTCGCCGACGTAGCGATCTGCACCGGCGCGGGACTTCTGATTCTCGATATGTTTTTGACGAAGAAGCTGGAAGACGCGAAAGAGCAGTCAGCAGACAAAGGCTCGAAGTCAGAAAAAAATATTGTCAATTCATAACGAAATGAACGTTGCGCTGCGCGAGATCACGCCCGAAAATTTTAAGGAATGCGTGAATTTGAAGGTTTCTGCCGCGCAAACTGCGTTCGTTGCGCCGAACGTGATGTCGATCGCGCAGTCGAAAATTTATCCGGACGTTTCGCCGATGGCGGTTTACGCGGGCGAGGAAATGGTCGGATTCGTGCTGTTCGGACTCGACACGGACGACGGCAGATTTTATCTCGTTCGCTTGATGATTGACGAACGGCAGCAAGGCAAAGGCTACGGCAAAGCCGCCGTTTACGCCGTCATCGAACGATTAAAAGAAGTCGAAAACTGCCGCGAAATTTATCTGAGCTTCGTACCCGAAAATACGAATGCCGAACGGCTTTACGAAAGCATCGGTTTCGAGCGCACGGGCGAAATCAGCGAAAGCGGAGAAGTTGTCATGCGTTACAAAATGGAAAACAACGCAAATCCGAAATCCGAAATCCAAAGTCCGAAATCAAACTGATGTTTCCTGAAATATTTAGAATCGGCGATTTTCCCATCAACACTTACGGCGTTTTGCTCGCGCTCGGAATGCTGCTCGCGCTTTTCGTCGCCTCGAAACTGGCGGCGCGCGATGGTCTGCCGCGCGAAAGGATTTACGATCTCGGACTTTGGACATTGATCGGCGGGCTTTTAGGCTCGAAAATATTGATGTTTTTTACCGAGGAAAACGTCCAGATTTTTTCACTCGATTTCCTGCGTTCGGGCGGCGTTTATTACGGCGGTTTTTTAGGCGGATTTTTCGCGCTCGTTTTACTGATTCGCTGGTATAAACTTCCCTTCTGGAAAGTCGCCGACGCGTTTGCGCCGGGGCTGGCTTTGGGACAGGCGATCGGCAGACAAGGCTGCTTTGCGGCGGGCTGCTGCTGGGGAAAACCGACGAATTCCTTTTTCGGCGTCCATTTTACCGAAGCGGCGCACGAATTTACGGGCGTTCCGATTTACGGTCCGGGCGGCGAAGCGCTGCATCTGCACCCGACACAGCTCTACGAATCGATCACGATGTTCGCGGTTTTCGGTCTGCTCGTTTACCTGCATAAAAAGAAACGCTTCGACGGACAGGTTTTAATCGCTTACGGAATAATCTACGGCATCGTGCGTTTTACGATCGAATTTTTCCGCGACGACCCGCGCGGCAATCTGCTCGGTCTAACGTCGATTCTCGGACTCTCGACTTCGCAGATCATCAGCTTGATCGTCGTCGCGGCGGCGGTAATTTTAATGATTTGGCGTTTGCGTCAGCCGAAAACCGAAGTAAGCAGTTAAATTAAAATATGTTGATTAACTTTCGGAAATCGCTTTGGAAAACAAGGCGATTTATTTTTTTTGCCGCGATTTTTATTGTCTTATCCGCTTCGGCGCAAACATTCGCCGAATGCTCTCCGCAAAAAACAGAAACCGTCTGGATCGAGCAAACACTGCGCGTTTGGGAAAAAACTCGTCAAGACGCGCTGCTTTTGCCCGCCGAAAAACTGCCGTGGCTCGTTTTGTTCGACGAATCCTGCGTCTGGCATATTAATCCAAATTTGGCGATGTTAAAGCTTGACGCGAAGAGCCGAATTCCTTTTAACCGCAAGCTTGCCGATGTTTATTTAACGAGTCACAACGGAAAAATCGTTTTGCCGAACGCGCAGGAAATTCCCGCGCAATTAATGAGTTTCGCGTCGAATTACGACGGCGGCAAAAAATCGTTTTTCGTTTCGGCGATGCCTTCCGTCTGGCAGAAAGCGCCGAATCTGAAAACGGAAAAAAACCTCGATGCGCTCGTCAAAAGCGTGTTTATTCACGAAATGACGCACACTTTGCATCGAAATTTTTATGCGCGATTGGACGAAATCGAAAAAAGGCTGACGGAGGTTAAAAACTTCGACGACGATATAATTCAAAACACTTTCCAAACTAACGAGACTTTTCGCAATGCTTACGAAGCCGAACACAAACTGCTTTATCAGGGGGTCAATGAACAAAATCTTTTACGCAAACGCGAACTGGCAAAAGCGGCGCTCGCTTCGATCAAATCGCGCCGTCAAAAGTTTTTTGTCGAAAAAGACGCCGTTTACGCTGACTTGGAAGAAATATTTTTGACGATGGAAGGCGCGGCAAACTGGGCGGCGTATAAAGCCGCGACGGCGCAGGGTTTGTCACATGAAGACGCGCTCAAACTGATCCGGCAAAGCGGCAAATACTGGTCGCAGGACGAAGGTTTGGCGCTTTTTCTGCTGATCGACGCGCTCCTGCCGAAATGGCAGAAAAAAGCCTTCGGCAAATCGTCGGCGACGGTTACGGATTTGTTATCGGAAGCGGTAAGATAAACTCAAGATGGACACTGAAATCTTGAGTTTTACGGCTGAACCGGAGGATGCGGGCAAGCGGCTCGACGCTTTTCTTGCCGAAAAAATCGAAAAATGGTCGCGCTCGCGCCTGCAAAAACTCGTCGCCGACGGCGATGTTACGGTCAACGAAAAAGAATCGAAAGCGTCCTATAAACTCCGCGCGGGCGATACGGTCGAAATCGAACTGACGACAATCGCGACCGAAGATTTCGAACCCGAAAACATTCCGCTCGAAGTGGTTTACGAAGACGAATCGCTCGCCGTGATCAATAAGCGCGCGGGAATGGTCGTCCATCCCGGCGCGGGCATTTCAAACGGAACGCTGGCAAATGCACTGGCATTTTATTTGGGATTTGGGATTTCGGATTCGGGATTTGAGAAAGAAGAAATCCAAAATCCAAAATCCCAAATCCCGACTCGAGTTGGCATCGTCCATCGTCTGGACAAAGACACTTCGGGCTTGCTCGTCATCGCAAAATCGGAAGAAATTCACGAAAAATTGTCCGAGCAGTTCCGCGAGCGCGAAGTCTTTAAATCCTACATCGCGCTCGTTCACGGCGAACCGGACGAAAACGCGGGCGAAGTTGACCAGCCGATCGCGCGCGAAAAGCATAACCGCACGAAAATGGCGGTGCGCGCCCACGGTCGAAACGCGCTTTCGCTCTGGAAAGTGAAAAAACGCTTTGAAAAATTTACGCTTCTCGCGGTCGAGATCAAAACCGGCAGAACGCACCAGATTCGCGTTCATCTGGCGCATATCAATCACCCGATCGTCGGCGACGAAACCTACAACGCCGGACGCGATAAAACGGTTTTCGATCTGAATATTCGCAAGGGGATTACGGATTTGAACCGCTTTTTTCTGCATGCCGAAAAATTATCGTTTACGCATCCCGTTTCGGGCGAACGCTTAGATTTTACCGCCGCGTTACCCGACGAATTGACAGAGTTTTTGGAATTGCTTTAACTTTTAGTTCAGAGTCCAAACTTTAGTTTGCCAAAATCGGCGGCGAAGCATGGCGATTTTCGCCGCAAACTTATAGCGCGATAAGAAAAGCAAATTCGCCGCTTCGCTCGAATTTGCGGGCAAACTAAAGTTTGGACTCTGAACGCTTCTTTTTTCGTCAAAATTTATGAAAAATCTTTACTTTGCAATTATTTGCGGGCTTTTCTCGTGTTCAATAATTTGCGCGCAAACCGCCGGATTGAACATTATTCCGCAGCCTAAATCTCTGACGCCGTTAAAAGGCGAATTCAAGCTGAATTACAAAACAAAAATCGTCGCAACCGATGACGCGGGACGCAAATCAGCCGGAATCTTGAACGATTTGCTGACGAAGCATTACGGTTTCAAGCTCGAATACACCGAAAAACCGCAAAAAAACAACGCGATCGTTTTTATGACTCAAGGCTTTCCGATCGACAAGGTCGCGGCGGAAGCCTACGGTTTGACCGTTTCGCCGAAAGGCATTTTAATCAGCGGCAGCGAAACCGGACAGTTTTACGCGCTGCAAACATTGATGCAGATTTTGCCCGTCAACTTTAAAGGCGAAGCTAAATTGGCGGCGGTCGATATTAGCGACTCGCCGCGCTTTAAATATCGCGGAATGCATCTCGACGTTTCGCGTCATTTTATGCCGCTCGATTTCGTCAAAAAATACGTAGATTTATTGTCGCAGTATAAATTCAACCAGTTTCACTGGCATTTGACGGACGATCAGGGCTGGCGCATCGAGATCAAAAAATATCCGAAATTGACGGAAATCGGCTCAAAACGTCCGGACACGGTCGTCCAGAAAAACTTTAATCCGTACGTCGGCGACGGCGTGCCGGTCGAAGGTTTTTACACGCAGGAACAAATTAAAGAAGTCGTCGCCTACGCGAAAGCGCGAAAGATCAACGTGATTCCCGAGATCGAATTGCCCGGACACGCCTCCGCCGCGCTCGCCGCTTATCCGGAACTCGGCTGCAAAGAAGGTTTTCAATATAACGTCCAGCGAACCTGGGGAATTTTCAAAGAAGTTTTCTGCCCGACCGACACGACGTTCAAATTTCTCGAAGACGTTTTGGAAGAAACCATCGCGCTGTTTCCCGATTCGCCCTACATCCACATCGGCGGCGACGAGGTTTTGAAAGACCACTGGAAGGAATCGGCGTTCGTGCAGGATTTGATGAAACGCGAAAACTTAAAAGACGAACACGAAGTTCAGAGTTATTTTATCCGCCGCATCGAAAAATTCGTCAATTCCAAAGGCAAACGAATCATCGGCTGGGACGAAATCCTCGAAGGCGGTCTCGCGCCGAACGCGACCGTGATGTCGTGGCGCGGCGAGAAAGGCGGCATCGAAGCCGCGAAGGCGAAACACGACGTCATCATGACGCCGACCGATTATCTCTATTTCGATTACGGTCAGGGCGACCCGAAAAGCGAGCCTTTCAACATCGGAGGCTTCGTGCCGCTCGAAAAAGTTTACAGCTACAATCCGCATTCGAAAGAACTAACCGAAGACGAGAAAAAATATATTTTAGGCGCGCAGGCAAACGTCTGGTCGGAATATTTAAAGAAACCCGAATCGGTCGAATACATGGTTTTCCCGCGCATGCTCGCACTCTCGGAAGTCGTCTGGTCACCGCACGAATCGAAAAATTATGCGAACTTTCTTGAAAGACTCGGCGCGCATTTTCCGCGTCTCGATAAGCAGAACGTCAATTACCGGATTCCCGAACCAATAGGCTTAAAAAATAAAATCATTGATACCAAAATAGAAAGCCAACGAGATTTTCTAACACTTTTAGGAAAACTTAGTCCCTTAAACAAAAACTGGAAGATTTATTACACGCTCGATGACAGTGAACCAACCGAAAAATCAGAGGTATTTAATTGGATAAATTCTGTACGGCTCGATTTGAATCAAAAAATTAATTTAAAAACTATAGTTGTCAATGAAAAAGGCAGAAAAAGCGGCGTTTACAGCTCAATTCTCTGGCGGCGCGAAATGCTCGCGTCGACGGATTTGAAAGAGCCGGAAGCGGGCGCGCTGTTTCGCACTTTTACGCAGAATTTTTCGAGCATCGACGCAATGAATAATGCGCAGCCGGAAAATTCGGGGCAGACGAAATCACTCGGGCTTTTGCAGTTTCGTGAAAAACTCTCGGAAACCGCGCCGTTTGCGGTCGAATTCGAAGGTTTTATCAACGTTCCGAACGACGAGATTTACGAATTCGAAGTCAACGCCGACGACGGCGCGGCGCTCTGGATCGACGGCGAAAAGGTCGTCAATAACGACGGCGTTAAGGAAAAAACGACGCCGCAGAGCGGAATCGTTCCGTTGAAAAAAGGCTTCCATCGTTTTGTTTTGAAATATTTCAAAGGTCAGGGCAAATGGGCGCTCGGCGTGCGCTGGGGCGTTAAAGGGCTGCCGCTTCGCGGCGTTTCCGCAAACGAGATTTTTCGTTCCAAATAGACGGATTTTATGAACAAGATTCTGGTCGGGTTAGTTTCGCTTTTTCTTTTCTCGAACGTTTTCGCGCAACAGCCTGCGCTGAAAGATTACACGCGTTTTGTCAATCCGTTCGTCGGCACCGGCGGGCACGGACACACGTTTCCGGGCGCGACCGTGCCGTTCGGAATGGTGCAGTTGTCGCCCGACACGCGCGAGGACAACTGGGATGGAAGTTCGGGTTATCATTACTCGGACAACACAATCTGGGGCTTTTCGCACACGCATTTGAGCGGCACGGGAATTCCCGATTACTGCGACATTCTGTTCGCGCCGACGATCGGCGAGCCGGAATTTTTCGCTAAATCCGGTGATTTGAGCGAAAACGGTTACGCTTCGGCGTTCAAACACGAAAACGAACGCGCCGAACCCGGATTTTATTCCGTCAAACTGGACGAAGGCAATATTTTCGCCGAAATGACCGCGACGGCGCGCGTCGGGTTTCACCGCTACACATTTCCCGCCGGAACGAGCGAGGCGAATTTAATTTTAGATTTGAAACACCGCGACAAGGTTTTGGATTCCGAACTTCGCGTCGTCGCGCCGAACCGCATCGAAGGCTACCGGCGTTCGGCGTCGTGGGCAAAAAATCAGGTCATTTATTTCGTCGCCGAATTTTCCGAAAGCTTCGCCGATTACGAGTTGGTTTTAAACGATAACCGGACGCGCGAAAAAGCGATTACGGCGAAGGGAGAGAACATCAAGGCGTCTTTTAGATTTGAAGCGAAAAGCCCTGTAATCGTCAAAGTCGCCGTTTCGCCGACCGGCATCAGCGGCGCGCGCAAAAATATGATCGCCGAAGCGCCGACCTGGGATTTTGAAAAGGTTCGCGCCGACGCAAAAAGCGCGTGGAACAAAGAATTGGCGCAGATTGAAGTCGCGGGCGGTTCGGACGCCGAAATGACGAATTTTTACACCGCACTTTATCACACGAAAATCCAGCCCAACGTTTTTCAGGATTTCGACGGCAGTTATCGCGGTTTAGACGGAAAAATTCATACGCTTGTCAATCAACCCGCCGATCCCAAATCCCAAATCCTAAATCCCAAATCCAACTATTACACGGTTTTTTCGCTCTGGGACACGTTTCGCGCCGCGCACCCGCTTTACACGATCACCGACCAAAAGCGAACCGCCGATTTTATCAACACGTTTATCAAGCACTACGAACAGGGCGGACGGCTTCCCGTCTGGGAATTCGCGGCGAACGAAACCGACACGATGATCGGTTATCATTCGGTTTCGGTGATCGCCGACGCGATGGCGAAAGGCATCACGGGCTTCGATTACGAAAAAGCGTTCGAAGCCGCCAAAAATTCGGCAGAACTCGATCATTTCGGGCTTGAAGCTTACCGGCGGCGAGGCTACATTTCGATGGAAGACGAAAACGAATCCGTCTCGAAAGTCCTCGAATACGCCTACAACGATTTCTGCATCGCGCAGATGGCGAAAATTTTACAGACGAAAATCGAAAAAGATTCGAAAGGCTTTTCGACCGGTTGGCTCGAAAAAGAGATTGACTTGAAAAAAGCCGATTACGAAAAATACATCAAACGCGCGCAGTATTACAAAAATATTTTCGATCAGCAGACGGGTTTTATGCGTCCGAAACAGAACGGCAACTGGATTTCGCCGTTTTTGCCGAACGAAGTGACATTTCATTTCACGGAAGGCAACAGTTGGGTTTACACGTTTTTCGTGCCGCAGGACGTAACAGGCTTGATGGAACTTTACGGAGGGAAAGCGAATTTCACGCGTAAGCTCGACGAACTTTTTACGACCGACCAGAAATTGACGGGACGCGAACAGCCCGATATTACGGGACTTATCGGACAATACGCGCACGGCAACGAGCCTTCGCATCACATCACATATCTCTACAATTACGCGGGCGAGCCATGGAAAACGCAAAAGTTAGTGCGCCGGATTTTGGACGAATTTTACAAGCCTGTGCCCGATGGTTTGATCGGCAACGAGGACTGCGGGCAGATGTCGGCGTGGTATATTTTGAGCGCGCTGGGTTTTTATCAGATCAATCCCGGTCAGCCGGTTTACGCGTTCGGGACGCCGCTTTTCAAGGAAGCGAAAATCAACCTGGAAAACGGCAAAACTTTTACGATTCGCGCCGCGAACGTTTCGAACAAAAACTTTTATATCCAATCGGTAAAATTAAACGGCAAAGCGCATAAAAAGTCGTTTTTCACGCACGAAGACTTGATGCAGGGCGGCATTTTGGAATTCGTGATGATCGATAAACCGAACCAAAAAGCGTTCGCGGAAGCGCCGGTTTCGCGTATCGAAAGCAGCTTTCCGCCGGTTCCGACCGTCGAGGCGGCGAGAGTTTTCAAAAACGAAACGGAAGTAAAAATCTCTGTGCCGCAGGAAAACACGCGCGTTTTCTACACGCTCGACGGAAGCGAACCGACCGACAAATCAACAGCTTATACGAAACCTTTCACGATCGGCGCAACGACGATTGTCAGAGCCGTTTCGATCAACGCGAAAGGCGAAAAAAGCTTTACTGCGGAAGCCAAACTCAACAAGATTCCGCACGATTGGACAATCAAAATCTTCTCGAAATACAATCGTCAATACACCGGCGGCGGCGATATCGGCTTGATTGACGGCATTCGCGGCACGACGAATTTCGCGTCGGGCGAATGGCAGGGTTATCAGCCTGACGATTTAATCGCCGTGATTGATCTACAGCGCGAAACCGAGATACGGCGCGTCGGCGGCGGATTTTTGCAGGACGCGCGACCGTGGATTTGGATGCCGACACGCATCGAATTCGAAGTTTCGAGCGACAACGTAAATTTCCGCAAAGTCGCCGACATCAAAACCGACGTCGCGATTGACGATATGAAGCCGCAGATCAAAGATTACAAACTGGAAATTGCGCCGACAAAAGCGCGTTATGTGCGCATTAAAGCCTATAATTTAGGCAAAATCCCGGCATGGCATCCGGGCGTGGGCTACGACGCGTTTATCTTTGTGGACGAGATTTTTATAGAATAGTGGACAGTTGTCAGTTGTCAGTGGTCGGATAAAACTAACTACTGACCACTGTCCACCGACCACTGTCCACTGGCTTAAAAATCACAAATCTAATCCGAACTTTTATGAAAAAGAACTTTGCTTTACTTTTATTTTTACTGCTCTTTCCCGTCTTTGTTTTCGCCCAAAATTACGAGGCGAAAATCGCGCAAATTGACGCTTACGCGCAGAAAGTGCGTGAAGACTGGAAAATTCCGGGGCTCGCAATCGCGATCGTGAAAGACGATAAAGTGGTTTTCCAGAAGGGTTACGGCGTGCGCGATATTAATAAGCCGGACAAGGTTGACGAAAACACGCTTTACGCGATCGCGTCGAACTCCAAAGCGTTTACGACCGCCAGTTTAGCGATTCTGATTGACGAAAAGAAAATCGGCGGCTGGGACGATAAAGTTTCAAAATACCTGCCCGAATTTCAGATGTACGATCCGTATGTCACGAACGAGCTGACGATTCGCGATCTGGTTTCGCACCGCAGCGGGCTCGACACGTTCAGCGGCGATCTTTTGTGGTACGACACGACTTATTCGACCGACGAAATGCTGCGCCGCGTGCGGTTCTTAAAACCGGTGAGAGGTTTTCGCGCCGGTTACGGTTATCAAAATCTGATGTTCGTGGCGGCGGGCAGAATCGTCGAGAAGGTTTCGGGCAAACCGTGGGGCGAATTTATCGAGGAACGCATCTTAAAACCGCTCGGAATGAATCGGACGACGACGACCGTGCGCGATTTGAAGAAAAATTACGCGCTGCCGCATAACGAATCGGGCGGCGGAAAACTTCGCGCCCTGCCGCTCGGCAATATTGACCGGAGCATCGGGCTTGCGGGAATTAATTCGTCGGTCGCCGACGTCGCGAAATGGCTGCGCCTGCAATTGGGACGCGGAAAATTCGAAGGAAAACAAGTCTACAGCGAACAGCGCGCGAACGAGATGTGGCAGCAGAATATTTTTATTCCCGTCAATTCATTTCCCGCCGCGAACGCGCCGACGCAGATGTTTAACGGCTACGGTCTCGGCTGGTTCATCAACGATTATCGCGGCAAAAAGATGGTTTCACATACCGGCGGGCTTGACGGCATGATTACGCAGACGGCGATGATCCCGTCGGAAAATCTCGGGCTCGTCGTTTTGACGAACAGCGAAACGGGCGCGATCGGCATCATGCGCAACAAAATCTTGGACGTTTTTCTCGATGCGCCGCCGCGCGATTGGAACGCCGAGGCGCTCGAACGCGCGAAAAAGGGCAAAATTCTCGAAGATGAGGAAGACAAAAAGAAAGACGCCGCGCGCGTTCAAAATACGAAACCGAGTCTTTCAATGAACAATTACGCCGGAACTTATTCGAGCGAAATGTACGGCGACGTAATCATTACGGAAGAAAACGGGAGATTGGTTCTGCGGCTCGCGCCGGCGCCGAATTTCGTTGCCGATCTGGAGCATTGGCATTACGATACGTTTCAAATCAAATGGCGCTCGACGGTTAATTACAATTTCCCGCGCGGCTGGGTAACTTTTACGCTCGACGGTCAGGCAAAAACGGATATATTGAAGATTGACCAGCCGAACAACGATTTTTGGTTTTACGAGCTGGAATTAAGAAGAAGTAAATAAAGATTTGTTTTTAACGCAAAGGCGCAAAGACGCGAAATCGCAAAGATTTCAAAAATTTATTTAAAATTCTTTGCGTCTTTGCGATTTCGCGTCTTTGCGTTAAATCGCTCTTCGGACTGCTTCCCTTTTTACTTTTGCGGTTTTAGTTGGTACAATCGCGATTTGTCCAAGATGACAATAAAAGGTTCAAATCTTCAATAACAGGTATTAAAAGATGTTAAAGTTTTTCAGTCGGATGGAGAAGACCAGGAATTTCCTTCTTCTGCTCTTTGCCCTAGTAATGGTTTTAAGTTTGATTGTCGCGGGTTCGTTAATGCGCGACAACGACTCGGTGAGCACCTCGACCGGCAGCACGGAAACGGCGGCGACGGTCGGAGGCGAAAAAATAACGGTCGGCGAAGTCGCACAGCTCAAGCAGGGTCAAGCCGGCAGATCGCCCTCGAAATTCCTTGTTAATTATCGCCTGATTCCCCAGCGCATCACTCGCATCGAAGCCAACCGGCTCGGACTTCGTGCGACCGACGCCGAAGTCGCCGCCGAAATCCGCAAACAATTGAAATCGGAAGACGGCACGGTCATTGACCAGAAGCGCTATGAGGAAAACATGACGCGCCAATACGGCAGCGTCGCGGCGTTCGAACAAACCATTCGCGATGCTTTGAGCGAGCAAAAGCTCGAAGCCTTTCTGACCTCAGGCGTGAGCGTCGCGGAAGAAGAAGTTTTACGAGACTTTCAGCGCAAAAACACCAAGTTCGATGTCAATTACGTTTCGGTCGGCGTTGCCGAGCTCGCGCAGTCGATGAAACCGACCGACGCGCAATTGCAGGAATATTTTGAGAAAAACAAAGCGAGTTATCGTATCAACGTTCCGCAGAAAAAGATTCGCTACATCTTTTTGAACACCGCAAAGGTCGGCGAAAAAATACCTCTGACCGATGAAGAATTGAGAGCCGAATACGAAAAAATTCCGGCGAATTTGAAAATGAAGGGCGTCGAGGCGCAGCAGATCGTTTTGCGCGTTCCGAAACCCGAATTCAAGGCGCAGACGCTTGAAAAAGCCAACCAGATCATCGAGCGCGCCAAGAAAGACGGCGGCACAATCACCGAGGAAGCCTTTACCGAACTCGTGCGCGGTTACTCGGAAGACGCCGCGAGCCGTGCGGTCGGCGGCAAGCTCCCGCAGCTCGTGCGCGACAATCCGAATCTGGCAAACAATCCGAACGCGACGCTTCCGCCGCAGCAGGGCGTTCTTCGAATGAAGGAAGGCGAAGTCAGCGACCCGATCGAAAGCGGCACGAATTACATTATCTACCGTCGCGGCAAAGAAATTCCGAAAACCTTCGAAGACGCCAAACCGGAACTCGAAATCAGTCTTCGCAACCGCAAAGCATATTCGGTCAACGCCGAATTGGCGCAGAAGGTCGTCGAAGATTTGAAACAAACGAAAGACGCGCAGGTGACCGCCGCGAAATTTGCGGGAGAGGCGAATATGACGGTTGCCGAAATGGTCAAGGAAACGCCGTTCGTCAAACCGGGCGATACGATCGAAAACATCGGCGCTTCGCCGCAGTTTGAAGAAGGCATCAAGAATCTCGAAAATCCGAACGACGTCGGCGGAAGAACGCCGATCCAGAACGGTTTCGCGATTCCGATGCTCGTTGAGCGACGCGACCCGCGCGACGCGACCTTTGACGAAGTCAGAGCGCAGGTTACCGAAACCGTCAAGATCGAACAGGCGCGCGCGCAGTTTGAAGAAATCGCCAAGCAAATCGCAACGGGCGCAACCTCGGCGGCTGATCTGAATACGGCGGCAGCCGCCAAAGGCTTAAAAGCGCAGGAGCAGAAGAGCTTTATCCTCGGTTCGCCGCTCGGTCAGGGTCCTTCGGCTTCGACCAGCGAAGCGCTCGAAGATGCGGTTTACGCTTTGAAGCCGGGCGAAGTTACGAAAACGCCGATCAAGATCGGTGACAACTGGGTCATCGTCGGCGTGACCAAACGCGAGGACGCGAGTATGGACGAATTTGCCAAACAGCGCGACCAATTGATGCAGACGATGATTCAGCAGAAACGCGGGACGATTTACTCGGATTACATATCGGCGATTCGTCAAAAGATGGAGCAAAGCGGCGACATCAAGATTTATACCGCAGCGCTCGAAAAACTCGACGCGGAGACACAAGACACCGCGCCGCAGATGCCGCAGTTTCCAGGCTTTCCGCAACAGCAGTAATTGAATTAAAAATTCAAAGTTAAAAATTCAAAGTTAAAGTGAGCGTTTTAAGATCAAACTTAAAACGCTCTTTCTTTCTGCCATTTTAATCTTACAATATGGCTTTTATCTTTTTTCTCTTGCCGTAGATGACTTAACTACAGCTGTATTTATAGAGACTTTCAGTTAAAAGCAACACAACCTTCGGAATAAGTGAGAGATGAAGGATGAAAGGTGAAATCTCACTTTTTACTTCTTACTTTTCACTTATTCCGAAGGTTTCTGTATTTCAAATATCTGAAAATTGCTCTAAGTCATCTACGGCTTTAGATAAGGCTTTTCTACCGTGAGAAAAGAGTTATTTTCCTTGGTAGGACTAATAAATGATTGAAGCGAATTTCAATTATTTGAGATACAAAACAATTCGGAATAAGTGAAAGGTGAAAAGTCAGAAGTGAGCGCTAATTTTCCACATATTACCTCTCATTTTTGACTTATTCCGAGTTTGTCTCGCATTTATTTGAAAACCGCTCCGAACAGACAAAAACGCGGAGAATTTTTTAGAAAAAACTCTCCGCGTTTTAATTTTTGCGATTTGAAATATTTATTCGCCCAAATATGCTTCTTTAACGCGCGGATCGGCGGCAAGCGCGCGTGAATCGCCTTCCATTACGATGCGCCCGGTTTCCATCACGTACGCGCGGTCGGAATGATGCAGCGCGGCGTTGGCGTTTTGTTCGACAAGCAGAATCGTCGTGCCTTCGGCGCGAATGTTATCGATCGCCTGAAAAATCGTATGGACGACGATCGGCGCTAATCCGAGCGACGGTTCATCGAGAAGCAGCAGACGCGGACGCGACATCAGCGCGCGCGCCATCGCGAGCATCTGCTGTTCGCCGCCCGAAAGCGTTCCCGCCTTTTGCTGTTCGCGTTCCTTGAGACGCGGAAACATCGCAAAACCTTTTTCCATATCGTCGGCGATGCCTTTTTTGTCGTTGCGGATATACGCGCCCATTTCCAGATTTTCGCGCACCGAAAGGTTTGCGAAAACGCCGCGACCTTCGGGCGACATCGCGATGCCCATCGGCAAAAGCCTGTGCGCCGCAACGCCGCTAATCTCTTTGCCTTCGAACATCACGCGTCCTTCGCGCGGTTCGAGCAGACTCGTGATCGTGCGCAGCGTCGTCGTTTTACCCGCGCCGTTCGCGCCGATCAAAGTCACGACTTCGCCCTGATTTACCTGTAAATTAATCCCCGTCAGAGCTTCGATTGCGCCGTAATTGACGGATACGTTTTCTAAAGTCAACATAAAACAGTGGTCAGTGGTCGGTGGTCAGTATTTTGTCTTTAACTGACAACTGACCACCGACCACTGTTTTCTAATCTCCCAAATAAGCTTCGATAACCTTCGGATCGTTCTTAATCTCGGCGGGAAGCCCGAGCGCGATTGATTTGCCGTAATCAATTACCTGAATGCGGTCGCAAACGCCCATCACGACGCGCATATTATGTTCGACCAAAACGATCGTCAGGTTAAACTTATCGCGGATTTCTTTAATCAAAGTCGTTAAATCTTCCTGTTCGGACGGGTTCATTCCGGCAGCCGGTTCGTCCAGCAAAAGCAATTGCGGACGCGTCGCGAGCGCGCGGACGATTTCCAGCCGGCGCTGATTTCCGTACGGCAGGCTGGTTCCGCCTTCGTCCTTGTATTTCGCAAGATCGAAAATCTCCAAAAGTTCGAGCGCGAATTTGCGATGTTCGGCTTCGTCTTTGTAATAACGCGGCAATCGGAAAACCCCGTCTAAAAGCGATTGTTTGGCGTGGCGATGACAAGCCGTGACGACGTTTTCGAGCACCGACATCGAGGGAAAAAGCCGGATATTCTGAAACGTGCGCGAAACGCCGAGCCGCGAGATTTGATACGGGCGCATCCCGTTAACGCGTGTTCCCTGAATATTTATGTCGCCCGAAGTCGGTTCGTAAACGCCGGTCAAAAGATTGAAAACCGTCGTTTTACCCGCCCCGTTCGGACCGATCAGACCGTAAATTTCGCCCTGACCGACCTGCATGTCGAGTTCTTTGACGGCAGTCAGACCGCCGAATTTGATGACCGCTTTATCGGTTTGCAAAATATAATTTCCGTTATTCATCTCAATTTTGGATTTTGGATTCGGGATTGCGGATTTCGAGAAATAAATCTCAAATCCGAAATCTCAAATCCCGAATCGTTTAGCCTTCTTCGCCGTCCTTTGTTTTTTTAGCGCTGTGGTCATTTGATTCCGGTACGCCTCCGGTTCCGCCGACGGCTTCCGTGCCTTCGGGTTTGGTACGCGCGCGGCGCAGCCAGCTCAACCCGAATTCATTCGTTCCCAAAATTCCCTGCGGTCGCAGAATCATCGTCAAAATCAGAATCAGCGCGAAGATCACAAGCCGCAGATCGGCGAATTTGAACACCGTCGATCCGAGCTGAATGTCGGGCAATTGACGGAGCAGTTCGGGCAAAAGAGTAACGACGATCGCGCCAAGAATCGCGCCGGTCATCGAACCCATTCCGCCGATCACGATCATAATGATGATCTCGAACGATTTGATGAACTGAAAGTCGTTGGTCGAAAGAAACTTGTTGTAATGCGCGAACAAAACGCCCGCGATTCCTGCGAACGACGAACCGATAACGAACGAGGTTACTTTATAACGCGTGACGTTGACGCCCATCGCTTCCGCCGCGAGTTCGTCTTCGCGAATCGAAATAAGCGCGCGACCGGTGTCCGATTTAACGATATTGTGAATGACGACGACCGTGATGACGGCGAAAATCCCGATCCAGAGAAAGTTTGAATGACCCGGAACCGTGTAGCCCGTCGCGCCGCCGACGCTGTTGATATTGACGATCACGATGCGAATGATTTCGGCAAAACCGAGCGTCACGATCGCCAGATAATCGCCTTTCAAACGCAAGCTAGGAATGCCGACGATCAAACCGGCGATCGCGGCGACGATTGCGCCGATGACAATTGCGACCAGCAATATCAAGATCGATGACAGAAATTCGGGCACGGCAGGAAGCGAAGAGTGAAGCGAACAAAGCATTTGCGGCGGCGGATACTCCAATTTGCTCAGCGCCTCCGCCGGCAGACTGCATTGACTCCAGCTGACCGTAAAATACGCCGAAGCATAAGCGCCGACCGCCATAAATCCGGCGTGTCCGATCGAAAACTGTCCTGTAAAACCGTTAATCAGGTTGAGCGAAGTCGCCAAAATAACGTTAATGGCGATAAAAACGAATAGGCGCCCCTGATAATCGTTAATGCCGATTCCGAAAAAACCCGTTGACGACATCGCCGCGTTGATAACATAAAAAAGCGCGATGAAACCGATGCCGACAAGTATTGATTTAACCCAATTCATATATATTCGGGATTCGGGATTCGGGATTCGGGATTTTCAGAAATTAAATCCGAAATCCCGAATCCCAAATCCCGAATCGTTACACTTTTTCCTGAACGTTCGAGCCCAGAAGCCCTGCCGGACGCAGAAGCAGAACCAAAATCAAGATTGCAAATGCAACCGCATCGCGATAGGTGGACGGAATTCCGATGATATCGCCGTAGCCGACGACGAGCGTTTCCGCCGCGCCGATCAAAAGTCCGCCGAGAACCGCGCCCGGAATGTTTCCGATGCCGCCCAGGACAGCCGCGACAAACGCTTTAAGACCCGTGATGATCCCCATCAGCGGCTCGATCTTCGGGTTGTATTGCGCCGTCAGAACGCCGCCTGCGGCAGCCAGTGCCGAACCGAGCGCGAAAGTGAAGGCGATCACAAAATCCGTGTTGATGCCCATCAGCTTTGCCGAGTTCAGATTGAACGAAACGGCGCGCATCGCCTTACCAATCTTTGTTTTGTAGATGATGTACTGCAATACGACCATCAGCAGAATCGAAACGACGAAAATCAAAATCTGCGAGGTCGAAATCGTCGCATTGCCGAAAAGCGTGATGTTGTCGTTCGGCAGTAATTGCGGAAAGGATTTCGGCGTTCCCGAAAAGATAAAAACGAAAAGGTATTCGATCAAGAGCGACATTCCGATCGCCGTAATCAGCGTCGTCATCTTCGAATATTTTCGCACGGGGCGATAGGCAAACCGCTCGATCGCCATCCCGATGATCGCGGCGATAATCATCGCACCGAACAGCGTCACGACGAATCCGGCGGCTGACGGGTTTGCGTCGAAACCGAGCTGCGTCGCCAAAATGAATCCGGCATACGCGCCGACCATGTAAATATCGCCGTGGGCGAAGTTAATCAGGCGCAGAATCCCGTAAACCATCGTGTAGCCGAGCGCGATCAGCGCGTAGATCGAGCCGATGGTTAAACCGTTAATAAGCTGCTGAATAAAAGTATCCATATTGGAGTTTATAGAGTTTATAGAGTTCATTGAGTTCATAGAGTTTATTGAGTAGTGGTTTTTACTCAACGAACTCAATGAACTCTATAAACTCTATAAACTCAAAACTATTTGCTGTCGGTCACCGACTTATTAGCCGTGTTTGTCGTAGTAGAAGTCGAATTTGTACTTGTGGTCGTATTCGTATTCGACATCGTGTTCGTATTCGATGAAGTATTGGTATTTGCGCTCGTTGTCGACGTGGTCGGCGGCGTCATTCCTTCGGGATAGATGGTTTCCTTGAAGGTAAATTTGCTGCCTGCCGGATCGAGCGCGAGAACGACTGCCGGTTTGACCGCGTTGCGTGTTGCGTCGAGCGTAATCAATCCCGTTACGCCCGCGAAATTCTTCGTTGCGTTGATCGCGTCTTTCAATTTCGCGCTTTCCGTGCCGCCGGCGCGTTTGATGGCATCCGCCAAAACTTTCGCCGCGTCATACGCCAAAGCCGCGAGACTGTCGGGAACAACTCCGAATTTCGCCTGGTAATTTTTCACGAAATTCTGAATTTCCGGTGCCGGATTATCGGCTGAATAGTGATTCGAGATATACGAATTTTCGAGCGCCGCGCCGCCTAATTTCCAAAGTTCGGGTGAATCCCAGCCGTCACCGCCGAGAAGCGGCTGCTTCATCTGAAGTTCGCGCGCCTGTTTGGCGATAATGCCGACCTGTCCGTAATAGCCCGGAACGTAGATCACATCCGGATTCAAATCGCGGATTTTCGTTAATTGTCCCTTAAAGTCCGGATCGCTCTGTGTATAAGCTTCTTTTGCAACAATCCTTCCGCCCGACTTGGTGAATTCTTGTTCAAAAAACTGCGTCAAGCCTTTGCTGTAATCCGAATTGACGTCGCCGAGAACCGCAGCGGTCTTCGCTTTTAAGGTCGTCGCGGCGAATTTCGCCATCGTCGCCCCTTGGAACGGGTCAATAAAGCAGACGCGCGAAATGTAATCGCCGACTTCTGTGACTTTCGGATTCGTTGACGAAGGCGTGATCATCGGGATTTTCGCTTCCTGCGCAACCGGCGCGGCAGCAAGTGAGTTGGTCGAAGCGACTTCGCCGAGAACGGCGACGACTTTGTCCGTGTTAATCAGTTTCGAAACAACCGTTTTGGCTTGTTCGGGTCGTCCCTGATCGTCTTCGGAAATTAACTGCAGTTTCTTGCCGTTCACGCCGCCCGCCGCGTTGATTTCGTCAAAAGCGAGCTGAATACCGTTTTGGGTTGATTTACCGAAGCTCGAAGTTTGCCCGGTCATATCGCCGTAATAGCCGATCTTGATCGTATCGCCGCCGCCGGACGTTGTTCCGCCGGGATTGCTTTTGTCAACGCATCCGATGGTCAACAAAATGGAAGTTACTACACAAATAGCTAAAAAGATTCTGGTCATTTCTACCTCTCAGAAAAAAATTGTTTAGATTTAGACGTGCTATACTCTGTAATCGGTTTTTAATACGCAAACCATTTCGGGAAAGTTTGTTTTTGTCAGAGCATTTTATAATTTAGCGTAATAATTATACAAAAATGCATTATACCTTTTTGTATAATTATGTCTAACTCGTTTCGCGCGGATTTTTTTTACGCTAGACTATTTTTTGTATGGAACCAACTGAAAAGAACAGTTTAGGCGATATGCCGACGGAGGATTTCCGGCGCTTCGGTTACGAAGTTGTGGACTGGATTGCCGACTATTTCGAGCGGCTCGAAACGCTTCCGGTCTTATCGCAAAACGAGCCGAACGATTTGACGAACGCGCTGCCCGAATCGGCGCCGGAGACGGGCGAAAGTTTTCCACAGATTTTCGAAGATGTGGAAAAACTAATTCTGCCCGCCGTGACGCACTGGAATCATCCGAATTTTCACGGGCTTTTTTCGACTTCGACCTCGTCGGTCGGCGTGTTCGGCGAAATGCTCGCCGCCGCGTTCGATATGAAAGCGATGCTCTGGCGCACCTCCCCGGCTTCGACCGAACTTGAACCGGTCGTCTTGGATTGGCTTCGGCAGATGATGAATCTGACGGAAGATTTTCACGGAATCATCTACGATACGGCTTCGATCTCGACGCTCCACGCGATTGCGATGGCGCGCGAGAAATTGAATCTGAGAATCCGCGAAGAAGGTATGAGCGGGCGCACGGATTTGCCTCTGCTGCGCGTCTACTGCTCGGAACAAACGCACAGCTCGATTGATAAAGCCGTGATTCTGCTCGGACTCGGAACGCGTTCGATCGTCAAAATTCCGACGACCGAACGCTTCGAGATGGACGCCGAAAAACTGCGTGAAGCCATTCGCGACGACATCAGCGCCGGACATTTGCCGCTCTGCGTCGTCGCGACGATCGGCACGACCTCGACGACGAGCATCGATCCGGTTGATCGGATCGCCGACATCTGCCGCCGCAACAATATTTTCCTCCACGTTGACGCCGCCTACGCCGGAAGCGCGGGCGTAGTGCCGGAATTTCAGGCGTATTTCGAAGGCTGGAACCGCGCCGATTCGATCGTCACGAACCCGCACAAATGGCTTTTCACGCCGTTTGATTTATCGGTTTTATACGTCAAGGATTTGGATTTATTGAAACAAACCTTTTCGCTCGTCGCCGAATATTTGAAAGTGAGCGAAGCTGCGGTGACGAATCAGATGGATTACGGAATTCAGCTCGGACGGCGGTTTCGGAGCTTAAAACTCTGGTTCGTGATGCGCTATTTCGGGCAGGAAGGTTTGCGCGCGCGAATCCGCGAGCACTGCCGTTTGGCGCGCACTTTTGCCAAATGGGTTGACGACTCGGAAAATTTCGAAATGCTCGCGCCCGTCCCGTTCGCGCTCTGCTGTTTTCGCGCCGCGCCGCTTACGGCACAAAATTTTGTCAGCGAAGAATTGCGGCAAAACTATTTTGACGAGCTCAACGAAAAGATCATGAACGAGATCAACGCGTCGGGCGAAGCGTATCTTTCGCACACGAAGCTCAACGGTAAATTTACATTGCGGCTGTCGGTCGGCAGTATTCACGTCGAAGAACGTCATCTGCGAAAGGTTTGGGATTTATTGAACGAGAAAATTGATGTTCTAAGCTAATTCCTCCCGCAAAGGTGCAGAGGCGTAAAGAAGCAAAGAAGCAAAGAAAGCTTTTTTAGAATAAATTCGATTTAAAACCTTTGCGGGCTCTGCGCTTTTGCGGGAAACTCTTTTTATGAAATTCGTTAAAGAATCAATTATCAAAGCCGCGCCCGAGCGGGTTTTTGCGTTTCACGAGTTGCCCGATGCGATCGAGCGGCTGATTCCGCCATGGGAAAATGCGCGAATCATTCAGAAAGCCGATATTTCCAAAATCGGCTCGCAGGCGATCATCGAGCAGAAGCTTTTCGGGCTTATCTCATCGCGCTGGATTGCCGAACATACCAAATACGAACCGCCGAAGATGTTCGAGGACGTGCAGATTTCAGGTCCGTTTTCGAAATGGCGGCATCAACACATTATTCTGCCGCACGCCGACGGCGCGATTTTGCGCGACGAGATCGAATACGAGCCGCCGCTGAGTTTTTTAGGCGAATTAGCCGCGCCGCTCGTCGTTGTCCCGAAACTCCAAAAAATGTTCGATTATCGTCACGAAGTAACTCGAAAATGGTGCGAAGAATAGTTCATTGAGTTCGTTGTGTTTTTAGAGTTAAAAGATCTTTACTCAATAAACTCAATGAACTCAACGAACTCAATAAACTAAAAATTATGCTGACCCATATCGTTTGCTGGAAATATAAGGCGGAAACTTCGGAAACCGAGCGCGAGGAACACGTTCGCCGATTGCGCGCATTGCCGGACGTGATTCCGAATATCGTGAGCTTTAACGTCGGGCGCGACATTCTCGATCTCGAACGCTCGTTCGATACGGGCTTGGTAGCAGTTTATCCCGACCGCGTAGCTTTGGATTTTTACACCGATCATCCCGCGCATCAGGAAGTCGTCGCGCTCGGCAAACGGATTGCCGAACGCGTCGTTTCGGTTGATTTTCTCGATTAATTGACAAACTTTCGATTGAGTTTGCAGCGCGTACAAATTGAATTTATGTTCGTGCTATTTGAGAAAAAGCAGAAGCCCGCGCGTGAGCAAGGGCTTCTGCTTTTAGAGACTTTTGAGACGAGTGCGGCAGCCGGAATAAACCGCCGGTTGATGCACGAAAGGATAAAAATCAATATGCTTCTCTGTAAGCAAACGTATTTGCGCTTTATATCATCTTAAATTGCGAAATCAGTTATTAAATTTTTAAGTTACGGTAAATCAATGAAAAATTTTAGAGAAAACATTTTTCGGATGTTTGGAGTCGCCTCTGTCGCCTTATTTTTGATCTCGGTCGTCTCGGCGCAGCAGATTCAGCGCACGGCTTACGATGTTTCCGATTACAAAATGGACGTTCAGATCTCGCCGAACGAAAACCGTCTGGCGGCGACTGTTGACGTGACATTTACGCCCGCCACGGAAACGCGCACCGTCGCTTTTGAACTTAACGGTTCGTTAACTATCGAAAGCATCACGCGCGTCGGCGCATCTTCGACGCTGACAAATACCACACCGACCACCAAAACGCCCGCGAAACCGACGCCGAAACCGGCAACTCCGACATCGCAGAGCGCGGTTACTTTTATTCAAGACCGCGTCGGCGTTTCGGATCTCGGTCCGAGCGTTAAAATTGACCTCGGCGAAAACGTTTCGGCGGGCGCGTCCGTAACCCTGCGCTTCAAATACAGCGGCATACTGGTTACGGCAGAAGGCGGACCGCTTTTGACGAAACGCCTCGCCTACGTCGGCGCGTCGAACGGCTACCTGATGTATGCCGCGCGCTGGTTTCCGTTTCACGATTATGCCGCCGACCGCGCCACTTCCGACATTTCGATTTCTCTGCCGGCGGGCTACACGCTCGCCGGTTACAGCGATTTACCGGTCGCGAACACGGGCGGAAAATACCGCTTCGTGCAGAACAAACCCGCATTGATGGGCAATTTTTCGTATGACCGCTACACGACGAAAACGCTTCGTTTCGGCGAATACGAATTGCAGTTTTACACGAAAGCCGCCAACGAACAATTGGTCGCGCAATACGGCGAAACATTGGGTCGCGCGCTCGAATTTTATACCAGAAAATACGGCGCGCCGAACGGCGGCAAGAAAATAATCATCGCGCAGATCGACGACGATTCGCTCGAATTTTACACGTCGCAGGGCATGATCTTTATGGCAAACCGATTGTTCGACGAATCGCGCGATTCGGTTACCGAACGCCTGCAGCGCGAAGCCGCTATGCAGTGGTGGGGTTTGACGGTCGGCTTGAAATCGTTCGACGACGCGTGGCTCGCGCAAGGACTTGCGGAATACAGCGCGTTTTCGCTTCGTGAAAGCACTTTGACGGGCGCGCAATTAGACAATCTGCGCCGCGAGCTGCTTGAAAAAGCCTTGACGTTCGAGCAGACCGCATCACTCGTGCGCGCGCCGTCAACGCTCGACGACCAATCGACCGCGTATCAATACATTATGTTCGCCAAGGGCGCGATGGTTTACAAACTTTTGCGCGACACGCTCGGCGAGCAGAAATTCGATCAATTGATTCGCCTCTTTATTGACCGCTACCGCGACAAAAACGCGTCGGTTGACGATTTTGAAAAGCTCGCCTCGGAAATCGCCGGAACGAATATGCGCTACTTTTTCGCGCGCTGGGTCGAAGGCACGGGCGTTCCCGAATTCAAGGCGGATTATTTGATTATCCGTACGCGCGGCGGAAAATTCATCACGCGCGGTACGGTTCGCCAGAATTACGACAACCTGCGCCTGCCGCTCGAAATTCAGCTTCGCTCCGAGGGCGGCGACGGAATGCAGACCGTGACGGTCAACGTCGAAGAATCGAGCGCCGATTTCAATATCGAATCGGACGGCAAACCGCTCGAACTGATTATTGACCCGAACTACAAGATTTTGCGCATCTCCGACGATCTAAAGGTTTCTTCGATCGCGCGGCGCGGCATCGAGCAATTCAAGGAAGGCAATTACGTCGAAGCGCAGCAGCAGTTCGAAGCCGCTCTGAAGTTAGACCGCTCGAACGCGTGGATTTATTATCATCTCGGATTATTATTCTTACAGCAGCGGAATTACGATCTCGCGATCGATAATTTCAAAGCCGTCCGCGATCTCGGCGCGCAAGGGAGCGCGCGTCCGCAGTGGCTGCACGTCTGGGCGCTGATTAAAATGGGCAACGCCTACGACGCGAAAGGCGACCGCAACCGCGCGATCGACGCTTACGGTCGTGCCGCCGCGCTCGGCGACAATTACGACAACGCGCAGGAAGCCGTCCAGCGCTATCAGGCAACTCCATACGACCCGAAGGAAAAGCCAAGCACGACGGCGGTTAAATAAAATGCGAGGTGGAATTTGCGTTGCCGCTCGGCACATTCGGTGACGCTGACGAAAAAAGTTAAAGCAGTTTTTAGTTAAGTGCAGAATAACAAAGTCTGAAGTCTTGAGTCTTGACTTCAGACTTTGTAGCGCATTTTATTGAAATCTGCACTAGTTCAGGAAATATTGGACAAAAAAAGGCGAGAGATTTTGAAGTCTCTCGCCTTTTTAAATTTCAACAACAGTTTTCTATCTGCTTTTCGCAATCTCGAAAACGGTCGTCGTGCCGCTGATTTCGTTGGCGGAAATAAGCAGCGGAGTTCCGGTCGGGCTGTCTTCGTCGGAAATAAAATGCAGTCCTTCAACTCCTAAATCGCCTGCCGCCGCCGTATTTGTCGCGGCTATGAAATTGCGGTTGTTAAGATACTGCACGAATTGCGGCGCGTAAGGATTCGTCACGTCGTAAACCAGAATACCGCCGATTCTCTCCAACCCGATAAAAGCGTAATTGCGCCCAAAGGCTTTACCGACCGTGACGGCTTCGGGTTCGGGTCCTTTGTTGTCGCTGCGGTCATCTTTTGTATTGTTCGTATTACTGGCGTTGAAAAACGATGGATACGTCGCGGCGGTAAGCTTTTCGATGTCATCGCCGCTGTCGTAAATCTGCGCGCCGTCCGCCGTCCAGATCGAAAACGAACGCGCGCCGAAAGCGTAGAGCGATTCGTAATCCGCATCATTATCAAAATTTCCCCAAGCCTTCGAAACATTCAAGCGTCCAAGATTCGCGTTGTTTTTCAGAAAAGCCGCGTTCGGAAAAATCGCCCCGTCGAGCGTTAAGGAACTGACGCGAACTTCTTCGATGTAACCCGGCGTTCCGGTATATTCGCGCGCGTCGCCTTCGTTGGCGGTAATCAGAAAAGTATCGTTTTTATACTTAAAAGCGGCAATCGAATCGGGCTGATACATTCCGAAAACCTGCCACTCTTTGATATTGATCCCGCCGTTTACCGCGCTGTCGCGGTCGCTCGCGTCCAAACCGTTTCCGGTCGCGCTGTGATTTTTGAAGCCGAGTCCGACAAGCCTGGTAAATTCGCCCGTCTTTAAATCCAAAATGCCGACCGCATTGTTTTCCTGCAAAGTTACCCACGCGGTTTTCGAGTTATGCGAAACGGCGATATATTCCGGTTCGAGGTCTTGCGCAACCGACGCGCCGGGACCGAAAATGCGAATGCTCGAATCGAGCGCCGCGTTATTAAAAGCCGTAAAACCGGCTGTTCGGACGCTCGCGCTCGCGACGCCATTGCTGATATCCACAATGCTCACCGAGCCTTCCGGGTCAATCGTGTAGTCGTTATTCGGCTCGGCTTCGTTGGCAACCAGAACTTTCGAGCCGTCCGGCGTAAAAGTCACCATATCGGGCAGCGCGCCGACCGTTACGGCGTTCAGATACGCGCCGTTCGCATCGAAAAAAACGACTTTTCCGTTATCGGTTTTAACGTTTGCCTCGACCGCCGCCGCGATCACGCCGTTTTTCACGTCAACGCTGTTTGCCTGCCGACCGTAAGCCGCAAGATCAATCGAAAAAAGCAAAACCGGCGATGACGGATTGGCGATACTCAAAACGTCAATTTTCGAGGTCGCGCCGTTGACGGTGAAAAGTCTTTGCGTCGGCGCGTCGTAAGCGACAATTTCCGACGCGCCCTGATTGTAAAGCCCGCTCGCATAAGTGCCGAGAATTTGTAATTCGATGCCCGGTCTGGCGGCAAAAATCGTCAGACCGCACAGAACAAAGACAAAAGCGCAAATTCGCGCCGCTTTTGTCGCCAAATAAACTTTCATAGAAATAATCTCCTTAAATTTGAAAAAAGATCAGAGTTTTAATCCCCTGACCAAAATTTTATAAATTGAAACCGCTGATAAATTTGTAAGTTAATTGACGGTTGTAAATTCCGCCTTAACGGATGGTTAATTTGTTGTTACCTGCCGCGAATATAAAATTTTCTTTAATTTAAGGCTGTTCTAAAGTTTTCGCTGTTTGAATAGAAGCGTTAAAGAGGAAAAGATGAAAAAAGAAGTAACAATGGTATTGGTTATTTTTCTGGCTTTGACTGCAGTTTCGCTTTGTTTCAGGCAGGCGTTTTTAACGCCGATGGTCGGTTTTTTTGAGTGTTTCCCTGACCGCCGTGTCAATAATAGTCCAGCGCGATGCTGCTGTTTCTGTTCGGTATTTTTATCAGGCGGCTTCTCGTCAGCCGCATTTAAGCTGCTGTTCGAGCGAAACAGTAATTGACCGACGTTGATGCCGTAAAATACTATTTCTCCTCATTTTTTTAATTGTTATATTTATAAAGGATAGGGAAGATTAACGATGGAATGTAACGAAAATGCCGAAAAGATGTTACATTCGAAGCTGATTTCTATATGTCCGAAAAATTTTTAATTTACGGAGCGAACGGGTACACGGGCGAATTGATTACCCGGTTTGCCGCCGAACGCGGCTTAAAACCTATCTTAGCGGGCAGAAATGCCGAAAAGGTCGGAGTTCTGGCGAAACAACACGGCTTCGATTTTCGGGCATTCGATCTGAACGATTCGTCCGCGCTCGATGCGGCGCTGCGCGAAGTCGAATTCGTCCTGCACTGCGCCGGACCGTTTTCGCTCACTTCCGAACCGATGGTCGAAGCGTGTCTCAGAACAAAGCGTCATTATCTCGACATTACGGGCGAAATTGCGGTTTTTGAAGCGATGGCGGCGCGTGATAAACGAGCACAGGAAGCCGGAATTATGATTATGCCGGGTGTCGGTTTCGACGTCGTGCCGTCGGATTGTCTGGCGCGGCATCTGAAAAACCGTCTGCCGTCGGCGACGAATCTGACGCTTGCTTTTTATGGTTTGGGAAGAATCTCGCACGGTACGCAGGCGACGATGACGATGAACGTCGGGCGCGGCGGCGCGGTGCGGCGCAATGGCGAAATCGAGAGCGTTCCGACCGCGTGGAAAACGCGCGAGATTGATTTTGGCGAAGTTAAAAAAACCGGCGTTACGATTCCGTGGGGCGATGTCGCGACCGCGTTTTATTCGACCGGCATTCCGAACATCGAAGTTTATACGATCGTTCCCGAAGCGCAGCTTAAACTTTTGAAATTAAGCCGTTATCTCGGCTGGCTTTTGGCGACCTCGCCCGTTCAGAGCATTTTGCAGAAACAAATTCCCGCCGGCGGTCCGTCGGACGAAGAACGCGCGAAAGGCAAAACATATCTCTGGGGCGAAGCGTCGGACGATGCCGGTAAAAAGGTCGAAGCGCGGCAGACGGGAATGGAAGGCTACACGATGACGGCTTTGACGGCACTCAAAATCGCCGAAAAAATTCTTGCCGGAAACTTCTGCGCGGGTTTTCAAACGCCCGCCAAATGCTACGGCGCGGATTTGATTCTCGAAATCCAAGGCATCGAGCGCACGGACGTTTAAAATTTAACGAAAATTTATCACGTTCAAAGCGCGTTTCGCATTTGAATTTTCCGCCTTGAGCTTTAATCTTGAAGTAATGAAACGACGCGATTTTCTCTATCAGATAGGACTTTATTCGGGCGGTTTGGCGCTTGCCTGCGGCGGTTTGACGCGCCGCGCCGAAGTTTTCGCGCAGACCGGCGATTTGTCGAAATTCAAATCTGCGGGCTACGGCGAGCTTTTTCCGAGCGCGACAAAAAACACGAATGAAACTTTTCTGGCGCTGCCGAAAGGCTTTGAATACAACGTTTTCGGAAAAGTTAAATCACCGATGGCGGACGGCAATCCGACGCCTGCGGCGCACGACGGAATGTGGACTTTCAAGGTCAAAAACGAACTGCGGCTGATTCGCAACCACGAAATTACAGGCGGGAGAGTGCCGAAAACGGGCATCGCGATCGGCGCGAATCCGTACGACGAAGGCGCGGGCGGCGGCACGACGACGCTCGTTATCAATCCGAAAACACGCGAACTGGCGCGCGATTTTGTCAGTCTTTCAGGCACGATGATCAACTGCGCGGGCGGACCGACGCCGTGGGGAAGCTGGATTTCGTGCGAGGAAACAACGCTCGGGCAAACCGTCAGAACTTCAAAAAACGGCACGAAAACCGGCGGTTACGCCAAACCGCACGGTTATTGTTTCGAGGTTTCGGCTTCGTCAAACAGCGCCGTTACGCCGACGCCGTTGAAAGCGATGGGCAGATTCGTTCACGAAGCGATCGCCGTTGACAGTAAATCGGGCGTCGTTTATCTCACGGAAGATTATAATCCGGCGGGTTTTTACAGATTTTTGCCGAATCGCAGTAAACGCTTAGCCGAAGGCGGCACGCTGCAGATGTTAAAAATCAAAGGCACGGACAATTACGACACGCGCAAAAATCAAAAAGCGGGCACGACGCTGACCGCCACGTGGGTGACGATCGATAATCCCGACCCCGAATCAGCCGACACGGACGAAAGCGCGGTTTCGAAACAGGGCGCGGCAAAAGGCGCGGCGATTTTTACGCGGCTCGAAGGAATCTGCGCGGGCGATAAAGGCAGAATCTATTTCGATTCGACCGACGGCGGCGAAGAAAAGGGCGGGCAAATCTGGCTGTATGAGCCGGCGGGCAAAGATGAAGGACGCTTGACGCTTTTGTTTCAATCGCCGAGCCGCACGATTCTCGATATGCCCGACAATATCTGCCTGCGCCCGAAAAGCAAACTGCTTTTTATCTGCGAAGACAGCGATTATAAAGAATTGGACGGGAAACCCGAAAATTTCATGCGGATTTTGACGCCCGACGGGCGCATTGCGGATTTTGCGAAAAATGTGACGCCGAATAATCCGTCGAGCGAGTTTGCCGGTTCGGTCTTTTCGAAAGACGGCAAAACGCTGTTCGTTAACCTACAAACAGTCGGCGCGACATTCGCGATCTGGGGCGATTGGGAAAGGTTTGGAAAGTAAAAAGTAAAAAGGCAAAAGTAAAATTGAAGGCTCTTTTTTTACTTTTTACTTTTTACTTTTTACTTAAAAATTAAGCCGCCGTTTCGAAAAGCGCGAGAATTTGCTTGCCTTCGCTCGAACGCGGGTCAATCGTGCGCAGGTGTTTTTGTCCCTGCATTTCCCAGATCGCCGTGACCGAACCCTCTTTTTCGACCGCGTGATACGAAACATCTTCCGTATTTTGTACGGGTTCTTCCGTAGCTTGGACGGTTTCTTCCGCAGTTTCTACGGCTTCTTCCGTATTCTGTGTGTTTTCTGTGGTTTCGGCGTTTGTTTCTTCCGCCGTTATTGCTGCATTTTCTGACATCTACTTTAAAAAATCTCCTTGAATTGTTTCTCTAATAAAATTGTTAATGATACACAAATTCTGACATATTTAGCAAAAGATTGTCGAGTTTGACTGAATATTCTTTGGCATTTATGCTTTATTCTTTGATTTTTCGGTTTTTATACCGTTAAAGATACGAAGAATTTCTTTCCGACTTGTTTGGTTATCACATTTACTTTTTACTTTTTACCTTTTACGCTGAATATTTATGAACGCACTTGAGCATCCGTACTGGGTCTGGATTCTTTTTTTCGCGATCGTCCTGATCGCGCTGTTTGTGGACATCGGGATCGTCAACCGCAAAGCGCATATTCCGTCGCGCAAGGAAACGTTTACGTGGAGCGCCGTCTGGATTTCGCTCGCACTGCTTTTTAACATTTTTGTCTACTGGCAGGTCGGTTATCACCATAACGACTGGAATTTAGCGTTTAGTCAGGCGAAATTGTTTCTGACCGGCTATCTGATCGAGCTTTCGCTTTCGGTGGATAACCTGTTCGTCTTTCTGCTGATCTTCAATTTCTTCAAAGTTCCGAAAAAATACCAGCACCGCGTGCTTTTCTGGGGCATTATGGGCGCGCTCGTGATGCGTATGGTCATGATTTTCGCGGGCGCGGAACTGGTCGAGCGGTTTCACTGGATCATCTATCTGTTCGGGGTGTTTCTAATCTACACGGGCTTGAATATGTTCAAGGACGAAGACGATAATTTCGAACCGCACGAAAGTTGGCTGATCAGGCTCGTCACGCGCTACGTCCGGATTTCGAAGCAGTACGAGGGCGATAAATTCTTTACGATGGAAAACGGCGCGCGCACCGGAACGATGCTTCTGCTCGTTTTAATCACGGTCGAAGTAACGGATCTGGTCTTCGCGGTTGATTCGATCCCGGCGATTTTCGGCATCACGACCGATCGCTTTATCGTTTACACTTCGAATATCTTCGCTATTTTGGGTTTACGCACGTTTTTCTTTCTGCTTGCCGACCTTGCCGATCGTTTTCACCTTCTCAAAACCGGGCTCGCTTTTATTTTGACCTTTATCGGTCTTAAAATGCTCTTGCCTCTTTTCGCGGATGGGTTGATAATGGTATTTGGCAATAGCGGTTCGTCGTTTGCCAATTTTCTGCAAAGATACAAAAACCACGAATTCGAGCAAACGGTTATTAATATTTCTCTCGGCGTTGTCATCGGCGCAATCGCCCTTTCAATTATTCTATCGCTGATTTTCCCCAAGGAAAAAAAGGAAGAAACCGAAGAAATTGAAGAAACCGAAGAAACGGCTAAGGAGCAACCCAAAGAACCCGCGTCTTAGATGGAAAGCAAATATCGCAAATTCTACGTTGAATGGTGGAACATCAAAAAAAGCACGATTTACAAACTCGTGGCGATATTTGTTTTTCTCGGCGCTTTGACATACGGCGGCTGGTGGGTCTTAAAAAGCAACTGGCTCGTCGCGCAGCCCGAACTGGCGGACGCGCCGAAAGATGCCGCGAAAGTGATTTCCTTTGAAGGCGACGTGCGGATTATCCGCGCCGCGACGCGCGAAACGATTCTCGTCACGCGACCGACGTTTATTTCCGCCGGCGACACGATTCAGACGCAAGCCGACGGACGTGCCCGAATCCAGATGATTGACGGTTCGGTGCTTTCGATCCGCGCGAATTCGACGGTCGTGATCCGCGACAGCAATTCGCTCTTCGGCGGACCGAACGTGCGCGTCACGCTCGACGACGGGCAGATCAACGTCCGCACCGAAGATCAGCCCGAAAACACGCAGAACGTCGTCGAAGTCCGCGAATCGGAAAATAAGATCAATCCGCAGACCGACGCGAGCTTCGGCATTAATCAACAGTCGGGCGGCGGCGAAATCCGCATCAGCCGGGGGAGTATCGAAACGACTGTCGGCGGCGAAAAAACCGTCGTCAAGGAAAACGAATACGCCGCGCTCGACGGCAGCCGACTTGCCAATAAGGAAAAGCTCATCGCGCCGCCGGTTCATAACTCGCCGTCTTCGAACGAGCAGATGGTCGGGTCATTGAGCGGCGCGGCGGACCTTGTTTTCCGCTGGCAGAGTCCCGACGTTACTTCGGTTCTGACTTACAGTTTACAGGTTGCCAAACTCCCGTCTTTCGCCGCCGATTCGATGGTTATCGAACGACAGGGCTTGACGAATCCGAGCTTTACGCTCGGCGGGCTGCTTCCCGGCACATATTACTGGCGTGTGCTGGCAAGCTCGAATTCCGGTCAGGCAAGCAACTGGAGCGAGCAGTGGAAATTTACGATCGTCAAGCGCGAGGGCAGCACGGCAATCGCCGCGAGCGGCTGGCAGGTCGAAACTCTCGGCGGAACCGTTTACCGCATCAGCGGCAAAACGCAGCCCGGCGCAACCGTCCGCACACAGGGCAAACAAACCTTCGCGACCGGCGACGGCTCATTCTTAATGCAGATCACATCGCCTTCCCAACAAACAACGGTCGAAATCAGCGACGACCGCGGCAACCGCAGCAGCTTTGTTCTAAATCTATCCAACAGCAGAATCGTCAGGCAATTTTGATTTGGGATTTGGGATTGCGGAATTCGGATTGGTTTATTGATAAATTCAGCCATCAATCTTCAAATCGTTTCTTTAACAAAAACTTCTCTTATAAGGAACGCGCTTGTGAGCGCGTCAGCAAATCCGAATTCCGCAATCCCAAATCCCAAATCGAATGTGTTAAATTTAAAACTGATGGGCGGAGGTCATTCACATTCGCATTCGCATGGAGAACGCAGTGCTTCGAGCGTTAATAAGTTAAAGCTCGCGCTCGCGTTGACGGGCGTCTATATGTTTGCCGAAGCGATCGGCGGCTGGTTTGCCAATTCGCTCGCATTGCTTGCCGATGCCGGACATATGCTGACGGACGTGGCGGCGATGGCGCTCACGCTGGCGGCATTCTGGTTCGCGTCGCGTCCGGCGACGGCGAAAAAAACTTTCGGTTATTATCGTCTCGAAATCCTCGCCGCGTTCGTCAACGGCATCACGCTCGTTTTGATTTCGCTGTGGGTGATCTACGAAGCTTATGAACGCTGGCAGTCGCCGCCCGAAATCAAAGGCTTGCAGCTGACGGCGATCGCGGTCGGCGGTTTGATCGTCAATCTCATCTGCGCGTGGCTTCTGCACGGCGACCACGAACACGATCTGAATATGCGCGGCGCGTGGCTGCACGTGATGGGCGACGTGCTCGGTTCGGTTACGGCGATCGGCGCGGGCGTTCTGATTCTCGCTTTCGGCTGGTTCTGGGCAGACGCTGTTTCGAGCGTTCTGATCAGCGTCATCATCATCGTCGGCGCGTGGAATCTGATCCGCGAATCGGTCAACGTCCTTTTAGAAGGCACACCCGCGCACATTAACTTAAAAGCCGTCGAAGAAACGATTCGACGGACGGAAAACGTCGAGGACGTTCACGATCTGCACATCTGGACGATAACTTCGGGCATGGACGCGCTGAGCGTTCACATCATTCACCGCGAAGACGTTTCGCAGAAAGCGCTTCTAAAAACCGTCCGCCAAAAACTTCACGACGAATTCGGCATTGATCACCTGACGATTCAGATGGAAACGATCGAACAGGAAAACGCGAGCGAACACCCGTGTTTTTCGGGCGCGAACTGCTTCGACTCGGACGTAAAAGTCAAAGCGACGAGTCACTAGGATTTATGCCGACAATCGAACTGCGCTACGGAAAATCGCAAATTCCCTTTCAATACGACGAAAATCAGTTCGAAATTTTAGGTTTCGAAGAGCAATCTGCGCCGCTCGCGGACGCGGAAATCGGCGCGCGGTTTGATGATCCGATTCATTCGAAATCGCTTGAAGAGATCGTCGGCGAAGGCGAAAGCGTTTTGATCGTCGTGCCGGATGCGACGCGGCAGACGGCTTGCGGGCAAATCGTAAACTTACTCGTCCGCCGTCTGATCGCGAACGGCACGATGCCGTTTAACGTCAGCATTATTTTCGCGACCGGCATTCACCGCAAAGTTACAACGGAAGAAAAACGCGAGCTTCTGACGCCGTTTATTTTTCAGCGCATCAAGACGCTCGACCACAGCGCGACGGATTTAATGCAGCTTGCCGGACTCGATTCGACGCAGTTCGTCAATTTCGGCGAGATCGGCGGCGCGCCCGTCGAATTAAACCGCGCGCTCGTCGAACACGATCACGTTATCATCATCGGCGGCGTCTCGTTTCACTATTTCGCGGGTTTTACGGGCGGGCGCAAGCTGATTTGTCCCGGACTCGCCTCGGCGCGGACGATCGCCGCGACGCACCGGCTTGCCTTTAAATGCGAAACAAAAACGCGCCGCGCTGGCGTCGGCACTGCGATTTTGGACGGCAACGCGGTTCACGAAGCGTTTATCGAAGCTGCGAAAAATATCAATCCGTCATTTTCGGTCAGCGCAATTACGAACGAGCGCGGCGAAGCGACCGAAATATTCGCGGGCGACTGGATCGCGGCGCACCGCGCGGCGTGCGAATATTACGCTTCGAATCATACGGTCGAAATTTCGGAAAAGCGCGATCTGGTGATCGTTTCGTGCGGCGGCGCTCCGCACGATCTGAATATGATTCAGGCGCATAAAGCGCTCGAAACCGCCGTCTCAGCCTGCAATGACGGCGGCACGATTCTTTTCTTAGCGGAATGCGCCGAGGGTTTGGGCAGAAGCGATTTTCTGCGCTGGTTCGAAGCCGAAAATTCCGGGCAGTTAGCCGAAAAGTTGTGCGCCGCGTATCAGGTCAACGGGCAGACGGCGTGGAGTCTTTTGCGCAAAGCCGAGCGCTTTAATATTCAAATCGTCACATCATTAGACGAAACGGAAACGCGCCCGATGCGTTTGCATAAGGCGCGTTCTCTGGAAGAAATTTCGTTTGATAAAACCGCGAAAGGCTACATTCTGCCGTTCGGCGCAAAATATTTGATAAAAAATTGATTCGATTAAAACGAAAGGCTTGCGGAAAACTTCCCCAAGCCTTTCGTTTTACGGCTTTCGCCGTTTTTACGGATTGGTTATCCGGTAAGGCGAAGTTGCGGGTTGATCGGTCGCAGTTCCCCAAACCGGCGCGCTAAACGTATTGTAAGTTCCGTTGTTGCTGTTGCTGATATACCACGTTGCGTTTGACGGACGGAAAACCGCAAAGTCGGTTCGTTTGTCGCCGTCGTAGTCAGCCGGTTGCGGAATATCGCCCGCCAGTCCCCAGTTAAAGACACCGAGAGTTCCGACACCGCCGCTCGCCGTGATGGTCGAACTGCGCTGGAAATACCAGTTGCCGTCACTCGGACGGAAAACCGCAATATCGGTTCGGGCATCGCCGTCAAAGTCGCCGGAAACGATTCGGTCAGTCGTTAACCCGAATAAAGGCGTGTTTCCACAGAAAGGCGTGGTTGAAGGACAGCCGAGCGAGAAGCCGTTATTAAAGTTACTGAGCATCACAAACCATCTGTGATTACCGCTGACCGGACGCACAATGCCGAAATCGTTGATTAAATCGCCGTCGTAATCGCCGGTCACAGGCGTATCGCCGGATTGTCCCCACTTAGTAAATGCCGCTGTGCTGGTCGAACTGCGGAGAACATACCAAATGCCGTCTGACGGTCGCCACACGGCAATATCTGCTTTGCCGTCCTTGTCATAGTCGCCCGGGACGGGAACATCGCCGGTCGCTCCCCACGAAGTATAGGTGACATTGGTCTGCGGTGAGGTCTGACTCGTGCTGTAAAACCAGGTGTTTGTCGAAGGACGATACGTGCTGACATCGGTTTGACCGTCGCCCGTATAATCGCCCGCCGTAATAATGTCGCCGCTCTGTCCGAAAAGCAGAGAGTTTGTTCCGCCTGCCGAATTCAGAACATTCCACGTTCCGGTGCTTGGTCTGAAATAGGTCGGGTCGGCTTTTCCGTCATTACTGCGGTCATAGCCGGACTGTCGGCAGTTTGTTCGATAAGTAACCGTGAACGTATAGCTTGCACAGCCCGAATTAGCGGCAACTTCGTGAACAACCAGCGTATAGCTTCCGCCGGCAGCGATTGGAAAGCCCAGCGAACCCGTCGCAACCGTGCTGAATCCGGGTTTACCGATGACGTTTGCACCCGCAACTGCCGGATTAAATGTCGAGTAGGCGTTAAGCTGTGTCGAGTTGGCTCCGCAACCCGCAAAGTTAAAATCAACCGTGACGCAAGCATCTTGTCCGGTCGGATTGGTGAAAGTATAAGAATCGTAGTGATATGTTCCGGCAACTGCCGCCGAAACAGGCGCGCCGCCCGTGCAGCCTGACGGAATGCCGTCACGAAAAACACGGGTGTTTTGTGTCGGATCGGCAAGGACGATTGAGCCTGTCTGGACAATCGGACTGCCGTTCGGCTGGCAAACGTATTGCGACAAAGCAATCTGATTTGCCGATAAAAGCAAGACATAAAACATAATCGCGGAAACAAAACATTTTGCTCCCAACGGATTTTTTTTCATAAAAGTTTCCCTCCTCAATGAAATTTGTTGACTTGTAAATTCAAGAAATTCTTGTTTTGACTGAAATGACTAACACCGGGAGTTTGTTCCCAACTATCGTAGAAGTGGTTTGCAACCAGCATTTAAAAAACAATTGTGGTTAAAAAATACTCCTTTAAGAAAAGTTTTACAACTAATTTCTGACAAACAAGTAAAAAATCGAGAACGCGCCCGATGCGTTTGCATAAAGCGCGTTCTCTGGAGGAAATTTCGTTTGATAAAACCGCGAAAGGCTACATTCTGCCGTTCGGCGCAAATTTTTTTGATTCAAAGCTGATTGACGGAGCGCGGACGGCTCGTCCGCAGCGTTGCGCGAGCAATGAAAAAGCGATTCGTCCGACTTTTATATTTTGAATCAACGAATCGCTTTGACAAAGCCCGTATTTATTGCGGACGAGCCGTCCGCGCTCCAGTTCCTATTCGGAAAATCCCTCATCGAAGAATCTTCGCGCCTGCGCCATCACGACCGGCATTCCGGTGACGTGATTCAGGCTCGAATCGTTAACGACGTATTGGCGCAAAAGATTCGCGCCGACGCCGCGCCGGCGCATCGTTTCGATCGCTTTCGCCGTGTTTTCGGGAATTACGACTTTGTCGTTGACCAGATTTATGAGCAGCATTTTCGTGCGCGGCGACCAGTCGTAACAGTCGCTTCTAAGCAATTCACTAATTAGCGGGTCTTTCGTGTCGAGCGTTTCGAGCGCCTTTTTGAATTTCGGCGTAATCACGTTATCGAACGAATTTTTCGCGCGCATCAGTACCGCCGTCAGCGCGAGCCGTTTGATGATCGCTTCGTCCGTCAGATTTCCCTTAAACGCCTGATTGATCGCAAACGCCATCGTCGGCTTGAAATAATCAACGATTTTAATGCCCCGGCTTTTGTGAAAATAATTCACCATATAACCGGTCAGATAAAGCTTGACGACAAATTCTTCCTGACTGCTCGGCGATTCGAGAATCCATTTTCGCGTCACGCCCGAAAGGTCGTACGGACCCGAACCGAGCGCGGCGGCAGTAACTTCGTATTCGCCGCCCGTCATTTTTTCAAGATCGCGGAGCGTCCACATCCCGACCGCGCCGCCTTCCGAATAGCCCGAAACATAAAGCCGCGAGCCGATTTCCGCCTTCAAACGCCGCGCGACTTCGCGGGCGGGCGCGATGATGTCCACGGCGGAACGGCTGTTGACCGCGCCGAGCGGATACGGATGCGCGCCCGCGTGGTCGCCAAGCCCGAGATAATCCGGCATCACGACCGCATAGCCGCCCGACGCGAACGCGAGCGTCGCCGTCTGCGCCTCGGAATCGTTCGGCTTGCCGGTAAAGCGCGAGGGCGAGCGTTTGCGGTCGGCAATCGTTCCGTGATTAAAAACGATCAAGCCTTTCGGCGCGCCGCCGCGCGGAAAAACGAGCAGCCCGCTCAAAACCACGGCGCGGTTTTTCTCGTCGCGCGAGCGATAGTTGATTTTGTATAATTCGAGCGCGGCGGAAGTGGGCGCAACCGCACCGCCGAAGATTTTTGTAATTAATTGATTGGTTTGGGCAATCGTCATCGTGCCGTTGCGGCTGAAGTTGACGAGAGTTTGGGCGTAAGCCGCCGTCACCGATAACAACCCGACGATTAAAAAGACAAAGACTTTAAACATAAAAAAAGACTCCTTGGATTCGAAATGTTATTTGGAAAAGTACGGGGCAATTACAATATAACATTTGACCTGCGAAGTCTTAAAATTATTTTAGTTTTGAACTTTAATTTTTCGTCCCGGGCGCGGCAATCTTACTTTTATTGATTTCGAAAGTTCGCGCGATCGAATCGGTCTGGTTGCGAATGGTCATCAGCTTTTCCTTTTGCGCCGTGAACCGCAGAACGTAGACGGTCGTCGCGTTGGCTTTGAGAAAATAGAATCTGCCGCTCATATTTCTGCCCGCGCCGATAAATTCGAAATTAAACGCCGTGCCGCGCAGATTTCCGGCGAAAACTTCTTCCTTGCCCGCGACATAGCCTTTGAGAAATTTCAGTTTTTCCTCTTCTTCGGCGATCACGTCCGACATCAGATCGTCGGATTTGATGGTCAGTTTGCGGACTTCGAGAAAACCGGCTGAACGGTCGCCGTAGGTATATTCGACGTTCGGGCTCGTCGCCGACGGTTTCGAGGTCATTTTCCACGTCGCGTTCGGCAGATCGAACGTATATTCGACATTCGTATCGCTGAAAGTCTGGTTTTGGGCAAAAGCCGGGAAGGCGAAAAATAGACCGATAACGGCGGAAAACAGAAACGAAAACTTATTTAACTTCATATACCTTTATTTCCTTTCGGGCAAAACTTGCTTGTCATTATAAACGAATTTTTGGCAAACTTCGATCGTTTAGATGTTATTTGTCAGCCGTTCGTTGTTCGCCGCAGGCTGCATAAAATCATAAAATTATAACCGGCGACAAACGCCGACCGACGAACAAATACCAAATATTTTTCGCCCTTTTCAAAACTTGCGGCGTCTAAGAAACAGAACATTTTCGCTCAACGGCGACGCAATCATAAATTTTCGAGGTTTTATCAAAATGAAAAGAAACTACTCTTTATTCCATAAATTCACTGCTTTCGTAATGGTTTTGGCAATCAGCGCGCCGGTTTTCGCGTTCGGCGGCGGCTCAACCACAAGCAAGACCAAGCCGCTCACCGAAGACCAGAAAATTCTGCACGTTCTCAATCGCTTGGGATTCGGCGCGCGTCCGGGCGATGTCGAGCGCGTGAAAGCGATCGGCTTGCAGAAATATATCGAACAGCAGCTCGATCCTTCGACGCTGACGGATTCGGTCGCCGAATCGAAGGTCAAAAATCTGGAAGTCTTCAATATGACGACCGCCGAAGTTTTCGCTAAATACCCGAATCCGGGCGCGCTGCTTCGTCAATTGGAAGGCGGCAGACGCAATCAGGCGCAGCAGAACAATAATCAAAACAACGCCGCCAATAATAATCAAAACGCCGATCAGCAGATGACCGACAAAGACCGTCAGGAACGGCAGGCGAAACTGCGCGAATATTACCAGAAATACGATTTGCGTCCGGCAAACCAATTATTGCCGCAAATTACTGCGAACCGCGTTTTGCGCGCCGTTTACTCGGAAAAACAATTGCAGGAAGTGATGGTTGATTTCTGGCAGAATCATTTCAACGTCTACGCCGGAAAAGCCGCCGTGCGCTGGTATATTCCGAGTTACGAGCGCGACGTTCTGCGCAAAAACGCGCTCGGCAATTTCCGCGATCTCGTCCTTGGCACGGCGCAGCATCCGGCGATGCTTTTCTATCTCGACAATTTCGAAAGCCGCGCGCCGAATTCGCAGCAGAACGCGGGCAACAATCGTCTGCTCAGAATGATGGAGAACGGACAATTGAATGAGCGCCAGCGCGCGCGCATCAAAGAGCAGCGCGGCTGGACGGACGAACAGCTTGACCAGCGCCTCGCGCAGCTTAAAAATCAAGCCACACGCCAGCGCGGCATCAACGAAAATTACGCCCGCGAATTAATGGAATTGCACACTTTAGGCGTTGACGGCGGCTACACGCAAGCCGACATCGTCGAAGTGGCGAAAGCGTTTACCGGCTGGACGATCGCCGACCCGCGCGGTTATCGCCGCGCCGCCGCCAACGAAATTCAGGACAAAGAAAATCGCGCCTTAAATCGTTTACAGCGCCAAAACGGAGTTCCGGAAGACATTGAATCGGGCGAATTTTATTTCAACGAGCGCTGGCACGTGACCGGAGAAAAAACCGTTCTCGGACAAAAGATCAGCGAAGGCGGCATGAAGGATGGCTTAAAGGTCATCGATATTCTCGTCACGCATCCGTCGACGGCAAAATTTATCGCTCGAAAGCTCGCCGTCAAGTTCGTTTCGGATAATCCGAGCGAAGGTTTGATCAACCGCGTCGCAAAAGCATTTCAGGATTCGAAAGGCGACATCAAAACGACTTTGCGCGCGCTTTTTACGGACAAGGAATTTTTCGCGCCCGAAAATTACCGCGCGAAGATCAAATCGCCGATCGAACTGGCGGTCAGCGCGATTCGCACGATCGGCGCGGAAACGGACGCGCGTCAGGCAATTCTCGGAATGCTCAACAAACTCGGCGAAGTTCCCTACGGTTATCAGGCGCCGACCGGCTATCCGGACATGGCGGAAGACTGGGTCAACGCGGGCGCGCTTCTGGAAAGATTAAATTTTGCCGTCGCGCTCGCGTCGAACCGGATTCCGGGAACGAAGGCAAATTTGAAGATTTTCGAGGCATCGTCGAAAGCCGCGATTCTTGATAAAACAATCGCCGTCGTACTCGATAACGATATTTCGCCGGGCACACGGGCGACGCTTTTGAAACAGATCGAACAGCCGCTGCCCGACGTTAAATCGCCCGACGAAATGGACGACGACGATTTGGAAATGCCGAATATGCGCCAGCAGCAGCAGGGCGGCAGAATGAATCGTCAGGCGCGGCTGCTCAATCCGAGCGGCAACCCGGAAGTTTTTAAGATTGTCAGTCTGGTTCTCGGAACGCCCGAATTTCAGCGGCAATAGTTTAAGCAAACAGCAGTCAGCAGTCGGTCGTCAGTTTTCTGTCGGCTGACTATTTTTTTGAAAAATTATGAGCAAATTCGTATTTTTAAGTCTTTCGTTCGTTTTAATTATTTCATTTGGCGGCGCGGTCGGGGCGCAAAATTCGAAGACTTTGCCCGAAGCGGCGCGCTATAAGCTGGCGGCGGAATATTCGTCGGAAAATCGCGGCAGAGCCGTTTTGGTAATAAAAGGCGACAAGAGCGTGTTCGAGGAATATCAAAACGGGCATTCGGCGGAAACGGCGTGGTTTCTGGCAAGCGGCACGAAATCCTTTGCGGGCGTGATGCTCGCGGCGGCGATCGAAGACAAGCTGTTTAAGGGTTTTGACGAAAAAATCAGCGAAACGATCACCGAATGGAAAACCGACAAGCAAAAAGCCGATATTACTTTGCGCCAGCTTTTATCTTTGACGAGCGGCATTGACGCCGGACAGATCGGACGCGTGCCGGATTACTCGGATGCGCTGAGTTTTCCGGTCGAATCGCCAGCCGGAACACGGTTCGAATACGGTCCCGCGCCGTTTCAGATTTTCGGCGAAGTGATGCGCCGCAAACTCTCGCCGCGTAAAGAATCGGTGATGGATTATCTCAAGCGGCGGATTTTAGACCCGATCGGTTTGAAAGTCGCCTTCTGGCGAAACGGTCGCGACGGCAATCCTTTGCTGCCGCAGGGCGCGCAGTTAACGGCGCGCGAATGGATAAAATTCGGGCTTTTCTTAAAAAACGGCGGCAAATGGAACGGCAAACAAATCGTCGCGAAAAAGCTGCTCGACGAATTAGTCGTCGGCACGAAAGCCAATCCGGCTTACGGCATCACGTTCTGGCTCAACCGCGACGGCTTCGACCCGCGCGGGCAAACGCAATTGATGCGCATCGAAAAAGTTAACGGCGAAGAAATCAAAGACTTTTACATGGCGGCGGGCGCGGGAAATCAACGTCTTTATATTATTCCGTCGAAAGATTTGGTAATCGTCCGCTACGGAGATTTCGGCAGCTACGACGATCGAGAGTTTCTCGGCAGATTGATTTTCGGTAAAGGAAAGTAAATTCAGCCACGAATAACACAAATAACACGAATTTATTTTGGTTTTTATTCGTGTAATTAGCGTTATTCGTGGCTAATTTTTATCTTCGCCTTCGTATAAATCTTTTTTGGCAAATCCTTTTTTGAAAACTTTTCTAACGGCAGTGCGGAGATCGCTGTCGACTTTCGTGACCAGGCGGCGGATCGTTTGTTCGGGGCGCGCCTGAAAATACGTGACGTGCGATGTTTCGTAGCCGTTCGGCGAATGCGGCGAAAAATAATAGTTCGAAACGCAGCAGCGCGCGCCGTCCGTCTTTACTTCGTTGACCGAATGATAGGATTTATCGTTCGTCGCCATCAAAACGAGCCGGTTGAAAAGACTCGGAATCTCGACCGCTTCGGTTACGTTTTCGTCCCAGAGTTCGAGATTTCCGCCGTTTTCCGGCTTCCAATCGGGCGTGCAGTAATAAAGCAGATTCAAAACGCGGTAATATTTCTGCTCGTATTCGTGCGAATTATCAATGTGCGGGTTCAGGAAATGTCCGCGTGTCATCGCGCTCAAACCGCCCGCGTATAGATGCGGGTCGCCTTTCGGGTCTTCGATGCTCGTCAGCGCGGCGACTTTTTGTAAAACTCGCTCGTCCTGAAAAGCAAACGTCGCGTCCTTCATCAAAGGGTTAAATTCGTCAAAATCTTTCGACGTATATTTTTTCTCGCGAAAACTGTCGAGCAGACGCATTTTGTCGGGCGGCGGAAAGGCTTCGTAAATTTGCCGCGCGACATCCTCGGGAAAGAAATCATCAATCGCCGTAAAGCGCGTTTTGATGCCTTTATCGGCGTGAAAATCGGCTCTGATCCGTTCCGCTTCTTTGTCCAGTCTTTCGAGAATAAGTTTTACGAGTTCTTCTTTCATAAATTGATATTGAACAATCAGAACCGCGAGCGGTAGCGACCGGACTTCAACTTTTCGTGAAGATTTGCCAAGTCGCTATCGCTCCTTGTTCTGATTGCTTTTTCATTGATGATTTTAACTTAACTCGAATGATTTAGAAAATTTTGCAGACTAAATTAAAATTCGGCGCGTCTAACAAACAGCTGAAAAGAGCAAAAGTTTTATATTCAAGAGGTAAAAAGCAATCATGGACAGACGTTATTTTTTAAAATCGAGCGGCATCGCGCTGGCGAGTTTCGGCGTAATGGCAGCCGCGCCCGATTTTCTTCATCAGTTTGCCAACGCGCAGACTTTGACCGACCGGCGCGGCAGGAAGAAAACTCTTATCACGATCTTTCAGCGCGGCGCGGTTGACGGGCTGAATATGGTCGTTCCATACGGCGAAAGCGAATATTACAATCTGCGCCGCAATATCGCGATTGCCAAGCCGAATCAAACGGACGGCGCGCTCAATCTCGACGGGTTTTTCGGGCTTCACCCGTCGCTCAAAGGCTTTGCGCCGTTCTGGAATAATCGGCAACTCGCAGTCATTCATTCTGCCGGTTCGCCCGACAATACGCGTTCGCATTTCGACGCGCAGGATTATATGGAATCCGGAACGCCGGGAAATAAAGGTACGCGCGACGGCTGGCTGAGCCGCGTTTTACAGACTTCGGCGGGCAAAAACGATTCCGCCTTTCGCGCCGTTTCGATGACGCAGCAGACACCGCGTTCGATGATGGGCAGATACCCGACGATCGCGATGACGAATCTCGCCGATTTTTCGATCAAAGCCGGCGCTTACACGAAATCCGTGCAGGGCGGCTTCGAAGGCGTTTACGAGGAAAATTCGAAGGACAGTTTGGGCGAAACCGGCAAGGAAACCTTCGAAGCCGTCAACTTTCTGAAAAAGGCGAATCCGGCGCAGTTTCAACCCGAAAACGGCGCGACGTATCCGAATACGCCGTTCGGTCGCTCCCTGCGCCAGATCGCGCAGCTCGTCAAAGCCGACGTCGGGCTCGAAATCGCTTTCACAGACACGCCGGGATTAAACTGGGACACGCATCTCAATCAGGGCGGCGCGCGCGGTCAGATGGCGAATCTGCTGCTTAATTTCGGCAACGCGATTTCGGCGCTCGTCATAGATTTGGGCAAGCGGATGGACGATGTCGTTATCTTAACGATGAGCGAATTCGGCAGAACAGCGCGCCAGAACGGTTCGAACGGAACCGACCACGGGCACGGCAACGCGATGTTCGTGATCGGCAATTCGGTCAAAGGCGGCAAGGTTTACGGCGATTGGAAAGGCTTGAAAGCCGACCAGCTCAACGAGGGACGCGATTTAGCCGTGACGACCGATTTTCGCGACGTTTTCGGCGAGATCGCGCAGAAACATCTCGGCAACAAAAGCCTGGCGAAAGTATTTCCGAATTACACGGCGAACGCTAATAAATTCAAAGGTTTCCTCAGCTAAACCTCACTCCACAGCGTAAAAAAGCCGTCTTCGATTGAGAGGACGGCTTTTTTTATTTCA
>JANOBZ010000048.1:0-21299 GCA_031411895.1 Acidobacteriota bacterium | reverse complement strand
GAGCTTACGGAAAATCACGAAAACGCGAGCCTCATTTCCGTCGGAAGAAGCGGCATTCAAATTGATCTGGCTCGGATTGCAAAATATCGAAAAGAAATGGACAATGCCGATCAGAGATTGGAGGTTGGCATTGCAGCAGTTCGCGATTATATTTGAAGGACGGCTTCCATTAGCGGGGCTGGAGGGAAATTAAACTTACACAATTTCCCTGATACCCCCAATTTAGCAACAATTATAATGCTTTGGGTTCTGGTAATATTGGTATATTTATTAATTCTTATCAGGTAAAAGTATTCCTCTCTTTTTAAACCACCAATGAAGTTCGGCAACTTCAACTAATAAACTTGTCCACTTACCCTCTTGTGGTGTATTTTCTAAAAGAAAACCAATAACTCCATAAAATGGTTGGTAGTATCTAAAGAAAAAACTGTAAAGTAATTCTTCATCAATCAATTCAGCCTTTTTCATTATATTCACTTTTTCGAAAAAACTGAGAAACGTAATCGTCTTCTCAAATTCAGTAGTCTTGTTTTCACGTTCTAGGCTGTATAAGTCCCAATAGTTTATCGCCTTATTTACTTCATTAAGAGTTTTACTCGCAGCATTTCGTGATTCAATCATTTCTTTAGTATGAAATTGAGAATAGACATCCATTGTATTTTGGCGTTTTAGCCTGTTCTCCTCTTCTGTTCTACTAATTTTTGCTTCAGTAACAGCATCTGACGCGTATTTTACGGCTTTGGAGTTTAGTCGCAAAGTTTTGATTACTGTCCATAAAACAACAACGCTTAACAACGGGTTCATCAAACCACCAACATAATCGCCAAATTGTCCCCAGTTTGCAGGGTCAGACGAAATTGATGAGGACGCAAACTTGCCAATATATGCTCCAGTGACAATTGCAAAAACAAAAATTGCCAATCCGAAAAGAAACCAATCTCGGTTCAATTCAGGCTCTTGATTCTTTGCTGAATTGTTGTTTTCTGTGTTTTCGTCCATAATTCAATCACTTTCCGCCAACAATCTTTTAATCTTTTCAACAGGAATTGTCCAATTTTATTTATTTTTTATCAGCTTCTTGGAGAAAATATTAATTAGTTTAGTGGCATTGTTAAAAAATTCACTCTAGGAAAGTTTCTAACTATTAGCGGTTCTGTTCCAAATGAGCCAATGTCATCAATATTATTAGCTTTTGCATATAAATATAAAAGATTACCGAAGCTATTTCCTATAGAACACTCTTTTGCCTGTTGTACAAAATCCAAGCCATTAAAACTCTTAATTTTCTTGTGGGGATAACCGTACATACTTACCTTTTCGTCATCCAAGTTCGGAATAATAGTAACGCAACCTGGAACTACATCGTGAGCGTCAAAAAAAACGCATTTTTTAAGAAAATCCCGATAATTTAATTTATCAGGGCGCCCTTTCTTAAATGAAGAATCTATCTCTTCATAGTTTTTGCATGTTGAAAAAGCGTAAAAGACATAGGGCTTTATATAGGAAAGTTTTGTGCCTGATGGAAATTTTTTTGTTAATGTTATGTGTTGCTGTCTGTCTATATTAATCCGATAAGATTTTCTTGGGCATTTCAATCGCTTATACTGGATTATCAGTAGTTTAGTGTTTTGCATTGAGGCATCGTATCCAAGATTGAGTTCATCATTTCTAGTCGGCACATAAATCCAAGCTGGTGGCTTATTTATTTCTGTAAGTAAACAGTGATTTGTTGTAACTTCAATTGTTGATTCACTGGGGATAGTTTTAAAAGGGAAAAAAGCGGAGTTTGGTAGCATGATAAATAGGTTTGAAAATATAATCTACAAAAGCAACTTATTATAAGGTAAATCTCTGAGATATAAACTAACAACTGCTATACAAAAAGACCAAATAAAATGCCGTAATGATTTTATTCATTAAGGAAATTGCTACTCCCATCCAATTCCATCCCAACGAACAGAGTAATACTTTGAGTTAAACTGCTCCATAGCTGATTTGAATTGAACAATAATAAACACAGCATCGCTATTTTTCGGTAAAGTGTCCTCATCCAAAAGTTCGAGAAATTCAATAGTTGCCTCATCTGATAGTAAATTCATAATTTTTCTTAGAATCTTGTTAATACTTTTGACTTTGAATTCATTTAATGCGTCATTTGGTTTACTTTTTGACAAAACTTGCATTTCGCCATAAATTGCATTTAACAAGGAAGACAACATTTCCCACTCTTCACGTTTTAATAATTTAGTTAAATCTGGTAACTCCTCTTTCTTGGTCATATAGATTTATTTTTTAATATTCAAAGGCGGATGAGTTATTATTTCGGTATCTTTCCAGTACCAAGTTGCGGCATTCTTTTTACCCATCCATTGTCGATTATACTCAATATTATCAACCCTTAAATTCTCCATACAGCCTAAGTATTGAGAAATGATAAAGGTAACATCGCTATTGGTCGGAAGCTCATCTTCATCAAATATATAAAAATCTGGAAATGGTTTGTATCTTTCACCAAGAATTTTATTGGCATCGGCTAAAACCTGATTTATTAGTTTCAGTTTGAATTTATTTAATGCATCATTTGGCTTGCCTTTCGAAAGTAGTCCAATTTCAGTATGTAGCCCTTGAAGCTGAAAAAACACTTTTTCAAAATTTTCAATTTCTCCAATGTTCATATTGTTTATTCAATAAATTATCAATTACGAAGGCAAGACCTGCGTAAATTTAATGTACTTGCTTTTTATTACGTCAATGGGATTTCGGTTTTTGCTTTCGAAAACCTCACACATAAAAGCTAAATCTTCATCGGTTAAAATTAGAATACAATTTCTCTTACTTGACCATAAATCAATGGTGTTTTGAATAATATTTTTAGGAGGATTATTTCTAGTAAAAATTATTCCAAACCTGCCGAACTGTTCACCTAAATACCTGTAAAGTTGGTTTATATGTTCTCGTTCTAATTTCGCAACGTTTTTCATTTCTACCACTATTTGCCGACAATTATACTCATCATAAATATCCTTCAAAAAAGGATAAGAACGGTTATTGTAGAAAATTAAATCCCTAATCAAAGTCCCAGAATCAGTTCGACTTTGCTCTTTAGCAAAATCAAAATGCGGATATAATAGTGAAGCCAAAAGCTGGCTGAGATTGTCTTCATATTTTCTATCAGCATTATCTGTCTTTCCCGTTGGTAATTTGAGAATTGTATTTAATTTACCTTTCGCTGATTTTACAGGTATTTGTGAAAATAATAAGTCGTTTTTACAATCAGCTTGCTGCCTTTCCTTTACTTGAACATATGCTTGAACAATATCGTAGTTTTGACGGTTGAAATCTAGTACTTCGACTCTTGAAGGTAATTTATCAGTATCTTTTACGAATTGTTTGTCATAATAATCTTCAAAATTTATATAAGGGATGTGTCGTAGCCATCTTTTAGGAACTAAAATAATAGGTTGCTTACTGTAGGGATTTCGAGGCAATGTAACTTCTTCATCCCTAAAGCTATGTGTTCTATGGTCGAATACCTTTACATTAGCGGGCTCGTTAGGAATACCTAGCTTAATGCATTGGTCAATCGTAAAATCAATTAAAAAGGACTTAACAAGGTTGGCTGTAATATCACTAATTCTGTCTCGACCCATGTTGTTTACAAAGAATTGAATTTCCTCAAAATGAATAAAACCAGACTCTCTGATTTGAGGAATATCCTTGAATAATTTTAATATTTCGTGCGCAAGCGATTCTCCAATTCTTTTTCCAGTTTTTGTTTTAGAATCTCCAAGCCCTATTTCATCACATTCAGAAGCAAAGATAAGAGTGTTGATAGAATCACCTTCCTTACTGCTGAGAAATTGTTTCCCGATGGAATTGAAGGAATCAACAACAGATTTATGAAGTGAATAATCCTGTTGAGAAGGTGATTTCCAAAGTAGAAAAGGGTCTATGTAGAGAGGAATATCCTCATCCAAAAAAGGAATTGCAAAACTAACTTCCTCTTGCGTGAATGGAAGTTCAAAAAAATCATTTAATCTTGGTCTTATAATTGCCATAGATACCGCAATAATCCAAGCAGAAACTGAATTACTAAATTAAAAGTCTCTTGGAAATTCTTTCTTCAATAAGTAAAGAGCTAAACATTTGCAAAGAGGCAACCAAGCGTGAACTGCCTGTATGTGTAACCCATCATCAATACTAAATGTTTCCTCAGATTCATCTCTTAGGATGGTGTGAGCGATTTTATTTCGAACCATATCAAGTTTCTTGCTTGGATTAATTAAGTCATTTATTTTACGTCCTACAACTTCCTGAGAAAAGATTTGTCCTAAAACCATATCACTCCAATTTTGTCTTCCAAAAAGCCAACTGAGCCATTGTTTTTGTTCTGATTTATCAAGTGGAATTACTTCTTTGGGTCGAATTGGTTTTTTTCCTGTTAAAATAATTCTCTGGTTCTCTTTTTTGAATCTTTCTTCCCGTATCTTTCTGAGCCCTTCGATTATTTTATAAAAACACAGATATTGATAATTTGGGCTATTGCTATTCAAAGCCTCACGATACAAACTAGCAAATTTTTCAAAATCCTTGTTTTTGGGACTATTGTTAAGTACAGGCGGAGTTTTATTCGTGTATGGAAGCGACAAACTACTTAGATGATTGTGTGTGGAAAGCTCTATAATCGTATAGTTGTAAATATTTAGCGGAATATCCATAAGAACTGAAATGCGGCTCAAAATTGGACATAAAGCATTGTAAGTTTTAACAAAAGCATCATTAAAATTCAAAGCTTCGACTTCTTCAATTTCAATCTTACTCAAATAGCCTTTGTTGTTTGCAAAACCCCAAAAAAAGTAATCGCCTTCAGGTAATTTTGCGGACAATTCAATTCTCAAATCTTCTGGATTGCCAATGAAGAGATGAGAATCTCCGTTAATCTTATCAATATCAAAGGAAATATGATTTTCATCCAACGGAGCATAATTAGGCTTGCTTAATACAAATGACACCTTGTATTTGCCCTTACCTCCGCCTGGACTGAGAAATTTCTTCGGTTTTTTGCTGTTAAATGGAACAACATTCATTAACATTTCCATTCCTGCAAGTCCCCAAGTTCCTTTTAGCTCTGGTTGATTTAGTTGCGATTGATTCATCACCTCTTTGTTTGTCATTGTTCCACAGCATTTTTTAAACTTTTTTCCACTTCCACAGGCGCAAGACTGATTAGATTTTATGTTAGGCATTCTAAAACATTAATTTAATATATTTTGTCCCTTGTTTCTCTAATTAGAGGATAGTGAAGTTAAGATTTTGGATTTTTCTTTGACACTGCTCTTTTATTAGCCTTTTTTCTCGCCAACTCAATATCATCGTCACTAATATTAAACCAACTTATTACCCTTAATTTATTTATTCGAGAATCTAAAGCAATTCGAATTACTGCATTTTTGACTTTATTACCTAATGTTTTATATGGGTCAGCTTGGGTATCTAAAAAATTCAAACAAAACTTAACTTGGGTATATAAGCTACGTAAATACATAGAAAATTCATTGATAGGTTGATTTGGACTATAAAACTTGAAGTAATTGTAAAAATCGGTTTCTTCGAAGGAGGCTAAAAACCTAATGTCATCAGGATGATGGGAATTAGTTGAACTGATGGTTTCCAGAACGTCTTTAAGAGTTCGTTTTTCTTCCGCCTTGTTAATTTTTTCATTTAGCTTTTGACTCAAGTAATGGTCGGCAACATTATAATCCATATGTCCTCGTTTCATTTGAGTCATTTCTTCTTCATTAAAGCGGGTATTAATGAATTCGTCTATTAAGAGATTCGCATATTTATTAGATTCGAGTTTTCTTAAAGTATTGACAGATTCATCCAATTGTCTAACTGATAAATAGTTGAGATTTAACCGAAAGCCTGAGTATAATTCCTCCACAAATTCCTTTTCATTGTCTTGAAAGGAATCATGAAACAAACTCCAAGCCTCTCGATATTTGTTTTGCCCTTGTTGTTTAACAATTTCTTGATTTTTTATGTGTAGCTTTTCGTTGATAAGTAATTTATCAAAATACCCATTTTTAACAAATGAGAGTAAAACTTTATCTAGTTCATCGGTTGTTGTATAGCCATAAGTTCTTAACTTTTCTTCCCATTTTTCTTCTTGCTCTGATAACTTCTCCTTATTCAGATGTTTTCTGGAGAAATACGGAACACTCCCAAAATTCATAATGAACTCTAAAGTAGGCGGGTTATCTTCTTTGTTGTAATTACACCAAACAAACAAAACAAGAGACTGTAAAAGTTCCAAAGTAACTTCAATTTGTAGTCTGTCTAAGTGAGGAAATAGCTCATCAAAATAACGTCTTAGCTTTTGGAGTGTTCGGATGTTATTTATTTTTAACTTTTGACAACAATTCTTAATAAAGTTAATTACATTATTTTCTTCTGGAAAAACATAGCCTAGAATCTCACCCGTGTTTGGAGCGAATTGAAGTTCAAAATCAATAAGCTTTTCAATCTGTTTTCGGTATTCAATATGGCGTTCATTCAATTCATCCTCATTAAGTATAAAAACTATTTTGCAGTTATGATGTTCTTTTAATAAATTCGCAATTCCTACTATTTCAACTATGTTAAGGGAACTGCTCGCTCTATCGATATCGTCAAAACAAATAAGAGCGTCTCTAATATCATGAAATGCGATTGAGCTAACTAAACTGCCTGTATAGTTTTGTAAATGAGGGAATTTTTCAATTTTTGAAAATATACCAATGGTTGAATCAGTATTATAGTCTGGGTCAGCCAATTTTTTAAGTGAAACCAGTTCTGTTAAAACCGCTTCTTTGAGGGACTGTAAACTACTTATGCCAAAAAGCGAGACATAAGCATAATATTGTTTTCCAACAATTTTATCCGCATCTCGTTCTGTTGGTATTCCTTGTAGGGTTAATCTCAATTCGTCTACTGCATTTTTGATTAAGTGTTTCCAAAAATGTGTTTTACCAACACCATATTTTCCATTTATGACCAGTGCGTCATTATCATCTTTTTCGATAAAAATCTGTGTGAAATCTTTAAGTGTTGAAAGAGTCATAACTTTATAAAAGAGATGTTAATTAGAGTAGTAGAAGGATTCACCTATTTAGCTTGAGCAAATTCAAACAATTGAAAGACCACACGATTCTTAAAATGAATTAATTATTAAATCAGTTCTGCTATTAACGCATCAAAAAAATCAGGCTGAAACGCTGATTTTTGGGTTTGGTATATATGAAGTGCATTCAAATTGTGAACTTCTTTGGGTAACTCATTTAATTTAAAGAAAAATGGTTCAGGACGCCTATCTGTAACTGCCATAATAGGATTATGCGAAACATGCAGGGTTTGCCAATGACCATAGAAATCTTCATCTCCGCTAGTTATTAGAAGGAGATTAAATCCACGTCCGCTCGGTGCTTTTGCCCATCCCCAAGCTATTACTATTTGATTGTCCCTCAATTTAACATTGTCAGCTGGCTCAACTTTTGCTGAGACTGTCGGAAGAGCTCCCGCGCCCTTATTGGCATAAATTGAAAATCCCATTTTGGAAGCCTCATGAATTTCTAGCTTTAAAAACTCTGATTGTTTATTAAATGCCTCAACTGTTTCCTTTGCAGCGTCAAGAATCTGGAGAAAAGAGTAGCTTATGAGCTCTTCTTGCTCTCTTTCTTTGTTTATTCTTGCCTCGCCTTCAAGTCTCTGTCTTTCAGTTTCAAGATGCTTTGTAAATGCAAGTTCAACCAGAGAGCTTACATTTCTATTTTTCAGTTCGTTGTTTTCAGAATTTTCTAATCGTTCTAATACCTCATCCCAAGATTTATACCTCTCCTCAGACCGCTTAGCCATCATTTTTAAGATTAGCTGTGAGAGTCTAGGAGCAAGTGCCGAATTGTATTGTCTTGGTTCCTCTGGGAGTTTTGTGAAATGGGCACTTTTCCACGCTTCAACTATATTACCGCTAGCCTCGATATTATATGGATGACGAAGGGTAGCTATCTCATAAAAGGTAATACCCATCGAATACATATCCATTGAAGGAAGATTTTTATCTAACCGCCAAGCTTCAGGGGCACAATACATAATATGATTAATTCCTTTTAGTGTTTGTGTCCTCGTAGCTGCACCAACAATTTTAGAAAGACCAAAATCAGCAATTTTTAATTTACCGTTAACAAGCAGAATATTGTCAGGCTTTATGTCTCGATGTACAAGCTTATTATTAATTGCTCGCATTCCTAATGCTAACTCAGTAAAAATCTTTTGAAGTTGTGGAGGGTCGAAAAATTCACCCTGCTCTCTTTTCTCGGATAAAAGATTAGATAATGTTCCGCCATCAGCGTATTCCATTACCATATAAGGCGGGAATTGTGGATACTGCTTTCCATCGTGAAAATAAAATACTCTTACTACATTTTCATGTTGTACCTCAGTAGATAGCTGACCCTCATTTATTAATGCTTGGAGTCCTTCATCAGAAAGATTGGCAGTCAGGATTGTTTTTAGCGCGAAGATATCTCCATTCTGAGCTTTAACCTTGTAAACCGCACCAAACCCTCCGCTGCCAATCATCTCAATGATTTCATAAGTTTCGGCTTCACTATCCCCAAAAACTACATTACCTGGTCTTAAATCCATAAGTTTTAAATTATTTAAGAAATATTATGCTTTGAGATTTCCTTTAGATTTGTCCTAATCGTTTCCAATGCTAAATGTAAAAAAGGAGGAATTTTCATTTCGTCGCGTTCCCAACGAGCGACAGTATTAGAAGTAACTTGTAATTCGTTTGCAAGTTGTTCCTGAGTTAATTCCAACTCTTTTCTTTTTTCTTTTAATTCTTTTCCGTTCATCTTTTGCCACTATACAGATAGTATAAAAATAAATCAATTTTTCTACAAAAACTATACGTATCGTATTGACAATTTGCTATACGACACGTATAGTTTTTATTAGTTGGAAACAACGTAAATCAAACAAATTGAGGTAATTAAAATGATTAAGCTAACGAAAGAGAACACGCAAAATGCAATCGCCAGAGCTAAAGAATTACGCCCGAAAGTTCGCTTTGTTGCTGAAAGGGTTTTTACAGTTCAATCAGCAAACAATGGAAACACTTACACCGTTCGCTTTGAAATTCAGAATGGTGCAAAGTTCGGAAGCTGTGAGTGCAAGGCAGGACAGAGCGGAAAATATGCCTGTTATCACTTAGTTGCCGCCGCTCAAGTAAATATCATTCGGCAGTCAGTCAAACGTCAATCAGTCTAAAACCGAAAGGCTTAGAAAGTTCGCACCTCTCTAAGCCCTTCTAACCAATCAATTATGAATAATCAATCGGAGTCAATTATGAATTTAACACAATCGCAAAAAGAAGCTAAAGAAGCTTACCTGAACAACCAAATGGAAAAGACGCTCTCTCTTTACGAAAATGCCGACACGAACGAAAGACGCTCGATTATCGGCTATGTTGATAGCTTTCTTTCGGGCTGTAATCAAAACGAAAAATCGTTCTGGCTGAAATTTCGCCAGAAGCTTGAACGGCTAAATGAAAAAGCAATCCTTTTTCCGCTCGGACAGGTTTTTCTAACAGTTAGCGCGAAAGAAGCATTGGAAGAGTCAGGGCAAAACGCTTTAGAGTTTCTGGAATTACATCAGCGCGGAAATTGGGGAATTGTTTGTAAAGAGGACGCGAAAGAAAATGAATTTTCAGTTAACAACGGCTTCCGAATACTTTCAGCTTACAAAACCAAAAATGATGTAAAAATCTGGTTGGTAACGGAGGCTGATAGGAGTTTCAGTACGATACTTTTACCCGAAGAGTATTAGATGTAAACTGTATTTGAAATAACGTGGATAAGGTCAAAAGCGCAAATCAAAGCGCAACTTTGACCTTTTAATAAATAAGGTCAGAGTGTTAGATATTTGAAAAAGTGTTGTATTTATTGAAGATTTGCCCTAAAGGTAAATAACCCAAAAGCATTAAGTTGGAAGGATTTTAAGTCCTGTGCGTCTACCTATTCCGCCACCCAAGCAACGAATTTAGAGATTAGCATAACGCAAAAGTAAACTCAAAACCCAAGGTGGCTAATGTTTTTATCTTGAATAAAAATAAAGAAAAACGCTGCCTTATGTTATGATTTTGGCAGGAAAAGCGTTTCGACTGAGAAAATGGAACAACTGGCTTCGATTTTGTGGGTAATTTTAGGCGTCGTGTTGATTATCGCAGAGATTTTTACGCTCGGGTTTGTATTGTTTTGGTTCGGTATCGGAGCTTTTATCGCCGCCTTATTGGGATTTCTCGGGTTTGGCTTTATCTGGCAGTTTCTCGCTTTCGCGCTCGTTTCGGTCGGTTTAACGGCGATGTCGCGGACGATTTTTTCAAACTACTTTTCGCACAACGATGAAAACAGCATAAAAACCGGGGTTGATTCTCTGCCCGGACAAATCGGTACGGTTTCGACGGCGAGTAAAGGCGCACTCAACGAAGGCGCGGTCAAGGTTTTCGGTTCGACCTGGACGGCATTTCCGATTGACGAAGAAATTCCTCTGATCGAAGGCGAAAAGGTCGAAGTAGTCGAGGTCAGAGGCTCCTCAATTTATGTCCGCAAAATTTCTGCCGAAAAACAACTGCCCGAATGGCGGCAGGACAATTAAGAATTAAAAGTTAAAATTAAAAAAGTCTGTGAGAAAAACTTAACTTCCATTCACAGACTTTTTTAATTTTTAACTTTTAATTTTGACTTAAATGATTTCCGCCGTGTCCTGGTCTGCCGTATCGTGAATATTGCCGATATTTAAGAGTTCGAGCCGAACTTCGCCCTCAGCCGGTTCGGGCAGACCCTCGCCGGTGATTTTCGCCAGAATGACGGTGATATTGTCTTCGCCGCCGTTCTCATTGGCTTTTTTGACCAAATCGGCGCAAGCCATCGCCAGATTGTCGTGGTTGTCGAGAATGATCTTCTGCATTTCGACGCCGCCGACCTTGCCCGATAAACCGTCGCTGCAAATCATTACGATATCGTTGCGGTTCGGCGTCAGCCGCGCGGAAACCGGAAAAATCTCGCTCTGCGCGCCGAGCGCCTGCAGGATCACGTTTTTCAGCGGGTGCGTTTCGGCGTCCTCGGCGGGAATCTGGTTGGCGTCGATCAGCTGCTGGACGAGCGACTGGTCTTTGGTGATCTGGTAAATATTATTGCTGCGAACAAGATACGCGCGGCTGTCGCCGATCTGGATCAAATCAACCGCTTCGGGCGTGATTCCGATGCCCGTAAAAGTCGCGCCCATTCCCTGATACTGCGGGTCGGTGCGTCCTTGCTGGTGAATTAAATAATTAGCGTAAAGCGTTGCATCATAGAGGTTTCCGATTAAGGAATTACTAAATTCGCCGGGTTGGATAGTTTTATCCGGGTCGTCGTTCAGAAACTTTTTGCTGACGGTTTCAACCGCCATCTGGCTTGCCACTTCGCCTGCGAGCGCGCCGCCCATACCGTCGGAAACGGCTAAAACAACTCCGCTTTCGTCCACTTCGAACCGCTGCGATTCGATTACGAATTCTTCCGGGTCTTGCGTACTCATCCACGCTTTCGCGGTAGAAATGTTTAACAAGAGATAATTATCCTCATTGCCCTTACGGACACGCCCGATATGGGACGTTGCATGTGTTTCAACAATCAACATAATTTATTGAGTGAAAAGTGAAAAACGAAAAGTGAAAAGTTAAGAAACTATTCACTTTTTACTATTCACTATTCACTGACTAAGTGCTTGGTCTAAATCTGCAATAATGTCTTCGACATCTTCTATTCCAACGGAAATGCGCACCAGTCCGTCAGTAATTCCCAATTGTTCGCGTTTTTCTACGGGTACGGATGCATGTGTCATTGTCGCCGGATGCGATATTAATGATTCGACACCGCCCAAACTTTCTCCCAAAATGCAAAGTTTGACGTTTTCCAAAACCTTTTTTGCATTATCAAGCGAACCGGTTTCAAATGCAACCATACCGCCGAATCCTTTCTGCTGTTTTTTTGCTAATTCGTGCTGCGGGTGCGAAACCAATCCGGGATAGTAAACTTTCTGAATCTTCGGATGTTCGGCTAAAAAATTGGCGACCTGTCTGCCGTTCTTATCGTGCGCTTCCATTCTGATGGCAAGCGTTTTCGTGCCGCGCAGAACGAGAAACGAATCGAACGGCGAAAGAATCGCGCCGACCGAATTCTGAATAAACTGAATCCATTCCGCGTCTTTTTCATCGTTTAAGGCGACAAAACCGCCGATCGAATCCGAATGCCCGTTTAAGTATTTCGTCGTCGAATGAACGACAATGTCCACGCCGAATTCGATCGGGCGCTGCAAATACGGCGACATAAAAGTATTGTCGCAGACGACTTTCGCGCCGTGCGCGTGCGAAATTTCCGAAACCGCCGCCAGATCCGTCACGCTCATCACGGGATTGGTCGGCGTTTCGACAAACACCATTTTCGTGTTCGATTTGAAGGCTTTTTCGAGATTCGTCGCGTCGGTCGTGTCAACCAGATCGAACTCGACGCCGTAATTCGACAATACTTTACTAAATAGACGAAAAGTTCCGCCGTAGGTATTATCGCCCAAAATTACGAGATCGCCGCCCTTGACGAGCTTAAAAACCGCGTCGGTCGCCGACATTACGGAAGCGAAGGCATAAACGTATTTCGCGCCTTCGAGCGCGGCGATGTTTCTTTCCAATGCCGCGCGCGTCGGATTCTGCGTACGCGCATATTCGTAGCCTTTATGCTGCCCTAAACCGTCCTGCGCATAAGTCGAGGTTTGATAAATCGGTACGCTGACCGCGCCCGTAGCCGTGTCGGGTTCATTTCCAGCATGAATTGCAATCGTCGAAAATCCCATAGAATCGCGAAGTCAAATATAATGACTTTCAAGCCTTGAATTGTAACTTATTTCGGAGTTTAAGGCTAATAAAAGTCTTGTTTTAACGAGAATTTATGGTAACTTATCCGAATTAAAAAATGCAAACTGCAAACTTTTAAATTTGTGCGGGAAATTTATCAAAATGAAGCAAGAGTAAAGGATTCTTTCCTGAGGTTTTCATATTCGGAGATTTTAGCCTCATTTTGTAAGGCTAAACCGATATCGTCCAAGCCGTTCAGCAGGCAATATTTACGAAATTCGTCAATCTCGAAACGAGCCGCAAAGCCTTGATTATCCGAAACCGTCTGATTATCCAGATCAATAATCAACTTGTAGTTTTCCTCTTTGACGGATTTTACGACCAATCGGGAAATCATTTCTTCGCTTAAAACTACCGGCAGAAGTCCATTTTTCAAAGAATTATTATAAAAAATATCGGCGAACGACGGCGCGATAACGACGCTAAAACCGTAATCCGCCAAGCTCCACGGCGCGTGCTCGCGCGACGAACCGCAGCCGAAATTCGCACCCGCGAGCAAAACCGAAGCGTCTTTGTATCGCGGATCATTCAAAACAAAATCCGTGCGCGGCGTGCCGTCCGCGTTAAAACGCCAATCGAAAAACAAAAATTCGCCGTAACCCGTGCGCTCGATGCGTTTTAAGAACTGCTTCGGAATTATCTGGTCGGTATCAATATTCGGCTGGTAAAGCGCGACGGTTTTTCCGGTGTGCGTAGTGAATTTACTCATAAAAAAGTTGCGAAAAAGTTGTCAGAGTTGCAGGAAGTTGACAGAAAGTACCAGAAAGTTAGAAGAGATTTCAAACTATCTGAAACGGTCTTTAACTATCTGCAAACTTCCTGTCAATTATTCTTTGAATTTCCAATTCCTGACATCAACAAAATGTCCGGCGATTGCCGCCGCCGCCGCCATCGAGGGCGAAACGAGATGCGTTCTGCCGCCGCGACCTTGCCGACCTTCGAAATTTCGGTTCGAGGTCGAAGCGCAGCGTTCGCCGTCCTTTAAAACGTCTTCGTTCATCGCGAGACACATCGAACAGCCCGCGTCGCGCCATTCGAATCCGGCGTCCGTGAAAATCTCTGCCAAGCCTTCGGCTTCCGCTTGTTTTTTGATCTGCATCGAGCCGGGAACGATCATCGCGCTGACTTTTCCGTTAACTTTATAACCCTTCGCTATCCGCGCCGCTTCGCGCAGATCTTCGATGCGCGAATTCGTGCACGAGCCGATAAACGCGCGGTTGATCGCGATTTCTTCGATTTTCTGCGACGGTTCGAGCGCCATATACTGAAACGCGCGTTCAAACGATTTGCGCTCGTTTTCGTCTTTTGCCTCGGATAATTCCGGCACGCTTTCGGAGATTTTAACACTCATTCCGGGCGACGTTCCCCAGGTGACGAAAGGCTCCAGATTTCCGGCATCGATCTGGACGGTTTTATCGAATTTCGCGCTCGCCTCGCTCGGCAAAGTTCGCCAGTATTCGACCGCTTTTCCCCAATTTTCGCCTTTCGACGCGAAAGGTTTGCCCTTTAAATATTCGAAAGTCGCGTCGTCCGGAGCGATCAGACCTGCGCGCGCGCCGGCTTCGATCGACATATTGCAGACCGTCATTCTGCCCTCCATCGAAAGATTTTTGATCGCGTCGCCCGCGTATTCGATGACGTATCCCGTGCCGCCGTCGGTGCCGATTTCGTTGATGATTCCTAAAATTATATCTTTCGCCGTGACGCCGAAAGGCAAATCGCCCGCGACTTTTATCAGGAGATTTTTCGATTTATTTTGCGGCAAAGTCTGCGTCGCGAGCACGTGTTCGACTTCCGATGTGCCGATGCCGAACGCGAGCGCGCCGAACGCGCCGTGCGTCGAGGTGTGCGAATCGCCGCAGACGATCGTCTGACCGGGCTGCGTTAATCCCTGTTCGGGAGCAAAAACGTGAATAATTCCTTGTTCGATGCGGTCGAGATCGTAAAGCCTGACGCCGAATTCCCGCGTGTTTTTTCGCAAAGTTTCCACCTGCTGCGCGGCAATCTTGTCGTTGAAGGGAAGCTGACGATTAACGGTCGGAATCGCGTGATCGAGCGTCGCAAACGTCAATTCCGGTCGGCGAACTCTTCTGTTTGCAATCCGCAAACCTTCAAACGCCTGCGGGCTTGTCACTTCGTGAACGAGATGCAGATCAATATAAATCAGCGACGGTTTGCCCGTTTCCTGATGAACGATGTGCGCGTCCCAAATTTTATCGTAAAGTGTTTTCATAAGAGTTTTAGCCACGAATGAACACGAATTACACGAATTATTTTTGGTTCATTTTTATTCGTGAAATTTCGTGTTCATTCGTGGCTAAAAAATTATACCGCGTGAAAGGCAAAACGCGTGTTTGCCGCTTCGATCGCGTAGTTTGCGACCAGATCGCCGATTTCGCTGGTTTTCGCAAAATTTTCCTTATCATTTGAAATATCCGCCGTTCTGATTCCTTCCGCGAGAACTTTGTCGATCGCGTTTTCGATCGCGGCGGCGGCTTCCTCGTTTTTCGCCGTATAGCGCAAAAGCATTGCGACAGAAGCGATTGCGCCGAGCGGATTGGCGATATTTTTTCCGGCAATGTCGGGTGCCGAGCCGTGAACCGGTTCGAATAGATCGACGCTGCCGCCGATTGTTGCAGACGCGAGCATTCCCAAGCTTCCGGTTAAAACCGCCGCTTCGTCCGACAGAATATCGCCGAAAAGATTTTCGGTTAAAATTACGTCAAAACGCGTCGGGTTTGTCACGAGATGCATCGCGCAGGCATCGACAAAAAGATGTTCGAGTTCGATTTCCGGGTAATCTTTCGCCGTTTTTTCGACCGTTTCGCGCCACAAACGCGATGTTTCGAGAACATTCGCTTTATCGACCGACGTAACTTTTCCTTTGCGTTTTCGGGCTGATTCAAAAGCGACGCGGGCGACGCGTTCGACTTCCGAAATCGTGTAACGCATCGTGTTGAAAGCTTCGACTTCATTGATCGCGCGCGGCTGACCGAAATACAAACCGCCGAGCAATTCGCGAACGATCAGTAAATCCGTGCCTTCGAAAATCTCGCGGCGCAAAGGCGACGAATCGATCAGCGCGGGAAACGCTTTCGAAGGTCGCAGATTGGCAAATCCGCCGAGCGCCTGACGAAGTTGAAGCAAACCGATTTCGGGACGCGCTTCGGGCAAAAGATCGTCGAATTCGGGCGCGCCGACAGCGCCGAGCAAAACTGCGTCCGAGCTTAAACAAGACTCCTTCGTTTCGTCGGGAAACGGCGAATCCTTCGCCGCAATCGCCGCGCCGCCGATCAACTGTTCGTCATATTCGACGGTTAAATCATAAGCCGTCGCGACCGCCGACAAAACTTTGACGGCTTCGCGTGTAACTTCAACGCCGATACCGTCACCTGCTAAAACTGTGATTTTCATAAGAATTTTTAGCCACGAATTACACAAATTTCACGAATTATTGTATAAAATTCCAACCTTAAAATTATTCGTGTTATTCGTGAAATTCGTGGCTGAATTTTTAAGCCGCCATTAAAACCGGCATTTGCGCGGGCAGAATCGCGAGCAAATCCTGATCGTAGATGTTTTTCTTTTTGTCCGCGAGCGCCGTGAACTTTTGGTAAACTTCGCCGATTTCTGCGGCGTCGAGTTCGATGCCGAGTTCCGTGTAACGCGCCGCGAGCGCGTGTCTGCCGGAATGTTTGCCGAGCACGATGTTGTTTGACGGAACGCCGACCGACTGCGGCGTCATAATCTCGTAACAGAGCGGATTGCTCAGAACGCCGTGCTGGTGAATTCCGGCTTCGTGCGCAAAAGCGTTGCGCCCGACGATCGCTTTATTCGGCTGCACACCGAAGCTGATGATTGACGATAACAACTGACTCGTCCGGTAAAGTTCGGTCGTTTCGACATTGTGCGCAAACGGCATTTTATCGGCGCGGACGACGAGCGCCATCACGAATTCTTCGAGACTCGCATTTCCGGCGCGTTCGCCGATGCCGTTGACGGTGCACTCAACCTGCCGCGCGCCGGCTTCGACTGCCGCCAGCGAATTTGCGACCGCCAAGCCCAGATCGTTATGGCAATGCACGCTGATCGTGATGTCCCTTTCGCCGACGACTTTTTCCTTGACCGTGCGAATCAGATTCGAATATTCGGCGGGCAAAGTGTAGCCGACCGTGTCGGGAACATTTAATATAGTCGCGCCTTCTTCGACCGCAATGCTGAAAATTTCACAGATGAATTCGACATCGCTGCGCGTCGCGTCTTCGGCGGAAAATTCAACTTCCGCCGCGTAATTTTTCGCCAGCCGCACGGCGTTGCGCGTCATTTCCAAAACCTGCCGGCGCGTTTTCTGTAATTTGTATTCGAGGTGAATGTCCGAAGTCGCGACAAACGTATGAATTCGCGGATTGTTTGCGATTTTCAATGCTTCGGCGGCGCGCGCGATGTCCGGTTCGGTCGTCCGGCAGAGCGCCGCGACGGTTGCCGTCCGGCACGTTTCCGCAATCGCGCGGACGGCTTGAAAATCGCCTTCCGAAGCGATCGGAAAACCGGCTTCGATAATGTCAACGCCCAAGATTTCGAGCTGGCGCGCGATGCTGATTTTCTCCGCCAGATTCATCGAGCAGCCCGGCGATTGTTCGCCGTCGCGCAAAGTCGTGTCAAAGATTTTGATTTTTTCGGGTTTCATTTCTCCTCCAAATTTCTTGATTTTTTGCGGCGCAAAGTTAACTTGTTTTGAATACTACAAGACTTGTTTTCTGAAAGTCAAGCTTATCATAAGAAATAAAACATAACTTATGATAATGCAAAAAGACCGAAATTAACGTAAAAACGAAAAAACAAGTTATAGAAGTATTATTTATGTTGATTTTAATTTGATAATTCGGCGCAAATATCAGATAGTTCCTATATTCGGTGTTTTTGATACTCAATCTGCGATAAATCTATGGATATAAATCAACTCGAAGTTCTTGTTGCCGTAGCGCGTGAAAAAAGTTTTTCGCGGGCGGCGGAAGTGTTAAATCGCACACAGCCCGCCGTCAGCCAGGCGATCCGGCGGCTCGAACAGGAAATCGGCGAAAAACTTTTCGACCGCTCATCGAAAGACGGAACCTTAACGCTCGCGGGCGAACTACTTCTCGATTACGCTCGGCAGATGCTCAATCTCCGGCAGACGGCGCACAACGCCATTCGCGAAATGCGCGATCTTCATCACGGCAAGGTAACGATCAGCGCTAATGAACACACGGTTTTTTATCTGCTGCCCGTGATCGAAGAATTTCGCAAACTTTACCCGATGATTAAATTAGAGGTTCAGCGCGGCGTGGCGAGCCGGATTCCGAAAGAGATCATGGCGCGGGAAGCCGAGCTCGGAATTATTTCCTTTAAGCCGAACGACAATTCCGTGATTTCGACGACCGTCTGTACGGACGAACTCGCGCTGATCGTTGCGCCGTCGCATCCGTTGGCGGGAAAAACGACCGTTTCGGTCAAGGAATTGGGCGTCGAAACCTTTATCGCGCACAACGCGCCTTCGCCTTATCGCGAAAAGGTGATCGAAACTTTTGAAAAATACCAGACAAAGCTCAATATCTCGGTCGAACTGCCGTCGCTCGAAGCGATCAAGCGTCTGGTCGAGACGGGAATCGGCATCGCGTTCGTCCCGAAACTGACGGCGCAGAGCGAGATCGAGAGCGGGCAGTTAAAGGCTCTGGCGGTCAAGGAAATGAAACTCGAACGCAAGCTGAACATCATTCACCGCAAGAATTCCGTGCTTTCGCACGCCGCGAAATCGTTTCTGAAACTGGCGAAAGATATGAGCAAATAATGGAAAACGGAAAATGGAAAGTGGAAAATCTAAGACAGCAATTAGCTCAATCAAATTTTCCATTTTCCACTTTCCATTTTCCATTAAAAAAAGGCTATTTATTTACCGAAAAATGAGTTAGAATATTTTGCAAGTTTGCCGGAAGGTAAATTTGAAGTCTAAATTCTTAACAAACTCGAAATAATAGGTAAAAAAATATGACGGAAAAAGATTTTGCCGAAGCGCTCGCGCCATCGGAAAGACGGAATTCAGACCGTAAAAAATTGATTGTTGACGTAAACTTCGACGGCGGCGACGCGACCGGCATCGCCAACACGCGCGACATCGGAATCGGCGGGCTTTATATGACGACCAACGCCAATCTCGAAAACGGTACGCCGATCATGATTAAAATGAGCATCGCCGGACGCGAAATTTCGCTTGCCGGCGCGGTTGTTTATACCGATCCCGGACACGGCGTCGGCGTCAGGTTTCACAACCTGTCGGAAGAAAACGCGGAGTTTTTGAAGCAGGAATTGGAAATAGCTTAAATTTTAGTTTCAAGTTTCAAGTTTCAGGTTTCAGGTTAAAATTTGGTAACCTGAAACCTGAAACTTGAAACTTGAAACTAGGAGAAATTTTTATGTTTGAGCAATTTACGCTCGGAATTGAGGAAGAATTTCAGATTATTGATCCGCACACGCGCGAGCTGAAATCGCACGTTTCGGAGATTTTGGACGAAGGCAAGCTGCTTTTGGGTGAAAAGATCAAGCCCGAGATGATTCAGTCAATGATCGAAGTCGGCACGGGCGTCTGCGCGAATATTCAGGAAGCGCGCGAAGATATCACGAAGCTGCGCTGTATCATTTCGTCTCTTGCCCGTAAAAAAGGAATGGAGATTGCAGCGGCTTCGACGCATCCGTTTTCGAAATGGTCGGAGCAAACCATCTACGAACACGACCGCTATAAGCTTCTGGTTGACGAGCTTCAGATGGTCGCGCGCAGTCTTCTGATCTTCGGCGTTCACGTTCACGTCGGTATCAAAGATCTCGACCATCGCATCCATATTATGAACGCGGCGCGTTATTTTCTGCCGCACGTTTTGGCGATGACGACTTCTTCGCCGTTCTGGTTGGGATTCAACACGGGCTTGAAATCGTATCGTTCGGAAGTTTTCAAAAAATTCCCGCGCACCGATATTCCCGACCATTTCGAATCGTTCCAGCAATATCAATCTTATGTCGATCTGCTCGTCAAGATGAACTGCATACAGGACGGCACGAAAATCTGGTGGGACGTTCGACCGCACTGTAAATTCCCGACATTGGAATTTCGAATTGCCGATATTCCGACGCGCGTTGACGACACGATCGCCGTCGCCGCGCTATTTCAGGCGATTTGCGCCAAGCTTTCCGTGATGATCGATAAAAACTGGGGTTTCCGGCTTTATCACCGGCGCTTGATTCAGGAAAACAAATGGCGCGCGATTCGTTACGGTTTGGACGGAAAACTTCTTGATCTCGGCAAACAAAAAGAAGTTCCGGTCAAGGATTTAATCCGCGAATTACTTGATTTCGTTGACGACGTCGTGGACGATCTCGATTCGCGCAAGGAAATCGAGCATATTCACACAATTTTAGAACGCGGCACGTCAGCCGACGAACAGCTTCGCGTCTGGGAAGAATCGGGACACGATTTTAACGCCGTCGTTGATATGCTGATTAAAAACACGATGGAAAACGTGCCGGAAAGATGCTTCGATTAACGAGCAACTAGAATTGGAAAGTTAAAAGCGGTAAGTCTGAAACCTCAGGCTTACCGCTTTTAACTTTTTTAACTTTTGTTTTTGCTAGACGAAACAAGGGAATCAAAATTTCAAAACCGAGATTTTGAGACAATTCAGTTTGATTACCGACCGTTTCAAATTTTCTTTATCAAGAAAAATTAAGTCCAAAATCTTATGTGATTTAGGCGACATTAGATGTCTTTTTGAGACAGCCTTACCCGCTTCTGTCACGGAGTGTACGTCTGACACGAAGCAAATAATTTATTTATCAAGAGTGAAATCAGCGGACTGTGGGCACGTAAGTTGTTATGGGGCATATATTTGCTATCTTCCAAATTTATTAAAGAATTGTTTCTGACGTTGGAACTTAAGTTGCATATGAAAAATCTGAATTCAATAAGCGGCGCGCGAAGGCGTTTGATTTGTCTAAATAATCTATCAAATGCGAATAAGCGCTTCGCCGACAAATAAAGGAAAGGAGAATGTTATGAAATACAAGGATTATAAAAAGGTTACAGGAAATGGTTTACTCGTTTTAAGTTTGGCTTTGGCGACGGCTTTACCCGTCGCCGCGAATAATGAGAATGTAAAATAAATTGTGTAACTGTTCATTAAAATTTAACCTAAAAATAGTGAGGTCAAAATGAACAGTAGACAAGAAGAGAAATTGAAGGAATTAGCCGGTGAATTGGCGAAAGATCTCAAAACGGGCGAGGATT
>JANOBZ010000047.1:0-30861 GCA_031411895.1 Acidobacteriota bacterium | reverse complement strand
AAGGCAACAAATATGGGAGTGGCAAAGTTTTCAAACAACAGGTGCGGAGGTCGAGATGATAAAAATACCGCGCCAATATCTGGAATGTTTGACCGATACTTTGTGCTTCGTTTCCTGAATTGGATAAAGTCGAGCTAAGAAGCTGTTTGAAAACTTGAAATACAGGATTTAAGTCATTGAAGATGACAAATATTAGAGCCCGGTGCAAATCGCCGGGTTCGAGGCGTTTAGTTTTTGTCGTGAACCGTGCATTAAATGTTTTGTAGTGGCGAAGAATGTTTGAAATGCCCGCGCCTGTTGAATATTAGGCGGTTCTTTGCAAAAATTGGGGAATCGCCTTTGAAATTCGCATCTAAAATGCAAAACTTAACGATTAATAATTTACAAAGATGACAACTGCTGAAAATTTAATCGGATTTGAAAACATACCGCAGACATTGCCGCATTATTGTCTGGAATCTTTTCGCCGCCATAACAAGCGCGACGCTTTGAGCTACAAGATCGAAGACGTCTGGAAGCATCTCTCGGGCGCGGAAGTTATCGAAAAAATTAGGAATCTCGCGCTCGGGCTTGCCGCGCTCGGCGTCAAGGCGGGTGATAAAATCGCGATCATTTCCGAAAATCGCCCCGAATGGTCTTTGACCGATCTGGCGATTCTTTCACTGCGTGCCGTCAACGTGCCGATCTACACGACGCAGGCGGTCGAACAAATCCGCTATATTCTGGAAGATTCGGGCGCGAAAATGCTTTTCATTTCGGGCAAAAAACTTTTCAAACACGCGCAGACGGCGGTCGAAAGCGTCGAAACGGTCGAAAAGATCGTTTTCTTTGACGAAGACGCGCTGCCCGAAAGCGACAGCCGCGCGATCAAACTTTCCGATATTGAGAAAAAAGGCGCGGAAGCCGATCGGATTGACTCGCAGGCGTTTGAAAATTTTCTCGACAAAATCAGCACCGACGATCTCGCGACGGTTATTTATACATCAGGCACGACGGGCGAACCGAAAGGCGTGATGCTCACGCACGAGAATTTTATTACTACGGTCGTCGGCGTTTCCAAAGGTCTGCCCATTAAATCGAACGACCGCTCGCTCGCGGTTCTGCCGCTCTCGCATATTTTCGAGCGCGGCGTTTTTTACGTTCTCTGCGCGAACGGCGTCGCGATTCATTACTGCGCCGCGTTCGAACAGCTTGCCGGGCATCTTCTCGAAGTTAAACCGACGATTATGACCGCCGTGCCGCGTCTGTTCGAGCAGGTTTATCACAAGATCATCAAGAAAGGAAAAGCCGCCGGCGGTATGAAAACGAAGCTTTTCGATTGGGCTTTGGAAGTCGGGCAGGAATATTGGACGGCGAAGGATATGCACCGCTCGGTTTCGCCGATTTTAGCCGGAAAACACGCGCTCGCAAGCAAACTCGTCTTCTCGAAATGGCGCGACGGCGTCGGCGGAAGCTTGAGATTTTTCGTTTCGGGCGGCGCGCCCTTATCAAAAAAAATATCCTACGCTTTCTGGGCTGCCGGGATTCCGATTCTGCAAGGTTACGGAATGACCGAAGCCTGCATCACCTGCGCGAATCGTCCCGAAGACAACAAGGTCGGCTCGATCGGCACACCGTTCGAAGGCATCGAAATGACGATCGGCGCGCAGGACGAAATCCTGATTCGCGGTAAAAACGTGATGCGCGGCTATTACAATAAACCCGAAGAAACCGAGAAGGCGATCGACGACGACGGCTGGTATCATACGGGCGACATCGGCTACATCGACGAAGACGGGCATTTTTACGTGACCGACCGTTTGAAGGATTTATTTAAGCTGTCGAACGGAAAATATGTCGCGCCTTTGCAGGTTGAAAGTCTTTTGAAACAATCGCCGCTCGTTTCGCAGGCGATCGTCGTCGGTTCGGGCAGAAAACAGGTCGGCGCGCTGATCGTTCCCGATTGGGAAACCTTAAAGCAAACATTAAAGGAAGAAGGCATCAAGGCTGACGGCGCGCGCGAAGAGCTTTGCGAAAACCCGTACGTTATCAAGCGTGTTCAGAAAGACGCGGTTGATCTGACGCGTGAATTAAACGATTACGAAAGAGTCAAACGCGTTTACCTTCTGCCGCGCGAATTTTCGATTGATAAGGGCGAAATGACGCCGTCGCTCAAAATAAAACGCGGCGTGATTGATGAAAAATTCGAAGAAGCGATCGACGAGATTTGCGGAAGCTAGATGGATTTTAGATTTTGGATTTCGGGCTTCGGATTGAAAAGTCCGCTCAAAAATCCGTAAATTTCGAGTCGTCCGTATGCTTGTTGAAAAGCCTTTTGAGCAATGAATTATCTTTGTGGCGGTTGCTCAAAAGAGCTTCCGCCAGTTCATAAAGCGGTTTCGGGATTTCCGAATTTTCGATCCCTTCCTCAGCCGGCGGGTGATGCGCGTAAAAATCGACTTCCGATGCGCAGAACTCGCAGAATCTCAAATGCACCGTGATCCGCGATTTTTCTCGCGCGGAAATCTTCCCGGTCTGAAATGCCAGAAGATCGTTCGACAATGGACAATTCGGGCTTTTACGAAATTTAGTCATTTTTGGCAAAAACATATACGGATTTTTAGAAAACTTTCCCTTATCGAACAAAAATCAAGACAGGAAAAATTCAGACTGTTACAAAAAAATAAATCTGTAATGCTGCTTTTGTTCCAAAACATTATGAAGAAAAATTAAGAAATTTTTTCTCGGCGCGATTATTTAACCGTCAAAAGATAACTTAAACCTTTATTTCACAGCAGTTTGCGTTTCGCTGTTCAACACAGTAAAAAAATACAAAAAATAGTTGCCCAAAACGCGAATAATTGCTAACATCTTAAATGTAGCCGGTTAGAAAGCGTTAAGCTTTTCCTGATCGCTACCCGCCAAATTAACCGCATTGCTCGGTGGTTAATTCAGGGTTAAAAACCCTTCTCAAAAAATACAGAAAATTATTGAAGGCTGCGCGGAGTAAAATCTCGATCGGGAAAGAGAATTGCACCGCTAAACAGGGCAGGGCTTTGCTATCTAAAAAAATCGAACCACAAAATAAACAATCGGACAAGCAAAATATGAGTGCAATCAAACAGCAGGAGCGTCTCCCAAAGACGATACAAAACCGGCAGATAAGGATTGGCAAATGGACGGAAAGCCTTAAGGTTTCCGACGTTAACCGCATCTGGACAGAACTGCATCGGATCGTTTCATCGCATCCATTAGTCAGGGCATCAAAAAGCGCCGGCTTCCTTATCGAAGAAGGTAAACATAACGCTTACACGGATTTAACGCAGGAACTTTTCGTCGCGCTGTTGAGCAAAGAACGTTTTCAGCATTATCTCGATACGGAGATGACAGACCAGGAGATCGAAGCCGAAATCAGCCAGATCGAATTGACGAATCTGCTCACGGCGGAGCTTCGCAAGCGTTATCCGGAAAGCTACCGTCTCGCGCGGCGCGTTTCGACGCTCATTCAAACCAGTAAAACCTTCAAGCGTTTCGACAATCTGAACAATCCCGACGTGCATCGCCGCCTTGCCGACCGAACTTACGGTCTGGCGGATTGGGTAGATCGAAAAACGCGGCGCAGCGTTCAGGAAATGGAAGAGCGCGTTAAGGTCGTCGCTTTTCACAGCCGCGACACGCGAATGGTCGGCTGTACGGGCGACGCGCAGATCGTGATCAGCAACGTTGATCTGGAAAAATTGATCGTCAAGGTTTTCAAAGCGATCGATTCGCCGGTTGACGTCCGCAGCTTGCGCTCATTCGTCATGTCGCGCCTGCCGGTAATGGATATTTACCTTGTGCCGATCGGCGGCAGCGGCTCGGAAGACGACGAACACGGCAAATACGAATTCGAACACGCCGACACGCGCGAAAATCCCGAGCAGGGATTCTTGCGGCACGAAGGCGAAGTTTTGGCGACCGAATTCGTTGACGGATTTTTGCAGAATCTCAACAAGAGCGTGCGCGGTAAAGCCAAGCAGTATAACCGGATGATCAGCGTTTTGTGGCACTGCTATCTGACGACGGGCGGCGGCACGCAATTGGAAGTTGCCGAAATGCTCGGCGTCTCGGATTCGCTCGTGTCGGATTACCGCAAACGCATCGAATCGAATCTCCAGTCGCTTTCGTTTAACGGCGTCAACGAAGCGCGCCAATTTGAAAAAGCCTTGAAACACAAAGTGCGCGAGATAATCGCCTACGAAAACGAACAGGTCACAGTTTAAAGACTTTTATTCCCTCAAATCTCTTACAATCCGCCAGTTAAAGTGCTAAAATGTCAGCCGAGAAACTTTTCATCATAACCGAAAAATTAAACATAAAAGCGCTTTTGTCTCCAAACGCGGTGACGCGAAACTTTATCAATGTCCGCCGACAAATCGAACACCTCAGATTACAAAACTCTTACGCCGAACTCTAAACGCGGCGCGAACAGCTCACCCGACCAATCCTCGCTCAAGGCTCCGAAAAGCTCACAAGACGAAACTCACGAACAGAGAGAGAACTCACAAAACCTAACCAACCTATACCTCAAAAACCAAAAACAATTTCCGTCCGAGCCTGTTTCAGAAACATTGGAAACGAAAGAAACGGCGCGGACGGAAATTTTTATTTCGCCTGAAAATAATTCGCCTGAAAATAATTCGGACGAGACGGCGGATTTGTCTTATTCGGAACGTCAAAAACGTCAGAAGATTAAGAAAAAAGCCGATCACGACAGTGATTTGTTAGGCGGCGAAAACTGGCTCCGGCGCAACGGGCACACGTTCAGCTATCTCGGGCTTTATCTTTTTTCGATTCTCGTGCTGTTTCGTCCGTACGAACTCGTTCCGCAGCTGTCGTTTCTGTCGGCGACGGCGTTTTTCTTCGCGCTCGCGACACTTTTGATCTATATTCCGACGCAACTCGCGACCGAGGGAAATCTGACCGTCATGAGCACGGAAGTCAAAGCGATTCTCGCAATGACCGCGCTCGCCGTTCTCACGATGCCGATCGCCAAACACCCGCCGACCGCGTGGGAAACCTTTAACGATACGTTTATCAAAGCCGTTTTGATGTTTATCGTGATGGTCAACGTTTTGCGCAACCGGCGGCGGCTGATGGGTTTGATGTGGCTTTCGCTTCTCGTCGGCGCGGTTTTAAGTTATCAGGCGCTCGATCTTTTTATGAAGGGCGAGCTTCTGACGGAAGGCTATCGCGTCGATGTCGAGATCGGCGGAATGTTCGGCAATCCGAACGATCTCGCGCTTCATTTGGTAACGATGATTCCGCTCGCCGTGTGTCTCGGAATCGCCTCGAAAAGCAGGATTCTGCGGCTCGTCTATTTTACGATGGCGGTGCTTTTCGTTTCGGCGAATTTCGTAACCTATTCGCGCGGCGGTTTTTTGGGTTTGATCGCCGCGTCGGTCATGCTCGCGTGGAAACTCGGACGCAAAAATCGCGTGAATGTGATGGCGGCTTCAAGTGTTATCGGCTTGCTCGTTATTTTGCTCGCGCCGGGAAATTACGGCTTGCGGATTTTATCGATTTTTATTCCCGGACTCGATCCGGTCGGCTCGTCAGACCAGCGGCGCGAATTGCTCGAGCGTTCGATTCTCGTAACGCTCAGAAACCCTTGGGGAATCGGGATCGGCAATTTTCCGATCGTCGGCGTCCGCAATCTCGTGACGCATAATTCCTTTACGCAGGTTTCGTCGGAAATCGGACTGCTCGGACTTCTGGCATACCTGATTTTTATGATCAGCCCGTTCCGAAAACTCGGCGCGATCGAACGCACGGAATCCGCGAAAGACGAACAGGACTGGTTTTATTATCTCGCGATCGGACTTCAGGCGAGTATTGTCGCTTATCTGGTTTCGAGTTTTTTCGTCGCGGTAGCGTATAATTGGTTCGTTTATTACCTGATTGCATACGCCGTCGCTTTCAGAAGAATTTATCAAATCGAGATGGGCTTGCAGGAAGAAGTTGCGCCCGCGCCGCTGAAAGACGTTTTCGGTTGGCGGGCGGCTGAGAATAATGGTTGAAATCATCGCAAAAATCGTTTTCTGGACATCAATCGCCGCGCTTTTTTACGTTTACGCGGGCTATCCGCTGCTGGTTTATCTGGTCAGCCGGCTTGCGCCGAAACCGGTTAAACGCGGCACGATTGAGCCGAAAGTGACGATTCTGATCACCGCTTACAACGAAGAAAAAGCGATTCGCCAGAAGCTCGAAAACACGCTTTTGATCGACTATCCGAAGGAAAATCTCGAAATTCTCGTCGCGTCCGACGGTTCGACCGACCGCACGGACGAAATCGTTAAAGAATTTTCGGCGCGCGGCGCGCGGCTTTTCCGTCAGGAAGGCAGAGTCGGCAAAACCGTCACGCAAAACAACGCCGTCACGCAGGCGACGGGCGAAATTATTTTATTTTCCGACGCGACGACCGATTACCGCTCCGACGTTTTGCTTGAGATTCTGCCGAATTTTGCCGATGAAACGGTTGGCTGCGTCGCCGGAAAACTCGTTTACGTTGACGCGTCAGATTCGAACGTCGGCAAAGGCGCGCAGAGTTACTGGAATTACGAAACGTTTTTGAAGGAATCCGAATCGCGCGCCTGTTCCTTGATCGGCGCGTCGGGCTGTCTTTATGCGGTGCGCAAATCGGCGTATCGTCCGATGTATGCCGAGGCGTGTTCGGACTTTTTGATCTGCACGGTTATTTATGAACAGGGCTTGCGTTCGGTTTACGAGCCGCGCGCGGTTTGCACGGAAGACACGAACCGGCAGACCGACAAGGAAATGCAGATGCGCGTGCGCGTTATTTCGCAGACCTTTACGGATTTGTGGCGCAACCGCCGGATGATGAATCCCCTGCGCAGCGGGTTTTACGCCGTCGAATTAATTTCGCATAAAGTTTTGCGCTACGCCGTGCCGTTTTTTCTGCTTTTGATCTTTGTCTCGAACGCGTTTTTAATTCCGCATTCGCTTTTTTTCGATCTACTTTTTCTCGCTCAAATCGGGTTTTACCTTCTCGCATTGATCGGCTGGGCATTTGAAAAAGCAAATATAAAGATCGGCGCGCTGGCGATTCCGCATTATTTCGTGCTCGCGAATCTCGCGTCGGTTTTCGGTTTTTACAAATTCTTACGCGGCGAACGCTTTGCGGCGTGGGAACCGATTCGCGAAAAAAATGAGGAACCTGACACGGTTTCAACCTTTAATCAAACCGTATGAACGTTTATTCGGAAGAAAAATATGCCGACCGCGAGCAAATCAAACAACGCATCAAAAATCTGCGCGTCGGGCGCCAATCGGTCGAAACACCGAAAGTGACGGTCGTTATTCCGGCGTTCGACATCGCGCCGTTTGTTCGTGAAACGCTCGATTCGGTTTTTGCGCAAACCTACAACAATTTCGAAGTCGTTCTCATCAACGACGGTTCATCGGACACGGAAAAACTAAAAGCGGTGCTCGAACCTTATCTCGAACGGATAGTTTACGCCGAGCAAAAAAATATGGGCGCGTCGCGCGCGCGAAACACGGCGATTTGTCTTGCCAGAGGCGAGTATCTCGCGTTTCTCGACGGCGACGATATCTGGCTGCCCGATTTTCTTCTCTCGCAGGTCGAGTATCTTGAAAAAAATAATCTCGATATGGTTTACTGCGACGCAGAGCTTTTCGGTGCGCCGCTTTTCGAGGGCGAACGATACACGCGAACGTCGCCGTCGCGCGGCAAAGTAACGACGGAAAGTTTGATCAGCGCCGAATGCAACGTGATAACTTCCGGAACTTTGATGAAAAAAGCGTGGGTTGAGCATCTGGATATGTTCGACACGGAGCTCCCGCGAATGCAGGATTTCGATTTGTGGTATCGTTTGGCGAAAAACGGCGCGGCGATCGGTTATCAATCCGCTGTTCTGGTCAAATACCGCGTTCGTGCGGATAGTCTTTCAGGCTCGAACGTCGAGCGTTCTTACCGCAATATTCGCGCTTTGAACGTGATTCACGAAAAATACGGCTTGACCGAATCGGAGCGCGGCGTCTGGGACGCGCAGATGATGGTTTACGAAGCCGAATACGAGCTCGAACAGGGAAAATTCAGCTTGACGAAAGGCGATTTTCCCGAAGCGCGGGCGCATATTGTCAAAGCGAACAAATATTTTCGCAAACCGAAACTCTTTTTGCTGACCGCCTTGCTGAAAATCTCGCCGAAACTAACACTCCGGCTTTTCAAAAAATTCCGTCCGGCGGAATATTCGTTTATCGCCCCGCCGAAATAGTAGTATTCTTAAAAGTTTCAGGTTCCAAGTTTCAGGTTCCAAGTCGAAAAATCAACAACCTGAACCCTGAACCTTGAAACCTGAAACTTTTATACAAAACGTGGAAGAAACCCTTAACACACCGCCACCATCGCTGAAATCGCAGAGCGCGTGGCTTTTGTTCGCAAAAGTCACGGGCTTCGTATTCAGTTTTCTGCTGCCTTTACTGGTCGTCAGATTTTTGACGCAGGACATGGTCGGCGTTTACCGGCAGGTTTTTCAGGTCATCGCGACGGCGGTTGCGATTCTGCCGCTCGGCGTTTCGATCAGCGCTTATTATTTTCTTTCGCGCGAGACAGAACGCCGCGGTTCGGCGGTTTTCAACATTCTGATCTTTAATTTTCTGATCGGCGGCGCGGCGTGTCTCGCGCTTTTCGCGTATCCGCAAATTCTCGGGAATATTTTTCAAAACGCCGAAATCACGCGGCTTTCGGCGTTGATCGGCGTCGTCATCTGGCTCTGGATTTTTTCGGCGTTTCTCGAAACCGCCGCAATCGCCAATCAGGAACCGCGCACGGCGACGGCGTTTATCATTTTGGCGCAGTTTACGAAGGCGTTTTTTATGGTCGGCGCGGTCGTCTGGTTCGGAAGCGTCGAAGCGTTCGTCTATGCGGCGATTTTGCAGGCGGCTTTGCAGACGCTGGTTTTGCTCAGTTATCTCAAGTCGCGTTTTCCGCGATTCTGGACGAAATTCGATTTCGCATTTTTCCGCGAACAATTAATTTACGCGCTGCCGTTCGGTTTCGCGGGGCTTTTATGGACGCTGCAAACCGACATTCACAATTATTTCGTCGGTTATCGTTTCAGCGCGGCGGAATTTGCCGTCTATGCTTACGGCTGTTTTCAGATTCCGCTGATCGCGATGCTTTCCGAATCTGTAACGTCCGTTCTGATTCCGCGCATGAGCCGTCTGCAATCGGAAAACGATAAGCCGGAAATGATTCGCCTGACCGTGCGCGCGATGCAGAAACTGGCGTTTTTCTATTTCCCGATCTACGTTTTTCTGATCATCACGGCGCAAACGTTCGTCGTCACGCTTTTTACCCGAAATTACGCGGCAAGCGTTCCGATTTTTATCATAAATCTGACGCTTCTGCCGTTTATGGTCTGGGCGGTTGACCCGATCGTGCGCGCTTATACGGAACTCGGCAGGTTTTTGCTCACGCTGCGGATTTTTATCTTTATCGCGCTCGTCGCGGCGCTTTATTTCGGGATTCAAAACCTTAATTTAAGCGGAATGATTACGATCGTCGTCGTCGCGACGATCATCGAAAAATTTATTTCGTCGATCGCCGTTCTAAGAAAACTCGAAGTCAAAACGACGGATATTTACCTGCTCAAAGACGTTGCGAAAACCGCCGTCTGCGCTATTGTCGCCGGAGTTTTCACGTTTCTTTTTTACTGGCAGTTTAGGGAAAGCGTCGCCGCCTTCGGCGCAAATCTGGCGCAGAACGCGTTCGGATTTTCAAAACTAAGCGTCGTTGATTTCGTTTCGGGCGCGCTCGTTTTAGGCGTCTGCTTTCTAATTTTCGCGCCGATTTATTTGGTCTGCGCCAACTATTTCGGCATTATTGAAAAGGACGAAAAGCGATTTGTAAGCGAAAAATTGTCGTTTTTAACTAAAATTTTCAAGCCGAAAATCAAACTGACTCAAGACTCAGGACTCAAGACTCTCGACTAAATTTTATGTGCGGAATTGCCGGATTCATCTCAAAAGAAAAAAACGCGCCGCGTCCCGAGCGCGAAGTTTTGCTCGATAAAATGTGCAAAATAATTACGCATCGCGGACCCGACGAGCAGGGAACGATCGTCAAAGACCGGGCGGCGCTCGGAATGCGGCGGCTTTCGATCATTGACTTGAAAAGCGGGCAGCAGCCGATTTTCGATTGTTCGGGCAATCTGGCAATCGTTTTTAACGGCGAAATTTACAATTACCAATCGCTCAAAAAAGATTTGGAATCGCGCGGGCATCGCTTTAAGACGAATTCCGACACGGAAACGATCGTCCATCTTTACGAAGAATTCGGCGCGGATTGTGTCCGGCATCTTCGCGGAATGTTCGCCTTCGCGATTTATGATTTTTCCGCCGAAACGCTCTTCATCGCGCGCGACCGCGTCGGCAAAAAGCCGCTTTTTTACAGCCAGACCGCGCAGGGAAATTTCGTTTTCGGCTCGGAATTAAAAGTTCTCATCGAACACGGCGAAATTTCGAAAGAGATAGATTTCGCGGCGCTCGACGCGTATCTGACGTTCGGCTACGTTCCGGAAGAATTCTGCATTTTCAAACGGGTTCAAAAACTCGCGCCCGGACATTTTTTGACCCTTAAAAACGGCAGAATCGAAACGCGCAAATACTGGGATTTCGATTATTCGCAGAATTCCGAAATCAAAACCGAAGCCGAATACATCGAGATTTTACGCGAAAAGCTTCGCGAAGCCGTTAAAATTCGAATGATTTCCGAAGTTCCGTTGGGAGCGTTTTTGTCGGGCGGCGTTGATTCGTCGGCAATCGTCGCGATGATGGCGCAGATTTCCGACGCGCCGGTGAAAACCTTTTCGATCGGTTTTAACGAAGATACGTTCAACGAATTGAAATTCGCGCGCGTCGCCGCCAAACACTTTAACACCGAGCATCACGAATTTATCGTGACGCCCGATCTGGTCGAAACGATTGACGATCTCGTCTGGCATTTTGACGAGCCGTTTGCCGATTCGTCTGCTCTGCCGACCTATATGGTTTCGAAAATGGCGCGCGATTTCGTCACGGTCGTATTGTCGGGCGACGGCGGCGACGAGCTTTTTGCGGGCTACACGCGCTACGCGAAGGATAAACGGAGAAGCGGCTTGGAAAAGCTTCCGCGCGTCGTTCGTCAAAACTTGCTGAAACCTCTAAGCCGTGCCTTGCCGCACGGCGCGAAAGGCAGAAATTTTCTATACAATACGAGTCTCGACGCCGTTGACCGCTACATCGACAGCGTTTCGCATTTTGGAAATTTGAAGAAAATCGAACTTTATTCAAATGCCTTAAGAGCGAATCTGAACGGCGAGATCGGCAGCGCCGAAAGGCTTTTCCGGCAGATTGCCGACAGCGTTTCGTCCGCCGAACATACGGACAAACTGCTGTATCTGGATAGTAAAACCTATCTGCCTTCGGATATCTTGACAAAAGTCGACCGGATGACGATGGCGGCGTCGCTCGAAGCGCGCGTTCCTCTGCTCGACCACGAGCTGATCGAATTCGTCGAGACGATTCCGGCAAATTTGAAATTAAAGGGCGCAGAAACCAAGTATATTTTCAAAAAAGCGATGGAAGGAATCGTTCCGCGCGAGATACTTTACCGCGAAAAACAAGGCTTCGGCGTGCCGATAGGCGATTGGATAAATTCGCAGTTAAAAGACAGGATTCACGGCATTTTGAGCGAGCGAAAAACCATCGAGCGCGGCTATTTCGAGCCGAAATACATCAAGCTTTTGCTCGACGAACACACGCGAAACCGCCGCGATCATTCGCACAGTTTGTGGATTTTATGGATGCTCGAACTCTGGCATCGCCGCTTTGTTGATAATTAAGAAAAAGGGAAGAAAAATTTATCCACGGATGAACACAGACCAACTCAGATAAAATCAAATCAATTAAAAATCTGTGTGAATGAGTGTTCATGTGTGAATAAAAATAAATAAAATGCTTGCAAATTACGAAGAATACGCGAACGAATCGCTCAAAAAATTTGCCGCGCGCGAAGCCTCGAAGCGTTATCTTTTGGTTGACGCGGTCAAGGATTTGAAGCCCGAAACGGTTCTCGATCTCGGCTGCGGCGCGGGACAGGAGCTTTTACCGTTTCTCGAAAAAACCGAAGCCGTTTGCGTCGGCGTCGATTCGGCGGCGGAGCTCGGCAAAATGACGGCGGAAATGTTCGGCGGCGAAACGCGAGCCCTATTCGTTCGCAGCGAAGGCGAGCGGCTGCCGTTTGCCAGTGAGAGTTTCGACGTTGTTTTATGCCGCGTCGCGCTGCCGTATATGGACAACCGAAAAGCCGTCGGCGAAATTGCGCGGATTTTGAAACCCGGCGGCGTTCTGCTCTTAAAAACACACGCGCCGCTCTTTTATTTCGGGATGATTCCGGAACGCTTGAAAACCTTCAGCCCGCGCCAGGTCGCTTACCCGCTGATCTGTCTGGCAGCGAGTTTCTGGCATCTTTTGACCGGCAGACAGCTTCAAAAAGGTATCTGGAAAGGCAAGGAAATTTTTCAAACGCGCGCTTTTCTGGAAAAGGAATTTGCGAAAAATAATCTGAAAATCGAAAGCGTTCTGCCGGACGACAATGTGAAAACGCCGTCATATTACGTGGTTAAAACAGCTTTGCTGAAAATGATGTTCGCCGCGCAGGTCGTCGGCGAATACGGTTTAGTCCTCTAAAAATAATTAAAAATGTCAGCCGAACAGACAACTTTTATCACCAAGCTCAAATGGAATCTGCCGTGGCTCGCGCGTTACCCGTTCGAGCGCGCGGCGAACCGTTTGCAGCAAAACGCTTTCGAGAAAAAACACATCATTTTCACCGTCGCCAATCATTTCGAACCGAGCTGGAGCGCCAGCGGTTTGCTCGATTTGGATAAGCAATTGCGGCGTCTCGACGAATGGTACGAGGTGGCGCGAAAAACCGGCGAAGCCGTGACGGATGCCGACGGTACAAAGTTTCGGCACACGAATTTTTATCCCGCCGAACAATATTTCCCCGAAATTTTAGACAAAATGGCACAGCTTCAAGCCGAGGGCTTGGGCGAAACGGAAATACATTTGCATCACGGCGTCGAAGCGCCCGACACGGCGGAAAACTTGCGCAAATCTTTGACGGATTTTCGCGATTGTCTGGCTGAAAGACACAAACTTTTATCGCGTTTTGACGGTTTGGGCGACCCGAAATACGCGTTCGTTCACGGCAATCTGGCGCTCGCAAATTCGTGCGGCGGCAGGTTTTGCGGCGTTGACGAGGAAATGCGGATTTTAGCCGACACGGGCTGTTACGCCGATATGACTTTGGCGTCGGCGCCCGATCAGTCGCAGGTCGCGATGATCAATAAAATCTACGAATGCGGGTTGCCCTTAACGGAAAAAGTTCCTCACCGGCGCGGAAAATCGCTCGAAGCCGGACGAAATCAGACGCAGCTGCCGGTAATTTTTACCGGACCGCTCGTTTTTAACTGGACGCGGCGCATTAAAGGCTTGCCCGTGCCGCGTCTCGAAGACGGCGCGCTCGTGCATAATCAGCCGATGGATCTGGCGCGGTTTAACCGCTGGAAAAACGCGAATATCACGGTCAAAGGACGCACCGACTGGATTTTCGTCAAGCTTTATTGTCACGGGTTTTTCGATCACGATCAATCTGCCTGCATCGGCGACGACGCGCGCGCGTTTTTCGGTAAAATCATCGAAAACGGCGAAAAAACGGGCGATTATAAAGTTTATTTCGCGTCGGCGCGCGAGGCGGCAAATATGGTTTTCGCCGCGATTGACGGCAAAAAAGGCGCGCCCGGCGAATTTCGCGATTATCGCTTGAAAACGATTCAAAATAGCTAAATCGTTTTTTAGCCGGCGGATTTAGAAAAATTACGAATTACGAATTACGAAAACCCTGATTTATTTGCATCTAAAATAATTCAAGGTTTTTTATTTTTGAGAAAAACTAGAATTTTCAGCGCTTTAAAAGTTTCTAACTGAACTCGCGCTAAATTAATGACTTTTACGGCTTTAGCGCGAAAGTCGAAAATTACGATGAATCCGCTGGATAAACTCAAAAAACTGAAAGGTCGCAGTTGGACGGAAATTCGCTCGCGCGGCGAACAGGCGCTTTCCGTCTATAAAGAGCAAGTCGGATTGGGCAATAAACTGCCGTCGGACGATGAATTGCACAGTCTGCTCAATAAAACGGTTTTCGGGCAGGGAAAAATCACGGCTGAAATTTTGTACGAACGTTTTTTCGAGACTTCGGGAGACACTTTTTTCCCTTCGTTCAGAAACACGCAGGAAACCGTCGAAATTTTTCGTCAGAAATTCAAAGGTAAAGCGATTGCCAATGTTTTCGAAAAAGCCGAGAAGATCATTGACGGAAAATTCGATCTGCTCGGTTTCGCGAATCTCGATTTCGGAACGCCGGTCAACTGGCATTTCGAGCCTTTGCGGCGGCGTCATCTGCCGTTAAAACACTGGAAACAGTTTGACGAGCTCGACACAGGCGAGACGGGCGATAAAAAAATCGTCTGGGAACTAAATCGCCACCAGCATTTTTTCACGCTCGGCATCGCCTATCGTCTGACCGGCGAAGAACGCTACGCGGCGACTTTTGCGCGGCATCTGGAAAGCTGGATGGCGCAGAATCCGCCGGGAATGGGCATTAATTGGTTCAGCAGTCTGGAAGTCGCGTTTCGCGCGATTTCGTGGATTTGGGCGTTTCATTTTTTCAAAGGCTCGAAAAGCCTCGCGCCCGAACTCTTCCAAAAAGCTCTGAAATATCTTTATCTTCACGCGCGCCATCTCGAAAAATATCTGTCCGTTTATTACAGCCCGAACACGCATCTGACGGGCGAAGCGCTCGGACTTTATTATCTCGGAACGCAGCTCGACATTTTCGAACGCGCCGCCGCGTGGCGCGCGACCGGCGAACAAATTTTATTCGCCGAGCTCGATCGCCAGATCTTCACGGACGGCGTTTATTTCGAGCAGTCAACCTGGTATCAGCGCTACACGGCTGATTTTTACACGCATTTTTTAATCTTAAAAACTTTCGACACCGACGATACGAGTAAAGAACTTCAAGAAAAACTCGAACAAAAAACGCAGGCGCTGCACGATTTTTTAATGCACGCGGCTTATCCCGACGGCACGACGCCGATTATCGGCGACGACGACGGCGGGCGCAGCTTACCTTTGAGCGCGGCGCAGGCGTCTGATTTTCGCGGAACGCTTTCGACCGCCGCGATCGTTTTCGGGCGCGGCGATTACAAATCTACGGCGGGCAAATTCGCGGAAGAAACGCTCTGGCTTTTAGGCGGCGAGGGCGTCAAAAGTTTTGAAACCCTGCATTCTTTCGAACCGCTCGAAACTTCCAGATTTTTTCCCGACGGCGGTTATTTCGCGATGCGCGACGGCTGGAGCGAAACGGATAATTTTCTGCTCATTGACGCGGGCGAACTCGGCGCTCTCAACGGCGGACACGGACACGCCGACGCGCTCGCGATCGAAGCGGCGATCGGCGGAAAAACCGTGCTTGTTGATTCGGGCACATTTACTTATCACGAATCCGAAGAACTGCGCGATTATTTTCGCACGACGGCGGCGCACAATACGCTCGTGATTGACGGAAAATCGCAAAGCGAGCCGGGCGGAAAGTTTTCGTGGAAAACGCGCGCGAAAGTAAAGATTGAAGCGCAGATTTCCGACGCGCGGTTCGATTATTTCGCGGCTTCGCACGACGGCTACGAGCGGCTCGAATCGGCGGCGACGCACGAGCGCAGCGTTCTTTTTCTGAAAAACGATTACTGGATCATGCGCGATTTTGTCGCAACAGGCGGCGCGCACGATTACGCTTTGAATTTTCATTTTAATAAACTGGCGAACCCGTTGATCGAAGAGACGGAAAGCGGCGTTCCCTGCATCGGCGAAACGTCCGGCGGCGCGGGCGGCTGGCGAATGTTTACCTTCGGCGACAACGGCGCGTGGCAGCGTAAGGAAAGCTGGATTTCCGATAGTTACGGGCGAAAAACGAACGCGCCGTATCTCAGATTCGTGTCCGAAGGCACGGGCGCACAGGAATTTTTTACGTTTCTTTTGCCGTCGGAAAACGGCGCGGCAAAGCCCGAAATTTTCGAGCGGACGGTTTCGGGCGGTCGCGCTTTTGCCGTCAAATATCGCGGCTATCTGGATTTATTCGTTTTTGCCGACAGCGGCGAACAGATTGTCCGCACCGAAATTTTTAACACGAACTTTCGCTTTTTCTGGGCGCGTCTGAGCGAAGATGAACAGGTTCCCGAAGAATTCGTGATGGTCGGCGGCACGCATTTTTCGCTCGGCGACCGCGAAGTTATCAATTATCCTACGGAAGTAAAATTCGCCGTCGCGCGGCGTTTCGGCAATCGTCTCAACGTTCGCACCGACGAAAATATTTTCAGCGTTTCGCTGCCCCGCAAACAATCTACCGCCTATATTCTGAAAAATAGTTTAGACTCTGATTTGAGTTGACAGGAAATTTACCGAAGTTTACCGAAGTTTACCGAAGTTGCAGATAGTTTTTGTTTTCAACTTTCTGCTAACTTTCTACTAACTATCTGTTAACTCTGCTAACTTTCTGCAAACTATCTGTCCACTAAAAAAAATGAAAAACGTTCTTCAGTTTATCGGCAGTTTTCATCAGGGCGGTTCCGAGCGTCAGGCGGTGCAGCTTGCGCGGCTTCTGCACGCGGACGGCAGTTTTAATGTGCGGCTCGCAACGCTCGAAAATGCCGGAGTTTTGCAATCGGAAGTTGAAAAACTGGAACTTGCGGAAATTCCCGAATTCAAACTGACCTCGTTTTATAACGTAAATTTCGTCAAACAGCTCTTAAAATGCGCGAACTTTTTGCGCACGAATAAAATCGAAATCATTCACACGCACGATTTTTACACGAATATTTTCGGAATGCTCGCGTCGCAGATCATCAAAGTTCCGCTTGCAATCGCTTCAAAGCGCGAAACCGGCGGAATGCGCACGAAGTGGCAGAAACGGATCGAAAAATTTGCGTTCAAGCAGGCAAATGCGATCGTCGCTAATTCCGAAGCCGTCAAAAATTACCTGATTTCCGAGGGCATCCCGGGCGAAAAAATTCGCGTCATTTACAACGGTCTGGATTTGGATAGATTGACGCCCAAACAAACTGACAGAAATGCGATTTGCGCCGAGTTAAATTTACCGGCGGACGAGAATATAAAATTCATCACGCTCGTCGCGAATCTGCGCCACGAAGTTAAAAATCAGGCAATGCTGCTGCGCGCGGCGCAAAAAACTCTGGAAAAATTCCCGAACGCGCATTTTGTGCTTGCGGGCGAAGGCGAGCGGCGCGAGAATCTGGAAAATCTGGCTCGGGAACTGAAAATAGCGGAAAACGTGCATTTTATCGGTCGCTGCGCGCAAATTCCCGAGCTTCTTTCTGTAAGTTTCGCGGGCGTTTTGACGAGTTTTAACGAAGGCTTTTCGAACGCGATTCTCGAATATATGGCGGCTGGTTTGCCGGTCGTCGCAACCGATGTCGGCGGCGCGAGCGAAGCGATCGTCGAAAACGAGACGGGTTTTCTGGTCGAATCCGACGACCGAGAGGCGCTTGCAAATCGTCTGAGCGAGCTTTTAGGGAACGAAGAAAAAGCGCGGGATTTCGGCACGAAAGGCAGAAATCGCGTCGAGGAAAAATTCTCGTGCGCGGCGCAGCTTGAAAATACTTTGAAACTTTACGGAAAAGCGTAGAGTTTGCGCGTTTAGTTTTGTTTGGGCTTGTGCCGATGACGGAGAAACCTGCGAAAAAAGTAAAAGTTCTGATCGTCGCGACCTCGATGCGCGTGATTGGCGGGCAGTCGATTCAGGCAAAACGCCTTTTGGACGCGTTCGGCGCGGACGCGTCAATCGAGATGAGCTTTTTGCCGAATAATCCCAAAACCATTTTTCAGCGCATTAAATATCTGCGGACGATCTTCGCCTCGGTCAAATTCTGGTGGTCGCTTCTGCTGAATATTTACAAATTCGATGTCGTGCAGGTTTTTTCGTCCGCCACGACCGGCTATATTATCGCGACGCTGCCGCCGCTCGTTGTTTCAAAGATTTACCGCCGCAAAGTCGTCCTGAATTATCACAGCGGCGAGCTTGCGGATCACATCAAAAAATGGCGGCGAACGGCGCTGCCGACGATGCGAAAATTTGATGAAATAGTTGTGCCGTCGCAGTTTCTGGTTGATGTTTTTGCGAAATACGCATTAAATGCGACGCCGATTTTTAATTTTGTGGACGCTCAGAATTTCCGGTTTCGGATGCGTGAAACGTTTCGCCCCGTGTTTCTTTCGAACCGCAATTTCGCGGCGCATTATAATGTCGGCGACATTTTGCGCGCCTTTCAGATCATTCAAAAACGCTTCGCGGAAGCCGCGCTTTTCGTCGCCGGTTTCGGCACCGAGGAAGCGGAATTGAAACAACTTGCCGCAGACTTAAAGCTCGAAAATGTCGAATTCGTCGGGAAAATCACGAACGAAGAAATGGCGCGGCTTTATGATAAAACGGATATTTATCTGAATTCTTCGCTCGTTGACAATATGCCGCTTTCGATAATCGAAGCCTTCTCGTGCGGGCTGCCGGTCGTCACTTATGCGACGGGCGGAATTCCGTATCTGATCGAAGAAGGCGAAACGGGCTTGCTCGTTTCGCCGGAGGATTTTGAAGCGCTCGCGCAAAAGGCGATTTATTTGCTCGAAAATCAGGCGGCGGCGAAAAAAATTGTCGCCAAAGCGCGCGCGGAAGTTGTAAAATACAGTTGGGAAAACGTTCGCGAGCGATGGCTCGAACTTTATAAAAAGTTTTCAGGAAGTTAACGGAAAGTTGACAGAAAGCTGCAGAAAGTTAATTCATAAACTCTGCAACTTCCCGCAACTACCTGCAAACTACCTGTAAACTATCCTCAACTTCCTGCAACTCGCCGAAACTATCTGCAAACTTTTATCTATGTGTGGAATCAACGGAATAGCTTTTTCTCCGAAATCAAAACGACAGATTGACCGGCGCGTGCTCGAAGCGATGCGCGACGTGCAGTTTCATCGCGGACCGGACGACGGCGGAATGTTCGTGGACGAAAATATCGGATTCGGACACCGGCGGCTTTCGATCGTTGACGTTTCGCACGGCGCGCAGCCGATGACCAACGAAGACGGGCGATTCGTGATCGTTTACAACGGCGAAATCTATAATCACGCCGATTATCGCGCGGAATTAGAAGCGAAAGGACACGTTTACCGAACGCACTGCGACACCGAAACCATCCTGCATCTTTACGAGGAATACGGCGCGAAATGTCTCGAAAAATTGCGCGGAATGTTCGCCTTCGCGATCTGGGACAGACGCGAAAAAACGCTTTTTATCGCGCGCGACCGACTGGGCGTCAAACCGCTTTATTACGTTCATGATGAGCAGGGAAATTTGTTTTTCGGCTCGGAAATCAAAACTCTGCTCGAAGCCTCGGCGGTCAAAGCGGAATTAAATTACAACGCTTTGCCCGATCAGATGGCGAATCACGGAACGTCGCGCGACGAAACGCTTTTTAAGAATGTAAAGAGGCTTTTGCCCGGACATTTTTTGATCTGGCAGGACGGACGCCTGAAAATCGAAGAATTCTGGGACGTGAAATTCGAGCCGAAACACGTGGGAAAATCCGACGCGGAATTTATCGAAGAATGGCGCGAAATGTTTGCGCATTCCGTAAAACTGCGTCTTATGGCGGACGTTCCCTTAGGAATGTTTCTCTCGGGCGGCATTGATTCGTCGGCGATCGCGGCGATGATGTCCGGGATGGTTGATGCGCCGATAAAAACGTTTTCCGTCGGTTTCAAAGAGCGCGAAGCGAACGAATTCGAATATGCGCGCGTCGTCGCGAAAGCCTTCAAAACCGAGCATCACGAAATTACGATCACGCCCGAACAGTTTTTCGCCGAACTTCCGAATCTCGTCTGGCACGAGGACGAGCCCGTAGGTTTTATCGCGTCCGTTCCGCTTTACTTCGTTTCAAAACTGGCGCAAAAACACGTCAAGGTCGTGCTCACGGGCGAAGGCGCGGACGAAATTCTCGCCGGTTACGGGCGCTACGAAAAAGCCGTCCGGCTCTTGCAGTACGGCGAAAAATACGAGAGCTTGACGCCCGGATTCGTGCGCGGCATCGTCAAATCCGGCGCGTCGCTGTTCGGCGGCAAGCTCGACCGCACTTTTTTGACGCGTCATTCGGACATCGAAAATCTTTTCTTCGATAATTTCGGCGTTTTTCCGCGCGCGATGCAGGAAAAACTATTCTCTGCGGAAACAAAATCGCGGATCGCAGAGCAAAATCCTTATTTTTATCAAAACAAATGGCTCGAAAAAACCGATGCCCGCGAAGTTTTGGACAAATTGCTTTACGTTGATACGAAAACTTACCTGCACGAACTTTTAATGAAGCAGGATCAGATGTCGATGGCGGCTTCGATCGAATCGCGCGTGCCGTTTCTCGATCACAAGCTCGTCGAATTTACGGCGCAGATGCCGACGAAAATGAAGCTTCGCGGGCGCGAAACGAAATTTTTGCTGCGCGAGGCGATGAAGGGAATTTTGCCCGCCGAGATTTTAACGCGTTCGAAAATGGGCTTTCCCGTGCCGATCGGAAACTGGTTCCGGCGCGAATTTCGACACATTATTGACGAATATGTTTTGAGTGAAAGAAGCTTATCGCGCGGAATTTTCGACGCCGATTTTACACGCGAAATCGCCCTGCGGCATAACGCAGGCGAAAATCACGATGAAAGATTGTGGTTTCTGGTCAATTTCGAAATCTGGCAGAGAAGATTTTTCAACGGTGAAACGGCGGAAAAGAAGGAAGCCGAATTTGAAGAAGCGGTTTTAGTTTAAGAAAAATTATGTTGATTGCCGAAGTTGAAAGAAAAAAGAGGGAAGACGCACCCTCAGACGTGCTCCTGCGCGGGCGCGATATTTTGTGTTTTTCGCACGATTGGACGGGCGATCCGCTCTCGAAAACTCACCTGATGCGCGTACTTTCGCGCGATAACCGCATTTTGTGGATCAATGCGATCGCTAACCGGATGCCGACTTCTTCGAGTAAGGATTTATCGCGTATCTATAAGAAATTAAAGAGTTTTACGGAGCCGATCCGCGAAGTCGAAAAGAATATTTTTGTGCTCAATCCGCTCGCGATTCCGGCTTACGGAAGCAAATCGGTCGTCGCGTTTAACCGGAAAATTTTGATTCGTCAGGTAAAGAGCGCGATGCGCAAACTGGACATGGAAAACGTCATCAATATGGTTTTCAATCCGGCGGCGGGAATGATTGCCGGAAGCTTAGGCGAAACGGAGCAGATTTATTACTGCGTTGACGAATACACGGCGTTTACGGGCGTTTCGGCGGGTTTGAAGGAGATCGAGGAAGATTTGTTTCGCAAATCGGATTTCGTCGTCGTTTCGGCGGAAACTTTGCTCGAATCGAAAAAGAAATTCAATGAAAAGACGTTTCTGATCCGGCACGGCGTGGATTTCAATCATTTTCGCAAAGCGCTCGTCGCGGCGACCGAAATTCCGCTTGAGATCGCGAATCTGCCGAAACCGATCATCGGTTTTCACGGACTGCTTGCGGACTGGGTTGATTTTGAGCTGATTAAGAAAATCGCCGAACATTTTAAGAACGGCTCCGTCGTTCTGATCGGAAAAATCACGGTTGACGGCGAGAAAAAGGTGAAAATTCTCGATGATGTTCCGAACATTCATTTTCTCGGACGCAAGCCTTACGAAGAATTACCGGCTTTTTGCAAAGGCTTCGACGTGGCGCTCAACCCGTTTGTAATGAACGAATTAACGCGCCACGTCAATCCGCTTAAAGTGCGCGAATATCTCGCCGCCGGACTGGAAGTCGTGTCAACCGACATTCAGGAAGTCCGCGTTTTAGCGCATTGCCTGATCGGCGAAAATCATGCGGAATTTATCGCGAAGATCGAGGAAATTTTGGCAAATCCGAAACCGCGCGAAGAAGTTTCCGACGCGATTCGGCACGAAAGCTGGGACGCGAAAGTTGACGAACTGCGGGCGATAATGCGAAAAGTTAAAGAATGAAACGCGCGGACAATAAAAAAAAATTGAGCGGGAGATTTAAAGTTATTTGCTTTTTTCTTCTGCTTTTTTTAGTTTGGATTTTTCTCGCGCCGTTTCTGGCGAAAAATTTAATCGTCGAAAAACCGCTCGAAAAAGCGGACGCGATTCTCGTACTCGGCGGTTCGCACACCTATCTCGAACGAACGCAAAAAGCGGCGGAGCTTTATAAAAAAGGCACGGCGGCGAAAATTTATCTGACCGACGACGGCGAACAATCCGGCTGGTCGCAGATCGAACAGCGCAACCCGTGGTTTGTCGAGCTGGCGCGCAAATCGTTGATTGCGAACGGCGTCGCGGCGGAAAATATCGAAATTCTCCAGCCGCAGGTTTCGGGCACGATTTACGAAGCGCGAATTGCAGCGGAAAAAGCTAAAAGCGCGAATCTGAAATCAATTTTAGTCGTCACGTCCGCCTATCACACGCGCCGTGCGCTCGCGACTTTCGAGCGCACGTTTGCCGAAAATAATCTGTCAATCGAGCTTGGAATCAGCGCCGTGCCGACGGGAATTCAAACGCCGAGCCCGCGCTTCTGGTGGCTTTCCGCGTTCGGCTGGCAAATAGTTGCGGGCGAATATGTGAAATCTTTGGGCTATTGGGTGTATTATTAAAAAAACGATTTTGGATTTTAGATTTTGGATTTTGGATTGGTTTGGAATATTACCGATTCTTTTCCAATATCAGGCATTAATAAGCGTAGGCTGGCTAATGCGTAAGCAAATCCAAAATCCAAAATCTAAAATCCAAAATTGATATGAAACGGCTTGAAACCTCGAATTGGCAAAAAAATCAGCGGCGCGGACGCCGTATCTGGCTTGCTCTGCTGATCGCATTTTTATTGATTCCTTTAACAGTCGGCGGTTATTTTCTCGGCAGAAATTTAATTTCGGAGGCGAAAATAAGCGTCACGGGCGCGACGATTTTCGTCCGCGCGGGCGGTAATTTTCAGTCGGCGCTCGACCGCGCGAAAGCGGGCGACACGATTATTTTGCAGGCGGGCGCGAGCTTCACCGGTTCGTTCACGCTGCCGAATAAGACGGGCGCGGAATTTATCACGATTCAGTCGTCGGAACTGGCGAAGCTGCCAGCCGACGGCGTGCGCGTGAGCCCTTCGGACGCAGCTTTGATGCCGAAAATTCTAAGTCCGGGCGGGGGTGTTCCGGCGATCAAAACTGCGGCGAACGCGCATCATTACCGCTTTGTCGGCATCGAATTTGCACCCGGCGGCAGTGATTACGTTTACAACCTGATCGCGCTCGGCACGGATTCGCAAAAGCTCGAAGAAATGCCGAAAAACCTTGAGATAGACCGCTGTTATGTTCACCCGAATCCGAAGGGTAAAACGCGGCGCGGCATTATGCTCAACAGCGCCGATACGGTGATTAAAAACAGCTACATCGCGGGTTTTGCCTACGCGCAGGAAGAAACGCAGGGCATCGCGGGCTGGAACGGTTCGGGCGGCTACAAGATCGTCAACAATTACATCGAAGCGGGCGCGGAAAACATTCTCATCGGCGGATCAGACCCGAGTATTAAAAATCTCGTCCCGACCGACATCGAGATTCGCAACAATCTGATGAGCAAGCCCTTGGAGTGGCGCGGCAAAGTAACGATAAAATGCACGTTCGAACTGAAAAATGCGCGAAACGTCCGCGTGATCGGAAATATTATCGAGAACAGCTTTGACGAAAATGCCGTCAGAATTACGATTCGCAATCAGGAGGGCAGCGCGCCGTGGAGCGTGATCGAAGACGTTCTGTTTGAAAACAATATCGTCCGCAACAGCGGCGGCGGCGTTAATTTTTTAGGCAAAGACGACCTTTATCCGAGCGCCGTGATGAAGCGCGTGCGCGTCGTCAATAATCTTTTCGAAAACCTTGATTCACAGAAATTCGGCGGCGACGGACGCTTCGTCGTGGTCTCAAACGGCGAAGACATCACGGTCGCGAACAATACGGTTTTTCACGACGGCAACGTGATTACGGCGCACGGCGACGCTTCGCGAAGATTCACGTTTCGCAATAATATTTTCTCCAACAACGCTTACGGTTTTGCCGGCGAAGGCGTGATCGGGAAAGAGGTTTTTGCGAAATATCTGCCCGATGCGACCATTGCCGACAACGTGATCGTCAACGGCAAAAGCATTCCGAAAAACGAGATTTACGTTCCCGCGCGCAACGCTTTAGTTGACGGTTTCGACGCGGTCGGCTTTATCGGCTGGAAGACGGGGAATTACCGGCTTGCCCAAAATTCGAAATTTAAGGACAAAAAAATCGGCTGCGACATTGACGCGCTCGAAGCCGAAATCAGGAAAGTGCAGAAAAAATGAACATCACGGCGAATTTTGAGGAAATCAGGAAATGGGAAAACGTCGAGGTCGAGCGCAGCGCGAGCGAAGCGCAAAAACGCGAAACCGAAGACTTAAAGCTTTCGGAAAAAACCGTCGAAAGATATTTGAATCCGCCGGCGGACACGCCTTACCAGCTCGAATTCGCCTATCATCTGCTCGGCGACGTGAGCGGTAAAACCGTTCTCGATTACGGCTGCGGCGCGGGCGAAAACAGCGTTCTGATCGCTTCGCACGGCGCGGAGAAAGTTGTCGGAATCGATATCTCGCCGGAACTCGTCGAGCTCGGAATGCGGCGTCTCGCGCTGCACGGATTTGCCGCGCAGGCGGAACTAAAAGTCGGTTCGGCGCATGAATTACCAATTGAAACGGAATCGGTTGACGTTGTTTTCGGAATGGCGATTCTGCATCATCTCGATTTGGAGCTTGCTTCCGCAGAGGTTTTTCGCGTCTTAAAAAAAGACGGACGCGCGATCTTTCTCGAACCGGTCAGAAACTCGCGCTTTGTAAAATTTGTAAGAAATCTGATTCCGTACGAAGCGCCCGACATTTCGCCGTTTGAAAGACCTTTGACCGACGCGGAACTCGAAAAATTCGCCGTACGCTTTTTAAAATACCGGAGTCGCGCTTTTTCGATTCCGTTCGTCAATCTCGTCAATGTTTTGGGCTTGTCCGAAAGTCTTCTTCACAGAGCCATCAAACTGGACGGCAAAATTCTAAAAGCCGCGCCGTTTCTGAAAAATTACGCGAGCGTCCGCGTCGTCGAAATGACGAAATAAAATTAAAAAGTTAAAAAGTTAAAAAGTTGCATTCTGATTATAGAGCGCAACTTTTTAACTTTTCTACTTTTTCACTCTTCCACTTTATTCCTTTTTGCCCATCTGCTCTAAAAGTTCGGTGTAGCGCTCGTCGTCGCGCAGGGGTTCGAGACAAGGATCGTTTTGATAAAAGGTTTTATTCTCGTTGCCGAGCTTGACGGCGCGGTTGAGCCATCTGAAAGCCAAATCCTTTTCGCCGAGCTGCGCGTAGGCTTCGCCCGTCCAGTAAGCCATGTCGTGATCGGATTTTGCGAGCGCAAGCGCGTCTTCACTTAATTGTGTGCGGGCTTCGTCGATTCTGCCGACAGCCGCCAGAAATGCGGCGAGCAGCGGGCGGATTCCGTCCATCTGCGGATTTTCGGCAATCACCTTTTCGAGCATCTCGATGCCGTCTTCGCGGTCGCCGCGATGAAAAAGCGTGGCGGCGTGAAAAATTCTCAGCATCGGATGATTCGGCTCGGCTTTTTTGCCTCTTTCGATTTCTTTCATCGCGTCTTCGTAACGCTTTTGATAAATAAAAATCCGCGCGCGGTTGTAAGACGCGATGACTCGAGCTGCCGGGTCGAGCCGCGCCAGTTTTTCAAAAGCCTTTAACGACTGTTCGTATTGACCGTCGAGCCGGTGCATGATTCCTTTGACGAAATAGAGCGGCGCGTCGTTCGGAAACTGTTCTTGCAACTCCTTTATCTCGGCGTGCGCTTTTTTCTTTTCGCCGCGCGCCATATAGATCATCACCGTCAAAACACGCGCTTCCGTCACGTTCGGATCATAGAAAAAGGCTTTCGTAAACGCGCTTTCCGCCAGCGTGTAATCTTCCGGTTCGCCCAAACCTTTCAGAAAACGGTTCGCATAACACGCGCCCAAACCCGAATAAGCGAGCGCGAAATGCGTGTCTAAATCAATCGCGTGCTTGAAATTGGCGATCGCCGCTTCGCAGTCGGCGTTTGAAACGGTGCGGAAAATAAAGCGCCCGAAATTGTCGCGTCCGCGCAGGTATTCTTCCCACGCTTCGGGATTATCGGTCGGACGACGCCCGAGTTTTTCCTGTTCGGTTTCGGATAATTCGAGCCGCAAACCGTCCAGAATTCGCTGTCCGATCATATCTTGGAGCGCGAGAATATCGCTGCCCTGCGCGTCAATCCGGTCGCTCCAGAGCATTTCGCCGGTCGCGACGTCCAAAAGCTGCGCCGTTACGCGCAGGCGTTCGCCCGAACGAATAAAACCGGCTGAAAGAACCGCGTTGACGCGCAATTCCTCGCCCGCTTCGCGCGGGTCAACGTTCAATCCCTGATATTTCGAAATAACCGAGCTCGGACGCACGACAAGCGATTTGACCTGCGCCAATTCGGTAATCACGGCGTCGGCGAGCGCGAATTCGTAAAAGGAAGATTCCTTGTCGTGATTGACGTTCTTGAACGGCAGGATCGCGATTGATTTCTTTTCCGTGCCGGTCGCCGTCATCGAAATGTCGGGCGCGTACGAGTTGGTGATCGGCTGAACCGAACCCGACGTCGTTCTGCCGCTGCCGGTCGAATTTTCGGAAGTGGTTTTTCCGGTAATCCAGTTCCACGCGCGCTTGACCACGTTGTTTTCGGCGTGGCGCGGCGCGTACATATCATTTTGAAAAGCGGGCATACCTGAGATGTCTTGCAAAACGGCGCGAATATCGTCGCGCATCGTTGAAATTTTTTGATAACGGTCTTTGGGGTTTTTCGCCAGAGCCCGGTCAATAATTACTTGAAGCTGCGGCGGCAAGGGTTCGCTGACACGCATCAGCGCGAGCGGTTTCGGCGTTCCGTGCAAGACCTGATGGCGCACGTCAACCACGGTTTTGCCTTGAAAAGCCCAGATTCCGGTGAGCATTTCATAAACCAGAACGCCGGTCGAAAAAATATCGGCGCGATGATCGGCGCGTTCGCCTTTTGCCTGTTCCGGCGCGGCATACGTCGCCGTTCCATACGGCACACCGACTTCGGTCAAGTCGGCGCGGTCAACGCCCGACGCATAATCGCCCGGATCGTTCTGCATCAATTTTGCCAAGCCGAAGTCGAGAACTTTCGCTTGTCCGGCATCGTTGACCATTATATTTCCGGCTTTTATATCGCGGTGAATAATGCCGCGCGAATGCGTGTAGGCGAGCGCGTCGCAAACCTGTATGACAATCGAAAGCGCGCCTCTGATTTCGAGCGGACGACCGGCGACTAATTGGCGGACGTTTTTTCCGTCAATATACTGCATCGCAATATAAAAAACTCCGTCGGCTTCGTGAAAATCGTAGATCGTGCAGATATTCGGATGATCGAGCTGCGAGCAAAGCTGCGCTTCGCGTTCGAATCGTTTGAAGTTGGCGGTTTTTTGCGTCAATTCCGGCGGCAGAACCTTGACGACGACCGTGCGGTTGAGTTTCGTGTCGAGAGCTTTGTAAACGGTTCCTTGTCCGCCCGCGCCGAGTTTTTCAAGGATTTTGTATTGGTTAATCTGAGAACCAACCATAGTGAAATTTAGATTTTGGATTTTGAATTTTGGATCGCCGGATAATTAACTTGTAATCATAAAACTAAAAAAGATTTTGGTAAAGCGGACGACGGATAATTGTTTCAATCCGAAATATTCGGTTCTAATCCAAAATCCAAAATCTAAGAAGCTGTTTGAAAACTACAAAAGCCAAATGAAATAGAACACGGATAACGCGGATTTGACAGATTTGCGCTGATTTTTATTTGTTTTATCTGTCCTTATCAGCCGAATCCGCGTTATCGGCGTTCCGTTTCCTGTTGCTTTATAGTTTGAACACAGTTTCTAAAACTCAAAATCAAATTGTCGGCAAACTGCCGGTTAATCGGGGATAATCGTTCAGCCGCGCAGCGGGCTTCCCCAGCCTGATTGAATATATTCGCCGTTTTCGACGATACACGGCACGACCAGATCGCCGCCCGAATATTCCAGCATTTCCTTCTGCCGCGCCTTATCGTTCTGCGCGTCGTATTCGACAAAACTTACATTATTTTCATTGTAATAATCACGCGCCTTTTGACAGTAAGGACAGCCGGGTTTGGAATACATTATTAATGACATTTGTAGATAATTTCTCCTTAAAAATTAGTTTAGCAACTAAAACGAATTTCACAAAAGTCGTCTTCTGAAAAAGCCTTGTCACTTCCCGGATCAATTTGTGCTGCGGCTTTACAGTGTGCCGAAAAAGTTGAAAATAAATATAAATGAATATTAAAGATTACACAGACATTTTCGAGCCGTTTGAAAAGCTCGTTGAAATCGAAATTTGCGGCGAAAAAAGGAAAGTTCCCGAAAACAATTCGCTGCTTCGCGGTTTGCAGTTTCTTTCGATGAAAACGATTTCGCTCGGCGAGTTCTGCTGGAACGGTGATTGTCTGAATTGTCAGATTTGGCTCGAAAACGCCGCAGGGGAAAAAGCCGTTCTCGCCTGCCGCACAACCGTCCGCGAAAAAATGAAAATCGTGCGGATGAACGGGAAAATAGTGGTAAGTGATGAGTGGTAAGTGGTGACTGATAATTTCTTTCACTTACCACTTACCACTCATCACTTACCACTAATTAATATTTCGGGATTTTCGGGTCAACTTCGTTTGACCACGCGGTGATGCCGCCTTTTAAGTTTTTCATTTCGCCCGCGAAACCGGCGCGTTTCAGCATTTCAATCGCCTGTGCGCTGCGTCCGCCGGCTTTGCAGTGGAGAACAAGTTCGCGGTTTGCGTCGAGTTCATTTATTCTTTTTACGATGTCGCCGAGCGGAATCAACTTCGCGCCTTTAATGCGCGCAAATTCGTGTTCGTCGGGCTGGCGCACGTCAATTAACTGAACGTCTTCGCCCGAATCCATCCGCGCTTTTAGTTCGGCTGCGGTTATTTCCTGCATAAAATCTCACCTCTATTTTAATGTTTCGTATATTTTAATTTTATAATCTTAACAGCTATTTTCCGCAAACGGCGTTTCAATTTTGCAAAAATACGCACGAAGTAAATGTGCAAATGACACATTTACTTCGTGCGTATTTCCGCTTTCAAACTGATAATTTCTAAAAATCATAAAATGACTGTTTACAAAAATTTACATAACAAATTTTATTCGGTAAAACTCATTACGATACAATAAACATCGTAAACTAAATTTTATGCGGCTTTTTTATTTAACAGGACGGAAATCTCATTTTAAATTACCGAAAATAATGTCGGGTGTTTTGGCTTTTGCATTTTTCGCGCTGTGCGTTTCGTGCAGCGGCTCGAAGGCGGAAACCGAGCGGCAGGGAAATGCTAACGCGGACGCGAAAAACTCCGAAGCGGCGGTTTCGATTACGGTCGGCAAAGTGGTTTCGCGCGAGATTCCGGCGGTTATTCAGGCGACGGGAAGTTTGACGGCGGACGAAACTTCGGATGTCGCGCCGAGAGCCGCCGGAAAAGTCGTCAATGTTTCGGCGAACGTCGGCGATTTCGTCGCGCAGGGCAGCGTGATTGCAAAATTGGATGAAAGAGATGCGCGTTTGCAGCTCGCGCAGGCAAACGCCAACGTCGCGCAGGCGGTCGCCGGTGTCCGGCAAGCCGAAGCGCGTTTAGGACTTTCGGCGAACGGGACTTTTAATTCTTCGACGATACCGGAAGTTCTGGCTGCCAACGCGAGTTATGAGCAGGTTCTTGCCGAACTCCGTCAGGCTGAAGCCAACGAAAAGCGTTACCGCGAACTCGTCGAAACCGGCGATGTTTCGATGGTCGCGTATGAAACCTTTCGAACGCAGCGCGATACGGCGCGGGCGCGTCTAAACAGTGCGCGGCAGCAGCAGGAATCAGCGATCAATGCGGCGAAACAAAATAATCAGGCGATTAAAAGCGCGCAAGCCGCCGTTGACGCGGCACGGACGCAAATCGGTCTGGCTGAACAAGGTATTGCCGACACGATCATTCGCGCTCCTTTTTCCGGTTTTATCAGTGCGCGTCCGGTCGCCGTCGGAGAATTCGTTAGTTCCGCTTCGACGATTGTCACGATTTTGCGGACGAATCCGATAAAACTTCAAATTCAGACTGCCGAAGCCGACGTGCCGTTTATCTCCATCGGGCGCGGCGTTTCAATCGAAGTTGACGCTTATAAAGACCGTCGGTTCGGCGGAACGGTGACGGCGGTAAATCCCGCGCTTGACCCGACTTCGCGGGCGGCGACGGTCGAAGCGACGATTGAAAACGGTGATAACGCGCTTCGTCCGGGAATGTTCGCCACCGTGCGGATTACGAGAGACGGCGGAAACGCGAGCGTTTTCGTTCCCAAAATCGCGGTTTACAACGACCAAAGTACACAGTCTTACAAAGTTTTCGTCATTCAGGACGGCGTTGCGAAACTGCGCGTCGTGCAGCAGGGAATAGAAGAAGGCGACACCGTGCAAATCGTCAACGGCGTAAACCCTGACGAAATCGTCGCGACGAGCAGTTTGACGCAGCTTTACGAAGGAGC
>JANOBZ010000046.1:0-5974 GCA_031411895.1 Acidobacteriota bacterium | reverse complement strand
AATCCTCGCCCGTTTTGAGATCTTTCGCCAATTCACCGGCTAATTCCTTCAATTTCTCTTCTTGTCTACTGTTCATTTTGACCTCACTATTTTTAGGTTAAATTTTAATGAACAGTTACACAATTTATTTTACATTCTCTCTGATTACCCGCGATTCTGATTTCTACTGTTCCATTTCAACCATTTTGCGGTTTTTAACTCACTTCCCAATTTCGCGCCTCGTTGGCGTAACATCTCGTAAATTTCGGTTTGGTCATGAAAAACTGCGAAATCGAGCGGCGTCATCCCGCACATTTCTTCAGCGTTAATGTCAAAGCCGTTTTCGAGCATCGCCTCAATAACTTCAATGTAGCCGTCGCTGATAATATACATTAAAAGCGTCAAATCTTGTTGGCAGGTTTTATCAACCAACACTCCGCATTTTAAGATATATTTGAATTCTTCAGAATGAAACGACGCAAATTCTCCACGAGAATACTCCCAAGCGTGCCAGAGAGAATCTGTGTTAATGATAATCTGCGGCGATACGCCAAGATATTCAGCTCTTTTTATCTGAAAATCGGAAGGCGATAATTCTAGCTCGGACATGTAATCCAAACGTCGAAAATTATAACGTCCGGCATCCCAAATATCATTACTCTCAAAAAAGTCCTGTTTGCTTGTTTTTCGCCAAATGGTCTCGTAATTGCTGTAATTAATTTTTAGCTTATCGTCGTCCGTCATAGCAAAAGGCGTTAATTCCTTACGTGGATTTGGCGGACAAGTATTCACAATCTTTTTATTTTCCAGCCAATACTCAAAAGAATTGATATAAATTTTATGTTCGTCCTGATAACCCCATTGCAATAATCCATTACCCGTAAAGCGAAGATATATTTCTCCAAAACTCTCGGGTTTGTCTTCCGGTGCGGAATCTATGACCCAGTACCCAACCAATTTATCCTGAGGAACATTCATAATCTATTTAATGAATTGATTTCAGCCTTTCCAAAACTTCATTCAAATCAATCTCGCTCACATCATCGAAGCGAACGCAGATTTCCATTAAAAGTTTATCCTGCGCATTGCCTTTCGCTTTGGCGATTGCGTAAGGCAAGTCTTCGCGGAAAGTGACCATCGAATATTTCGAAAAATAATCGGGAAACGTTTGTTCGAGAAGAGTTTCGAGTTGGCGTTTTTTCTGGAAGGTTTCGTCGGCGACGGCGTCGCGCATTTCGTAGAAATTTTCTTCCGCCATCTCGGCGATCGCGTCGGCGTTCGGTTTTCGAACTTCGGTAAATTCGTCGAAAACCGCGTTCCAATTCGCGTCGTATTGTCCGATCAATTCATTCAAAATGCGGCAGTCTTCAAATGAAGCGTTCATTCCCTGACCGTAAAACGGCACGACGGCGTGTGCCGCGTCGCCCAAAAGCAGCGCGTTTCCGTTCGAGTTCCACGGAAAACATTTGATCGTGCCGAGATTTCCGACCGGATTCGCGAAAAAATCTTCCTTGAGCGTCGGCATCAGCGGAATCGCGTCGGCAAAATTCGCTTCAAAGAATTTCATCAACGATTTTTCGTCCGTCAGCTCTTCGAAACTGTTTTCGCCCGTGTGCGCGAGAAAAAGCGTACAGGTAAAACTGCCGTCGAAATTCGGCAGCGCGATCATCATAAACGAACGCCGCGCCCAGATGTGCAAAGCGTTTTTCTCTAATTGAAACAAATCTCTCGACTCAGGATTTTCCCCGGTTTTCAATCCGAAATCCGAAATCACAAATCCAAAATCGCGTGGTGGAATATGCAGTTCTTTGTAGCCGTGTTCGAGCCATTTCTGCGAAAAATCGAAACGCGGAACGCCGCCGTGAAGCATCGCGTTGCGCACCGCCGAGCCCGCGCCGTCGGTCGCAACGAGTGTGTCGCCTTTGACCGATCTGCCCGATTCAAACTTGGTTTCGCCCGTTCGGCAATTGAAATCTGCGCACTTTTCGTTGAAATGAAATGTGACGCCGTCGTATTTTTCGGCTTCGTTGATAAGCGCGATGTTCAAACCGGCGCGCGAAACCGAGTTGATATATTCGCCTTTTCTGCCCGAATACGGCAAAAGTTTCGTCGTGCCGTCAACGGCGTGAATCATTCGCCCGAACATCGGCACGGCTTCGGCGAGCATATACTCGTCGAGTCCGACCTCTTTTAATGCGGCGATTCCGCGATTCGAAAGCGCGAGATTGATCGAGCGACCGGCGGACATCGTTTCCCGGCGCATATCGCCGCGCGCCTCGTAAATTTCGCATTCAATTCCGCGTTTCGCCAGATAGATCGCGAGCAGCGAACCCGCCAGACCCGCGCCGATGATGATTACTTTTTCTTTTTTCATTTTGAATATTCGCCTTGTTTCCAGCCCAAACCGCCGCAGTCGCCGCAGACGAACGGACTTAGAACTCCGCCGGGTTTGAACCAGCCCGTTTTTTCACAATTTACGCAATCAATTGAATTTTCGGGTCGTTTCGGCAGAATCGAAAACAGTTCGGGAAAGTTCCGCACTTTCGCGCCGACTACGACTGCCATCGCGGCTTCGATTAGTGTTTCGGCTTCGCGCGGACCTTTATCTTCCATAAAGCATTCGTCAATAATAACCCGACCGTCGAGCGTCAGATACAACGGGTCGCCCATTCCCCCGAACATAATTACCGCGTCTTCTGATCTCACTATGTCGTGATGCGAATCTTTTGCTTGCAGTTCTTTTAATCTTGGAATCAAGTCTTCTGGAATCTTAAACCATTTCATAATCAACTTAATTATTGTAATAGCTTGCAAGTCGGTTTGTCATAAGCGAACCGCCGATCGAGGATTCAAAATTCCTCCCTGCGAATTTAATTCTTCAATCCTAAATCCAAAATCACAAATCCGAAATCGCTCTGGCACACTATGTGCAACATACAGGGCAAGCATCAAAAAGATGCATTAAAAAAGTACAAGGGAGGAAAAAAACAATGGGTTTATTAAGAGGTGGATTAGCAGCGGCGGGCGCGTGGAAATTGGGCGGTGGTTTAATCAGCACAATTCTTATATTTATACTTCTTTATTTTGTCCTCGGATTCTTTATGAGATAATTCCGAAGCAAAGATTTAATATTTTGTAAAAAAGATGCGCCTTCGCGAAGAAGGCGCATCTTTTTGTTTGTCACTAGCTTTGCACAAAACTCAGGAAAAGAAACGATTTTTGAGATTAGCCACGAATGAACATGAAGAAACACGAATTTTTGTAATTATTTCGTGAAAATTCGTGTTTCTTCGCGGCTGATTTTAGTTTTTGTGCAAAGCCGTTTGTCATTTATGAATTGAATCGAAACAATTAACTTTTATTTTGCAGACAATCCTTTAAAATCTGTACGAATTGATAAACGTCCGTGAATGTATTGTAAAGCGGCACGGGCGCGACGCGAATCACGTCCGGTTCGCGCCAATCGGCAATGACGCCCTGTGCGGTAATCGCCCGAAAAAGATTTTTGTCCGAATTTCTGACACGAATCGAAAGCTGACAGCCGCGCGCCGCCGGATCAGCGGGCGTAATGACCTCGATTCGTTCATCATTAATCTCGCCGAGCAGAAATTCGAGATAATTCGTCAGTTTAACCGACTTTTCGCGTAAGGCTTTCATTCCGGCTTCGGCAAAAATTTCGAGACTCGCGCGCAGTGCCGCAAGCTGAAAGATCGGCGGATTAGACAATTGCCAGCCTTCCGCGCCGCGCATCGGCACAAACTGGTCGCCCATCAAAAATCTGGTTTCTTTATCGTGTCCCCACCAACCGGCAAAACGCGGCAGATCGAAGTTTTGCGCGTGTCGTTCGTGAACGAAAACGCCCGCAATTCCGCCCGGACCGGCGTTGAGATATTTGTACGAACACCACGCGGCAAAATCCACGTTCCAGTCGTGCAAACGTAATTCGAGATTGCCCGCCGCGTGCGCCAGATCGAATCCGACAACTGCGCCCGCCTTGTGTCCGGCTTCGGCAATTCGCTTGAAATCAAAGGCTTGTCCGGTGTAATAATTGACGCCGCCGAGCATTATCAGTGCAATTTCTTCGCCATTTTCTTCGATCGTGCGCTCGATGTCTTCGGTTCGTAAGATCGTTTCGCCCGCGCGCGGCACGAGTTCAATCAAACATTCTTCAGGCTTAAAGGCGTGAAATTTGAGCTGCGAAGCGACTGCATATTGGTCTGACGGAAACGCGTTTTTTTCGATCACGATTTTATTGCGTTTTCCCGACGGGCGATAAAACGAAACCATCAAAAGATGCAGATTGACCGTCAGCGAATTCATCACGACAGTTTCGATCGGCAGCGCGCCGATTACTTCAGCCATCGGCGCGGTCAAAAATTCGTGGTACGGCATCCACGCGTTTTTCGCGTGAAAATGTCCTTCGACGCCGAGATTCGCCCAATCGGCGAGTTCCTGTTCGATATATTCGCGGGCAGTTTCCGGCTGAAGTCCGAGCGAATTTCCGGTGAAATAGAGCGTGTCCTCGCCGTTTGTCTGTTTCGGAATATAAAATTTTTCGCGGAAATGTTTTAACGAGTCTTGTTCGTCTAAATTTTGGGCAAACGATGCGGTTAATTCAAAGTTATTTTGCGGCATAACAAAAATTCTATTTTACGTTAATTTGCCGCGAGCGTGAAAAACTCATTTTAATTCTTTTGGCGAACGGTTAATTTCAGGACTTGGCTTTTTTAATTGTCCGACTTATTATTCTTTAAACTACTGCGGAACGTAAATTTATGCTGAAACAATTTTTCTGTAAATGTTTAGTCCTAGCAATTATTTTGTCGCCTTTCGGACGGATTGTAAGCGCTCAGGCAAATTGGATGAGCGGCAATGCGGCAATCCTGGGCAAAAAACAGCTCAACGAAATCGCTTTGCCCGGTGCGCACGATGCGGGAACTTTTGCCATCACAGCCTCAAAAAATACGGGCATCACGTTCGGCGACAGCGACGGGCTTTCTTCGCCCGACAACAAAAAAGTAAAACGCTTTCTGTCGGTCGGTTCGGTTTTTTCCGATTGGGCGAAAACGCAGGAACGGACGACGGCGCAAATGCTCACGGACGGCATTCGCTATTTCGACATTCGCGTTTGTGTTGACGACAAAGGCGTTTTGATGACTTGCCACGGGCTTTACGGCGCGTCGGTCGCTTCGATGCTCGACGATGTAAAAGCATTCACCGACAAAAATCCGCGTGAACTCGTTTTGCTCGGCTTCAATCATTTCTGGGAGCGGCAATATCAAATCGAACAGGGCAAAAAGCAGGGCGAGATCGAAGGTTTGACGAAGGCGAAATGGACGGAATTAATCAATCTCGTCAAAACAAAACTCGGCGGCAAACTGGTCAGCTCTAAAAATTTCAGTCCGAAAAGCAAATTGAGCGAGCTTTGGCAATTGAAAAAAGATAATCAAGTGATCGCGCTTTTCGACTCTAGCGAAGCGCCTGACGATGATTTGATTTGGAAACAAATGGAAGAAAATACTTGGGTCGAAGGCTGGGACATTGACCAATTCAAAAGCGGTACGCTGAAAGTTTTGGAAAACGCCAAGAACGGAAATTACGCCGGTAAATTCTACGCCGTCCGTTCGTCCGTCACGCCCGACGAGAGCGGAAAATTAATCGGAATGAGTTTTTTCTCAAGCGTTCATCCGAAATCGAACAGCGAACTCGCCGGTATGACAAATCCGGTCGCGCTCGGCTGGATAAAAAACGAATGGGCAGGGAAATATCCGGTAAATCTGATCTGGGCGGATTTTTACAACCGCGCCGATTTAATCAAACTCGCCAAACATCTCAACGGAATAAAAGTTAATTTTAAAGGCACGAAAATCGGCGCGGCGACAAACTGGACGAAATGGAAAAAATCGAAAGACGCGAAGAACTGATTCAAGAAAATTTTAACCGCGAAAAAGGCGAAAAGTCGCGAAAAGTAAATCCTACAATTTTCGCGACTTTT
>JANOBZ010000045.1:0-16192 GCA_031411895.1 Acidobacteriota bacterium | reverse complement strand
CAGATATTGGAACGGATTCCGGCGAATCGATGGGGCGAAGCGGAAGATTTGGCGGGCGCGGCGGTGTTTCTCTCATCATCAGCAAGTGATTATCTGCAAGGACATCTGCTCGTTGTTGACGGCGGCTGGATGGCTCGTTGATTTTGGATTTTGGATATTGAATTTGTTACTCTCTAATCGTGCTAAATATTAAGTCTAAGAACAGTTGCCGTTGGGATTTCGTCGCGCTCGGAGAAGTTATGCTGCGTTTTGATCCGGGCGACGACCGAATACAAAACGCGCGCAACTTTCGCGTCTGGGAAGGCGGCGGCGAATATAATGTCGCGCGGAGTTTGAGTAAAGTTTTTCGCCTCGATGCGGCGATCATAACGGCGCTCGCCGATAATCAGATCGGACGTTTGGCGGAAGATTTGATGTGGCAGGGCGGCGTTGATACGTCCGAGATTTTGTGGCGCGAAACCGACGGCATCAGCCGCAAGGTGCGCAACGGAATGTATTTTATCGAGCGCGGTTTCGGTCTGCGCCAGCCCGTCGGCTGTTCGGACAGAGGAAACACGGCGATTTCGCAGTTAAAAACCGGCGACGTTGACTGGCAGAAAGTTTTCGGCGAATCAGGCGCGCGCTGGTTTCACACGGGCGGCATTTTCGCCGGACTGAGCGAGACGACGACCGAAGTCGCGCGCGAAGCGATGCAGGCGGCAAAAGAATCGGGCGCGATCGTTTCCTACGATTTAAATTACCGCGCGTCGCTCTGGTCGGAACGCGGCGGGCGCGATGCGGCAAACGCGCTCAATCACGAGCTTTTACCGCTTGCCGACATTGTTTTCGGCGTCGAAAATTTCGACGCTTCTTTCGCGGCTTACGCGGAAGAAAATCTGCGAAAGGCGGCTGCCGACATCAACACGAAATTTCCCAACTTAAAAATTGTCGCGACAACCTTGCGCGACGTTAAATCGGCTTCGCAGCACGATTTAAGCGCCGTCTGTTTTACTGCCGATGACAAAGTTTTCAAAGCGAACGATTTCGCCGGTTTGGACGTGCTTGACCGCGTCGGCAGCGGCGATGCGTTTGCCGCCGGTTTGATTTACGGTCTGCTTGCCGGAAAGGGCACAGAGCTTGCGCTCAACTGCGGCGCGGCAAATTCCGCTCTGACCTTAACGACGCCGGGTGACGGTTCAGCCGCGACGCTCTCGGAAGTCGAAAATTTAGCAAGCAGCCAGAAACTCAATCTTTCAAGATAAGATTTTTTAACGCAAAGACATTTCTTTTCCGATTCTCGCCTTAATTTAGTTTGCGGAAATTCGCCCGAAACTTTAATCTATTTCTCATGAAAATCAGATTTTTTCTTTTAATTTTGCTGCTTTCTTCGACTTCGGTTTTTCAAGCGGCCGCGCAGGACGTGCCGCTTTTTACGAGCGATTTTCCGCCGCAGGAATTTGCCGACCGGCGCGCGAAAATTTACGATGCGATCGGTGAAAACGGGCTCGCGCTGATTCAGGGCGCGCCGAGTCCGGCGGGCTACACGCGCTTTCGTCAAACCAACGAATTTTATTATTTGTCCGGCATCGAAGTGCCGCACGCTTATCTTTTGCTCGACGGTCGGCTGCGCCGCGCATACGTTTATTTGCCGCACCGCAACGCGCCGCGCGAGCGAAGCGAAGGAAAAGTTCTCGCAGCGGAAGACGCCGATTTGATCAAACAGCTTTCCGGCATCGATCAGGTTTTTGCGCCGGAAACGATGAGCGAACATCTCGCGATTTTTGCGCGCAGCGGTCAGGAAACGAAAATTTTTATGCCGTTCAGCCCGCCCGAAACGCTCGCCGTGAGTCGCGACTCAGTGGCGCGGATGAACGCCGACGTTTATTCCGACCCGTGGGACGGCGCTGCCTCGCGCGAAGCGAATTTTATCAATCTCATCAAAACGCGTTTTCCGCAATTCGAGATCAAAAACTTGACGCCCGCGCTCGATAGTTTGCGATTGATTAAATCGCCGCGCGAAATCGCTTTGATAAAAAAAGCGACGCGTCTTTCGGGATTGTCCTTGATGGAAGCGATGCGCTCGACCGTGCCGAACATTCAGGAATCGGAACTCGACGCGGTCGCGAAATACGTCTATTACCGCAACGGCGCGCAGGGCGACGCGTATTATTCGCTGATCGCAAGCGGCACGAACGCGTGGTATCCGCATTACAACGCTGGGAAACGCGTGATGCGCGACGGCGATTTTCTGCTTATGGATTACGCGCCGGACGTTTCGTATTACATGAGCGACGTGACGCGAATGTTTCCCGTTAACGGCAAGTTTAACGCTTGGCAGCGCGAGCTTTACGGGTTTTATCTCGATTGTTACAAAGCGATTTTGAAAAATATTAAGCCGGGTCTGACCGCGCAAGCGATCAAACAGGCGGCGATTCCCGAAATGAATCAGGCGCTCGCAAAAGCAAAATTTTCGAAGCCGATCTATGAAAAAGCGGCGCGCTCGTTTGTCGAAAATTACACTGCGGGAGCGAAAAATCCGCGCGGAATGCTCGGACATTGGATCGGCATGGCGACGCACGATGTCGGCGGCTACGACGGTTCGCCCTTGCGCGAAGGAATGGTTTTCTCGATCGAACCGGCGCTGCGCGTCGAGGAAGAAAAAATCTATATTCGCCTCGAAGACGTAATCGTCATCACCGCGACCGGAGCGGACATTTTAACGACTTTCGTGCCGATGGAAATTGACGAAATCGAAAAACTTATGCGCGAAGAAGGAATGCTCCAGAAATATCCGAAAGACACGAATTAAAATCAGTGCTTTTTGAGCGGTCTTCCAAAATAACTTTCGGAATAGCTGAAGATAAAAAATGAAAGTTGAAAGACAAAATTTAAGACTTCATTAAAATGTTTTTATAAAATAAAAGTCCCTTTATTTTATAAGAGAATTACTTAAAAAGATGGTCAAACAAATTGATTATGCCATTCCGAAAAAAGGCGCTAAAACGATGACTGCGAACGATTTACTGGAATTGCGCAAGCAGGTAGATGAGATTGTCGCGACAACGAAAATTACCGATTTACATACGCATCTCTATGCGCCGCAATTCGGCGAACTGAATTTATGGGGAATTGATGAATTATTGAATTACCACTATTTAGTTGCCGAATTATTTCGCTTTTCAACCGTTACGCCCGCCGCATTCTGGCAATTGAATAAAACCGAAAAGGCGGATTTGATCTGGAAAACGCTTTTTGTCGAAAACACGCCGTTATCGGAAGCCGCCAGAGGCGTCGTCTGCGTTTTATCCGCGTTCGGGTTAAATACCCGCGCCGAAGATTTAAGCGAAGCGAGAGAGTTTTTCCGTTCGCAGAAACCTGAAGATTATCTTGAAAAAGTCCTTGAAATTGCCGGCGTCAGCGACGTTGTGATGACCAACGATCCTCTGGACGAGATCGAATCTCAAACCTGGAAGAGCGAAGAAAAGTTTGATTCTCGTTTTCATACGGCGCTTCGTCTTGACCGTTTTCTGAACGGTTGGAGCGACGCGGTTCCGGGCATCGCGGCGCAAGGTTATGCGGTTAACACCGCAATTGACGAACGAACGGTAGGCGAGACGCGACGCTTTTTAGACGATTGGATTCGCCGCATGAAACCGCTTTATTTGGGTGTTTCGCTGCCGGACGACTTCGCATATCCGGAAGAATCTTCGCGCGCGCGGCTTTTTCGTGACGTGGTTCTGCCGACGTGCCGCGAACATAATATTTCATTGGCGCTGATGATCGGCGTCAGGCGCCGCGTCAATCCGTCGTTAAAGCTCGCCGGCGACGGAGTCGGGCGCGCCGATGTCGGCGTTCTTGCGCGAATATGCGCGGAAAACCCGGACGTGCGTTTTCTGGCGACTTTTCTTTCCAGAGAAAATCAACACGAATTATGCGTCGCGGCGCGAAAATTCAGCAACCTGATGCCGTTCGGCTGCTGGTGGTTTTTGAACAATCCTTCGATGATCGCGGAAATCACCAGAGAACGTTTCGAAATGCTCGGCACGAGTTTTATTCCGCAGCACTCGGACGCCCGAATTTTAGATCAGCTGATTTATAAATGGAATCATTCAAGGCGAATCATTGCCGAAGCGCTTTTTGAATCTTACGCGCTGCTCCGGCAAGACGGAAGACGAGTTACACGGCAGGAAATTCAAGTTGATGCGGAAAAGTTGTTTTCAAAGAATTTTCGCAATTGGGTCGGAATAAATTAGAGAAAGTTATGAAAAAATCGTTTTCGCTATTTGTCGTAATCAGTTTATTGATTATCACGTATGCCGCGCAGGCGCAGGCGGTCAAAAGCGCGCGCGTCAAATACAATTTCAATTCCGATTGGCGGCTGTTTGTCGGCGACCCACAGAGCGCGGAAAGTCCCGGATTCGACGACGGCACATGGAAATCCGTCACCACGCCGCGCCCCTGGAACGAAGACGACGCCTTTCGAAAAGACATCAAAGACCATTCGACGGGGATTGCGTGGTATCGCAAGCATTTCAAACTTCCAGCCGGTGCGGCGGGCAAAAAAATCTTTCTGGAATTCGAAGGCATCCGGCAAGCGGGCGAATTTTACCTGAACGGCAAATTCATCGGCAAGGCACGAAAACGGAATTACGGCTTTCGGGTTCGACCTGACTGAGTTTATCCAAAATGGCGAAAACGTGCTGGCGGCGCGGATTGACAATTCATGGAATTACAAGGAAAAGGCGACCGGTTCGGGGTTTCAGTGGAGCGACAAGAATTTTAACGCCAATTACGGCGGCATCAACAAAAACGTTTTTCTGCACGTTACCGACAAGCTCTATCAAACGCTCCCGCTTTACACGAACCTGCAAACGACCGGCGTTTACGTTTACGCCGCCGATTTCGACATCAAAAATAAAACGGCGCGGATCAGCGCCGAAACTCAGATCAAAAACGAATACGAAAGCGCCAAAACGTTTGATTACGAAGTCGTGATCGAAGATTTGACGGGCAAAACGGTTAAAAGAATCAGCGGCGGAAAACACACCGTCGCGCCGGGTGAAACAAAAACCGTCACGGCGTCGGACACCCTGAAAAATCTTAACTTTTGGAGCTGGGGTTACGGTTATCTTTACAACGTTTACACAACGCTCAAAGTGGACGGCAAAGCCGTTGATTCGGTCAAAACGCGCACCGGATTTCGCAAAACGGAATATGGCGGCGGCGTGTTTAAGCTTAACGACCGGACATTACAGCTCAAAGGCTATGCGCAGCGAACGACGAACGAATGGGTCGCGCTCGGGTCGGCGGTTCCGGCGTGGTTATCGGATTTTTCGAATCGTTTGATGGTCGAATCAAACGCCAATCTCGTGCGCTGGATGCACACGACGCCTTCGAAACAGGACGTCGAATCGTGCGACCGCGTCGGACTTTTACAGGCGATGCCCGCCGGAGATGCGGAAAAAGACGTCGAAGGACGGCGCTGGCAGCAGCGCGTCGAGGTAATGCGCGACGCCGTTATTTACAACCGCAATAACCCGAGCGTTATTTTTTACGAATCCGGCAACGAATCCATTTCCGAAACGCATATGGCTGAAATGAAAGAGCTGCGCGACAAATATGATCCGAACGGCGGACGCGCCACCGGTTCGCGCGAGATGCTCGACTCGAAAACCGCCGAATACGGCGGCGAAATGCTCTACATCAATAAGAGCGCGCGAATTCCGATGTGGGCGATGGAATATTCGCGTGACGAAGGCTTGCGCAAATACTGGGACGAATTCTCGCCGCCGTTTCATAAAGACGGCGACGGACCTTTGTATAAAGAGCAGGATGCGAGCGTCTATAATCGTAATCAGGATTCGCACGCGATCGAGAACATCGTCCGCTGGTTCGACTACTGGGAAGCGCGTCCCGGAACCGGACGGCGCGTTAGTTCGGGCGGCGTAAATATTATTTTCTCCGATTCGAACACGCATTATCGCGGCGCGGAAAATTACCGCCGCAGCGGAGAGGTTGATGCCGTGCGCCTGCCGAAAGACGGATTTTTCGCGCATCAGGTGATCTGGGACGGCTGGGTTGACGTCGAAAGACCGCGCACGCATATCATCGGACACTGGAATTACGCGGAAGGCGTGAAAAAAAATGTTTACGTCGTTTCAAGCGCCGAAAAAGTCGAGCTGTTTTTGAACGGCAAATCGCTCGGCTTCGGCGAGCAGCGCAGCAGATTTTTATTTACCTTCAAAAATGTCGCGTGGCAGGCGGGCGAAATCAAAGCCTTGGGTTACGACGCGAACGGCAGGAAAATCACCGAAGCCGTGAAGAAAACCGCCGGCGAGCCGTTTGCGATTCGCTTATCTGCGCGCACCGCGCCGAACGGTTTCAAAGCCGACGGAGCGGACATTGCGCTGGTTGATGTCGAAGTCATCGACAAAGACGGCAATCGCTGTCCGACGGCGCTAAATACGATCAATTTCACGCTTACCGGCGAAGCCGAATGGCGCGGCGGAATTGCTCAGGGACCGGATAATTATATTCTGTCAAAAAGTCTGCCGGTCGAAAACGGGGTGAACAGAATTTTGATCCGTTCGACAATGAAAGCGGGCAAAGTTTCTTTGAATGCGGCGGCGGAAAACTTAAAAGCGGCGAAAATAGAATTGACGTCCAGACCCTTTCAAACAAAGGACAGCCTTGCGCTTGAATTTCCCGCTGATAATTTCCCTTCCAATTTAAATCGCGGCGCAACGCCGCCCGGTGAATCGTTCGTCGCTTCGCGTTTTTCCGTACAGGTTGCCGGCGTCACTTCGGGGTCGAATTCGGAGAAAGCCAAAAACACGTTTGACGATGACGAAATGACCAGCTGGTCGAGCGACGGGAAAGCCGGAACCGCCTGGATAAAATACGATTTCTTCAAACCGGAAAACGTCAGTCAGGTCGTTTTGAAACTTGTCGGCTGGCGAACGCAAAGTTATCCGGTCCGAATTCTCGTTGATAACAAAGTGGTTTTTACGGGACAAACTCCGAGAAGTTTGGGCTACGTGACAATTAACTTTCCGAATACCGTCGGGAAAAGCGTAAAAATAGAGTTGAACGGAGAGGCGAGCAATCGTGACGCTTTCGGCAATATCACCGAAATTACAGGACAGCCCGATCCGAAATCCGATGCCGATAAAGGCAGTAAAAACAGGCTTGCGCTGGTCGAAGCGGAAAGCTATGCAACTTCCGGGAGGAATTAGAAATTCAAGAGCGCTTGAAGTCGAATAATTTAACTTTCGACATGCCGGAGACGAAAGTTATTTCTATAAAAGTTGTTTCTATAGATCTATATACTACGATTGTTTTTCACGAATCTTATATGCTCATTTATTTTCAATAATTTCCTTACTGCTGTAATGTAAGTATTATTTTCTATACTTGCTTTTGCCATCAAATTACGGTCAATGCGGAACCTCTGTCATTATGCAAAACACTTTTTACCGCTGATTTTATTGGCGGGGTGTATCTGTTTTTCAAATAAAACGATTTATTCGCAATATCAGATCGAATCATGGACAACCGATCAAGGTTTGCCGCAGAATACGGTTTATTCGCTAGTCCAAACGGCGGACGGATATTTGTGGCTTGCGACGCTCGACGGGCTGGTCAGGTTCGACGGCGTTCGTTTTGCGGTTTTTAATAAACAAAATACGGCAGGCATTGAAAGCAATCGTTTTACGCAGCTGGTCGTTGACGGGCAAGGCGCTTTATGGGCAGGAACGGAAAACAGCGGAATCACGCGTTATCAAAACGGAGGATTTCAAACTATTCCGCTGGCTCCCGATTCGGTCGGCAGACCGCTTTGGAAAATGTTCATAAACGGCGAAAGCGAATTGGTCGTCTTTACCGAGTCGGAAATGCTGATCTGGAAAAACGATAAGTTCGTTCCGTATCAGCCGATTGCCGGTGAAAAGCCGGAAAACATCGCTTTGTGGGGCAAAAGCGGAACATTTTGGTATGCCGATACGCGCACGGTTTATCGGTTCAAAAATAATCGTATTGATAAATTTCCGCTTCCCGGCGTTTTAAAGACAATCGCCGTCAATAAACTTTTCGAGGATTCGCGCGAAAGGCTCTGGATCGGGACGAGCAACACGGGATTATTTTTGCTTGAAAACGATAATTTGTCGGCGTTTCCGCTTGATGTCGCTTTGATGGACAATCACGTTTCGCCGCGCATCGAAGACAGTTCGGGAAATCTTTGGGTCGTCACGAATACGGGAATCGCGATTATCGCGGCTGACGGAAAGACGAGTTATCTAAAGACCGAAAATGGTTTGTCGGGCAACGCGGCGGCGGCGCTTTATGCTTTTAATTCCGTCCTCGAAGACCGCGAAGGAAACATTTGGATCGGTACGCTTTACAGCGGATTGAATCGTTTGAACCAAAAAAGCGTGACGTTTTACACGCAGAAAGACGGCTTAACGGCGGATGTCATCAATCCGATTTACCAGACGCAGGCGGGAGATATTTGGATCGGCGGCAAAAGTATCACTCATTACGAATCGGGAACCTTCAACGCGGTCAGCGGTTTGGGACAATTTCCCTCGGCAACTTCAATCGAACAAGACCGCAGCGGACGTATCTGGTTCGGAAGCTGGGACAAACTTTTCTATTACGAAAACGGAAAATTCACGAATTTCGACGAGTTGGAGAACTTTAAACGAAACCTCGATTTAAGAGCCGTCATCACGGATATTCACGAAGACCTTTCAGGAACAAAATGGTTTGCCTCGAACGTCGGCGTTTTTCGCTACCGGAAAGATGAATTGCAGCCGATTACGCGATTGACCACCGAAAACGGATTGGCAAGCAACGATGTCAAAATTATTCACGAATCACCCGGCGGCACACTCTGGTTCGGAACTTTCGGCGGGTTGACCAAATTCAAAGACAATTCTTTCTCGACATTTACGACCGCCGACGGATTATCGAGCAATCTCGTGCGTTCGCTTTATGAAGATCAGGAAAATGTTTTGTGGATCGGCAGTTACGACGGCGGATTGACGCGCCTCAAAGACGGCAAATTCACGCGCTACACGTCAAACGACGGACTTTTTAACGACGGCGTTTTTCAGATTCTCGAAGACGAACGCGGCAATCTGTGGATGAGTTGTAATCGCGGGATTTACCGCGTTGCCAAACAGATGTTGAATGATTTTGCCGACGGAAAAATCGCTCGGATCGAATCGGTCGCTTTGGGCAAAGCCGACGGATTATTAGAAACCGAATGCAACGGCGGACAGCAGCCTGCCGGAATCAAGGCGAGCGATGGGCGGCTTTGGTTTCCGACGCAAAAAGGAGTTGCCGTGATCGACCCGAACGCCGTCAAGATTAATCAACTCGCGCCGCCGGTGATTATCGAATCGGCGATGATTGACGGTGAAAACACACAAATAAACAAAGAAATCGAAATTGCGGCGGGCAAAAATAATTTCGAGATCGCTTACACGGGCTTGAGTTTCGTCAAACCGGAATTCGTCAAATTTCGCTACCGGCTCGAAGAATTACAAAGTGATTGGGTTGAAGCCGGCGCACGGCGCACGGCTTATTTTTCGTATCTGCCGCCGGGTGAATATACTTTCAAAGTGATCGCCGCGAATGCCGACGGCGTTTGGAATCGCGAGGGCAAGAGTTTGAAAATTCGCGTTTTACCGGCGTTTTATCGAACGTGGTGGTTTTGGATTCTAGTTTTTGCGATCATTATCAGCGCCGTTTTTTTTCTGCATCGGCGGCGCGTCGCGCGCCTTGAAAAAGAAAAAGCCGCGCAGCGGAATTTTTCTTATCAACTGATCGAAACGCAGGAACAAGACCGCAAGCGGATCGCCGCCGAATTGCACGACGGACTCGGGCAATCGCTCGTGATTATCAAAAACCGCGCACTTTTGAGTTTAGAAAAACGCGAAAATTCCGACCGCGCCTTTGAGCAACTCGACGAAATCGCACTCGCGGCATCCGAAGCGATTGATGAAGTCCGCGAAATTACCTATAACCTGCGCCCGTATCAACTCGACCGTTTAGGCTTGACCAAAGCGATCATTTCGATGATTCGCCGCGCTCAGGGCAACATCGAATTTGAAACCGAAATAGACGATCTCGACGGATTTTTTCCGCCCGACATTGAGATCAATATTTACCGGATCGTTCAGGAAAGCATCAATAACATCATCAAACATTCAGGCGCGGCGCAGGTCAAAATTCTGCTCAAACGTTTTGCTGAAAATATCGAGATAAATATCCAGGACGACGGCAGAGGATTTGAGCCGGAGACGGTCAAAAGCGGTTTCGGTTTACTCGGACTCTCGGAACGCGCGCGAATGCTCGGCGGAAATTTTTCGATTGAAACCGCGCCCGGAAAAGGTACGAAAATCAATATCCGCTTGTCTTTGAAAGACGCGAGGAAAGCCACTTGAAAGTAAAAATAACGAATTACAATTTTGATTCAAACGGAAAATATTGCAGTATTTGATTCTGAATTAATATGGAAATCAGCCTGATTATCGCCGACGATCATCCGATTGTCCGACAAGGTTTGCGCCGGACAATCGAAACGAACGGGTCGTTTAAAATTCTCGCGGAAGCCGAAAACGGACGCGAAGCAGTCGAGTTGATCGAAAAATTCCAGCCCGACATTGCCGTTCTGGATGTTGATATGCCGGAAATGGACGGTTTTGAAGTTGCCCGCACCGTTCTCAAAAAAAAGCTTGAAATCGAAATAATTTTTCTGACGATTCACCGCGACGAAGATATTTTTAACGAAGCGATCGATCTCGGCGCAAAAGGTTATGTCTTAAAAGACAGCGCGCTCGGCGACATCGTAAACTGCCTGAAAACGGTTGCCGCCGGAAATCATTATGCGAGTCCCGCGCTGACCGAACATCTGATAAATCGTTCGCGCCGTTCAGAGATTTTGCAGAACGAAAAGCCCGGAATTAAAACTCTCACACCGAGCGAACGCCGCGTTCTCCATCTGATCGGCGAATACAAAACGAGCCGCGAAATCGCCGAAGAACTCTTTATCAGCCCGCGCACGGTCGAAACTCACCGCACGAATATTTCTCAAAAACTGAATTTGAGCGGCAGCCACGCGCTCATCAAATTCGCGCTCGCGCACAAATCCGAACTGCTCTAAAAAACTTCAAAAACGCTGAAAATACGTATAGTTACGTAGCCGAAATACGTAGCTTTCTCTATTCCCGCACGCCTTTTTTTTCTCCATAATTCATAACCGATGACCATTTTAATTGTCGAGGACAACGCCGAAATGCTCCGCACGATCTGCGAATTGACCGTTGATCTGGTTGACGGCATTTTTGAATGCGCCGACGGCAGCGAGGCTTTTGCGATCTATTCGGAAGAGCTTCCCGACTGGGTTTTGATGGATATTGAAATGAAGATCGTGGACGGCATCAGCGCGACCCGGCAGATCATCAGCGCGTTTCCCGCCGCGCGAATTGCGATCGTGACGGGTTACGACGACGACGATCTGCGCGAAATCGCCTTTGCCGCCGGAGCGTCCGAATACATTGTCAAAGAAAATTTACTGGAAGTGCGTCGTTTGCTCGCAAACTAAAAACGCAAAATTACGAGGAGAAACCGGATGAATCACTTTAGATTTGAAATTTTATTATGCGTTTTGCTGATTTTTGTTTCAGTTCAAATCAATTTCGCGCAAACTACGGCGTTTACTTATCAAGGGCGGCTGACCGATTCATCGTCGCCGGGCAGCGGCAATTATTTGTTTGAATTTCGGCTGTTTGCGACACCGACGGACGACACACCGATCGAAGTTTTGACCAACGTTTTGGTGCCGGTGGCGAATAATATTTTCACCGCGCAATTGAATTTCAGTAATCCGAACGCTTTTGACGGCAATCCCAGATTTTTGGAAATCGCGGTAAAACGTAATATCGCGGAAAGCTACACGACTCTTTCGCCGCGCCAGCCGATCACCGCTGCGCCGTATGCGATTCGCGCGCTAAATGCGACGACTGCCGAAACTTCGACCAATACTTTGAACGTTGACGGAACGCCCGCCGCGCAAATTGTCAAAGAAGGCGACACGCGGCTGACCGATGAGCGAACGCCGATTGCCGGAAGCACGAATTACGTTCAAAATACGACGACCGAGCAAGCGGCAACCGATTTTAACGTCAGCGGAAACGGCTCGGCGAATATATTTAACGCCCGAACGCAGTTTAACATCGGCGGCAATCGCGTATTTTTCACGAGCGGAACAAATCTTTCCGTCGGTATAAGCAGCGGCAACAGCAATTCTCCGACTGACGGAAACGTATTTTTCGGGTATAACTCGGGCAAACCGAACACGAACGGCTACGGCAATGCTTTTTTCGGAACGGAGAGCGGGCGAAGCAACACGACCGGCAGAGATAACACCTTTCTCGGCTTCTTTGCCGGAGGAAATAATATTGCCGGAAATGAAAACTCCTTCGTCGGATTATCCGCCGGTCTTCAAAATAACGGAAGCCAAAACACGTTTTTCGGCGTGGGTGCCGGATATTATAATTATGACGGCAATTACAATACTTTTATCGGCTGGTCTGCCGGAATCAGTCCGGTAAACAGAGGCAGTCGCAATACTCTGCTCGGCGCGGAAACCCGGCTCGGTTCGGGAAATTTGAATTACGCGACCGCCATCGGCGCCGGCGCGACCGTTTTGACGAGCAATACGGTCGTCCTCGGCAGAACCGACGATACGGTGCGGATTCCCGGAATTCTAAATGTTAATACATTCTCCGCCGACACGTTTTCGGCAAACACGGTCAACGCCGCCAACCAGTTTAATCTCGGCGGCAGACGGCTGGTAAGTTCGACGGATTCAGGAAACACAGTAGTCGGTTTTTTCGCAGGCAATAACGGGCAAGCCAATTCTTTTTTCGGCTATGATACCGGAAAATTAAACACGTCGGGTAGTCTTAATTCTTTTTTCGGAACCGGTGCCGGATATTCGAATCTGACAGGCAGCGAAAACTCGTTTTTCGGCAGGAGCGCGGGCGTTTCCAACACATCGGGATTCTCTAATTCGTTTTTCGGATTGCAGTCAGGATACTCAAACACGACCGGTTCCAATAATTCATTTTTCGGGCTGCAAGCCGGAATCGATAATTCGACCGGCAGCAACAACACTATAATCGGAATGAATGCCAATGTCGGAAACGGCAATCTGACGTATGCCGCCGCGCTCGGTTCGGGCGCAGTTGTCAGAACGAGCAATACGATCGTTCTCGGGCGCGAAAACGGCAGCGATAAAGTTCGTATTTTCGGACTCGGCGCAAATGGTTCGACCGCCTTGTGCCGCAATGCCGACAACGAAATCGCTACCTGTGACATCGGCGGATTTACCCAAGAAAACCGCGCCAATACTGAACAAATCAACGCGCTCCGCGAAAAAATCAAGCAGCAGGAAACATTACTTAATCAACAGCAGATCACGATCGATGGTTTGAAAAACCTCGTCTGCGCGCAAAACCCAATTGCCGGGATTTGCCAATAAAAATGTGCGCGGAAGCGATGAAAAGGCTTGGCAGATAAATTCGGATTTTTAGAAGGTAAATTATGAAACAAAAAATAAATTTCGCGCACGTTTCACACATTTTATTGCTGATAGGTTTAATCTTTTTCGCCAGTTTCGATTTCATATCGGCGCAAACACTGCCGCCGAACGGGACGGTGATTCCGACGGTTTGTTTCGAGCCGAAACCGGAAACTTTTACACGAATCCTTTCCGTCAATACAGGTCCGGGACCGACGATAACTTTCGCTCAGGCAATTCCGCGCGGATTTTACTCGGTCGTTTTTAATCCGGGCGGTGCGACCGAAGAAAGCAGATCGTTTAGTTATTCGACGACCGGAACGAATTTGTTTCTAACCGCGACCGGCGTTCCATCCCAGCCGCTCGTTCATGAACATTTTGCCGGCGAAACGATCGTCCTGACGACAGACGGTGACGCGGCTTTCGGCTACCACAATACCGGCGCTCTTGCAACGATTCCGCGCGGTGTATCTTCAAACAATTACTTTGCATACGGACCCTTGATTTATCAGGGACAGCCGTCGGTTTTTCAATCAGGCAGACAGGAAAACGTGTTTCTGTTCAAAACCCTTGCCAGTACGAATTTGACCTGGTTTTTGAACGGCGGACAAGCCAAATTCGATCCGGCACAGTTGTGCGCGACCATCACTTATCAGGGAAGATTAAACGACGCGGGCAGTGCCGCCAACGGACAATACGATTTGCAGTTTCAGACATTCGAGACGGAAACCGGCGGCGAATCGCAAAGCGGATTAATCACCATCGAGAATGTGCAGGTAACGAACGGCATCTTCACCGTTCCGCTGAAATTCGGCAACTCTTTAATCACCAATTTCAAGGCACGATTTCTACAAATCGGGGTCAGACCCGGAAGCGCTCCAAACACTGACCCATTCACGATTTTGACGCCGCGCCAGCCGATCACCTCCGTTCCGTATGCGGTAAACGCTCAAAACGCAGTTAATGCTCAAACTGCGGCAAATGCGACAAATGCGACGAATGCTGTTAATTCAACGAATGCAACAAATGCCGTAAATGCCGTAAATGCCGTAAACGCGACACAGCTTGGCGGCGTGGAAGCAGCCAATTATTTGACGAACAGCAGCATTTTCGGGCAAAACGTAACTACCGCTTTCGGCGGTGTCCGTTTGCAAATCGACTCGACGACAACCGCTTATACGCTCGTTCCCGGTCTTACGCAAACCGTCAATGTTCCGGCAAACAGTTCGCTGTTTATTTCGACCGACGGCGGAATTCAAAGCACCGGCACGGCATCAAATTCTTACTCGGTCGTTGATGTCGCTATTTTTGTTGACGGCGCATTAGCCGGACAAAGAAGAATCGTTATCTTCAACAATCTGCTTCCGTCATCGGTCGGCAATTGGGCTTTGAGCACCGGGCAGACACTCTCGGCGGGCAATCATACAATCGAAGTAAAAGTGCGCAACGGTCTCGCTTCCGCATCGCCTGCGGTTGTTGGCGGCGATGCGTTATTAAACGGTCAATTAACCATCATAACCGTCAAAAAATAATGATGTCGGCGCGTTAAACAATAGACCTTAAGTTTGCCCGAAGATTGTCCGGAAATTTATATTTCTGCAATCTCAAAAATAAATTTTTCGCAAAGGGGTTTCTAAAAATGAAAAACAAAATTCGATTAAATATAATATGTTTATTTTCCGCGATCATTGGCAGCACGGCGATTAGCGCGGCGGCACAAGTGGCGACCGGCGGCAATTTCACGTTCGATCAAACGGTAATCGCATCGGGCGGCGGCGTCAGCAGCGAGACAAGCGGAAATTCCTACTCGATCGTCGGAACAATCGGGCAGCCGATCGCCGGAACAACCAGCGTAAATTCACCGTTTACGCTGCGAAGCGGATTTTTCACACCCGAACTGGTCGCCCCGACCGCCGCCGCCGTAATGATCGAAGGACGTGTGAGAACGCAAACCGGCGCGGGCATCCGAAATGTCCAAATTACTCTAACCGAGTCTGACGGAACGATCCGCGCCGTTAAATCAGGAACTTTCGGAAATTTTCGCTTTGATGCCGTAACAGTCGGTCAGGTAGTAATTCTAAGCGTTTCAGCCAAAAAATTTGTTTTCGATCAACCTGTCCTGATTATGAATTTGACCGGTGATGCGATCAGCATTGAGTTTATCGCGCTTGAGCAGTAGAGATATACCACTTGCGATCATAAATTATCAGACTGTATTAATGGATTAAAAACAGAGAATTAAAATTACCGAAAACAACTCAAATAATAAATGAAAGACTGGAATCCTTCGAAGATTTTATGCTGCGAAAACTTATAAGCTGTTTGAAAACAGAAGAAATGAGACGCAGATTTTCGGTGATCGAGCGGATTTTCGCTGATTTATTTTAACGACATCTAAAAAATCCGCGAAAATCCGCATTGATCCGTTAAATCCGCGTCCCATTTCTTAGTTTTCAAACAGCTTCTAAGCTCGACTTTATCCAATTTGAAGATTGATATTTGAAAACAGAACGCCGAGCAGGTAAGTTCATTTTGATATTTCCGACCAAAGAAAAGTCAAAAGGAGACTATCTCAATGCCGAGCGTTCTGATGAAATTTGTTATAGCATTTGCCGAACTGTTTTC
>JANOBZ010000044.1:0-3250 GCA_031411895.1 Acidobacteriota bacterium | reverse complement strand
ATCTTGACGGCACAGCGTTTGAAAAACGCTCAAACGGTTCATTTATATTCAAGATTCCTGTCAATCGCGACGTTTGACGCCGCTTTCAGCGACGTGTGCCGTCAGGATGACGGCGTTCCTTTCTTATCCAATACTGACGTTCCTTTAGGTTTATTTTCAAATTCAAACGGCTCGATCGCCGCTCGTTGTGGTCATCATTTCAAAAAGCGCAAGGGCGCATCAATTACCTCCGAGGTAATGGAAAAAGATTTTTTTTGGTGCTAATTTTTGAGTTGTGACGGGAAAGAAATTTTTTAACGCGAAGGCGCAAAGTTATAATTGTAAATTTTTTAAGGCTTGGCGTTGAAAATTTATTTATCAAAGTTTCTTTGCTCGAAAAAATTAACAATATCTTCGCGTCTTTACGACTTTACGTTGAAAATCTTTTTTTGGGAGTAATTCTATGGAAAATGCGCAAACGGTCGGAAGTTTACTTAAACTCTGGCGCGAGCGGCGGCGTAAAAGTCAGCTCGATCTGGCGCTCGATGCCGAGATTTCGACGCGGCATCTGAGCTTTGTCGAAACGGGGCGCGCGCGTCCGAGCCGCGAAATGATTCTGCTTTTGGCGGAAAATCTTGAAATTCCTCTGCGCGAGCGCAACAAGATTCTGATTACCGCCGGATTCGCGCCCTTTTATTCCGAGAAAACTTTTGAAGATGTCAGCTTAAGCGCGGCGCGTCAGGCGGTCGAACTGATTCTCAGAGGTCACGAACCGTTCCCGGCGCTTGCGGTTGACCGGCATTGGAATATGGTCGCGGCAAATAAAACCGTGCCTTTGATGCTTGAAGGCATCTCTGCGGAATTGCTCGCGCCGCCGGTCAACGTTTTGCATTTGAGCCTTCATCCCGAAGGTTTGGCGCCGCGAATCGTCAATTTTACGGAATGGCGCGAGCATCTTTTGACGCGGCTCAAAAAACAGGTCGCCGACACGGCGGATTGCGGTTTGGAAGAATTGTTAAAAGAATTGAACGGCTACAAAATTAAAGGCAGACGCGCCGAAAAATCTCCGAAAACTGCCGACGCGATCGTCATTCCGCTGAAAATCGAAACGCGTTACGGCACGCTTTCGTTCATCAGCACGACGACCGTTTTCGGCACGCCGATTGATGTTACCGTGTCGGAAATCGCGCTCGAAACCTTTTTTCCGGCAGACGAAGCGACGCGCGAAATTTTCGGCAGCTTGCCGGTTTCGTAAATTAGAAATTAAAGATTACGGATATCGTGAGTATGACAAAAGCTAAATTTTCGCCATCGGGAAAAGACGCGGCTCTTTTAAGTTCTTCGGGCGGCGATATTGAAAAAACGGCTTGTATCGGTTAGATTAATCGTGCGTCCTACAACTGTTAAAATATCAAGGAAAATCTATGTTAAAGAAATTATTCGGGATTATTTTTGTATTTGTTTTGCTTAGTTCGGCGGTTTTCGGGCAGCGCGCGTTTACCGTTCGTCCGACGCAGTCGGGCGGCGTTTTGATGGCGGAACAGGCGGCGTACGACGTCAAGCATTACGATCTGGATTTGACGGTCGACGTGCCGAATCAATCAATCGAAGGCGTTTTGACGGTTCAGGCAAATATCGTCAGCCCGCTAAAAACATTCGTGCTCGATCTGGACGACGCGTTCACCGTCGCGCAGGTTTCGCTTATCAACGGCGTGAAAATAAGCGCTTTAAAGTTCGAACGGCGCGAAGGGCGAATCTGGATCGATCTCGGGAAAACTGTCGGCAAAGGCAAGAGCGTTAAAATCGCAGTTGCTTACAACGGCAAGCCGAAAAACGCGCCGCATCCGCCGTGGGTCGGCGGTTTCGTCTGGTCGAAAACAAAGGACGGCTCGCCGTGGTTTGCGACCGCCGTGCAGATGGACGGCTCGGATCTGTGGTTTCCCGTCAAAGATCACCCGTCGGACAAAGCCGACACGACTTCGCTTCATTTTACGGTTCCCGAACCGCTCGTCGCGGCTTCGAACGGCAAGCTCCAATCGGTCAGGGACAACAAAAACGGCACGCGCACTTACAACTGGTTCATTTCGCAGCCGATTTCGAACTACAATATCGCGCTTAACGTCGCGCCGTATCGTTTGATCGAAGACGAGATGACGTCGGTCGGCGGCGATAAGATCCCGATCAAATTCTACGTTTTGCCCGAACATTACGAAAACGGGCTGGATTTAGTTAAAAAAACGAAGGATTATGTGCGGTTTTTTGAAGAATATCTCGGACCTTTTCCGTTTCGCGCCGATAAACTGGGAATTGCCGAAACGCCGCATCTCGGAATGGAACATCAATCCATCATCGCCTACGGAAACGAGTTTAAATACGATAAGGACGGCGTTGATACATTGATGTTTCACGAGCTCGGGCACGAATGGTGGGCAAATCTCGTGACCGCGCCGGACTGGAACGATTTCTGGATTCACGAAGGCTTTCAGTCGTTTATGGACGCGCTTTACAAAGACCGTCTGCGCGGCAGCCGCGCCGGATTTATCAAGAGCCTGCCCGACCGCATCAAAGCGACGAAAAATGTCAAACCGGTGGCACCGCGCGAATCGCGCACGACGACCGAGATGTATCTTTTGCCGCCCGATTATGTCAAAAGCGACGGCGACATTTACGGCAAAGGCGCGCTTGTTTTGAATACTTTGCGAAGTCTGGTCGGCGACGCGGCGTTTTTCAGAAGCCTGCGCAAAATGTGTTATGCAGACGCCCGCGCCGAGCGCATAACCAACGGTAAACAGGTGAATTTCCGCACGACCGACGATTTTCTGCGGATCGTCGAAAAAGAATCGGGAATGGATTTGGACTGGTTTTTCGAGCTTTACCTGCGCCAGCCCGCTCTGCCGAAATTAAAGGTCGAAACCCTGCCGAATCAGCTCGTGCTGCGCTGGGAAACGCCGAATAATTTGACGTTTCCGATGCCGGTCGAAGTCAGAATCGCGGGCGAAACAAAACGCATCGAAATGAAAAACAATACGGGAAATGTGGCGCTGCCGCAGGACGCGAAATTCGAAATCGACCCGAACGGCTGGCTTTTGATGCAGCTTTTGAGCGTTTCGAAATAAACCGTAAATCGAGTTCATAAAAAAACTTAGCGGGCTTTGGGCCGTTGGGGGGGGAATATTTTACCGCCAAGGCGCCAAGCGGGCGAAGTTTTTTTTGAAGATTGCGGTGTTGATTTTTGGCCCGGCTATTCCAAAAAAAAGCAAAAGTGGGGTTT
>JANOBZ010000043.1:0-2961 GCA_031411895.1 Acidobacteriota bacterium | reverse complement strand
TAACGTGAGTATTGGATAAGGCGGAACGCCGTCATCTTGACGGCACAGCGTTTGAAAAACGCTCAAACGGTTCATTTATTTTCAAGATTCCTGTCAATCGCGACGTTTGACGCCGCTTTCAGCGACGTGTGCCGTCAGGATGACGGCGTTCCTTTCTTATCCAATACTGACGTTGATTTAACCCGCGAAATCCGCGTTTATCCGCGGCTAAAAATCAGGTTTTCAACCGTCGAAATTGTTGATTAATTGAATCAGCGCGTCGAAATCCGCCGGTTTGGTGAGATGTTCATCGAAACCGGCGGATTTTGATTTTTCCTTGTCCTCCGGTCGTCCGAAGCCGCTCAAAGCCACCAGAAAAGTTGATTCAAGCTCGCTGCGTCGGCGGATTTCTTCGGCGACGTCGTAGCCGTTCAAATCGCCCGACAAACTGATGTCGCAGATAACTACTTCGGGGATCAAATCGCGCGCCGCTTCGAGTCCGTCCGCAGCATTGTTTTTGACGGTTATGCGATGCCCGTGAATTTCGAGAAAGGTTTGCAGAACTTCGGCGGAATCCTCGTTGTCCTCGATCACCAAAATCCGGCGTGAAGCGCCTGTTGTATATTTATTTTCGGAATTATCACTCATTTTCATTAACCACGACAAAGTGAATTGTCTGAAACCAAAGCTCCAAATTCCCTTGACCGAGGCATCCGCCCCGATCACACACGATGATATTTTATTTACCGAAACAAATGTTTCGCGCAAGGCAATAAGTTATTTTATAAAGTTTGATGAATACGGGGTTACAAGAAGAAATAATATCATAATTTTTACAAATTCAAAGGCGTTTCGGTTGGATAAGCGGCAAAGTTGAAAGAAAAATAATTTGCCTCATAATAGTGAAATGTTTTTAAAAAAACGTCAGAATTGGATAAGAATTTATATTTAACGCTGGAGACGCGAAGACGCAGAGGCGCAAAAAATTTTCAAACAAGTTCTTCAAATCAGGAATGCCGTCAATACTTCAAAATTCTCGCTCTAATAATTATAAAAACTTTGCGACTTCGACTTTGCGACTTTGCGACATCGCGACTTCGCGACATCGCGTCTTTGCGTTGAAATGTTTCTTATCCAATTTTAAGCTTAAATAAACACACAACAAACTATGGAAAATGCCCCGGAAATAAGTAAGGAAAATGTCAGCCGGTTTTTGTGTCCGAACTGCGGCGCGAATATGGTTTTCGACGCGCGTTCGGGCAAACTCGCCTGCCCGTATTGCAATTTTGCGCAGGATATCGCGGTCGCGGGAACGGTTGACGAGCGCGATTATAACGAGTTTTTAGCGCGCGGAATGCAGAACTTGCAGCCGATGGCGGAAAACGCGATGCAGGTGCGCTGCGATTCATGCGGCGCGATCGTTAACTTTACGCCGCCCGAAACGGCGCGCGAGTGCGATTTTTGCGGCGGCAAGATCGTCGCGCAGCCCAAAGCCGCCGACCCTCTGATCGCGCCCGAAGGCGTTCTGCCGTTTTCCGTCACGGATCGGCAGGCGATGGCGAATTACAACGCGTGGCTCTCGTCGCTCTGGTTTGCGCCGTCCGCGCTGAAAAATATGGCGCAAGCCGATAAACTGAGCAGCGTTTATATTCCTTACTGGACTTATGATTCGTGGACGAACAGCCATTACGACGGCGAGCGCGGCGAGCATTATTACGTAACCGAAAGCTATAACGAAAACGGCGAGGAAAAAGAACGCTCGGTCAGGCACACGAATTGGTATTCGGTTTCGGGCGAAGTTTCGCGCCAGTTCGACGACGTTTGCATCCCCGCGACGACTTCGTTGCCCGAAGGTTATCTCAATAAACTCGAACCGTGGGATTTGCAGGAATTGAAAGCTTACGAACCGGCGTATCTGTCCGGTCATAAAGCGCAGACCTATCAAATCGCGCTCGATCAGGGCTTCGAAAAGTTCAAACAGATCGCCGAAGGCGTCATCTACGGCGACGCGCGCGCAGACATCGGCGGCGACGAACAGCGTGTGCATAATCTATCGGTCAATTTCTCAGGCATCACGTTCAAACACCTTTTGCTGCCGATCTACGCGGGCGCGTATCGCTTCAACGGCAAGGTTTTCCAGATCGTCGTCAACGGTCGCACCGGTGAAGTGCAGGGCGAACGCCCGTACAGCTGGCTTAAAATCGGCTGTCTGACGTTTGTGATTATCGTTTTGATCTTAATTATCGTCGGCGTCGTTTCGGTTTCAAGATGAGAAAAGGGACAAAGGATTAAAAGCTATCTCAAAAATAGGAATAGAATTAAACGCCGCTTCGCGGCGTTTAATTGAAATAGGCAATAGTTATGAGACGACTAATGAGATAAATCGCCGAAACGGTAAAGTTTGAAAATCAGGGTTAAATGTAATTACCTCGATAAAAAAAGAGTCTCAAAAACGTATTACTTTCGAGAAACCTTTCGATGTTTTTATGATGTTTCAAAACCGGGAGTTTTGAGTATTTAACGTCAGAATTGGATAAGAACGGAGCGCGGACGGCTCGTCTGCCAACGACGCAAAACGGCGTAGAAACGCTACGCTTTCTATTAAAGTTTGCGGCAATCGAAGCGTTTCGAGCGTTTTTCAAACGCTGGCGGACGAGTCGTCCGCGCTCCGATTCGATATTTTCTTATCCAATACTCAGGTTATTTAAAGGCTATCTCGAAAATAAATTAGCCGTTCGAAATACTTTGCGATTTTCTTTGCTGCTTGGCGTCTTTGCGGGAGAAATTAACGTTTCCCACAAAGGCGCAAAGTCGCTAAGTAAGACGAAAAGCATTTTTGAGATGAGAATGTAAAATAAATTGTGTAACTGTTCATTAAAATTTAACCTAAAAATAGTGAGGTCAAAATGAACAGTAGACAAGAAGAGAAATTGAAGGAATTAGCCGGTGAATTGGCGAAAGATCTCAAAACGGGCGAGGATT
>JANOBZ010000042.1:0-74582 GCA_031411895.1 Acidobacteriota bacterium | reverse complement strand
CAAAACAAAAGCAAAGGGCGTCGAATTCGACGCCCTTTTTATTGTAAGTTGTTGAAAATAATGGAGCCATCCATGGGATTCAAACCCACGACCTTTCGATTACGAATCGAATGCTCTATCAGCTGAGCTAGGATGGCTTAAATGTCAACCAGCGTCTAATTTAAAGACGAATAGATTTTATATCAAAAAAATGGTGCTGTGCGCAACTTGAAAGGTCGAAGTTTTGAGTTATCGTGCGGGCAAACTCGAAAAACGATGCGGGTTTTACGGGAGATTTGCGCACGGACGACGGCTATTTGTTGCTTTTTGCGGGCATATTTCGTATATTTTAGCGCGCCTGTGCAGTTTTTCGAGTTTCGTTTGAAAGCGCTTTTCAGGCTAATTTTATTGAGTATTTGACAGAACAATTATGAATCCAACAGAACAAAAAACGACGCTTTCGGAAGCCGTCCGCAAGCATAAGGAATTTCTTTTTCCGGCGGTCGCCACTTATTATCAGGAGCCGGTCGCTTTGGTCGAAGGCGAGGGCGAGTATGTCTGGGACGATGCGGGCAACAAATATCTGGACTGCTTCGGCGGCGTTTTAACCGTGAGCGTCGGGCACGCGAACCCGAAGGTCAACGCGGCGGTGATCGCGCAGACGAACAAAATTCAGCACACATCGGCGCTCTATGCGAACGAAAACCAGTCGAACCTGGCGGAAAAGCTTGCCGAGATCACGCCCGGAAATTTGAAAAAGTCGTTTTTCACGAGTTCGGGAACGGAAGCCGACGATACGGCGATTTTTGCGGCGAAGCTTGCGACGGGCAGACACGAAATCGTCGTTTTGCGCCACAGTTATTCAGGCAGAAGCGCGACTGCTTTGTCGAGCGTCGGGCATTCGACGTGGAAGCCGCTGCCTTCGCAGGTCGCCGGCGTCGTTCACGCGCACGCGCCGTACTGCTACCGCTGCCCGTTCAAGGCGACGCCCGATAATTGCGGAATGGCTTGCGCGAACGATATCGAGGAATTGATCCAAACGACGACGATCGGCGAAATCGCGGCGTTTATGGCGGAACCGATCTTAGGCGTCGGCGGATTTATCGTGCCGCCCGAAGGTTATTTCGAACGCGCATACGAAATCGCGCGCAATTACGGCGGGTTGTGCATTTCGGACGAAGTGCAGACCGGCTGGGGCAGAACGGGCGACAAATGGTTCGGCATCGAGCAGTGGAACGTCGTGCCCGATATTATGACGTCGGCTAAGGGAATGGCGAACGGTGTGCCGATCGGCTGGACGATCGCGACGCCGGAAGTTGCCGACAAATTCCCGGGTTTGACGTTTGCGACGTTCGGCGGCAATCCGGTTTCGACCGCCGCCGCGCTTGCCGTTATTAACTTGATCGAAGAAGAAGATTTGCGCACCAACGCCCGCGTGGTCGGGGGATATTTGCGCGAGCGGCTCGACGAATTAAAGGAACGATACGAAGTTATCGGCGACGTGCGCGGCATGGGCTTGATGCAGGGCGTCGAACTCGTCAAAAATCGCGAAACGAAAGAACCTGCGCCGGAAGCCGTCTTGAAGGTTTTCGAAGAAACCAGGCGGCAGGGCGTACTGATCGGCAAAGGCGGTCTTTACGGCAACGTCATCCGCACGGGAATGATGCTTAATTCGACGAAAGACAATGTTGACGAACTCATCGCCGCGCTCGATAAAGGTTTTGCGGTCGCTTAGTCGCGCCGGAATTTCAATGTTTCGCGAAGTTTGTTTGGTTGGCAATTTTCAATTTTGATTCGAGCAGTTTTTCACGTCATTTTATAATCGAAGCGATGGTTATATCGCTTCGATTAATTTTTTGAAATAATGTTCTGCGCCCGGTCAGAGGGCAGATTAAAGTTTGCCGAGCACGGAAAATAAATGCTTCCGGAATTTGAAATGCGGTAGTATTAAATAATGAGAGAGAATTCCTGGTTCAGGATAAAACCACCCGAAGAACGTTCGCCTTTCTGGTGGCTGCGCTGGGTTCCGACGGTCGTTGTGTCGGCGCTCGTTATTTACTTTTTATTTGTCGTCGGCAGGGTCGTGATCATTCCCGTGCTCGCGTCGTTCGCGCTCGCTTACCTGCTTAATCCGCTGGTTTACAGAGGCGAACGGCTCGGGCTTTCGCGGACGGTCGCTTCGGTTGCCGCGATCGTGGTCGTGAGCGTCGGGATCGGCGCTTTTCTGGCGTACGTCGTGCCGGATATGTGGGCGGAAAGCACGAAAGCCGGAAAACAGATATCCGAGAATTTCACGCCCGAAAACGCCGCCCGCCAGCGCCGTTTTCTACAGCGTTTTTCGCCCGCGCTCGATGCGGTCGCAGGTGATAAGATCGAAACGTTTCTCGCCGATCCGGGCAAGTTTTACAACGAAAATCTGTCAACCACGGAAACCGTTGACGAGGACGGAAAAAAGGTCGTCGCCAATACCGGCTCGGTCGTTTTTTTCTGGCTCGTTTCGTCGCTCGACCTGCTTCTCGTGCCGTTTTTCGTCTTTTATATTTTGATCGATTTCCAGCGCTGGCGCGATTCGCTCGAAGAATTGATCCCGCCGCGTTTCCGCGAACCGTTCAGCCGTCTCTTCGATGAATCGGGACGCATTCTCGAATCCTACGTTCGCGCCCAACTCCTGATCGGCATTATCATGGCGGTTTTTTACGCCCTCGGTTTCTGGGCGCTCGGCGTTCCGGCGTGGGCGGGAATCGCGGTCATCGCCGGACTTTTGAACGCGATTCCGTATGTCGGGACGATTCTCGGATTTGTGCTGGCAAGCGGTTTTACGCTTGCCGAAGGCGGCAGCATGTGGGATATTGCGGGCGTTCTCGGGATTTTCGCCGCCGTGCAGACGCTCGAAGGCTATGTTTTAACACCGAAAATTTTGGGCGGACGCCTCAACCTGCACCCGATGGCGGTTTTTCTCGGGCTGCTCGTCGGCGGTAAACTATTCGGTTTTCTCGGCATTATTCTCGCAATCCCGGGAATTGCGATCGGCAAGGTTTTTCTGAAATTTCTGCGCGAGCTTTATCAGGCTTCCTATTTTTATCACGCGGGCGATATTCACGAATCGCAGGCGCCGAGCGAGAAGATCGAAGAGCGCCTCGCCGATGCCGCCGACACCGTGCTTGCCGATCAGATCAGCAAAGACACGGAAGATGAAGAAGAAGCCGACGCGCCGCCCCTTGCAAGCGGCGAAATCATTTCCATTCTCGACCAGTTTGACGAAGTGAAAGATCAAACGTCGGAAAAAAAATAAACTTTTATTCGAAAAGCGGTTATAATGAGCCGAATTTAAAGAATTGGTCGGTTTATCCGTTTCAAAAAAATCTTTGTCAACAATTAATCGAAAGCTGCGATCTACTGCGGTCGGCAGTTTATTAAAGACCGCAGCCGCGTTCGATTAAAAAAGCATTCACACGATTTCGGCAGCTTAACGAGGAAAAAGATATGAAAAAGTGTCCGCAATGCGCGGCTGTTTATAACGATGATATGTCGTTTTGTCTCAACGACGGCGCGACTCTGACGATGACGGCGGAATCGAATTTGCCGCAGACAATGTTTAATCCGGAGACCCGGACGACCATGCAGAATCAAGCGCCGCCGCCGACCGTTTTTGGCGGCATATCGCCGCCGCCGACCGAGCCGCCGGTGTTTAACCAGCCGCCGCAGTTCGGTCAGCAGCAGCAATTTAATCAACCGCCGCAATTTACTCAGCCGCAATGGGGCGCGCAAGCATCTACACCGCCGCCAAAAAACAGTTACGGCGGAATCGTCGTTCTCGGAATTCTGCTGCTATTAGGACTTGTCGGGATCGGCGGCGGTTTGATGATATTTATGTTTTCGTCGTCGTCTTCGTCGCCTGTCGTCTATCAAACCGCTACGCCGACGCTGACGCCCGCTAAAACACCGGCGTATGACCAGGATACGGGACAGGGCGACGCGAAAAACGGCTTTAAGCAAATTTCGCTCGAAGACGTAACATCGCAGAAATTCTATCCGTCCGCCAATAAAACGAGCGCCGCAACTTACGCGGACGGCTCGCAACGCGTCGTTTCGTATCTCTCGGTTTACGATACGCCGTCGGACGCCGAAGCGGCGTTTAATAAACTGCTCGAAAAGATCAAAAAAGAGAGGAAAACCGTCACCACCCGAAAGGGCAACTACGTTTATTTTAACAGCGGCAATTCTTATTCGACGGCATTCTGGCTGACAAATAAACTCTACGAATTCAACGCGGACGACCAGAACACTTTGTACAGGTTTGCAAAGTAACTTGTTGTTTTCAGAAAAAAATATGAAAACACTAATCAAAAACGGACGCATCGCGGGCGGCGGCTGACAATTACCTGACAGCCATAATATTATTTCGACGATGATTAAGACGGCTAAAACATGTCAGTATCGGTTTGCGGTTTTCTTTGGAATGCTGCTGCTGTTTGTTGTGTCCTGTGCTTCACAACAAAATGTTTCAACCAGGATTGATCGGCACTTAAAAGCCGAAATGGCGCGACAAAAAATTCCCGGCATTTCGCTCGCTGTTTTGCGCAACGGGAAAATTATTCATTTAAAAAGCTACGGTCTGGCAAACATCGAGCATCAGGTTCCGGTCAAGCCTGAAACCGTCTTTCAATCCGGTTCGATCGGCAAGCAGTTTACGGCGGCGGCGGTAATGATTCTGATTGAAGAAGGCAAAATCGCGCTCGATGATAAAATTACTAAATATTTTCCCGATGCGCCAGCCGCGTGGGAAAATATTACCGTCAGGCATCTGCTCACACACACTTCGGGAATGGGCGATTATCCGCCCGAAGTTGATTTGCGGCGCGATTACACCGAGGACGAATACCTCGCCTTTATCAAAAAATCGCCGCTCCTCTATGAAACCGGCGCGAAATGGGATTACAGTAACCTCGGTTATGTCGCGCTCGGCGCGCTGATTCGCAAAGTTACCGGAAAATTTTACGGCGATTTTCTGCAGGAAAGAATTTTTAAGCCGCTCGATATGAAAACGGCGCGCATTATCTCGGAAGCCGCCATCGTGCCGAACCGCGCCGCCGGATACCGTCTGGAAAACGGCGAACTCAAAAATCAGGAATGGGTTTCGCCTTCGACCAACTCGACTGCCGACGGCTCGCTTTATTTGACGATTCTCGATCTCGCGAAATGGGACGCCGCGCTTTACGCCGAAAAGCCGCTCAAAAAGACAAGCCTCAATCAGATGTGGACGCCCGTTAATTTAGCGAACGAAACGACAAAAGATTACGGATTCGGCTGGCATACGACAAAGATCGGAACTCGCCGCGTTATTCATCACGGCGGCGCGTGGCAGGGGTTCAAATCATACATCACGCGCTTTCCCGACGATCGCCTGACCATTATTTTTTTCGCTAATTCATCGGATACGAAAGAATTGAAATTAGCCCGCGCTCTGTCATCGCTTTTCTACCCGGAATTCGCGCTGCCGAAAGCCGAACCGATCGAGGACAAAGAACCACGGGTAACTTCTTTGATCAGACGGGTTTTACTGCAGTTTTCGAGAAGCGCAGCCGATCCGAATTTATTTACAAAAGAAGCGCAGGCGGCAATTTTTCCCGTTCAGGCAAAACAATTCGGTGAAAAACTGAATTTATTAAGCCTGCCGATCGCCGTTATTTACACGAATGAATTAATAGAGAAACGGGAGGCTGACGGTCTTCGCACTTATCGCTATTTTCTAAACGATTTAACGCGAACGCTTTCCTGCACGGTAAAATTAACAAAAGATGATAAAATCGCTGATTTTCAACTGGAAGAAACAAATTAACGATCTGAAAAATATGAAAACACTAATCAAAAACGGACGAATCGCGGTCGGCGGTCGATGATTACCGCGCGGATATTTTAATCGAAGATGCGGGTTTTGCTTTCCGCTGAGAAATCAGACTTTGCCTTTGGAGGGCTGTCGAAAAATGAAGAAAATATTTGGTTGGTTCCTGCTTATTTTGATGCCGGCTCTAATCGCCGCGCAGACGGACGGCACGATTGTTGAACGCACGCCTTGCCCGGCGTATGCGGGCGGAACTTACGAGCAATACGTGGAAGCGGCGCGGGCGGGTTACGTCCGGAGGATTGAAGAGTCGAAGAAAGAAGGCATTAAGATGGAAATGCCGGCGGATTTTTCAAAGCGTGTTTTATCGAAAGAAGAGTTTGAGAAACGCGCGGCGTATGTCTCGAACATTGATTGTCAGCGCATAAAATATATGAGCGACAATTTGAAAGTCGCCGGATATATCTGGAAGCCGAAAAACACGGACGGCAAAAAACTTCCGGTGATTATTTTTAATCGCGGCGGTAACCGGGAGCAGGGAAAACTATCTGCGTGGACGGCATTCGGGTTTTATTATTTCGTCTCAAACGGATTCGTCGTCATCGGTTCGCAGTATCGCGGCGCGGACGGCGGCGAGGGCAAGGATGAATACGGCGGCGCCGATGCGCGAGATGTGATGAATCTGATTCCGCTGGCAAAGTCGCTCGATTTCGCGGACACGAAAAATACTTTTCTGCTTGGAAACTCGCGCGGCGGGATGATGGCATATCTCGCGCTCAAAAACAAAATCTCCGTCAACGCGGCGGCGGTCAGCAGCGGCGTCACGGATTTATTCGGCAACGCGCAGGATCATCCCGATTACATCACGAATATTTATCAGCCGCTGATTCCCGATTTCGACAAACGCCGCGACGAAGCGATGCGCGAGCGCTCCGCCGTTTACTGGGCGGATAAAATCAATGTTCCCGTCCTGATTATGCACGGCGGCGCGGACGAGCGCGTCGGCACGACGCGCTCGTTAGCTTTTGCGCAGAAATTACAGGAATCGGGCAAAACTTACGAGCTGATAATTTATGCGGGCGACGACCATAATTTGACGCTCAACCGGACGGACAGCGACCGCAGAGTTCTCGAATGGTTCAAGAAATACTTAAAATAAGTTCGGAAGAAGCAAATTGCCATTAAAAATATGAAAACACTAATCAAAAACGGACGAATCGTAACGGCGGTTGATGATTATCGCGCGGATATTTTGATCGAGGACGAACAGGTTTCCGTCATCGGCAAAACGCTCGAAATGGAAGCCGATAAGGTGATCGACGCTTCGGGAAAACTCGTTATTCCGGGCGGAATTGACCCGCACACGCACATGGAACTGCCGTTTGGCGGAACACAATCGTCGGATGATTTTTTTACCGGAACGCGCGCCGCAGCGTTCGGCGGCACGACGACGATCATTGATTTTGCCGTTCAGAACAAAGGCGAATCAATGCTTTTGGGCGCGGACAAGTGGCATCAAAAAGCGCAGGGCAAAGCCGTCATCGATTACGGTTTTCATCTGATTACGACCGATTTCGAAGACGGTCAGCAGTATGAAATGTTTCAGCTGATGGACGAAGGCATCACCAGTTTTAAACTGTTTATGGCGTATCCGGGCGTTTTTCTTTCGGACGACGCGACGATTTTCCGCGCGATGAGCTACGCGGGCGAGCGCGGCGGGCTGATTTGTATGCACGCCGAAAACGGCATCGTCATCAACGAGATCATCAAGCGTTTCAAAGCGCAGGGCAGACTCGCGCCGAAATATCACGCCTTAACGCGCCCGACCTTGGCGGAAGCGGAAGGCGTTCACCGCGCGATCGCCTTGGCGGAAATGGCGGAAACGCCGGTTTATATCGTCCATCTTTCCTGCACTGAAGCGCTCAATCAGGTTCGCCAAGCCAGAGATCGCGGAATTCCCGCGTTTGCCGAAACCTGCCCGCAATACCTCTTTTTATCAATTGACGATTACGGCGAAGGTTTCGAGGGCGCGAAATATGTGATGACGCCGCCTTTGCGCGAAAAACACAACCAAGCAGAATTGTGGAAAGGCTTGAAAATGGATGATTTACAGGTTATTTCGACCGATCATTGCCCGTTTTGTATGAAAGAGCAAAAAGAGCTCGGACGCGACGATTTTTCGCTTATCCCAAACGGCGCGCCGGGTGTCGAATACCGCATGGAGCTGATCTACAACGGCGGCGTTCTGGAAAATAATATTTCGCTCAATCGGTTCGTTGAATTAACTTCGACCGCCGCCGCGAAAATGTTCGGGATGTTCCCGAAAAAAGGCACGATCGCCGTCGGTTCGGACGCCGATATCGTGATTTTCGACACCGAGAAAGAACACACCTTAACACTCGAAGCGCAGCATATGAACGTCGATTACTGCGCCTACGAAGGCAAAAAGATCAAAGGTAAAGTCGAAACCGTTCTTTCGCGCGGCAGAGTCGTCATCGAAAACGGCGAATGTCTGGTCGAAAAAGGCAGTGGACAATTCATCAAACGCGGCGAATGCGTGAAAATTTAAGAAATAAATGATTTTCAGACTAACGGAAAGAGATTTAGATACGAAATACGGCACATTTCGCGAGATTCTTTATTACGACGGACAGAAAGAATCGATCGCACTTGTGATGGGCGATGTCGAAACGGGCGAAGATGTGATTTGCCGCGTTCATTCGGCGTGTGTTTCGGGACACGTTTTTAACAGCGTCGAATGCGAATGCCAGGCAGAAATGGAAGCGGCGCAGGCGGCAATTCAAAAAGCCGGAAAGGGCGTCGTGATTTATCTCGAACAGGAAGGCAAGGGCAACGGACATCTTGCTTTGATGGCGAGCATTCCGTATAAAAAAGCGGGAATGAAACAATCGGAAGCTTACGAGCGAGCCGGATTTGAAAAAGATGCGCGAGGCTTTCGTCCGGCGGCGGAAATTTTGGCGGACCTAAAAGTTAAATCAGTCGTCTTGCTGACCAATAATGCCGGCAAAGCCGACGATTTGCGAAAGGCTTCGATCACGGTTTCGGCGACGATGTAAATGACGCTTGCCAAAGGATTGTCCGGACTTTATTGAAGATAAACTGCGCAAAGGATAGTTTGAAAACGTATATGGCGGAAAATTAAATGAAACGCGGTAGCGAATTACCGGTCTTTGTATTGCTGCCGATTTTATTCCTCGCGGTTTTCGTGCGAGCGGACGAAATCGATCGCTATGTCGAGGCTCAAATTAAAAGTCTGCATATTCCCGGTGCCTCGCTCGCGGTTGTCCGCAGCGGCAAGATCATAAAATCGAAAGGTTACGGTTTTGCCGACCTTCAGTCGAATTCCGCAGCGAAACCCAAAACCGTCTACGAGATCGGTTCGATGACCAAGCAGTTTACCGCGGTTTCCGTAATGATGCTGGTCGAGGAAAATAAAATTTCGCTCGACGACAAACTCACCAAATATTTTCCGGACGCGCCCGGTTGGTGGAATCAAATCACCGTCCGGCATCTTTTAACCCACACTTCGGGCATTCAAAATCACGTTGCCGTGCCCGGTTTTATGGACATTTTCCGCACCAGCATCTCGGGTAAAAACTTTCCGGCGCGCGAAGATCTGCTCGGAGAATTTTACAAGCTGCCGTCGGAATTCGCGCCGGGCGAAACGTGGGCGTATGACAACACGGGCTATTATCTGCTTGGTCTAATCATCGAAAAAGCGAGCGGTAGAAATTACTGGCAGTTTCTGGACGAGCGGATTTTTAAGCCGCTCGGGATGAATTCGACGCGCAATACAGATATGCGCGCGATCGTTCCGAACCGTGCGGCGGGCTACGGATGGATTGGGGACGGATGGGAAAATCGCCCCGTTTTGACTCCTTTCGTCGCATTTTCCGCCGGTTCGATTTTGTCGACGGTCGAAGATCTCGCGAAATGGGACGCAGCGCTTTACACGGACAAACTGCTGAAAAAATCGAGCCTTGAAAAGATGTGGTCGCCAACCCCGACAAGCGACGGCGAAGCGGCGGCATTCGATTATGGTTTCGGCTGGTTTATCGAAAAATATCGCGGTCGGCGCAATATTCTGCACGGCGGCGGAACGCCCGGTTTTTCGTCGGTCATGCACCGCTTTGTTGACGATAATCTGTCCGTTATCATTCTGACCAATCACGCCGACACCATACTTGACCAACTACCGCTCGAAATTGCCGGAATGTACGAGCCCACGCTCAAATACTCTGCGCCGACAACCGATCCGGACGCTCGACGGACGGCGAAAATGAAACAGATTATGATGCAGCTTCTGGCGGGAAAACAGGATTCCGCCTTTTTTACGCGGGCGATGAATCTGCATTTGAAAACCGCGACCGGCAAATCATTTTTCGCGTGGTATGCGTCCGCCGGGAGTCTGGAATCATTTGTGTTTTTAGAGCGCGAACCGCTTGAAACAGCCGATGTTTTGCGTTATAAAGTCTTACTCGGAAAAAATCCGTACCGATTTTCATTCAAATTAACAAAAGAAGGCAAGATAGCACAGATTTACTGTTGGTAAAGTTCGTTTTACTTGAAAGCTGCTTGGTCTAGATAAAAATATGGAAAATATTGAGACGATCCAACACGCCGACGGACGCGTGGAACTGCGCGAAGAAGTTCTCGCGGAAATCGAAAAATCGCCGTTATATAACGAAGATTTAGCGCCCGTTCCGATCGAAAAGCGCAACTGGACGACCTATAACTACGCCGCGTTGTGGATTTCGATGGCGCACTGCATCCCGACTTACATGATGGCGTCGGGGCTGATTTCCGCCGGTATGAACTGGTGGCAGGCATTATTGACGATCCTGCTCGGAAACATCATCGTGCTCGCGCCGATTCTCTTGAATTCGCATCCGGGAACGAAATATGGCATCCCGTTCCCGGTTTTCGCGCGCGCCAGTTACGGCACGGTCGGGTCCAACCTTCCGGCGCTGATGCGCGCGATCGTCGCGTGCGGCTGGTTCGGCATTCAGGCGTGGATCGGCGGGCAGGCGATTCACACATTCTTTGCGGCGATCATTCCGGGTTGGAATACGCTCTTAGGCGGCGCGATCAGCGGACACACGCCGACCGAATGGCTCTCGTTTCTGCTTTTCTGGGCGATGAACATCGCGATCATTTATCGCGGGATGGATTTGCTCCGCGCGGTCGAAAACTGGGCGGCGCCGTATGTTCTGGTGATGACCGCCGTTCTGCTCGGCTGGATTTTATACAAGGCGGGCGGCATCGGGTTTCTGCTCCACGAACCCGGAAAATTTCAAACTGCGGGCGAGTTTTTCAAGATATTTATTCCTTCCTTAACGGCGATGATCGGTTTCTGGGCGACTTTGAGTTTGAATATGCCCGACTTTACGCGCTTTGGTAAAAGCCAGCGCGAACAGGTCATCGGTCAGACCGTTGCGCTTCCCAGCACGATGGTTATTTTTGCGGCGATGGGCATTCTGATAACTTCCGCCGCGATCGTCGTTTTTCCGAATATGAAAGCCGCCGACGCCTGGGATCCGGTCAAACTCGTCGGACAATTTTCGCAGCCTGTCGTGGTCGCGATTTCGATGTTTACGATCGTCGTCGCGACGCTTTCGGTCAATATCGCGGCGAATGTCGTTTCGCCGGCAAACGATTTTGCGAACGCTTTCCCGAAATGGATCTCGTTCCGCACCGGCGGCTTGATTACCGGCATTATCGGAATTTTGATGATGCCGTGGAAATTGCTCGCCGACCCGAGCGGATATATTTTCAGCTGGCTTTTGGGCTATTCGGGCGGCTTAGGCTCGATCGCCGGCGTCCTGATCGCCGATTACTGGCTGATTCGCAATAAAAATCTGAAGCTCGCCGATCTATATCGACAAAAAGGCGTTTTTTCGTTCGAAGAAACGATTGATCCGGTTATTAAAAGTTCGGTCGTTCTTTTTTTCGGCATCTTCGGATACTTTTTACACTCGCTGTTAGACGTTAAACTGCGACTCGCTTACGTTACCGGCGCGACAGTAAATATCGTGATTTTGCTCGCGATGGTTGCCGTTTTTGCTTTTCTCGGTTTCGTGTTGACAAAAAAAGGCGCGAATTGGCGGGCTTGTCTGGCAACGCTTTTGGGCTGTTTCTGCGCCTGGGTCGGGCTGGTCGTCGAGCCGCTCAAGTTTCTTTACGATTACGCGTGGTTTGTCGGTTTAGGCGTTTCATTTTGGACGTACTGGATTTTTACGATGGCGTTTCCGCCGCCGTTTGACGAAGAACAGGCGGAAATTTCCGCCGTCCCTGACGAAGAAAAAGTCGAGGAAAACGCTGAGGAAAAAGTAGCAAGAGTCAGTAAAAAATTGAAGAAGTCGGGTAAAAAATAAAATCTTGCGGCGGCTGAAAGATTGTTCGACCTCTTAAGACGCGAGAATTAGTGCGGCAAAACGGTTTTTTCGAAAATGTCTTAACCAATAAATGAACAGGATATTTGCCGACACTCGCGGCAAAACGTTTCGTGAAAATCTATGAGCGGCGACGCATATTCATTTTACTGCAAGAAAAAATTCTGGGAGCGATGCGAAACGGCGGATTTGATCGTCGTCAAAATTTTCGTCGAAGACCACGACTCCGACGGCGAACTTACGGATAAGGAAGCTATTTATCGGTGCCGCGTCTGCGGCGGCTTTTTCAAACAGCAATACAGCGCGATTTATTATCCGTCCGGGTTTTTCGACACCGAAGAAGGCTGGTCAATTACCGACAAGTATTTCAAGATCGAGGCGCCGCTCTGGAACGGTCTCGGTTCGCGCGGCGATATCCCGTTAACGATCGCAGAAGCGCGCCTTTACGGCTACGCGGGCGAAGATTTGAGCTGGAAAAACGGGCGCTGTAATTTTAACTTGCAGCAAGTGGAATTAACCTGCCGCGCGCGTGATTTGCAGTTCGTCGCGTATCTGTCGCCGGAATCAAATCGTCACAATTCCGAAAGATTTTACAAATGCCATCGCTGCGGTCAGTGGTATTTTTTCAAGATTCTGCCCGTTTACACCGAAGCGCTTTTGAAACCGTCGAACGAACATTTTCCGCTCGACGCGGCGCGCGCTTTCGGTTACGAGGAAAACGTAGAAATACAGCTTCCTGAAAATGCCGCGCTGCCAAAAATTATTTCGATCATCGAAGGAAACGAATTTCTCGATGAATCGCTCATTGAGGCATGGAACGAGCCGGAAAAATTGCCGGAAATGCGCGCGTGGCTCAATGAATCACGCGGCGAAGCGGCGCAGGCGCAATACGCTCTTATCATTATGAAAAAGCATTTCGCCCGCGAAAATATCGAGCTTAAAGCAAAGGAAATTCCGCTCAAATGGCGGCAGTTTTATCTGGATTTTTACACGAGTATTTCCGAATTTGTCCGCGCCGAGACGCAGCCCGCAATGCTCAAAAGTCTGTTCGCCGAGCTGGTCGATTTTTCCGATTCGATTCGCGATGAATTTTCGGCTTACCGCGTTTTCAAGATGTTTGAAAATTTTATTGACCGCGACCCGCCGTATTCAAAGATCGCGCCGCTTCTGCCGCCTGAATTCTTTGAAAAAGCGAACGAAATAGACGAGATACAAACCTCTCAACACGAAGAAAACATGGAACGGCAGAACCAGATGGGCTACTAAAACGGAAGGTCTATGAGCGAAAATTTACCCGCGCAAATAATGATTTAAGTTTTGGTCGGGCGAGCGACAAAATCAAAGAGAAACAAGATTATGACAAGCGAAGTGAATTTTGACGAACTATCGGTAAGAGCGACGCTAACCAGCGAGATGGAAGATTTGAACGCGCTGTTCGGCGCGGCTTTCGCGCTTTCCGAATGGCATTTTATCTCGCGCGGCGAGCTGCCGAATGTTTATCCGTATGTCGCTTCGAATGCGCGGTATGCGGACAATCAGCCGATGGTCAGAGCGTTTACCGATACGCGGCGTCTGATGCGATTTGCGAGGGAAAATAATCTCACCGAAGCGGACGGTTCGGCTCGGATTCTGACGATGCCGACGGCGAATATTATCCGGTATCTCGAAGGTTTTATTGCGCACGGCGCTTACGGAATCTGGTTTAATTCCGATACGGAAAGCGACGGTTTTTTTATTCCGCTCAAACAGCTTCGCCCGATCAATGAACATCTCGCCAAAATAAACCCGCCGAAAACAGCTGCCCCAAAACCGTCGGTCGAAACTCTGCAATTCGTTGTCAAAGAAGGCTTAATGCTGCCTTCGGCGGACATTATTCCCGCGCCTTATACGACCCATTTGTTTTGGCGAGTGCCGTCGGATTGGGTTGCTGACGGAGACGTAAAGGCGGAACACTTGAGAAAAATCGAACGCGAAATGTCGGGCGGGCGTTCGGAAAACATCGAAGGCGCGTTCTATGTGGTGACGGATTATTCGACGAAACTTTTCGAACCCGAAGCGGCGCGAAATACTAAATGGAGCGATATGACAGCGGCGGACGACGACAATGTTTATATGTTTTTTATCGCTTCCGAAAACGGCGAAATCAGAAAGGTTTCGGCGACGGAATTTCAGGCGGACGTTGACGCTTCATTTCAGACGACGGCGACTGCCGAAGCCCGCAGGCAGCAGGATAATCTGGCGGATTTCGGAATGTCGCAAACGGCGGACGGCGATTTTGATTTGAATCTGACGATCAATCGAGTCGGCGCGGTTAATTTCGACGCGTCGATCGCGCCGTTTTTCGAGACGATCGTGCCGCTTCTCAAAGATTTTCAGGGAACCGGCGATTATGTAACTTTGCTCAGATTCGAGCCGAATGGAATGAGCGAGTTAGCCGAAAGCGTCGTCGAAAATGCGCGCGGCGCGTATCTGCAAATTCGCCGTTTTCATTACCTGAACTCGAAAAACAACACGCGCATCGGCGTCAACAGCATTCACAGCAATCTTTTGCGCCACATTCGGTCAAATGCCGAATTGATCGTCAGTTTCGAATTATGCAAGAATCTCGACAACCGGACGGCGGCGCTTTATTTTCGCTTCGAAGGAGCGAAAAGCGATGTTCTCGGGCTTGCGGCGGCGATCGAGCCGCTTCTTCGGCAATGCGGATTCGAAGCGGTTTCCGTATAACAAAAACGCGCGGTCGGAGAAATTAAAATGAACGAAACATTAGCGGGTTTTTACACAAATCCGAAAATCAAAGCGCTCAATCTAAAGGGCTCAAAATATCCCGGCACAAGCATCGGCAGAACGCCCGCCGGAGTTCCGATTTATCAATGCGGCGATATTAAAACGCCGCCGCCTGAGATATTCGCAATCGCGCAGATCGAAAATTTGAAGTTCGATTTTTGTAAGAATCTCGATCTCGCGGCGACTTTCCCGATGCTCGTCAAATTTCCGAATCTGGTCAGGCTTGAATTCAAAAATTGCGAAATTCGCGAGATTCCGCCCGAAATCGGAGTTTTGCCAAATCTCACGCATTTGAGTTTCAGCGTCGATGCGTATCGTTTTGCGTTTAATAAATTTAGCGAATTTCCGGCAGAATTCGGTAATCTCGTAAATTTAGAGGAACTCGATTTATGCGATAATCGCGATTTCAAACGATTTCCGATAGAATCTTCGAAACTGCAAAGCCTGAAATATATTAATATGCGCGGAATGCCTGCGCTGCCGGAAAATACCGAACTGATCCCGAACTTAAAACGTCTTCGGCTATATCAGGGCAAGATCACGCCCGCGCAGATCGAACCGCTCGTCGCGAAACCGAACGGGCTCGAATCGGTAACGGTCAACGATTATTATTACAAGAGTTTTAGAGAAATCGCCGAAAAATATCCGAATTTTAGAGTTTCGGCGGAAGATGAAGGAAGCACGATGCGCGGAGGCTATTAATAAACACGGCGGAAAATGTCGAAAGTCGAAAATCGATTTTCTAAAACCTGTTTAGCGGAAATTTTATGAGCGACAGAATTCAAGATGCGGAAAGCGGCGACATTGACGGCAACACGCCGCTCGAACCGTTTTATAACACGGTGCTCAGCCGCGCTCTTGTCGAAGGAATAAAATGGAGCGAAATGAAGGATTTTAAAGAAGGCGGCAGTTTGTATTTTAGCATCTCGGAATCCGGCGAAAGCAAGGCGATTTACGCCAAAGATTTTCAGGCGCAAATTGAAGCATTAAGTTGAAGCAGCGGATTCAAGTTCGCAAAAGTTTATGGGGCATTTTCCGGCGGTTTTGAAAGAGTTGAACAATCCCGATTCGTTGATACACGTCGGCGGCGTCTGGAATTTTATGCAGGCTTTGTGCGAAAAAATTTCGGAAGACGAAATGAATATTATCGGCTGGATCGAGCGACGCGATCAAAATATTCCGCGTGAAAACCTCTGTTCCGAATGTTTCGAGCTTTATGCGCAAGGCTTAGCCTGGAAACCGTCCCGGGCGCGTGATTAAGTAAATAATTTTTCAACCGAATGAAACGCCAAATATCATCGAAACAAACTTTTTTCCTGAAAATAATTTTGCCGGGTTTCCTCGGTATTACCTTTATTCAGATGATCGTGATGATTATCTTAAATATTCGCGACGCCGGAATTTTGCCGCTCTTGATCGTGCCGCTTTTTATCGCTTTCGGAATATTTATCATGAGCCGGACGCTGATGCGCTATAAAAAAGTCTCGGTTGACGATGAATTTTTATACGTTTCGAATTACCGTAAAGAAATTAAAATTCCCGTTTCGAATATCGGCGACGTTACTCAAATCAAATGGTACAGAACGCGACCCGTGACGATTTATCTGAAAAGCGATTCGGAATTCGGACGCGAAATCGTTTTCACGCCGAAGCTCAACGGCTTTCAGGTTTTCGCCGACAATCCGGTAGTCAAAGAGTTAAAAGACAAAGCAAACATAAAAACCGATGATTAATCCGAACCCGCCAATCAATCGCCCGAAACTTTCCGCCGATCCGTCATTTAAGATTTTCGCCGGTTTGATTTTTCTGATTCCATCGATCGCCGCCGCCGTCTGGGTTTACTGGTGTTTCAACGGAACGGCTTATTATTCGAAAGAGCGCGGCATTTTGGAAGGCGCGATTTGCTCGGTCGTCAGTTTGCTTTTCTTCGCTAATGCGCTGCGTTTGTTCGTCGGCGCGTTCAAAAATCGGAACATAAAGCCGGAATACGCGCCGCTTGACCGGCGAACGATTTCGATCCCGGCGAGCCGCGTCGAAGTAAAATATAAACGACTTTACGACGTGCTTTTCGCGTTTCTGACGATCTTTTTCGGCGGAATGGCTTTGCTGATTTTTCTCCAAACCATCCGCAGCCCGTACGCTAATTCGACGACGATCATCGTTCAGGGAATTTTATTTCCGGCGGCTTTATTCTTGATTCTCCTCGTCATCGCTTTTCTGATGATTCGCGCCAGGCGCCAAGCCGTGCGCGAATTCGACGAATCGGGCATCACGCGCGGCGACGGGCGGCGTTTTGCGTGGAATGAATTTCGCGGCGTCGTCACGCTCGTTGATTTTAATGTCCGGACGCGTCAAAAATACGTCTGGCGCATCGAACTCGCTTTCGACGGCGGCGAAGCGGCGTGGATTATTCCGCAGCGCGTCAAAAACGCGGACGAAGTTTTCGATTTACTTGCGCAGATGCCGCGCGCGACGCTCGAAAATTGAGCGGGGAAAATCTGTAATCAATGATAAAATCGAAACGATATCATTATAAAAAACCTATCTATCAATTTAATTGAAGCAAAAATATGAAATACGAAGCAGTTAAAAATTATTACAACGGCGAATTTCACGAAAGCCTTTCGCACGAATCAATGGACGTCGTCTCGCCGGTTGACGGCAGTTTGCTCTCGACGGTTCCGATGTCGGGCGCGGAAGAGTTAAACGCCGCAGTCGAATCGGCGAAAAACGCTTTTCCAAAATGGAGCCAGACGCCGATCAAAGAGCGCGCGCAGATTTTCTTCCGCTACCGTTTTCTGCTCGAAAAGAATTCTGACGAATTGACGGCGCTCGTCGCGGAAGAAAACGGCAAAACCTTGGACGAGGCGAAGGCGGAAGTCGAAAAATCAATCGAACTGACGGAGTTTGCCTGTTCGATGCCGCAGCTCGTTTCGGGCGAGATTCTCGAAGTTTCCAAAGGCGTCGAATGCCGCACGGAACATTTTCCGCTCGGCGTCGTCGCCTCGATCGTGCCGTTTAATTTTCCCTTGATGGTGCCGAACTGGACGATGCCGAACGCGCTCGTTCTGGGCAACACGATGATTATGAAGCCTTCGGAATTAGTTCCGCTGTCGTGTCTCAGAATGGCGGAATTATTAAAAGAAGCCGGACTTCCGGACGGAGTTTTTAACGTTGTCAACGGCGGCAAAGAAATCGTCGAAGCGATCTGCGCGCATGAAGACATCGAAGCGGTCAGCTTTGTCGGTTCGACGCGCGTCGCAAAGCTCGTCTATCAACAATCGACGCACGCCCTTAAACGCTGCATCGCGCTCGGCGGCGCGAAAAATCACCTGTTCGTTTTGCCGGACGCGAATCCGCAAATGACCGCTTCGAACGTGACAGCTTCGATGTCGGGCTGCGCCGGTCAGCGCTGTATGGCGGCGTCGGCGATGCTCGCGGTCGGCGATGTCAATCCGATCATCGAACAAATCTGCACGGAAGCTCTGAAGATCGTTCCCGGCAAAAACCTCGGCGCGGTGATTTCGCGCGAGGCAAAAGAGCGCATCGAAAATTACATCACGGAAGCCGAACGCGCGGGCGCGAAGATTCTCGTTGACGGTCGCGGTGCAATAGTCGAAGGTAAGGAAGACGGCACATACGTCGGTCCGACCGTGATCGATTACGTAACGCCTGAAATGGCGGTCGCGAAGGAAGAAATTTTCGGTCCCGTGATTTCGATCATCCGCACCGAAACTTTGGACGAAGCCTTAAAAATCGAAAACGCGAACCCGTACGGCAACGCCGCTTCGGTCTTTACGAACAGCGGCGGTCTGGCGCGCTACGTGATGGAACACGCTTCGGCGGGAATGATCGGCGTCAACATCGGCGTTCCTGTCCCGCGCGAACCGTTCAGTTTTGGCGGCTGGAACGAATCGCGTTTCGGGGCAAACGACATCACGGGTAAAAGCTCAATCGAATTCTGGACGAAGCTCAAAAAAACGACGACCAAATGGAACGCGGAAGCGGGAATAAATTGGATGTCGTAGAAAGAAAATTTAGCCGCAGATTTACGAGGATAAGCGCAGATTTTATGAGAGAAATTTTATCAAAATTGCCTGATGTTGAGACATTGAAAAAACTTTCTCAATCTTTGGCAATGTTGGATGCGATAATTTCACCAGATTGGGAAAACAGGTATTATTCGTTCAATTCAAAATGGTCTGAAAAAGAAAAAGTGGCATCAATGCGTGATGGTTCGGGCGACGATTATTTTATTTTGTTTGATTTACAAGGAGCAATTATTAAAGCTTTTGCTCATGAATCTTCGATGAGTCCACACGTCAATCAGCCTATTAAAGTCTGGACAGGTATTTTCGAAAGTGTGCCGACTGAATTCAAAAGTTTCTTGTCTGAACCTGCATTTTCATTGGAAAGCACGACATTTTGCATTTGGCGAAGATTTTCAGATTCAACTTGGCAGATAGGGGAGATTAATTACCCGCAAGGAAACGACCCGGACGGAATGAATGAACTGCTGGCGATTTTAGATAATAATCCTTTAACGTATCAAAAATGGGCAGAATATTATTTTGAAAAAGAAATTCCGCTTTCATCGGTAAAATATGTCTACGAACATCAAATTTTAACAAGTGAAATACTAAAAAGTTTGAATGAAGATATTTCAATCAAAGATTTACAAGAGGATATTGAAGAAATAGGTTATCCAGATTAATAGACCATTATCAGCCAAATCCGCTTTCATCTGGGGCGGAACAATATGAAAACAAAACTTAAAATCCTCACGATTTTCACATTCGCGCTTTTCACGGCTGTTTTTCTTGTCGCTAAAGGCTCGACGCAAACGAAAGTTGAAACTGCCGGACAGAAGTTTAAAAGCATCAAGGTTTTGAACGAGATGCCCGCCGACCAGATGGGCAAGGTGATGAATATGATGTCGGCAAGTTTAGGCGTCAACTGCAAATTTTGTCACGCTTCGAACGACGGCGATTATGAAAAGGAAGGCTTCGAGCATAAGGATATTGCGCGGCAGATGCTCAGAATGACGTTTGAAATGAACAAAAATTATTTCGACTCTCGGGCGGAGATCACCTGCGCGACGTGTCATCAGGGCAAGCCGATGCCGCAATCCATGATTCCTTTAATTCCGGTTCCGCGCGCGCCGCGCCTCGTTCAGCCCGAGAAAAAGCCGTCGGTTGACGAAATTCTCGCAAAATATGAAACGGCGCTCGGCGGGCGCGCAAGCCTTGAGAAAATAACTTCGCGGCAGATCAAAGCGCAAAGAATCGAGCCGGACGGCAAGACGTTTGAAGACGAAACGATTTTACAAAAAGGCGCTCAAATGTCGGTCGAAACCGTTTATCCTTCAAAGCAGTACGGCGATTATGTCATTCGTGAAATCTACGACGGCAAACTTGCCGCAAAATTCGGGAACGGTTCGCGGATCGAATTGAAACCCGACGAAATCGAACAGATCAAACGCGAGGCGCAGCTTTTTGTCAATCCCGATCTGCGCGGCGTTTACGCGAAACTGGATTTTCACGCGGTCGAGAGAATCGAAGGGCAAGAGATTTACGTTTTATCGTCTGCCAGCGGCGGAAGTTTCGAAAAACTTTATTTCGATCCGTCGAGCGGCTTGCTCGTGCGCCGCACTGCCGAAACGCCGACGGTTTTGGGTGCTTTTACTTTTCAGGTTGATTACACGGAATACAAAGATTTTAGCGGCGTAAAACTGCCGACTGTGGTAAAATTTGCCGTCCCGAACATTCGCTGGACGCGCCGGATTTTGGACGTCAAAACCAACATCGCGATTGATGATTCGAAATTTAGCGGGAAATAATTTTTAGCCGCGGATGAACGCGGATTTCGCGGATAGGAAAAGATTTCGTTATTTGCTAAAATCCGAGTTCTAAAATCTGTAAAATCAAATAAATCTAAATAAATCAGCGAAATCCGCGTTCATCCGCGGCAAGATTAAAAAGAGGAAAAATTATGTCGAGAATAGTTAAATGCGGACTTATTCAAGCGCGCAATGTCGGCGACGTCGAAAAGCCGATCGAGGAAATTAAACGGGCGAATATCGAGCATCAGATGAAAATGGTCGAGGACGCGGCAAATCAGGGCGTGCAGATGCTTTGTTTTCAGGAGATTTTTACGACGCCTTATTTCTGCGCCGAACAGCAGACGCGCTGGTACGAAGCGGTCGAAAAAGTGCCCGACGGCAAGACCGTGCAGATGATGCAGTCGGTCGCCAAAGAAAAAGGCATGGTTTTGATCGTGCCGATCTACGAGGAAGAAATTTCGGGCATTTATTACAACACCGCCGCCGTGATTGACGCCGACGGCAAATATCTCGGAAAGTATCGCAAGACGCATATTCCGCACGTCGCGCCCGGTTTCTGGGAAAAATTCTATTTTCGCCCCGGCAATCTCGGCTATCCGTGTTTCGACACGGCGTTTGCGCGGATCGGCGTCTATATTTGCTACGACCGCCATTTTCCCGAAGGCGCGCGTTGTCTGGGTTTGAACGGCGCGGAGATCATCTTTAATCCTTCGGCGACGGTCGCCGGATTGTCGGAATATCTCTGGAAATTGGAGCAGCCCGCACACGCCGTCGCGAACGGTTATTTCGTCGGCGCGATCAACCGCGTCGGCATGGAAGCGCCGTGGAATATTGGCGAATTTTACGGGCAATCGTATTTCTGCGATCCGCGCGGGCAGATCATCGCCGAGGCTTCGCGCGACAAGGACGAACTCGTCGTCGCCGATCTCGACATGGACAAAATTAAGGAAGTGCGCAACACCTGGCAGTTTTTCCGCGACCGTCGCCCTGACGCTTACGGCGCAATCGTCGCGGATTAATTAAAAAAAGTGAATCAATTTTATAACCAACCGGTTGTTAATTGGGCGAAACAAACTTTTGCGCAACCCGTCGAAATCAAGCTGCGGTTTGGTTCGCGCGGCGCACGAACGCTTGTTTATCTGCTGCTATTGAGCGTGCCGCTTTTAATTGTTGCGGGATTCATCTTTCTAAAGCTGCAGGACAAGACCGGCGAACTGAAATGGTCGGGTGTGATGCTTTGCGGCGGCGTGATGCTGCTTCCGCCAGCCGTCATCGTTCTGCTTGGCGTGTTAACGCAGCAGAAATTCGTCAAGTCACTCGACGTCGCGGGCGTCAAATCTTCTCTCGGGAAAAGATTTTTGTGGGAAAATCTTTATTACGTCGACCACGTTTCGAAAATAACGCGCGTCGCGGGCGTCAGCCGCAAAACGGAAGACAATCAGCTCGAACTCGTTTTCGCCGACGGCAAAGCAATCATTCCGCCACTTATTTACGACCGCGAGGGAATTTGGGAATTGATAAACTCAGCTCCGACGCAAGTTAAATTCGACGGCGAAATCAGGACAGCGCAGCCTCAAAATCCGGCGACGAACTTTGACGAAATTGCAAAAGCGATGGGCGAGTTGAAAGCGCGACACGACCAAAATAAATAAAATTATGGCTGAAATTTCAATCGAACAAATCGAACAAAACTTTTCGGAGATCAATCCGCCGTTGACCGAAGCTGAAGCGCTTTTCGAGGCGAATCGCTGTCTTTACTGCTACGATGCGCCGTGCGCGCGGGCGTGTCCGACGCATATCGACGTGCCTTCGTTTATCAAAAAGATCGCGTCGGGCAATCTTCTCGGTTCGGCGCGCGTGATTTTCGATGCCAATCCGATCGGCGCGACCTGCGCGCGCGTCTGTCCGGTGGAAGTTTTGTGCGAAGGCGCGTGCGTCGAAAAAACTTTGATGGATAAACCCATCGAAATCGGTCGTTTGCAGCGTTACGCGACCGATTTCGCGATGGCGAAGGATAAACAGATTTTTGCCGCCGCCGCGCCGAACGGCAAATCGGTCGGCATTATCGGCGCCGGTCCGGCAGGACTTTCGTGCGCCGCGTATCTCGCGCGGATGGGCTACGAAGTAACGGTTTACGATAAAAAACAGCTTCCCGGCGGGCTCGATACATACGGCATGGCGGAATATAAAATGTCGCAAGCCGTGTCGGTCAAGGAAGCCGAACAGATCGCGCGGCTCGGCGTCGAATTTCAATTAAATACGGAAATCGTCGTGATGCCGCCGCCGCCCGCGCTGGCGGGTGAATTAGCGGACGATACGCCGCGGCTCGTCGCTTACAACGCGGCGGACGGCGCGGATTTGATGACGAAACACGACGCGCTTTTTGTCGGCGTCGGGCTTGGCGCGACGAATGATTTAGGAATTGACGGCGAATATCTACCGGGCGTTTTCGACGCGCTCGCGTTTATCGAACGCATCAAGACGCGTGAATGGACAAAGATTCCGGTCGGGCGAACGGTCGCCGTGATCGGCGCAGGCAACACGGCGATCGATGCCGTGACGCAGGCGAAACGCCTCGGCGCAGAGCGCGTTCTCTTGGTTTACCGCAAAACATCGAAGGAGATGCCCGCCTACGAATACGAATACGATCTGGCGAAAAAAGACGCCGTCGAATTTCTCTGGCAGACCGCGCCGCTCGAAATCCTGGGCAATGGTCAAGTCGCCGCGCTGCGCTGTCAAAAAACGGACGGCTCAGGAGAGGTTTTCGACGTGCCGTGCGATATGGTCATCAAGGCGATCGGGCAACAGAAGCAGACCGGATTTTTTCAAAAAATCGGCGTCGCGACGGACGAAAAAGGACGCGTCGCGGTCAATGATTTAATGCAGACTTCAAACCCGAAAATTTTCGCGGGCGGCGACTGCGTCAACGGCGGCGCGGAAGCGGTCGATGCCGCGCAGATGGGCAAACTCGCGGCGCAGGGCATTCATCAAACCCTAACCGGAGAAAAGGTGGAATTTGCGGGCGTGCGAGTTCCCGTTTTTGAAAAAACGCCCGCACATTAAATTATTGATAACGCGGGCGCGCGTCTCAAGTCTCTCGAATAAACCGGCAATTGTGAAAAAGAATGATTTAATTATTGCAACGTCGAGAGCGGAGGCGTGGAAAGGTCGAAATTTTGCGGGTTTTCACCGATTATCGTCGCGGCGTAAAATCTCGGGACGTAGCTGCTTCCATCAGTCGATAATTGCGGTTTCAAATTTCCGGCGTTTCGATAAACAGTCCAAGCATTCCTTTGGGTGATGCCGAGCTCGCGTAGTTGCCGCAGGTAATCGCGTATCCCTTGTTCGCCGACATTGAAAGCCAGTAGAGCTAAGGTTTTGTCATCGAAATCACTGATTAAATCCGACATATACATTGCGGCGGCATTTGATTGTTTCTCGACGTTGCAAAAATCCTTCGGCGTTAAACCGTATTTCCGCACCGTCGCCGGCAAAAACTGAAACAGTCCGACTGCACCGTTGCCAGATTTGAGACAATCGTGATATTCGCTTTCAATCATCGCTTGATAAATTCCCAGAGCGGGCGGAACGCGGCGCGCCGCGTAAGACCGCCTGACAACGGGCACAAATTGACTGGCGCGTCCGTAGATAACCCGCAAGCCTTCCTCGAAAGGCTTCTGTGAAAGGCTTTGGGTTTCTTCGACGTAATCGTCAATCTCTGTCTTTATCGCGCTTATTTCTTCGTCGCTCAAATCAATCGGCTCGGCTTCGATAAGATTTTCGACCTGCCGCTTTTTCTCTCGAATAAAAGCCATTTGCTCGGCTTCGGACATTTGCAGATATAATTTCATCGGTAGCGGGGTGTCCGAGTTAGTCAACGACGAGCTTTGAGAAAATGAGTCAAATTGATTTTCGGTTAATCTCTGATCCGATGAATTTGATTGCTTTGGCTGCCAACCGGAGCGGAGCGCAAAACCAAGCGAACCGATAGTAATGAGTGCAACAAAACTAAAAAGCAAAATCGCGCGGCTCGGAGATTTCCGGCGCGGCGTTCGGGAAATATGCGGAGAAAGATTTTGAATTTCGTTTTCGGACGATAAGTTTCGAGTCTCGTCGGCAGATATTTTCGTTATTGCGTCGGGAATTTCGCCGTTAGTCGAATTTATGTCGGCAAAAATAAAATTTTTATTGGAAAGCCCGTTAAGTTCCGGGTTTGAAACTTCTTCGTCAACTCCGGCGACGCTTACTTCCGGCACGAAACGATAACCGCGCCGCCGCAGAGTTTCGATAAAAGGCTTGCCGTCTTTCGTCTCGCCTAAAATTTTTCGCAAACGAAAAAGATTCTGCGAGAGATTGCTTTCTTCGACAATCGAATCAGCCCAAACCTTTTCCATCAATTCGTCTTTGCTGACGACTTTTCCGCTGTTCTCAACCAAAAATAAAAGCGTTTCGACGACCTTCGGCGCAAGCGAAATCTCTTGCCCGCTCTGGTAAAGCAATAAATGAGCGGCATCGAGCCGGAAATCTTCAAACTCGTAAACGTTTTGACTGCGTGGTTTAGTCATCTCAAAATTAAATTGAGGGTAAATTAAAGTTAAATCTAAAGACATTTTTTCGCCTCCAAAGTAAATTTGCTTTCGGAGCGAAAATTCGATTGGCTTAAAAACGGCTGTTCAAGTTCTGCAAAACCTAATAGCTTGAATTTTAGCTAAAAGCTTCGGAAAAAGAAAGCAATTTCCGGAAGCGAAAAATCGAATGCTCCAAGGTTCTAAAATATTTATGGAGAGAAAGAATTTTTTATGAAAAACAAAACTGGGAAAATTTATTTGATACTTATGATTGTCGCGGTGACCTGCATCTCGGTGAACGCCCAAAAGGGAGGCTGCACGGTCAATACGACTCCGCAAGCATATACCAACGACCAAAATAGAGAACACGAAATCGAAAGACTTGCCAAACAATATCTTGGCACAAGCAAAGATGATGTCGGCAGATGGTTTGCCGAAACCACAAGGGGCGTGACGAGTTTCAAGGAAATAAGAAACGACACTCCCTGCCTGGTCAAAGTCTATAAAATGGACAAAAAGCCGTTTCAGGCAGATACGCAGACGGTTGAAATTGCTCCGAACAGCGTTTATCGCGGTGATTTTTGGATACCGTGGGCGGACAACGCCGATCAATACCGCGAACATTATATGACGATTTCGGTTGACGGACGGGAAATCGCCTGGCTCTGGCAGCAGACTAAAGAAGTTCGCGTTAATTTCACGGCGGGCTTTTCCGACGGCGCGCGTCTCGCGCCCGGCGTTTCACAGGGCGGCGGCGACCGAACCTTGATTATCGAAGATATGGATAACCGACCGACTTTTGTGATTGCGGGTATGCAGCGCAGGTAAATAGTCTCGGGTTTATCATGCCAATCCGGCGGCGTGAATCGAACCGTTCGATTCACGCCGCCGGTCAATTTCCTTCTTCAAACGCAAGTCCTTATATCCCCTGAAAAATTCACTAATATAAATGTTTAAGCCCGTAGATGCGTATTGATAAAATCTTACCGATAGTTCATAATTCGTTTAAAAATCCCTCGGAAAAAATGAGAGATGTTTTTGCAGCGCAGATTGCGGACTAACGAAATACCAAAACAGACGAAAATCAAAATAACGGATCGCACAATCTCAAAAGTATTCTAAAACAGCTTTTGGTTATTGTTTTGATATACTCGCCTCGCCGCTCAAATTTTTTCGAAATAGGCTGGTAGAAAATTTTATGGCAGATTTAAATGTAAATTTCGCAGGGATCAAATCGCCGAATCCATTCTGGCTCGCGAGTGCGCCGCCGACGAATATGGGTCCGATGATCGAACGCGCGTTCGATGCGGGCTGGGGCGGCGCGGTTTGGAAAACTCTCGGCGAGCCGATCGTCAATGTTTCGTCGCGGCTCGCTTCGATCGATCACGGCGCGATGCGGATGATCGGTTTAAATAACATCGAGCTGATTACCGACCGACCGCTCGAAGTAAACTTAAAAGAAGTTTACGAGTGCAAAAAGAAATATCCGAACAACGCGGTGATCGTTTCTTTGATGGTCGAATCGAAGCGCGAGGCGTGGCACGAAATCGTTAAAAAAGCGCAGGACACGGGCTGCGACGGGTTCGAGCTGAACTTCGGCTGCCCGCACGGCATGTCGGAACGCGGTATGGGTTCGGCGATGGGACAGGTTCCCGAATATACGTGCATGGTGACGGAATGGGTCAAGGAAGTTTCGACCTTGCCGGTGATCGTTAAGCTGACGCCGAACGTTTCGCACATCGTGCCGCCCGGACGCGCGGCGCAGAAAGGCGGCGCGGACGCGGTTTCTTTGATCAACACGATAAATTCCGTGATGGGCGTCGATATCGATTCGATGATTCCTTACCCGAACGTTAACGGACAGGCGGCGCACGGCGGCTACTGCGGCACGGCGGTCAAACCGATCGCGCTCAATATGGTTTCCGAGCTCGCGCGCGACGCGGAATTCAATATCCCGATTTCGGGCATCGGCGGAATTAACACGTGGCGCGACGCGGTCGAATTTATGCTTTTGGGCGCGGGCAACGTGCAGGTTTGTACTGCCGTGATGCATTACGGCTACCGCATCGTCGAGGATATGATCGACGGCTTGAACAATTACCTCGACGAAAAGGGCTTTTTGAGCGCCAACGAAATTATCGGCAAGAGCGTTGATCGCATGACGGATTGGGGAAATCTCGATTTGAATTACAAGGTCGTCGCTCGTGTCAACAACGAAAACTGCATCAAGTGCAACCTCTGCTACGTCGCCTGTGAAGACGGCGCGCACCAGTGTTTCGACTTTGACGAAAATCGTTATCCGGTCGTTGACGAAAAGGAATGCGTCGGCTGCAATCTCTGCGCGCTCGTTTGTCCTTCGCCGGGCGCGATTTCGATGGTGCGGCTCGACGACGGCACGAATCCGCAAAGCTGGAAACAGCGGACGAGCAGTTAATAAATTTTTCAACCCAAAGGCGCAAAGACGCGAAGGCGCAAAGTTGTTTTTGTAATTATTAATCGCTGCGCAAGTAATTCTGAAACATTGACAGCATTCCCAATTCCCAAAACTTTTTGAAAAATCTTTGCGTCTTTGCGTTAAATATTTATTTCTATTTCGAAAGTTCGGCGAATCGCGGATCGCTGCGAATCTTGTCGAGGCGCGGGTCAACTTGTATGAAACTGAATCCGTAGCCGCTTACTTCCTTCGATTTTTTCAGCCATTCGAGCGCCTGTTCGGTTTCGCCGAGCAGCGCGTAGCCGGCAGCGATCTCGAATGCGAAAGAGGCGGGATTTTTTTTCACGAAAGAATTTTCGCCGGCACGTTTTAGATTCGCGAGCGCTTCGTCGCGATTGCCGCCGACTGCCTGCACCTGCGCGGCGATCATCAGCCAGCCTTCGTCGTCTTCGTCCGTGTTTTCGCTGTAAATCCGCTCGTTTTGATACGCCGTCAGCGCCGCGCTGTAATTTCCCATCGCTTCGAAAACCACTCGTTTCGTTTTATAGACGGGCACAAAACCTTCGTTGGTTTCCAGAACTTTATCGGTCGCTTTTAATGCTTCGTCGTATTTTCGGGCATAAAAATAAACGAGTCCGGCGGAGGTTTGAATAATCGCCGAACGCGGTTCGAGTTCGACCGCTTTTTGGGCGTTGCGAATCGCCTCGTCGTGTCTGCCCATCGCCGAAAGCATCAGCGAAAGCCAGTGATAAGTCGCCGAATAGCCGGGATTCAATTCGATCGCGCGGGAAAGTTCTTTGACGCCTTCTTCGCGTTTATGCTCGTGATAAAATAAAACATAGCCTAAAGACGCGTGCGCTTCGGCTAAATTCGGATCAAGCTCGATCGCCTTGAGCGCGTTCTGCTTGGCGTTATCGTAGGCGTCGGCAGGCGGCGGAATCTGGTAAAGATTAAGCAAGGCGTAAGCGTCAGCCAAACCCGCATAAGCGAGCGCGAATTTCGGGTCGAGGCTGCGCGCTTTTTCAAACGTTTTGATCGCTTTATTGAGGTTCGCCGCGCTCCGGTTCGACAATTGGTAGCGCCCGACCAGATAAAGCTGGTAGGCTTCGTTGTTTTCCGTCGAATTTTTCGAAATCTGCTGGCGCTCGTTTGCCGAAAGCTCGATCGTCAGAGCCTTTAAAACGCGTTCGGAAATCGCCGTCTGCAAATTTTGAAAATTATTGACGTTTTCGTCGAATTTCTCTAACCAGACGACTTTTCCGTCCGCCGTATTAACGAGTTCGGCGTTAACGATCAGACGTTCGTTTTCGACGTGAAGCTGACCGCGCAAAACGTATGCGACCGAATAATCGCGGGCTAATTCTCCGAGCGTCGGCTTGTTTTTAAGCTTGAGAAAAGCCAAGCCCATCGAAAGTTCCTTGACCTGACGGAGTTTTTGCCCGACCGCTTCCGACAATCCGAGCGCAAAGGATTCTTCGTTTTCAAAGTCGGAATCGGTCTCGAACGGCAGCACGGCAATCGTTTTTACATTCGTCTGCTTAAATATCTGCGGCGGTTTCGAGGGATTTTTGCCGAACGAGAATTCGTAGCCGCCGGTTTCGAGTTTTTTGAAACCGCCGAAGATAAAGGCTCCCAAAATTCCGAATAAAAGTACGGCTGCCGCGCCCGCGATCCAATATTTTCGCGACTTGCGGGGCGAGGTTTTTTCGTTGACCGGCGCTTCTTTGGCGATTTCGTTGACCGGCTTTTCCGCTCGCGGCTCGATTTTCGGAATAACTTTTGTTTCCGCAACGGGGAAAATTCGCGTCGCGATGTGCGATTGATGAATGTCTTCTTCGGGTTCGTCCCGCGGCTTGAGACGGTTGATAAAATCGTTGTAGCGCGCGTCTTTTCTGAGCGCGTCGAAACGCGGATCAACCGGCAGCCAGATCGCCCAGAATTCGCGCTCTTCGAAACTCTTGTCGAGCCATTCGAACGCCGCGTCGAATTCGCCGAGTTCGGTATAAATCAGCGACAGGTAAACCGCCGGAAGATACTGTTTTTCGCGCCGTTCTTCAATTTCTTTGAGAATTTTCCGCGCTTCGTCGTGTTTTCCGCGCACCGCCAGAACATAGCCGTAGGCATAAAGCGGAAGACTGAAGCGCTTCGTCTGCTCGACGCTGTTCCGGCAGATTTCTTCGGCTTCGTCGTAATTTTTCGTCCATTTGACGACCCAGCCGAAACCCTGCACGGCGACGTAATAATTCGGCTGAACCGCGAGCGCCTGACGAATCTTTTCGAGCGATTGATCGAATTTGCGGGCGTTCCGGTAAACAAAAGCGTAGATAATCATGAGCGACGGAATGCCGGGACTCAAGCGTTCGGCGCGCCGCATCTCGCGGAGAGCGTTTTCGTGGTCGCCTTTCAGGCATAAAACCAGCGCGTACCAGAAATGCGCGACGGCGTAATTCGGATTCAGTTCGAGAGCTTTTTTGAAAAGCCTTTCGCCCTCGGCAAAATTCCAGTCGTAGCCGAACGCCGTGACGCCCAAAGCGACCTGCGCTTCGGCGAGATTCGGGTTCAGCTCGATCGCTTTCTGCGCCGCTTCTTTAGCGGCGGGAAAGCTCAGGATCGGCGATTTTGAGCCGAAAATGCAGATAAAATTGTAAAAATCGGCGATTCCCGCATAGGCGAGCGCGAAATTCGGGTCGTATTCGAGGGCTTCGTGATAAGCGAGCAGGGATTTTTGCAAGCCCTCTTCGGTGAAACTGTTCCAGTGATAACGCCCGCGAATGTATGCTTCGAACGCTTTCGCGTTGTCGGTCGGACGCTTTTGCAGTTTTTCGCGTTCGTCCTCGGTCAGCTGCGGCAAAAGCGCGGCGGCGATCTGTTCGGAAACCAAATCTTCGAGCGTTAGAACGTCGGTGAATTTTTCGTCGAAACTCTTTGCCCAGACGGCGGTTTGCTCCGCCGCGTTCAGGAGCTGAACCGAGACGCGCAGACGGTCGCCGATGCGTTTGACGTGCCCGTCAACGATAAATCCGGCATTGACTTCGTGCGCGACGGCAAACGGGTCGGGATTATTTTTACCCGAGCGAATAACCGAATTCGTCGGGCGCACGGTCAGACGCTTGACGCTCGAAAGCCGTGTGACGAGCGCGTCGGCGAGCCCGATGCCCAAAAATTCTTCTTCCGTGTTGCCGGTTCTTCCCGTCACGAGCGTCTTTAAAGGCAGGACGGCGATCGTGATCCCGCTTTCGGTCGCCATGATCGTGGACTCGTTTCTTTGCTGCCGAAGAAGCGGATTATTCATCCGTTCGAGCAGATCGAAATAGCGGCGGTCTTCGCGCAATGTGTCGAATTTCGGTTCGGTGCCGAGCCAGACGAGCCATTCGTTGCGGTCGGCAAACGCTTTTTCGAGCCATTCGAAAGCCGCGTCGCGCTCGTCGAAAGCGGCGTAGGCGACCGCCAGAAAATACGGTTTTACGTAGGTTTTTTCGGCTTCGGCGAGAATTTCGCTTAAAACTTCGCGCGCTTCCGGCTCGCGTCCGGCATTGACGAGCGCGTGACAGAGCATCGATTTCGGAAGCGCCGAATCCGACCACAAACGAATGCTTTCGCGCAGCGCGGCGATCGCTTCTTCGCTGCGTCCGGCTTTGTCGAGCGCGTTGCCGACGTGCATTAAACCCTGCGGAAAATCCTTCTCCATCTCGACGGCTTTTTCCGCCTCGCTGGTCGCGCGGCGGAAATGCCGGGTTTGATAAAGCAGCCACGCGTTCATCACGCGCCCGCGCGCCGACAAAGGATTCAGTTCGAGCGAACGCGCCGCCGCGTCAATCGCTTCGTCAAATCGTCCGGTCGCCGCGAGCAGATTCGAATACCATTCGTGCGCGAATGAATAATTCGGGCTGATTTCGAGCGCGCGTTTGAAAAGATTTTCCGCGCGTTCCCAGTCCCAATCGTGAATCGTCGCGACAAACGCGAGCGTCGTGTAGGCTTCGCCGAGATGCGGGTCGAGATCGAGCGCTTTCTGCGCCGCTTCTTTCGCCTTCGGAAAGGCTTCGAGCGACGGCAGAACGCCGAAAATGCAGAGCCAGATGTAGAAATCGGCGATGCCGACGTAGGCTTGCGCGAAATTCGGGTCGAGCCGGACGGCGTGGTTAAATTCCTCGAACGCCTTCGGAAATAATTCGGTTGTAAATTTGTTCCAAAAATAACGCCCGCGCAGGTAATGCTCGTAGGCTTGCGGGTCGTTCGTGCCGCGCTTTTTGAGCTGTGCGCGGTCTTCGCCCGTCAATTGCGGCAGCAGTTCGACGACGATCTGTTCGGAAATCGAATCTTCGAGCGTCAGAAAATCGGCAACGTCTTCGTCGAATCTTTGCGTCCAGCGCGTCGTGCCCTGTTCGATCGAGAGAAGCTGAACCGTGACGCGCAGAGTTTTGCCGACGCGCCGGATGTTGCCGTCGATCAAAAAATCCACGCCGAGTTCGCCGCCCGCCGAAAACGGGTTGTTTTCCGTGTCGTAGCGCAAAACGCTGCTCGTCGGGCGCACGACGAAACGCCGGATATTGGAAAGCCGCGTGATCAGCGCGTCCGCCAATCCGACGCCGAGGAATTTGTCGTCCGTGTCGGTTGCGCTCGCGGCGCTCATTACTTTAAATGGCAAAACGGCAATCGACGGATTCGACTTTTCGACGCTTATTTCGTCGCGTGTCAGAATCGGATTGCGCGTCGTCGCCATTACGGATTTAAATCGCGGCTCCGAGCGCAGTGAATCGAATCCCGGTTCGACGCCGAGCCAGACGAGCCACGCGTCGGATTTCCGCGCGCAGTCTTCGAGCAGCGTGAGCGCCTTTTCCTTTTCATCCAGAAAAGCGTAGATCAGCGCCGTGTGAAAATTGGAAACAAACTGTTTTTCCGAGAGTTTTTCGAGCTTTTCGAGAATTACTTCCGCCTGTTCGCGCATTCCGGCGGCGGCAAATGTCTGTCCCTGAACGTGGAGCGAAAAAACCGTCTCGTTCATTAACTGCTGCGCAAGATTGGCGTGTTCGACCGCTTCTTCGAAACGCCCGAGATAGCGCAGAACCCACGCTAAACCGTAATGCGCGAGCGGGTAATTTGGAAACATCTCGGCGGTTTTCTGATATTGGCGCAAACTTTTGTCGAACTGGCGCGAATAATACTGAATCCAGCCGAGATTATGCTGGTTAAACGGCGTCTGGCGATCGAGTTCGACGGCGCGTTCGGCGTGTTTGATGCCTTCGGTAAAACGTCCTTCGGTCGTTAATTTGATCGAATACCAGACGTGCGTTTCGGCGACGTTCGGATTCAAGCGCAAAGCGGTTTGAAAATTTCGCTCAGATTCTTCCCATTCGAAATTTCCGCCGTGCTGCGCAAAGGCGAGCGAGGCGTAGGCTTCGCCGAGTTCGGGGTCGATCGCGATCGCTTGTTTCGCGTTTTCGACCGCCGACTGAAAACATTCCTTCGACGGCAGAACGCCGTAAACGCCGAGCCAGTTGTAATAATCGGCGATTCCGGCATAAGCGAGCGCGTAATTCGGGTCGAACGCGATCGCCTGGTAATAAGCGACGATCGCTTTGGCAAAACCGTCTTCCGTGAAGCTGTTCCAGTAATGCCGCCCGCGCAGGTAATGTTCGAACGCCTCGGCGCTGTTCGTGCCGCGTTTTTTCAGTTTGTCGCGCTCGTCGCCCGTCAACTGCGGCATCAGGGCTTCGGCGATTTTTTCCGAGATAATGTCTTCGAGCGTTAAAACGTCTGTAAATTCCTCGTCGAATTTTTCCGCCCAGCGCGCCGCGCCCTCGTTGATATTTAAAAGCTGAACCGTGACGCGCAAGCGCGAGCCGACGCGGCGAATATTGCCGTCGATCAGATAATTGACGCCGAGCTCGCTGCCTGCCTTGATCGGTTCGGTGTCGCCCTGACCGTATTTCAGGACGCTGCTCGTCGGGCGCACGACAAACCGTCGGACGTTTGAAAGCCGCGTGATCAGCGCGTCCGCGAGTCCGATGCAGAGATATTCGTCGCCCGTGTCTTCGCTCGACACGCCGAACAGTTTTAAGGGCAGCACGGCGACCGAAATTTCGTCCGGGTTCGTGCGGTGCAAAGCTTGCGCCAGCGCGGTTTTGGCGGGCAACAGCGGCGCGGGCGCGATAACCGGCTTGCCGTCGAGATAAAGCGCGATGTCTTCGGCTAATTCCTGTGCCGTTTGATAGCGCTCGTCGGGTTCTTTGCGAAGCGCTTTAAAAACGACTTTTTCCAGATCGCCGGAAAGCTCGCGTTTTAAGGTTTCGCGGCTTCCGCGACGACTTTCGAAAATCGCGGCGAGCGTCGTTTTTTCGTCGTTCGTGCTCGTCGGCACGAAATTTTCGTCCTTCGTCAGGCTCGAACTCAAGTTTTCGGGTTCTTCCTCGCAGATCACGCGCGCGATTTCGTGGAGCGCGCGATTTTTCAGGCGATACGGGCGATGCCCCGTGAGAAGCTCGTAAAGCAGGACGCCTAAGGAATAAATATCGCTCGTTGTCGTGACGACTTCGCCGCGCACCTGTTCGGGACTCGCGTATTCGGGCGTCATCATGCGCATCGCGGTCGCCGTCGGGTCGATCGAATCGGCGGCGAGTTCGGGGTTGAGGATTTTCGCGATGCCGAAATCGAGCAGCTTCGGCATTCCTTCGCCGGTGACGAGAATATTATTCGGTTTGATGTCGCGGTGAATGATCAGATTTTCGTGCGCGTATTCGACGGCGTTGCAGATTTTGATAAAAAGCCGCAGGCGGTCTTGAATATTCAGCTTTTTCGCGTCGGAAAAGCGATAGACGGGCGAGCCTTCGATATATTCCATGACGAAAAACGGCAAACCGTCGTCGGTCGTGCCGCCGTCGAGAAGCCGCGCGATGTTCGGATGATCTAAGGAAGCGAGAATCTGGCGTTCGTTGCGAAAACGGCGGACGATAAAATCCGTGTCCATGCCGCGTTTGATGACTTTTAAGGCGACGCGCTGGCGAAATTCGCCGTCGGCACGTTCCGCGAGGTAAACCGCGCCCATGCCGCCGCGCCCGAGTTCTTTGGTAAGCAGGTAAACGCCGAGGCGCTTGCCGATCATGCCGCTATTGTCCTGCTTGATCTCTTCGTCGATCGCGCCGCCGATCTTATCGCGCACCGTCGCGCCGAGCATAAAGCTGTCCGTCCAGACGGGCGATTCGATAAAATCTCCGGCGTCTTCGTAATCTGAAATCAGTCTTTGAATTTCAGCGATCAGATCCGTGTCGTCGGCGTGGTTTTCGTTAAGATATGACAAACGCTCGGCGGGCGCGAGGTCGACCACCGCTTGAAAAACATCTTCAATTTTCTGCCATCTTTCTGGAGACATTTCGATTTTGGATTTTAGATTTTGGATTTTGGATTAATTGCGATTGAATCATTGAAACATTTGTTCATTGAGACATTTTTATTTCGGAAATGACTAAATGAATCAATGACTAAATGAATTAATTTATTCATTCCAAAATCTAAAATCTAAAATCACTTAATTTCTGGAGATTTGCCCGTAGAGCCACGCTTTTGCCATCTTCCAGTGGCGCTTGACCGTAATTTCGCTGACGCCCATCACTTCCGCCGTTTCTTCGACCGACAAACCGCCGAAATAACGCAGTTCGACGATTCTGGATTTTTGCGGATCAACTTTGGCGAGTTCTTCGAGCGCGTCGTCAAGCGCAAGCAATTCGAACGATTTTTCGTCCGAAACGACGACGAGCGCTTCTTCCAGTTGCTCTTTCGAAAATTCGCCGCCGCGCTTTTCGGCGTTATGTTTGCGGGCGTGATCGACCAGAATGCGGCGCATAATATTTGCCGCGACGCCGAAAAAATGGGCGCGGTTCTGCCACTGCACGTTTTTCTGGTCAACGAGCTTGAGATACGCCTCGTGAACCAGAGCGGTCGGCTGCAAAGTATGGTCGGCGCGCTCGCGGCGCAGATAATTATTCGCTAAATTTCGCAATTCCTTATAAACCACGGGCAAAAGCAGTTCGAGAACCTGCGTGTTGCCGTCGGTTAATTCAACGAGCAATTGCGTCACATTATTCGGTGTTGTCGGCACAATAAATATTTATTTTTTGAACGTCTAAAATTGCAATTAAAGTATATGTAAATAAGGCTTTTTCTGCAATCATCTCGATTTGGGATTTCGGATTTGGGATTTCGGATTTGCCGACGCCTCGTTAAACGCCTTTTTTTCGACACTATTTTTCAATAAATCACTCGAAAAAAGTAACGAACAAATCTCATTACCGAACCAATCCCAAATCCCAAATCCGAAATCCCAAATCGAGATGATCCTTTTTTCGAAAGTTTCGCGCGTTAAGTTTTGAAGGCACATATCAGCCGCAAAAAAAGGAGCAATTATGAAACGGTTAATTCAATCTATTTTATTCTTAAGTTTAACAGCAGCTTTATCGATCACCGCGCTGGCGGACGTAAAAGTAAAAATTCGTCAGACAATGAGCGGTCAGACCATGGAAAACACCACTTATATCAAAGGTAAACGCCAGCGCAGCGAGCAGAACGTCGGCGGAAACCAGATGGTGACCTTAACGCAATGCGATATGAAACGCAGCATTCAGCTCAATCCGCAGACGCAGGTTTACATCATCAATTCGTGGGAAAACGACACGCAGACGCCGACCACGACGACGCAGACGGGCAACACGCGCACCGACGTCAAACGCGGCGGCGTGATCACGACGACGATCACCACGAAAGACACCGGCGAAACGAAAAAAATGTTCGGTTACACGGCGCGTCATCTGAACATCACGATCGAAACCGAAGCTTCGGCGGATGCCTGTACGCCGATGAAAAAGACGAAAATGGTGACCGACGGCTGGTATATCGACGCGGCTTTCGCGCTCGACTGCGATTACAATAACGGCGGTTATTACAATTCATACAATGCGGGCGGCTGCCGCGATAAGTACGACGTTAAAACGATCGGCACGGCAAAACGCGGTTATCCGGTGATCGAAAAAATGACGATGTACGACGAAAACGGGAAAGAAACCTTCACGATGACAAACGAAGTTCTCGAACTCGCCAATGCGACGCTCGATGCCGCGCTGTTCGATATTCCGCAGGGCTGGCGCGAAGTCAAAGACCAGTCGGCGATGTATGCGATGACCGAGAGCAGCCAGACGACGACAAACTATAATTCAACGACGACGCAGAATTCTTCGACCAATAATTCGACGCTCGGCTCGACCGTTCAAACGATGAACTCGCCGCAGGTTGCCAATTCCGCCGCGACGCTCGAAGCGAAAAAAGAAGGCGTTGTTCGAATCGGTCTGGCGAGCGTTAAAACCGGCGCGATCGGCGAAGGCATCAACCCGGCTGAACTCGCGGGCGCGATTCAAAACACGTTTGCGCAATACTTCAAAGGCACGAAGGTCGAACTCGTTCTGCTCGAAGCGAAACTTCAGTCGGCGATTGACGCGGAAGCCGAAGAAAAAGACTGCGATTACGTTCTTTACGCGACGGTTTCGCACAAAAAAGGCGGCGGTTTCGGTTTCGGCAAAGCGCTCGGAGCCGTCGTTGCGCAGACCGGCGGCGGAAACTGGGGCAATACGGCGGGCAACGTTGCCGGACGAGTCGCCGCAACTTCGGTTGTCGCCGCAACTTCAAATATTAAAGCTAAAGACGAATTGACGCTCGACATCAAATTGCAGAGCGGCGCGAGCGCTGCGCTGGCAAAACAGTTCAAGTCAAAAGCGAAATCCGCCGGCGAAGACATCATCTCGCCGATCGTCGAACAAGCCGCGCAGGCGATTGTTGTTACGGTCGGCAAATAATTTCTCAACCAAAAAAACGGAAAACCAAGGCGGGCGAAAGACGGATTTTTTCGAGAGGAAAAAACCGTCTTTTTTATACATTTCATTTGCGATTTCGGATAAACACCAAGTTTTCGGCGGCGCGCAATAATAAGAAATATTGATAGTTTAGAAAAAAGATACAACTTTTATTATTTTTACGCGTTATTCAAACAGGGAAGCGGATTCGTTTTCCGGCAGGTTTCGGCTGATTACATTCGATTAATACAAAGTCCGGAACCGGCATAATTCATAAATAAACGAACTTCGGTTCAAGAAAAATCAAAGAGAGGAAAAATTATATGTTACGCAAAATTTGCAATTATTTAGCAGTTATCGCGCTTTCGATCAGCGTCGCGGGCGGTTCGGTTTTAGCTAATCCTTCGGTCGGAAAAAACAAGGGCGGCTATAAAACCGTGACGGTCGAAAACGACAAGGATTTTCACTTGTACAAGGAATTTCTGCGCAGCGGCGGCAAACACGCATACACGATCAAGGTCGAAGCCGGCAAGGCAGTGACGATCAAAGTTAAGGCTTCAAATAACGTTTCGCTGAAAATTCAGGCTCCCGACGGGCAGTTTAACAGTGACGAAGCGGAAAAGTTTTTCGAGATCAAACTCGCGAACGCGGGCGAATACGTCGTCGAACTCGAATCGCTCTTCGTTTCGCAATACTCGATGGAAATATCGAGCAAGTAATAAATTAAAAATTCAACGAATATTGCTATAGAGCGGGCTTCGAAAAAGTCCGCTCTTTTCTTTGATACTGTTTCGAGCCAGTTTACGCGTTAAGGTTGTGAGAAGCTGTTTGAAAACAGAAGAAATGGAACACGGATTTTCGCTGATCGAGCAGATTTTCGCTGATTTATTTTAACGGTATTTAAAAAAATCCGCGAAAATCCGTATTGATCCGTTAAATCCGCGTCCTATTTCTTAGTTTTCAAACAGCTTCTGAGGAAATTTCCTCGAATATTTATAAAAAAGAGAAACAGCAATGATACAAAATATTAAAAAATTTACGGCTTACGCATTGATCCTGACGACGCTTTTCACGACGCGGCTTTTAGCGCAGGATCGCGTCACGGTTGACCGCCAGATTCGTTTTTCGCGCGGTTCGATCTCGACAATCGTTTCGGGACGCGTCCGTCGCGGAACGTCGCATATCTATCGCGTGCGCGCCCGCGCCGGTCAGGAAATGGCGGTCGTCTTAAATACCGGCGACAATACTTCGTTCACGATTTCGGGTTGGGGCGCGGGAATTTTGGACGGCGCGGACGGCGTTCGTCAAACGGTCGTCGAATTGCCGGAAACGGGCGAATACGTCATTCAGATCGGAACGGATGAAACCGCGAATTACTCGCTCGAAGTAACGATCAATTAAAAATTTTAGTGATCTTTCCCCTCCGAAAAACTTGTGCGCCGGTTTCGATCAACCGGCGCTTTTTTTTTGACCAATGCTTTTCGCGAATGACGCTTTTTAAGTTTGGTTTTTCGCGTTAGATATTGGACGCAGGAGAAGGCTTCACGTTGGCGATCGGGTGATTTATCCGGCGCAGGATTTCGTTATAACGCGCGTCGTTGCGCAAAACTTCGAATTGCGGGTCAACGGCGATCCAGTGAATCCACGTATCGTGAATTTCGACTGCTTGTTCGAGCAGTTCGAAGGATTTTTCGCGGTCGTCGAAACAGATGTAAATCGTCGCCAAAAGATAAGGCGAAACGTATTTTTCGGCGGAGATTCTCAAGATTTCGTTTAACTCGGCTTCGGCTTCCGCCCGCATTCCGGCGGCGGCAAAAGCGGCGGCAAGCGCCGTCCGGTGCATCGGATTTGCGGGCGCGGCGGCAATCGCTTTGTCTGCCTGCTCGATCGCTCCGGCAAAATCGCCGCTGCCGCGCAGCGCCCAGCTGTATGTAAAATAACCGAACGCGTAAAGCGACGGATTGGCGAGCATTTGCGCGTGTGCGGCGACGGATTTTTCGTAACTCCGGGAATGAAAATGAATCCACGCCAGCAAATGCCAGCCTAAAATCGCGTGCGGTTCGATCTCGCGCACGATTTGCGCGGCGGCTAAAGCTTTGTCGAACTGGCGCGTCTGAAGATAATAGGTTTCCATCCAGAAATGCCCGGTCGGCGAATCGGGATTCGTTTCGACCGCGCCGCGAAAATAAGCTAAAGCGGTTTCCCAGTCGTGTTCGCCGTTGAGAATCGCAAACCCGAGCGCGACCTGCGCTTCGACCAGATTCGGATCAATCGCAAGCGCTTTTTCAGCCGCCGCTTTGGCTTTTGCGCTGCATTCGGAAAACGGCATCAGGCACTGAATCCCGAAAAAAATGTAAATTTCGGCAAGATGTGCGTAAGCGAGCGCGTAAACGGGATCGAGCGCGATCGCTTCTTCATAAAACCGCACCGCTTTTTCGAGGCTCTCGGCGGTCATCTGATTCCAGTAAAACCGCGCCTTCATAAAAGCTTCGAAAGCCTGCGGATTGTTCGTTCCGCGACGGCTTAAAATCCGCGCGTCGTCCCCCGAAAACTGCGGCAGAATTGATTTCGCGACCTTTTCCGAGATCGAATCTTCGAGCGCGAGCACGTCCGTATATTTTTCGTCGAACGGAAACGACCACGCGGTCGAAGATTCGCCGACGTTCAATAACTGCGCGGTGATGCGGATTCGGTCGCCGACGCGCCGGATCGTTCCGTCGAGAATATATTCGACATCGAGCTCTCGTCCGGCGGCAAACGGATCAATTTTTCCGTCGCCGAACGCGAGCACGGCGCTCGTCGGGCGAACGACGAATTTGCGCGCGTTCGAAAAACGCATGATCAGCGCGTCTGTCAGCCCGACGCTTAAGAATTCGTCGTCCGCACGGGTTTCGCCGCTTAATTTGAAAGGCAGAATCGCGACTTTTCTTTTCGCTTCCGCATTGTTTCCGGCTTTTCGGGGCTTGAGCGACATTAGCCCTTGATCCTGTTCGTAAAGTTTTTCAAAGCGCGCGTCGCCGCGAATCGAATCTAGTTTCGGTTCGGTTCCGAGCCATAAAAGCCAGTGATTTTTTTCGTCGATCGCTTTTTGCAAATAGTAAAATGTCCGGTCGGTTTCGCCGATCGCTAAATTGGACATCGCCAGAAAGTAAGTTCCGACATAATGCGCGCGGGCGGTTTCTTCGAGGTTCTCGACAATTTCGCGCGCTTCGTCCAGTTGCCCGCAGGCGACCAGCGCAAAACACAAATTATAAAGCGGCAGCGGAGCATTGTTCATCATTTGGGCGCCTTTGCGGCACATTTCGAGCGATTCTTCAAACTTGCCCAATTGATGCAGAACATTCCCGACCTGCAAATAACCCTGCGGAAAATTCGGGTCGAGCTCGATGATTTCGCGCCCCTTTGCGAGCGCAAACTCGTAATTGTGCGCCTGATAAGCCGTCCACGCGGTCAAAGTTTTGGCGCGCATCGAAAACGGATCGAGCTGTTCCGCCGTTTTGACTTCGCGGATGCCTTCTTCAAATCTTCCTCTGCCGGTCAGATTCGAACCGTACCATTCGTGCGCGAGCGAATAATTCGAATTGAGTTCGATCGCGCGGCGGTAATATTTATCCGATGTGTCGTAATCCACGATGCTCGAATAATAAAGCCCGAGCGCGGCGTAGGCTTCGCCCAATTGATCGTCAATCTCGAGCGCGCGGCTTGCCGCTTCGTAAACTTTCGGAATGCTCACGACGGTCGGAAAAAGCCCGTAAATACACGCCCAATTGTAAAAATCGGAAATCCCGACATAAGCGAGCGCGTAATTCGGGTCAAGCTCGACCGCTTTTTGAAACGATTCGATGGCTTTCGGAAACGCCTCGGGGACAAACTGGTTCCAGAAAAAACGCCCGCGCAAATATGCCTCGTAAGCCTGCGGATTGTTCGTCCCGCGTTTATCGAGGCGGCGTTTTTCCTCGCCCGTTAATTGCGGGAGAAGCGAACGCGCGACGCGCTCCGAGATCGTGTCTTCAAGCTCTAAAACGTCCGTAAAATTCTCGTCGAATTTATCAGCCCAGCGCGTCGAATTTCCCTTCACGTCGAGTAGCTGCGTCGTCACGCGGATGCGCTCGCCGACGCGCCGGATGTTTCCTTCGACGATAAATTCGACGCCGAGTTCGTTTCCGGCTTGAAAGGCGTCGGCATCTTCGCCGAACCGCATCACCGAACTCGTCGGGCGCACAAGCAGGCGCTGCATTCCGCTCAGCCGCGTGACGAGCGCGTCCGCCAGCCCAAGGCTCAGATATTCGTCGCCGCCCGTGTCTTCCGAGTGTTTGAGATTGAGAAGCTTGAAAGGCAGAATCGCGATCGAATGTTTGTTTTCCGTCGCTGTGCTCTTGCGGTCTTCAAACGGTCGGAAAGTTTCCGCCGCGACCGCGCGCTTTTCGAGCAGACGGCTGATATCTTCGCCTAACGCATTGGCGGTTTGATAACGCTCCAACGGATTTTTCCTTAAAGCTTTGAGAACGACTTTATTCAAATCAGCAGGATTCAAATCCGCAATCCCAAATCCGAAATCCGAAATCGGCGTGGGTTCCTGTTCGCAGATCACGCGCGAAATTTCGTGCGGCGCGCTGTTTGAAAATTTATAAGGCTTCGAGCCGCTCGTAAGTTCGTAAAGCAAAACGCCGAGGCTGTAAATATCGGACGCAAAAGTGATCGTGCCGCCGTAAACCTGTTCGGGTGAAGCATATTGCGGCGTCATCAAACGCCACTGCGTCATCGTTACTTCGAGCGTTCCCGAAGCAAGTTCGGGATCGAGAAGTTTAGCGATGCCGAAATCGAGCAGCTTCGGCGCGCCGTCGGGTTTGACGAGAATGTTCGACGGCTTCAGATCGCGGTGGACGACCTTGATGTTGTGCGCTTCCTGAACCGCGTCGCAAACATCGCGAAAGATGCGCAGACGCTGTTTTAGATCGAGATTATTCGCATCGCAAAACTCGAAAAGCGGCTTGCCGTCAATGTATTCCATCACGAAATAAGGCAAACCGTCGGGCGTCGTGCCGCCGTCGAGCAGCCGCGCGATGTTCGGGTGATTTAAGGCGGCGAGGATTTGCCGCTCGTTGCGAAAGCGGCGGAGAATCGAGTCGGTGTCCATTCCGCGTTTGATTAATTTGACGGCGGCTTTGGTTTTGAACATTCCGTCGGCGCGTTCTGCCGAGTAAACCGCGCCCATGCCGCCGCGACCGATTTCATGGTTTAGACGATACGCCCCGATCATGCGTCCCTGCATCGAATCGAGTTCCTTTTCGGCGGTCGTGTTCTCAAGGTCGAAGCGCGCGAGCAATTGTTCGATTTCCGTAAGCATTTCCGCGTCTTCAACGCACGTCTTTTCCAGATACTCGGCGCGTTCGCGACCCGCGTAAATGGCGGCGTTATGAAAGATCGTTTCAATTTTTTGCCGGCGTTCAGAAGACATTTTCTTTTATCGCAGCTTGCGCACTGTGTGAATTGTTCAAAGTATAAACGAAAAGCCGTTTTTTCAATAGAGAAAATTCGCCCTTGCTGATACTTTTCGCCGTGCATTTGCGCGTTAGAAAATGTAACCCATCTTTTCTATTGGAGACGAAAATGAAAGAGCGTAACGGATTTTTATACGGATTTTTGAACATAGCACTAATTTTTACGATTTTATTGAGCAACTTTGCCGCTTTCGGGCAAAGTAAAACCGCTTCGACGAACCGGACGAAACCGGCGCAGAAATGCTCGGGCGCGTGGACGGGCAACATCACCTACACGCGCACGCAAGGGATGACCGACAGCAAAACCGTCAAACGGGTTTCGATGCGCGGCGAGGACAAGCGCGATTGGGAGATGAAATATTACTACAAGGCGTCGGTCGCTGTTCTCGAAGCGCCCGAAAAAAACGGCTCGAACATCGGTAAAGCGAGAATCGAACACAAGTTTTCATCGGTTGAAAAAACACTCGCCCGCGAAGAAAATTCGTGCGACCGAGGCAAGACGTTTCGGGTCATGTACGGAGAGTTCCAGACGAAAACCGAAACGAGCGCCCGCGCGACAAACGCCGAAGCGAACGCTTCGGTCGGCGTCAACGCGGACGGAACATACGCGGTGAGCGTCGGTGTCCCGCAAATTCAGGGACAGACGACCGGAACGCAAACTTCGAGTTTCAGCGGTCAATGCGTCCCGAAAGAAGGCAAAAATCTGACGATGCCGGCGACTGCAACGACCGTTGACGGCAATTCGCTGACGAGCGACGGCTCGCATCGCATAAATCCGTCGGACCCGAACCGGCTTTCGGGAAGCTACTCGAAAACATGGCAGAACGTGACGGAAACGATCTCGTGGAATCTCGAAAAATGCGGCGCGCCGCTGCGGATTACCGATTTGCAGTTTGAAGATATGAAATATCCGACCTGGAACGAATGGCGCGATATTGTCGAACAGACCGGCACGATCGACGGAAATCTCGTCAGAATCCGCGCGAAAGTTTTGAACGAATCGGGCGAAACGAAATACGCCGACGTAAAATTCAAAGAAACTTACAAAGGCGACAAATGGGACGGCGCCAGACCGGACGCGCCGCTCAAGGACGATGTCGTTTCCGTGCGCGTCGAAGCAAATTCGGAAGAAACGGTCGAACTCGTCTGGGATTCGTCCGGTTACGCGTGGTTCGACGACGGTCGCCCGCGTCTCTTGCAGCGCATCAAAGCCGAGCTCGAAGAAAACAGCAAAAAGCTCAACGAGATGACGAAAAATCTGAAGGTCGCGCCGAAGCCGCTCGTTTTGGTTCACGGGCTTTGGAGCAACTGGCAGGCGTGGGAATCATGGCAGAATATCCTGACGACTTCGCACTCTTACGATTGGAAGGCGTTTCCCGTCGGCGAAAAACCCGAATACGGGCGAATGAACACGGGCGGCGCTTTTCTTTCGACCGACAAGACGAATTCGATCGGCGAAAATTCTTGGGAACTCGAAAAATACGTTGAATACGCCCAAAAAGACCGCAATGCGTGGCACGTCGATCTGGTCGCGCATTCGATGGGCGGATTGATCTCGCGCTATTACATCAGCCAGGTGATGAAAAATAATTCCGAGGACGGTCGCCCGCGCGTCGCGCATTTGATCATGCTCGGCACGCCGAATATGGGCTCTCCGTGCGCCGATGTGATGAACGTCGCCTTTGAAATGCTGCGCAAAGACGTCGAAGCCGTCCGCCAGCTGCGGCAGGATCAGGTCGCGAATTTCAACCAGACCAATAAACTCCGCAAAGGCGTCAAATTCTCGGCGCTCGCCGGAAATCCTCTGCCGACGATGTGCAAAGACGTCGTTTGGAACGACGGCGTCGTTCCCGTCGCGTCGGCGAAATGGACGATCTCCGACACGGCGGAATCAAAAAGCATTCACACGGATTTGACCGGCACATCGGATTTCTCGGCGTTCGTCAAACCGCGTCTCGCCATCGGACCGAAGGGCAATCACAACCCGGAAATGCCCGACGTTCCGACCCGAACCGCGCAAACGAATCAAAATTCGTCCGGCGCGTATTTTGTCAACGCGGCTTATAAACCGCAGACGGAAACCGAAAATCTGCTTAACGCCGACGCTTTCAAGCCGTATTTTGCAAAAGCTGTCAAAATTCCTGCCAAACAGTCGGTCGAAATCGAGATTCCGGTCGCGCAAGGCTCGAATTTCGGTTTGACGTTTATGGCGGCGAGCGACGTTTCGGCGACGCTTTTCAACGACAAAGGCGCAGAGATGGGCAAAAACTTAACGAAAACGCCCGAGGCGAACGCGTGGTTCCGTTCGATCTTCGTTGACGGCGCGGTTGCCTCGGGAACGTGGAAATTAAAGCTCGAAAACACTTCCGACCGTGAACTCGAGACGATCGTCGCAACGTGGAAAGACGCCGTACGGTAAATTATTTATCATAAAATCCAAATGCCCGGTGTTTATCCGATTAAGTCCGGCTTCGAGCAAATTAAAAGAAATTTATCCCGAAGCCGTTTTCCCGGACATTTATTTCGTGATCGGCAGAATGAGTGCGGCGGGAACGGTTTCCGACAAAGGCTTGCTGATCGGCGTTGATATGTTCGGCAAAAACGGAAATGCGCCGACCGACGAACTCGGCGCGTGGCATAAAGCGGTCGTTTCTTCGGCGGATCGTCTGCCCTATATCGTCGCGCACGAATTGATTCACTACGAGCAGAAAAACGTTGACGACGCCACGCTGCTCGCGCGGGCGCTCGGCGAAGGCGTGCCGGATTTTGTTGCCGAACTGATCGCGGGCGACACGATCAACCCGCATCTGCATAAATACGCCAACCCGCTCGAAAAGGAATTATGGCTCGAATTCAAGAAAGAAATGAACGGCACGAATGACGGCAACTGGCTTTATCAGGGCGACAAAGCCGTTAATCGTCCCGCCGATCTGGGCTATTGGATGGGCTATAAAATCGCCGAAAATTATTACAAAAACGCGAAGGACAAAAAGCAGGCGGTCAAAGATATGCTCGAAATCAAGGATTTTGCAAAATTCCTCGCGGACAGCCGTTACGAGGAAAAATTCAAGTAGATTTTCTTTTCAATCCTCTGATTGCGGGCGGTCGGGATTTTATCAATCCCGCACTTTTTTTATCCGTTTTATGATATTTTGAAAGCGGAAAACTCGCGTTAGTTATTGGAGCGCGGCAAAATCGAGAACTGCTCGAACATTGCCGAAAATTATATGAAATTTGCCAAATACACATTTTACGCGGCGGGGATTTACGGGCTGATCGTCCTTTTGCCGCAGTTTTTTTTGCTTGAAAAAACCGGACAGGATTATCCGCCGGCGATCACGCATCCCGAATATTTCTACGGGTTTATCGGCGTCGCCGTCGCTTTTCAAATCGTGTTTTTGATTATCGGCCGCGATCCCGTGCGGTATCGTTTGCTGATGCTCGCCGCATTGTTTGAAAAGTTTCCGTTTGCAATTACAGTTTTCGCGCTTTACGCGGCGGGGCGCGCGAACGAGATGATTTTCGCGGGCGCAGCGATTGATTTTATTTTGGGAATTTTGTTTTTTATTTCATATTTGAAAACGCCGAAGGAGAATATCGGATGAGACTCGAACCCATCGAAAATCCGTCGAATCCCTTGCTGAAAATCGCTTACTGGTTTTCTAAAAAACAGTTCGGCAAGGTGATGACGCCGCTCAAAATTATCTACGCGCGAAAATTTTCGCTTCTGCGGTTTGCGATGAAAATCAACAAGTTCGAGGAAAAGCAGACCAGCCTGCCGCCGGATTTGCGGCTTTTGATAAAAATCGCGGCGGCGACCGAAAACGGCTGCACATTCTGTCAGGACATCGCGCTCGCGCAGGCAGTTAAAGGAAAACTCGGCACGGAAAAATTCCTCGCGATCGTCGGCAAAAGTGAATCGAAACAAGCCGCGTTTACGGAAAAAGAGCGTGCCGTTCTCGACGCTATTCGTCAATATGCAGCCGAGCGAAAAGTTTCGGACGAAAATTTTGCCGCGCTGCGAAAACATTTCGACGAAACCGAGATCATCGAAATTTTCGCTTTAAACGCCTTCGAGCAGTTTTTCAACGCGCTCACGATTCCGCTCGGAATCGAATCGGACGGTTTGCAGAAGTTAGCCGAAAAGACGATTTAACATTTCAATTTTCGAATTTCAATTCGATCGAGCCGACGCCTGAAAATTTAATGCTAAAATGCACAAAAGCGATGTCTTTCGTGCATTTTTTTTCTAATTTTTATACGACCGGCTACACTGGCAAACCAGTTGAGCAATTGCCCGCGCTGCTCGATTATTACGACGCCGTGCTCGCCGACATTCGTTTTGCGCCTGTGTCGCGCCATCTCGAATGGACGAAAAGCTACCTCGCGCTGATGCTCAAAGACCGCTATCGACACGTCGCCGCGCTCGGCAACCGGAATTACAAAACTCACGACGGCGCAATTCAGATTCACAATCTCGAGATCGGCATCCGCCTCGTTCAATCGTGGGAACGAAACGTGATTTTATTGTGCGCCTGCGAAACAATCGAAAACTGCCATCGCCGGATCGTCAAAAACGCGCTCGAAACACGCGGCTGCGAGGTCGAAGAATTAACGAGTTGGGACACGACGCAGCCATCGCTATTTGGCGTTTGATTGAAAACCAGAGACGTTCTTTGTAGAGTTGAGAAACGGGCGCGCGAATATCGCAAACGAAATCGAAGAGTTATCATAAAAGAAGTATGAACGAAATAAATGTTATCGGCGGCGGTCTGGCGGGCGTCGAAGCCGCGTGGCAAGCCGCTAATTCGGGCGCGAAAGTTAAACTTTACGAAATGCGTCCCGTGATGCAGACGCCCGCGCACCGGACGGATCTATTGGCGGAAATCGTCTGTTCTAATTCCTTGAAATCCGACGAAAAAGGCTCGGCGCCGTATCTTTTGAAAGAAGAATTGCGGCGCGGTTCCTCGCTCGTGATGGAAGCTGCCGAACAGACGAAAGTTCCGGCGGGCGCGGCGCTCGCGGTTGATCGCGGGAAATTTGCGGAGCTAATCACGCAGCGCATCGAAGCGCATCCCAATATCGAAATCGTGCGCGAAGAAGTTAAAACGATTCCTTCGGACGCCATTACGATCATCGCGACCGGACCTTTAACTTCGGACGCCTTGACCGTCGAGATTATGAAGATGACGGGCGACGATCAGCTTTATTTTTACGATGCGATCGCTCCGATCGTCGCCGCCGATTCGATCGATATGTCGGTTGCTTTTAAAGCCGCGCGCTACGGCAAAGGCGGCGACGATTATATTAATTGCCCGATGGATAAAGAACAATACGAGCATTTTTACAACGAACTCGTCGAAGCGAAATCCGTTCCGCTCAAGCGTTTTGAGGATACGCACTGGTTCGAATCCTGCCTGCCGATCGAAGAAATCGCGCGGCGCGGAATCGATACTTTGCGCTTCGGTCCGATGAAGCCGAAAGGTTTGCCGCTGCCCGCGACCGGTCGCGAACCTTACGCGGCGGTTCAATTACGACAGGAAAATCTGATGGCTGACGCTTATTCTCTGGTCGGCTTTCAAAATCACTTAAAATACGGCGAACAAAAACGCGTTTTGCAGACGATTCCCGGACTCGAAAACGCCGACATTCTGCAATACGGGCAGATTCACCGCAACACTTTTATCAATTCGCCGCAGATTCTGCACGAAAGTTTACAGACGAAAAAGAATCCGAAGCTTTTTTTCGCCGGACAGATCACCGGCGTCGAAGGCTATCTCGAATCGGTCGGCACGGGCTGGCTTGCGGGATTAAACGCGGCGCGGATTTTAAGAAATGAAGAAACTATAACCGCGCCCGAAACTTCGGCGATCGGCGCGCTCTGCCGCTATGTTTCAAACGTCGAGACGAAAAATTTTCAGCCCGTCAATATCACGTTCGGACTGCTCGCGCCGGTTTCGGTCGAAATTCGTAAAAAATACCGCAACAAGCGCGAACGGCACGGAATTCAGGTCGAAATGGCGCTCAAGGATTGGGACGAATGGTTTTCGAAAATAAATAAAAATACATTGGAGGCGCGCAGGGGATGACGACAATTCTGGCAGTAAGAAAGAACGATTCGGTGGCGATCGCCGCCGATACTCTGACGATGTGGGGCAATATGAAGCAATCCGCCGATTACATCGTCAATCGCGAAAAAATCCTGAAATATCAGGACAATTATCTGGCGTTTACCGGTTCGCCGTCATTTAAGCTGGTCGTCGCGCACTGGCTCGGCAGAAGCAAACGCAAGCCGAATCTCGACAGCGTCGAAAACATTTTCGATTCATGGCTGAATTTTCACGCGCAGCTCAAAGAACATTATTTTCTGCGTCCCGAAGAAGAGGAAGACGACGCCTTTGAAACCTCGCGAATGAACGTTCTGATAATCAATCCGAAAGGAATTTTCGGCGTCGGTTTTGCGCGCGATGTGACGGAATACACGAGGTTTACGGCTTTCGGAAGCGGCTGCGATTACGCTAACGGCGCGATGCACGCCGTTTATCGCGAAGAATCAAAAACGGCGGAAGACATCGCAAGAATCGGCATCGAGGTCGCCGCCGAATTCGACGACGCAACCGCTTTGCCTTTGAGTTGTTATACAATAAAACTCAAATAAAATATTTATAAACTTGAATTTATGAGCTTTTTCGTGTTTGTGATGCTGATGCAAATCGGCGAATTGTTTAAGGGGAATTTTAACTGGCAGGGCGTCTATCATCTTTTGCTGTTTATCCTGATGGCGGCGATTCTCGGCGGGCTGACGATTTTTCTCGGGCTTAAAGCCTTTAAATCGAAAGATAAATAGCGTGTGAAGATTCGGATCAGCGACGATTAGCAAATCGAGGCGCGAAATTAATTGTTTTGAAAAGGTTTTTTATGCGAAGCGCGGAAATTGACGAAAACGGTTTCGGAATTTTAGAAAAATCTGTTGATGACGAAACGATTTCGCTTTTGGCGTGTGAACTGTCAAAACTCGAACCTTCGAATTCCGTCAGCCGAAAAAAAGAATCGCTCTACGGAGTGCGAAATTTGCTGAATCTTGCTCCCGGAATACACGAATTTTCCGAGAGTGAAACGGTTCGAAAAATCGCCGAACTTTTTCTCGGGAAAAAGGCAAAAATCGTGCGCGCGATTTTCTTTGATAAAACGCCTGACGCTAACTGGAAAGTGCCGTGGCATCAGGATTTGACGATTGCCGTCAAGGAAAAACACGCGGCTGTCGGTTTTTCCGTCTGGACGCGAAAAGCAGGCATTCAGCACGTTCAGCCGCCGGTCGAAATTTTGGAAAAAATGATAACTTTGCGGTTTCATATTGACGATGCGGACGAAACGAACGGCGCGTTGAAAATTATTCCGAAATCGCACAAAAACGGTCGGCTCGACGCGGAAGAAATTAAATATCGGCGAGAGGCAAACGAAACGAGGCTTTGCAGCGTCAAAAAAGGCGACTGTTTTATAATGCGCCCGTTAATTCTGCATTCGTCTTCAGCCGGAACCGCTCCGAAAAATCGGCGTGTCATTCATTTCGAATTTTCGGCGGAAGATTTGCCAAACGGTCTGGATTGGTATGGTTCATAATGTTTTACTGACAATTTTAATTTTGGTCTTCGCGCTCGGCATTTTCGCGCAGAGCGGGCGTAATAAGCCTGTCGAAACGCCGACGCCGACGCCTTCGCCGCGCCGCACGACCGGCGGTTATAATCCGACCGAAAAGATCGCGCCGCAGACAAATGTGACGCCGACGCCGCAAAACAATCAGACCATCGAGAACGACAACGAAGCGATTAGGGTTGATTCGACGCTCGTGCCGATTCCGGTTTCGGTGCTCGACGGGCGCGGCATTCCGGTCGCGAATCTCAAACTCGAAGATTTCCTGCTTCAGATTGACGGAAAATCGGCGGAAATCGGCGATCTTTCGCGCTCGGAAACGCCCGTCCGCATAGCATTTTTGTTCGATAACTCGTCGAGCGTTTCGATCGCCCGCGAGTTCGAAAAAAAAGCCGCCATCCGATTTTTTCGCCGCGTGATTCGTCCCGACAAAGATTTGGTCGCGCTCTTTTCGGTCGCGACCGCAACGCGGCTCGAACAGCCGATGACAAAAGATGTTTCGACGCTCGTGCGGGCGATTGAAATGTTTGCCGAACCGGCGGGCGCGACCGCGCTTCTGGACGGCATCATCGAAGCCGCGAATTATATGCGCGAGGTGCGGGGCAGGCGCATTATCGTGATTGTTTCCGACGGCGACGACACGGTCAGCGACGCGACTTTTGAAAACGCTTTGACAGCCGTGCAGACGGCGAATTGTCAGGTTTACGTCGTCAAAACGACGGATTTTGAAAATTCTATCCGCACCGGACAGCGCACCGGCAGCGCTAACTTACGCCAGCTGACCGCCGAGCGGAGAATGCAGGAATTTGCTTCGGCGACCGGCGGCGCGGTCTATTCGCCGGTTGACGAGGACGAGTTAGACCGCGCTTTCACGCAAATTTCCGCCGAGCTCGCGCAGCAGTATATTCTCAGTTATTACCCCGAAAGCGAAGCGGACAAACGCGGCGAATTTCGCGCCATTTCGCTCTCGGTCAAAACGCGCCAAAACTTACAGGTGCGCACCCGCAAAGGCTATTACGTTCCAAGACAGCAGCGATAAATAATTAATGGTTAATGGTTAATGGCTAATGGTTAATGGTAAATTGTCAGTAGCGTAAAAAATTAACAATTAACAATTAACAATTAACAATTATGCTTGAAGAACTTTTGAAGCAATTCTTTCAACATCTTCGCTACGAGCGCAATGTCAGCCCGCATACTTTGCGAAATTATCTGAGCGATCTCGAACAGTTTCGCGATTACCTGCTCGCGCGGGAAAAAATCGCGGACATTCCCGTCTCGGAAATCGACCATCTGACGATTCGCGAATGGATGGCATCGCTTCACGGCGACCACAAAAAAACTTCCGTCGCGCGCAAACTCGCATCTTTACGAACGTTTTTTCAGTTTTTGGTGCGCGAAGGCATTCAGGAAAACAACCCCGCAAAACTCGTCGCGACGCCGAAAATCGAGCGTAAACTGCCCGTCCATCTTTCGGCGGAAGACACGATTCGCTTTATCGAAACGCCCGATATGAACACCGATCTCGGCAGACGCGACCACGCGATCCTGGAATTTCTCTACGCGACCGGAATGCGCGTCGGCGAGCTGGTCGGGCTTAATCTCAAAGACATCGATTTCCGCGAGAAAGTCGTCCTCGTGACGGGCAAGCGCAAAAAACAGCGCACGTTGTTTTTCGGCGATCCGGCGCTTCAATCGCTGATGTTCTACTTAAACGAAACGCGCCCGACATTTTTGAATAATTGCCCGCCCTCGGAGCGCGACGAGCAAGCCGTTTTCTTAAATTATCAGGGCACGCGCATCACGACGCGCTCGGTCGGTCGGATGGTTGATAAATACATCAAGCTCTGCGCCGAAATAAACCGCGATATTTCGCCGCACTCTCTCAGGCATTCATTCGCCACGCATCTTTTGGATCAAGGCGCGGATCTGCGAGACATTCAGGAATTTCTCGGACACGCAAGGCTTTCGACGACGCAGATTTACACGCAGGTTTCGATGGAAAAGCTGATCGAAGTTTACGACCGCGCGCACCCGAAAGCATAGCGATTGCGGATTTTAGATTTCGAATTTCGGATTGTTTGGATAAAGCAAGGGTTTTACTGAATTGAAATCTGTTTTATACTTCAATCAAATAAATTCTTTCCCCGATTCTTTATAAAAATATGAACAAGTTTCGATGGCTTTTTATTGCGATTTTTGTCTTTTCCGCGTTTGCCAATGCGCAGGACAAGATGCTTTCGATTGACGATATTTTCGATCCGCAGCTGCGCGTGCCTTTTTCGGGCAGACCTTTGGCGGTGCGCGGCTGGACGAAGGACGGTCGGGCTTACAAGGTTTTTCAAAACGGGCAGCTTTTGCGCGTTGACGCTTTAAGCGGGCAATCCGATCAGGTTTACGATACGAAAAAATTCGTTTCCGTGCTTTCGCAGACGCAAGGGTTTACGGTTGACGAAGCGAACCGCATCGGGCAAGCCGCTTTTCAGCAGTTTAACGCGGCGGAAACCCAGATTTTGATCAGCCACAATAACGATCTGTGGATTTACGACCCGGCGGCGGGAAAGGTCAAAAAGCTGACCAATACGATGCGCGACGAGGAACTCGAAGCCGATTTTTCGCCCGATGGAAAATGGATCAGCTTTGTGCGCGGGATGAATCTTTTCGTCGTCGAAACGGCGACGGGCAAGGAAAAACAATTAACGCGCGACGGCACGGCGACGATTCTCAACGGTTATCTCGACTGGGTTTACGAAGAAGAACTCTACGGGCGCGGCAACAAGCGCGGCTACTGGTGGTCGCCCGACTCGCGTTACATCGCGTTTCTTCGAACGGACGAATCGCCCGTGCCGAAATTCGTTCTGCCCGACGACACGGAAAAAGATCAGCGCGTCGAAAATACCGATTACCCGCAAGCCGGCGACCCGAATCCGCTCGTCACACTGGGCATCGCCGACGTCACGAAAACGAGTTTGATTCCGAACGTGACGCGTCTTCCGAAGGTCGGCAGCAAACTGCCGCCGACGCTCGCGCGGCTCGGCGATTCGCTGAAATTCGTCAATCTTTCGAAGTATAAACCCGAAGATTTTCTGATTTCGCGCGTCGCATGGACGCCGGATTCGCGCGCCGTTATTTTTCAGGCGCAAAACCGCGAGCAAACATTTCTCGACATTAATACGGCTTTTCCGAACGACGGGCGCATGACGACCGTTCTGACCGAACGTTCGCAAACGTGGGTCGAAGCGATTGATAATCCGGTGTTTTTGAAAGACGGAAGCGGAATCTGGCAGTTCGACCGAACCGGTTTCCGGCATCTTTATCGCTATGACAATAACGGAAAAATGCTCAAGCAGATCACCGACGGGCGCTGGGAAGTGAGCGACTTTTACGGCGTTGACGAGGCGCGCGGGCTGGTTTATTTTTCGGCGATCGGCGAAAACAACGACTGGATCAACACGCACATTTACCGCGTCCGGCTTGACGGCACCGAAATGCGCCGCTTGACCGACACTCCGGGCACGCACCGCGCCTCGTTTAACCCGACTTTTACGCATTTTCTCGATCAGTGGAGCGATATCACGACGCCCGCCAAACTCTGGCTTTACACCGCTGACGGCAAACTCGAAAAAGTTCTTGACGAAAATAAAGTTCCCGTTCTCGATGCTTACCGGCTCGGTAGTCCGCAGTTTTTGAAAATCAAAAACCGCGATAATTTCGAGATGGAAGCGATGATGATCCTGCCGCCGAATTTCGACCGCAACAAAAAATATCCGGTTTTCGCCTTTACCTATTCGGGTCCGCACGCGCCGTCGGTTCGCAATCGCTGGGGCGGCAGCCAGCTGATGTGGCATCAAATGCTCGCGCAGAAAGGTTATATCATCTGGATCTGCGACAACCGCACCGCCTCGGGCAAAGGTGCGGAATCGGCGTGGACGGGTTATATGAAGCTCGGGCAGACGGAAGTTCGCGATCTCGAAGACGGCTTTTCATATCTCAAATCGCTGAGTTTCGTTGACCCGACGCGCATCGGAATGTGGGGCTGGAGCTACGGCGGTTATATGACGAGCTATTTTATGACGCAGTCGAAAACCCTCAAGATGGGCATCGCGGGCGGTCTGGTCAGCGATTGGGCGCTTTACGATTCGATCTACACCGAACGCGTGATGCGCACGCCGCAGAATAACGCGGAAGGCTACCGGCAGGCTTCGGTTCTCACGAACGCCGCGAATTTGAGCGGCAGACTGCTCATAATTCACGGCGCGATGGACAACAACGTTCACCAGCAAAACGCGATTCAGTTGATCTATGCGCTTCAAAACGCCGGTAAACAGTTCGAGTTTATGACTTACCCGACGCAGCGCCACGGCGTGCAGGCAGGCACGATGCAGCAAAAGCATCTCTACACGCTGATGACCGATTTCATCGAGCGCAACCTTTAAGAAGCGGGGAGTAGAAAAGTAAAGGAGTAGAGGAGATTTTGTTTCTCCTCTACTCCTTTACTTTTCCCCTCAAGGCAACCAATTCAAAATCTCGCGGCATCTGTTAAGACGGTTTCGCAAAACTCTAAAAAATCTGACAAAAATTTGAGGTAAGTCTTTATGCGGCAAAAACTTTTCCTGACGCTCGTAGTGTGTCTCGCGTGTCTTTTTTCGGCGCGGGCGCAAACGGTTATCGAATCGGAATCGAATATTTCATTCACCGGAAACTCGGCGAACGTTTCGTTGACGGTCGAAAACAGAGAGCAGTCTTTCGACGGCGCGATCGAAGTAGCGCTGCTCGATGCGGAAAACAAAATTCGAGGCACGGCGGCGCAGAACGCGAAGATCGAAGCGGGCAAAAAATCTTACAATCTGACCTTGCCGGTCGGCGATCTGGCGCAAAAAAAATTGGACGATCTTTTCTGGTATCGTCTGCGTTACCGCGTCGGCGAATCAAGCGGCGTGGTTTCGCTTTCGCAGATTATTCGCGATGTTTTCGATCTGCGGGTGATTGCCAGCAATAATCTGCTTTCCGGAATGAGTTACCGGAGCCGCATCAGAGCACTTAATCCGTTTACGAATCAGCCGGTTGCGGGCGTCGAGGTCGGCGCTGAACTCGCGCTCGAACTCAAAACCGGTGACGACCAAAAACTGAAATTGGCGGCGACGGGCGAAACCGACCGCGACGGATTTGCGACGCTCGATTTTCAAATTCCGGTCGAAGCCGCTTTCAGCGGCGAAGGCGAGATCAAAGTAACGGGCAGAAAAAACGGCGTAACCCGCAGCGTCGCGGAGAGCCTGCGCCTTCCGGGCGACGATTATAATTTCCTGATGTTTGCCGATAAACCCATTTACCAGCCGGAACAAATCTTGAGCGTACGCGGGATTTTGATGAAGGGCAGCGAGAGCAAAACCGTCGTCGCCGATTCGGAAGTCGAATTTCGCATCGAGGACGAAGAAGGAACGGTTTTGTATCGCGAAAAAGTGAAAACTTCCGCCTTCGGCGTAGCGGCGATTAGCTGGAAGATTCCGGAAAACGTCAAGCTCGGCGATTATCGCATCCGCGTCAGAAATCAGCAGGATGACGAAGACGACAATTACATCGGCTATCAAAAAGTAAAAATCTCGCGCTACGATCTGCCGAATTTCGCCGTCAAAGCCAAAGCCCTGAAGTCATATTATCTGCCGAACGAAAAACAAGCCGAAATCGAGATTTCCGCCGATTATCTTTTCGGCAAACCGGTGACAAGCGGCAAAGTACGCGTGGTGCGCGAAAAAGAGCGGACGTGGAACTGGAAAGAGCAGAAATACGATATTGAAGAAGGTGAATCGCGCGAAGGCGCGGTGGACGCTGACGGAAAATTTATCGCGAAATTCGATCTCGGCGAAGAACACAAGGAACTCGAAGACGAGTCGGATAAATTTGAAGACCTTAATTTTACGGCTTATTTTACGGACCCGACGACCAACAAAACCGAACAGCGCCGCTTTGACGTGCGCCTGACGCGCGAGCCGATTCACGTTTACTGGATCAGCCGCCGTGACGACCAGAACCCGAAACTTCCCGTCACGGGTTACGTTTCGACGTTTTACGCCGACGGCAGTCCGGCAATCTGCGATGTCGAATTGAAAGGACGCGAGGACGACGCGGAGGACGAAAAATACCGGACGCTGCAAAAGATCAAGACGAATTCCTACGGCGCGGGCAAACTGGAATTCAAACGCCCGAAATTCGAGGACGAAGACGCCGATCTGGAAGTTCAGCTGATCGCCAAAGACAAAAACGGCTTGAAAGGCACTTACGGCGTCGGCGAAGACAACGAGGAAGAAATCAGTTTCGACGCGGACGAAGAAAGTTTGAAAATCGCAATCGCAAAAACGATCTTCAAACCCGGCGAAACGGTCGAAATCCAATTAACTTCGACACGGCAGACGGCGCAGGTTTATGTTGACGTCGTGCAGGGCTGGTCGGTCGTTGATTCGCATCTTGTCAATCTCGCGGACGGCAAGGCGCGGCTCAAGATTCCGTACCAGCCGAATTTTAAGGGCGAGCTGAAGATCAGCGCTTATTTCGAAGTGCCTGACACGCGAAGTTCCTATGATTACCAAACGCGCAGTTATTACGAGGAAGATTATTTTGCATTAATCAAAGCTTCGCGCGGAATAATTTTCCCGAGTCCGTCGAATCTTCGCCTGAGCGCCGATTTCGACAAGGAATATTACAAACCCGGCGAAGAAGGGAAAATCAGTTTCGGCGTCGTGGATTCGGTCGGAAGCGCGGTCGAATCGGTGCTCGGCGCGGTGATCTTCGACCGGGCGATCGAAGAACGCGCGCGCACGGACAGCGATTTTAGCGGCGTGTTTTCATCCTATTCGGGCTGGCTCGGCTACGGCGACGGGTTCGGCGGCGTCAACGTTAAAGATTTGAACGAACTCGATTTAACGAAACCCGTGCCGGACGAATTGCAGTTTGTCGCCGAAGTAATTCTTTACGACAGCCAATATGAGCCGAATATTTTTTACAGCCGGATTTCCTTGACGGGCGCGAAATCGGTTTATGCGGAATTTTTCAAAAAACAGTTTGCGCCGGTCGAAAAGTTTCTGCGCTATCATTACTCCAATCAAAATTTCGAGCATCCGACCGACGACCGTTCGCTGCGCCGGATACTGTATGAGAACGGCATTGTTTTCGATGATCTTCGCGATCCGTGGGAACAATCCTACAAAGCGGTTTTCGAAACGGAAAAATCGCAGGACGTTTTGCGCATCGTTTCGGCGGGCGCGGATAAAATTTTCGACACGCGCGACGATTTCACGGTTTCGAGCCAGAATTTTGAATATTTTATACCGACCGGGCAGCGCATCAGCGGCGCTCTTGAAAATTATCACCGGCGGACGGGCGGATTTATCACCGACGCCAAAACTCTTTTGAAAGAACTCGATTTACCCGAACTGCGCGACCGTTTCGGGCGACCGTATCAGATCACTTTTGAAACGCAGGGGAAATATTATCTGACGAAAATCCGCAGCGCGGGCAAAGACGGTATTGCTTCGAGCGGCTGCTGCGACGACGATTTCGACGTTTGGCTGGTTCGCACGGATTATTTTCTGACGACGGAAATCGCGATTCTCAAGATTTTAGGACAGTCGAAAAAATTCCCGATGGACGAAGCCGAATTCAAATCCGTTTTGCGCGCGGGCGGCACTGATTTTGATAATTTGCGCGACGGTTACGGCGAAAAACTTTATCTCACGAAGTTTCGCGGGTCGCGTTATTTCGACAAAGCTGTGATCGAAAATGTTCAGAAATACGGCGAGACGACGCAGACGACGCGCACCGTCATTAAACCCGTCACGCAGGACACCATCCGCTTTACGATTCGTTCGAAAGGCAAGGACAAAAAAGAGGGAAATTACGACGACGCGACGTTTGCCGAATTTCTTCACGTCATCTCCGAGCAGAGCAAGACGGACGAAAAGCCGCAGCCGGTCAGTATTCAGCCGGTCTTATTCACAAACGGCACGGGCGCGATCAGCGGCACAATCACCGACCCGAGCGGCGCGGTTGTTCCGAACGCGACCATTACGGCGAGAAACGATGCTTTTGCCCGCACCATAATGTCGGATGAAAACGGCGGTTTCTTAATTTCAAACGTTCCGGTCGGAAAATATAATGTTTCGGCAACCGGCAGCGGCTTTAAGACGGCGACGAGAACCGATGTTCCGGTAACGGCGAACAACACGACGAAAGTTGATTTTACTCTCGAAGCCGGCACGATAGACGCGACCGTTACGGTTACGTCCGACGCTTCGGCAACGGTTGAAACTTCGTCAAGTCAGATAAGCATAAGTGGCTCAAGAACAACATTTTCCTCTCTGCTCAAAGTTGCGCCGAATGTCAGCCCCGAAGCGCTCGCGGGCGGTTTTCAGATCGACGGCGCGAGCGGCGCGGAAAACGTTTTCGTGATTGACGGCAAGACGTTCGTCAAAACGCCCGAAGGCAAGCTCGTTCCTTTATCTGAAAAATCGACGCCGCGCCTGCGCGAATATTTTCCCGAAACGCTTGTCTGGTCGCCCGAACTCGTCACGGATAAAGACGGCAAGGCGACCTTGAGTTTCAAGATGGCGGACAATATTACGACCTGGAAACTCTACACGATCGCTTCGACCAGACAAGGCAAAATCGGCGTCGTCGAAAGGGAAGTGACCGTCTTTCAGCCGTTTTTCGTCGACCTCGACCCGCCGAAATTCCTGACCGACGGCGACGAGATTTTCCTGCCGACGCAGGTTCGAAACTACACCGCCGATAAGCAGAAGGTTGACGTAACGATGGCAAAATCCGATTGGTTCACCTTTTTAGGCGCGGATCGGCAGAACATCGAAGTCGCTTCGAACGGCGCGACGAACGCGGTTTTCGGCTTTAAGGCGAACGCCGTCGTCAAAGACGGCAAACAGCGCGTGACGGCGATTGCGGCGAAGGATTCGGACGCGATCGAAAAACCGGTTACCGTGCGCCCGAACGGGCAGGAAATAGTTCGTACGGAGTCGCGTTTGTTTTCGAATTCCGCCGCGTTCGACCTTGATTTTCCTCAAAACGCTTTGCCGAAAACGCCGCGCGCCGAGGTCAAGATTTACCCGAACCTGATGGCGCACGTCACCGAATCGGTCGAAGGCTTGCTTCAGCGTCCTTACGGCTGCGGCGAACAGACGATTTCTTCGACTTATCCGAATCTGATGATTCTGAAATTCAAGGCTGACGCGAAGACGGACGGCAAAAGTTTTCTCGAACAAAAGGCGAAAAAGTATTTGCAGAAAGGCTACGAACGACTGCTCGGCTACCAGATCGCGGACGGCGGATTTTCGTACTGGGGCAGCAAGGATTCGTCCGACGTCGCGCTCACGGCTTACGCGCTCAGATTTCTGGCGGACGCGCGCGGTTTTATCGAAGTTGACCCGAAAGTGATCGAAAACGCGCAGAATTATCTGGTCAAACAGCAGCAGGCGGACGGCAGTTTTACGCGCAAATATTACGGCGAAACGGTCGTTGACAAGAACCGCGCCAAACTTTTCACGGCTTATGTCGCGCGAACTCTCGCGATGCTTAAAACCGAGAAAAGCGTTTTGGATAAAGCTCTGGCTTTTTTGAAAACGCGCACAGCCGAGATCGACGAGCCTTACGTGCTCGCGCTTTACGGTTTGGCTTCGCTCGATGCCGGAAACGCGCAAGCGGCGCGCGAAGTCGTTCAAAAACTCGAAAAAATGGCGATTGCCGAGGGCGACAGGGTTTACTGGAAGCTCGAAACAAACACGCCGTTTTACGGCTGGGGAACTGCCGGAAGAATCGAAACGACCGCGCTCGTTCTGCAATTGCTGATTAAAACCAGAGAGCAAAATCCGAAGTCCGAAGAGCTGATCGGCAAAGCGACGATGTTTCTTTTGAAATCGAAAGACCGCTACGGCGTCTGGTATTCGACACAGACGACGATCAACGTTCTGGACGCTTTTCTCGCTTCGCTCGCGTCGAGCAAGGGAAGTTCGGCGACCGTGACGGTCGCGCTGAACGGCGAAAAGCTCAAAGACTTTGCCGTTTCCGCCGACCAGATCGAGCCGTTCGTTTTAGATTTAACGGGTAAACTCGGCAGCGCAAACCGCCTCGAAGTCACGAGTTCGGACGGCTCGCCGGTGATGTCGCAGATCGTCAAAACGCATTATATTGACTGGAAGGATGCGGAAGTTTCGAGCCGCAATCTCAACGATTCGCGCGCTATCCGGCTCGATTACAAGTGCGATAAAACGACGGCGAAAATTATGGAAACCGTCACCTGCGCGGTCGAAGCCGAGCGCGTCGGATTTCAAGGCTACGGAATGCTGCTCGCGGAAATCGGTCTGCCGCCGGGCGCGGACGTTTCGCGCGAATCGCTCGAAAAAGCCTTCGCAGAAGATTGGAGTCTGAGCCGCTACGACGTTTTGCCCGACCGCATCGTCGTTTATATGTGGGCGAAAGCGGGCGGCTCGAAGTTTAATTTCACGTTCAAACCGCGCTACGGCATCAACGCGCAGACGCCCGCTTCGATCCTCTACGATTATTACAACGAAGAAGCCAAAGCGACGATCGCGCCGATGCGTTTCGAGGTAAAATAAAAGTTTCAGGTTTCAGCTCTCACGTTTTTTAACCTGAAATCTGAAACCTGAAACTTGAAACCTAAGATTATTCGCCCTTTTCGTCGGCAACCATAATTTCGGGAAATTCCGCCGTAAACCGCTCGCGCGGTTGCGTGTCGATCTCGCCGCGCAGCGGTCTCGTGCCGACATTTGGCTTGAAATTGCCTTCGTCGTCGTAAAGGCGGCGATACTGTGCCGAGTTGCGAATGATGCCCTGAACGTAGCCTTTTGTTTCCTTGAACGGAATCGCTTCGACGAATTCGTCAATCTCGGCGGGAAGGCTCGCGCGCCACTGCGGAACGCGCCCCGGTCCGGCGTTGTAGGCGATGGCGACGAATTCGATGCGCCCGAATTTATCGTACTGGTCGCGGATATAACCCGTACCGAGTTCGATATTTAAGGAAGGCTGAAAAAGAGTTTCGGCGCTGATCGCGGTGACGGATGCATTATATTTTCGCGCGACGGCGCGCGCGGTCGGAATCAGCAGCTGCATCAAGCCGTAAGCGTTCGCGCTCGATTTGGCGCGCGGGTCGAAAATCGTTTCCTGACGAATGAATCCGGCAACCTGATGCGCTTCGAGACGCCGCTGTCCTGCCCAATATTTGATTTCCTTCCAGTTCGTTAAGGGATAAAAAATGTCCCATTCATCGCGTCCCATCTCTTCGGGAAACATCTGCGCGTAGTCGGGATAGCTTTTCGCCAGAGAGAGAAGCGCGTTGACCTGATCGCCTTTCAGACGATAATGTTTGGCGAGCGCGAGGTTGATCTTCGGGCTGTTTCCGGCGGTTTTCTGCGCGTCTTTGAGTTCTTCGACGCCCCAATCGAAAAGCCCGACGATTGATAAATCTTCCGACTTTGCGGCGCGCTCCAACGCCTGCGGATTCGATGTTTCCGCCGCGACCGTGACGAGTTTTAAGTTCGCCGCCGCTTTCGAGACATTCGAGCCGGCAGGGAAATTCGGCGGCGTCTGGCATTGCCCGCGCCCGCGCAAGCTCGTCAATCTTTGGAGCGCGAGATGACCGTACCAATTTGCGCCGTAACGATAAACGGTCGCGTCATACAGCGCGCAGGCTTCGTTGATCTTGCCCGCCAGTTCGGAATCGCGCGCCGACCAGTAGCCCGCCTTGCCGCGATTCGTCGAATCCTTGTCGGCATACCGCGCCAGATGATCGGTCAGCATCTGCGACGAAAGCTGATAATTTTTGCTTTCGTGCTGCATCCACGCGAGTTCGAACTGCGCTCCGGCGACATTGACGGCGTTCGGATAAGCCGCGAGCGCGGTTTGCAGAAAGAAGGTTTCCTCGATCTTGTTTTTCGCGTCGCGCGCCGACATTCCGGCGTCGACAAAAGCTTTCGGCGTAAGTTTCGATTCGGGAAAACTGCGGCGCATCTCATCGGCGCTTCTTCGCGCGTCTGCCCAGAGACGGTTTTTCGCGTAGCCGACGACGAGATTATAAAATGCTTCTTCTTTTTCCTTCGCCGAAACCGGAATCGCGTTAAAAGCGTTCTGCGCCTCGGACATATTTTTGAGATTCGCGAAAACAACCAATCGCCGCAAACTGATTTCGTGCGTTACCGCCGCCGAAAAATTCGAAATCAAAGCGGCATATGCCGCGCCGGCTTCCGCGTAATTTTTCGCCGCGTAAAGCCGATCGGCGCGCGCCGTTATTTCTTCCGCCGTCTGCGGCGTTAAGGGTTGATTCAAAAACGTCAGTTTCGTTTCGGCTTCCTTGGCTTCATTCGTTGCCGCGCCGTAAAAATAGGTTTTGCGGTAGAATTTTATTGCTTCCGCCTGATTGCCGCTCGTTTCAAAAGCTTTTGCCGTCCAGAGCAGTGCGTCAGCCTGATTTTTATTATTCAAATCCTGCAAAAACGCCGGAACCTCGCCGGCTTTTCCTGTCTGCATTGCCGAATTCGCCCACAGAATTTTCGCTTCGCGGGCGCGCAGGCTGGTCGGAAACTCAGTCGAAAGCCGCGCGAAAACCGTCATCGCTTCCGGGTGTCTGCCCGCTGACTGCAAAGCGCGTCCGCGAAGCCAGAGCGCGTAGTCGGCAAGCTTCGTTTTTTCGCGGAAGACCGGCGAATCGAGAATCTCTGCCGCGCCGTTGAAATCCGCGCTTTCAAACCGGATACGTGCGCGCAGGAGTTTGGCGAGCGCGCCGGGACGGGTGCCCACGAAACGTTTTTCGATCTCGGCAACGATGCTTTCGGGCGGCAGTTTATCGGTTTTGGTTAAATCGCGCAAAGTTTTGAGCGCGTCGGCGTCGTTCATCGGCGTCACGAAAGCCGAACAGCTCAACGTAAAAAGCGCGATCGAAAAGAATGAAAAAAACAGGAAAGAGTGAATATTAAAGAAAAATCTATAATCTGACATCGTTTAAAGCTCCGAAATTTTGATGCAAAGTGTTTGAAGTAATTTGTCCCGCCGCACGGGCGGAAAAACCTTTATTACGCGCGGGTTTCGTTATATGATAGCAAAGAAAATTCGTTTTTCATAAAAAATGTCAAGGCTGGAGCGCAAGCGGCTCGCTTGCAAACGGCGTGAAAGCGCCGTCAGAACGTTTCATCGAACTTATAACATTGAAGAAAATAAAGCGCTTTGAGCGTTTATCGACGCTTTGCAAGCGAGCCGCCTCTCGCTCCAGTCTCAGGAAATAACACAATGAAAAAGATCATTCTCGCGCCGCTTTTGATTTTTATTTTTGCCGTCGTTGTTTCCGCGCAGCAGACGCCGACGCCGACGCCGCCCGCAGACGACGGTGATGTTGTCAAAATTTCGACCAGCCTGATTCAGCTCGACGTGACCGTGACCGATTCGAAAGGCAATCCGGTGATCGGTCTCAAGCCGGAAGATTTCGAAGTTTTTGAAAACGGCAAAAAGCAGACGATCACGAATTTTTCGTTTGTCTCGGGCATCAGGCAGAAAAACGAAACCGTCACAAATCCGAACGATAAAGCACCCGTTCCGCCGACCGCGCTCAAACCCGAACAGGTCAGGCGCACCGTCGCGCTCGTGGTTGACGATCTATCGTTGTCATTTACGAGTACGGCTTACGTGCGCCGCGCTTTAAAGAAGTTTGTTGACGAACAGATGCAGGAAGGCGATCTGGTCGCGATCATTCGCACGGGCGCAGGGATAGGCGCGCTTCAGCAATTTACTTCCGATAAGCGCCAGCTCTACGCCGCGATCGAAAAGGTGATGTGGAATCCGATCGGGCGCGGCGGCATCGGCGCGTTTGCCCCGATTCGCGACAACGAACTGCCTGCCGAAGCAGGAACCGAAACGGAGAGCGAAGATGAGGAAGAAAGAGGACTAGAAGATTTTGAGGGCGCATTTTTCGCCACCGGCACGCTCGGCGCGCTGCGTTATATCGTCAGCGGAATGGACGAACTGCCGGGACGCAAATCCGTGATTTTGTTCAGCGACGGTTTTAGAATGCTCGAACGCAACGAGAGAAACATCGGCGAAGGCGGAATAGTGATGGATTTTCTGCGGAAATTGATTGACGCCGCGAATCGCTCGTCGGTCGTTTTTTATACGATTGACGCGCGCGGACTGGTCACGACCGGAATCACGGCGGAAGACAGCGTCAACCGCGCGACGCCGGGAAGTTTGCAGCAGATTACCTCCAACCGCAGCAACGAGCTTATCGAAACGCAGGCGGGCTTGAGTTTTCTTGCCGAGGAAACCGGCGGTCTGGCGGTGCGCAACAACAACGATTTGAGCGGCGGCGTGCGCCGCGTGCTCGACGATCAGAGCTATTATCTTGTCGGTTACGAGCCCGATTCCGAAACCTTCGATTCTAAAGCGAGCCGGTTTAATAAACTCGAAATCAAGGTCAAGGGCAGGAACCTGAACGTTCGCTACCGGAGCGGCTTTTTTAACGTCGCCGACCGCAACGTCGCGGCTTCGAAAACGACTCTCACGCCGGTTCAGCAGATTCAAAACGCGCTTATTTCGCCCTTTGCCGTCAACGATATTTCTTTGCGGCTCAACGCCCTTTTCGGCAACGACGCGCAGGGCTCGTATATGCGCCCGCTTCTGCATATCAACGCGCAGGATTTGAAGTTTACCGACGACGCAGACGGTTCGAAAACAGCTGTTTTCGATGTTTTAGCCGTATTTTTCGGCGATAACGGCACGCCTGTCGAGCAGGTTGCCAAAAGCTATACTCTAAAAGTGAAAGGCGAAATGTATGAAAGAATTATGAAGACCGGGTTCGTTTATTATTTTACGCTGCCGGTTAAAAAGCCGGGTGCATACCAGTTTCGCGTCGCGATTCGCGATGCGCAGGCGGGCAAAGTCGGGTCGGCTTCGCAGTTTATCGAAGTTCCGAATCTGAAAAAAGCGCGGCTCACCGTCTCGGGAATTGTTCTCGAAAATATGACCGAAGCGCAGTGGAAAGCATTTTCAGCCGAAACGCCCGCGACTAACGGCAATATAAACCAGTCGCCGGAAAGACCGAATCCGATGAGCGATACATCGCTGCGCCGGTTCAAACGCGGCACGATTCTGCGCTACGGTTTCGAGTCTTACAACGTCAAACTGGACGCGGCGAAAAAGCCGAATCTATCGGTGCAGGTACGAATTTTCCGCGACGGCAAGCTGATGCTCGACGGCAAACAAACTCCGATCGAGGTTGCCGGACAGACCGATCTGGAAAGAATAAAATACTCGGGCGCACTCAGTTTAGCCAACGCGATGCAGCCGGGCGATTATATTCTCCAAATCATCGTGACGGACAATCTCGCCAAAGAAAAACGCAGAATTTCGACACAGTTCGTGCAGTTCGAAGTTGTTAATTAAATCCGTTTGAATTGTGGTAATTCTGAATTTTCGATAAATAAAAAAAGGAGAAGCGAATTTTTGCTTCTCCTTTTTTCCGTTTTGCTTTTCCTTGCTAAACGCTTGAGCCGGGATAAGTCGTGCCCAGCTTGTTCGAATCGCCTTCGGCTAAATTGCTCACCAGTTCGTAGTGGAAATAATCGAATTTGGCGGCGACCGGCGGCTGAACGCGTTTGTCGTACATTTCGCGCGAACGGTCGATCGCTTCGCGCAGACGGTCGTAAAGATCGTTTCCGTCGCGTCCTTCTTTGACCTTCTGCTCGTTGTAAAGTTTGATTTCAGAAACCAGCAGACGGGCAAAACGGCGCGCGTCGTTGTGTAGACGGCGTTCGTCTTCCGAAACTTCGATCGGCAGATCAACATTGCGTTCGCTGAAACGGCTTTTCGACGGCTGTTTGACCGCCGCTTCGGCAGCGACAGTTTCGACCGGCGCTTCGATCGGCGTTTCAACCGGCATTTCGACAGCGTAGCTTTCGGCTTTGCCGTTTTCCGTTGCAGTGCCGGAATCGTAAGACGCTCCGTTTGACGGCGCGAAACTTTCGGCTTCGTACTTCGGCGTTTCGTATCTCGGTTCTTCGTATTGAGGTTCCTCATACGAAGGCGTTTCAAACGTCTGCGGCGCGGTTGATTCAAATTCAGCCGCCGGAGTTTCATACGTTTGATTCGTTTCGATCTGATAATCGCCGCTGCTGTCGCTTCCGTTTAAGCTCGGTTCGTATTCGTTCTCCGTCGCCGGCGTTTCGGTTTCAAACGTCTGCGGCTCGGAAGTTTCATAGGTCGCGCCTTCGGTTTCGTAAGCAGGCGTTTCATACGAAACCGCGTTTTCTTTCGAATAAAAATCATCGGTTTCAACCTTTTGATTCCAAGCCGGCGTGGTTTCGAAGGTTTTGGCTTCTTCGGAAGAAGTTTGGTATTCTTCCGAGGAAAATTTCTGGCTCGAAACTTCTTCAACCGGTGTTTCGGAAACTTCTGAAACGAACTGCGCGGCAGTGCTTTCGGCTTCGGCGCTCGGCGTGAAAGCGAAACTATCGCCTTCGACCGATGTCTGATACTCCGGTGCGCTAAAGGTTTCGACCGGCTGTTCGATCGGTTTGTAAGAATAATCTTCTTCGACCGGCGACTCGTAAGAATAATTTACCTTATCCGATTCCGCTTCTTCGGCGTCGTCTTCGGCAGCGGGTAAATCTTCCTCGGCGATCGACGGTTCGGATTCGGTTTGCGCGAATTGATAAGCATTTGCCGGCGGCGTTTGATATTCTTCGACCGGTGTTTCTGCTGACGCCTCCGCTTGCTGATCCGCTTCCTCGCGGGCAGAAGACGCTTCAAAATTTCCGTAACCGGGAGTAGTTTCTTCCGCCGTTTCGTTTTGCGTCTGCGCGCTGCGTGAGGACGCGAGAATCTCGACCGTCATGCTTGCCACGCGAACCAAAGATTCCAACGCGTCAATATTGACTTCGCTGTCGCTCGCGCCGCCGTCGGCATAGAGCACCGCAACGGTTCGTCCGCGAACGACGAGCGGAACCGCGAATATTTGTTCGGGCTGCCCGAATTCCAGTTTGTTCAGATAAATCGAGTCGTCGGAATAAACTCCGTAGGAGCTTTCGACCGCCGATAAAGACCGGACGGCTTCGCCGAGAACAGTCGAGGAAGCGACCGGAAAGAAAACTTCGCGCACGGTTTGTTCGTCAACCGTTTCGCCGTCTTTACCGAACACTCGCCAGCCGACGAGATGCTCGTTTTTAATAATGAAAAAGGCTCCGCGAGGTGTAAATTGAGAGGCGTGATTGACTAGAGTCTTGAGTATCGCCGACTGTGTGGTTTTAGTGCTGATGTCGTTGATCGCGTCGCGAATTTCGCTGAAACTGAAAGCCGGTACGGCAGCGGGTTTTGCGGCTTCCGCGTCGGCAGCGGTTTGTTTATCGAGTTCTTCGGCTTCGGCAATCGCCATTGCGGTAATCCGCGCGCCTTCGTCGCGGGACAGGCGAAGATGCTCGATTACCGATTCGGTAAAGCTCGCGTCAAGCTCGGGTTCACCGGCGACACGCGACGAAAAATTCTGAAAAACTTCGTCAACCTGCGTTTTATGTTTTTCAAATTCGGCTTCAAATTGCTTTTGAAAATCAGTCACATCCTGCCGCATATCGGCAAGCACATTTTTGAGATAACTCTCGAATTCAGTTCTTAAACTTTGTTCGAGTTCTTCACTATTCACTTTAATTTCTCCTCCGTATATTGAAAACACAGCATTTCCGGGCGAAACGACTGGCTGGTCTGGTCTGGTGTAGATTTTTTGAACCTTATCAAGACGTGATGCGGCATTCTCCGAGTATGCCACATAAGATTATGAACAATTCAAACGTTTTATGTCAAGAAATTTAATTTTTCGGGAATATATTTTATTTAAAGTGCGATTCCGGCGAAGAGATTCGTCGTTTCACCGGAACCGTCTGAAAAGCGAATAATTAAACGGCGATAACCTCGATTTCCGGATCAATTTCGTCTTTGATCATATTTTCGATCGCCATCAATGTTCCCGTTAAGCTCGACGGGCAGCTTCCGCACGCGCCTTCGTAACGGATCTTTAAAGTGTTGTTTGCGAGTTCGACGATTTCGAGCCAGCCGCCGTCGCTTGCGAGAAACGGGCGAATTCTCTCGTCGAGCAGCGCTTCGATTTCGCGAATTTTCGGATCATCGTTGAGCGCGGCGGCAATCGCCCCGCCAACCGCTTGACCGGCGCCGTTTCCGTTTCCGTTTTTGACGGCGGCGACCGATTCGGCGGCGCGAATCGGCACGGCGAGCGCGGGCAAAATTTCGTCCCAATCGGCTTCATCCGTTTTCTCGACCGTGATCATCTTGTCCATGTAAAAGACGGAAACCACTTCGCTGATTTCGAAAATCGATTTGGCGAGATTGTCTTCTCCCGCCGTTTCGACGGATTTAAATGAATGCGATGTGCCGTAGGAAACAGGTTCTTTTAGGATGAACTTGACGGCGTTCGGATTCGGCGTTTCTTGTATATCTGCTATTTTCGGCATTTTCTTAAAGCACTTTGATGCAAATTCAAAATATAAAGTTTATAAATCTTTACATTTTTGTCAACATTATAACGCAACTTTGCCGCGATTTCATCCGTCCGCGAATTTAAAACGAAAAATACGGAAAAAAACCGGACGCAATCCGATTCTTCGCCGCATTGATAAAGTTACAAGCGCTAAATTAATGGCGATTACAGCTTGTTAAAAAATAAAAAGCGCGGATTATTCAGTAATATGAATATCGTCCGTTTTATTGATTCTACTCGACAGGAAAATTACTGCGAAAACAGCGCCCAGAATCGCAAAGACGATTCCGAGAATCATGAATAACGTTTTACCGTTGTGCTGAAAGTAATAAAACGAACCACCTGCAATTAATAAAGAAACCAAAGCTAACAGCGCATACATAATGCTTTATTTACCTCCTTAATTTTTGAAAAGGTTAAAACTTCCGAAGTCTGCCGGTTTGCTTTCAAAACCCTTGAAATTAAGACTTTTACGGTCGCCGACAAACTTGTCAAACTGCTTATTTTGGAATGCAAGCTAATAGTAACTCCATTTTTGGTAAAAACGCAAGAATATATTGAATTAATAGTGAAATCATTTTACATTAATTGCAGACCCGAAATCTTGGACGGAAGGAATTATGAATATTCGTTTGGCGGAAAACTCGGATATCGCATCGCTGGTTGAATTTAATCAGGCGATGGCGCTCGAAACCGAAGGTAAAACATTGGATTCGCAAACTTTACAAAGCGGCGTCAGTCAGGTTTTTGACGACGAAAAAAAAGGTTTTTACGTTGTTGCCGAAGAGAATGGTGAAATGATCGGCGGGTTAATGATTACTTTTGAATGGAGCGACTGGCGCAGCGCCTGGTTCTGGTGGATTCAGAGCGTCTATATTTTGCCGGACTATCGCGGGCGCGGCATTTATCGCCGGTTGTATGATTTTGTTAAAGAAGCCGCGCGGCTGAGAGAAGATGTCTGCGGTTTCCGGCTTTACGTCGAAAAGGAAAACACGCGGGCGCAGAAGGTTTATGAAAATCTCGGTATGGAAGCGTCGCATTACCTGATGTACGAAGAAATGATTTAAAAAAATAGACGGAGTCAGAAATTTCTGACTCCGTCTAAAGGCTTGAAAAGCAAATCTAAAAAGCGAGTTGAATTGAATATGAGATTAAGAAGATAAATGAAACGTTCACCCGATAATAGTTGTGTGCGCCTCCCAGATTCACCTTTCAAAACTGGTTAAAGTTAAATATTAATTTTCAAATCCGGTGTTTCGACCGGTGCAAAATAAAAGCTGCCAAATGTTTCAAGTGTTTCGGTATTAAACTGCTTTCTTGCTCCGCAGTTCAAACAAACACGATACCCGAGTTTTCCGTTAGAAAAAGGTCGGCTTAAATCCTGATGCCCACAACCGAAGATTTTTGAAAAAAAGCCGACCTTTTTGCCGGAAACTCCCTTGTCAAAATTACTGCCCTTACCAAACAAACCCGCTATTCCCTTAAACTTTCCGTTTATTAACGCGCTTGCCATAAAACTTGTTTTAACCCTTGATTAAAATAACCCCTTGGTTACCTGCCCTTGTTTGATTAACTGCCCCTTGCTCGTTAAAAAGATGTCCTTCGTTGTCCTTCCGAGATTTACCGATTGACTTCCTTCGTGCCCTTTATTAAGCAATCATCGTGCCAAAACTCAAAAATCGAGGCTTTATTTTTGGAATCCCCGTAAACACAGCGTTTTACGACGTTTTTAGGATATTTAATTTAATAATAAAACTGTAATCTTTACGTACAGTTTTATTATTCGAACACTACATTGTCTGATTTCAATTCAGACGCCGAACGATTTTTGTGTTTTAATTTAGATTATGAACAGAATCAGCGAACAGGAGTTTTCGCGCATTTGTCGAGGCGTTTTCGAAGACCGCGAAACGATCGTCAAACACAATCCGATCGGCACGCGCGAGGAAATTCTTTTATGGATGCTTTTAAGTATTTTGATAAGTTATCTGAGTTTGTCGGAAATCGAAACGCCGTGTTTTACCGGAACGCCGACCGCCGAAACTTACCGGCAGGCGATTTTGTTTGTTTTAATTGATCGTAAAAACGGGGAATTTGACGCCGGACGCTATCTTGATGATTTAATAAAAGAATGATTATCGAAAAATTTGTTCTGACGCCTTTCCAGCAAAACACACGCGTTGTCGTGTGCGAAGACACGCGCCGCGCGATCTGTATCGATCCGGGCGAAGCTTCAAGGGAAATCGTAGATTTTTTGAACGAAAACGATTTCGATCTGCAGGCGATCACGCTCACGCACGGGCATTTCGACCATATCGGCGGAACCGCAGGTTTACACAAAAGTTTTCCACATGCGGAAATCCTGCTGCACAAAGACGATGAGGATTTTTATTACGGCTTGCCCGAACAGCCGCTGTTTTTAGGGATACCGAAAAATCAGTTAAAAATTCTCGGATTCGAATACGAAACGCCGCCGCGTCTTACGCGCAACTGGCAGGACGGCGAAATTTATGCGGTCGGAAACCTGCGCTTTAAGGTTCTGCATTGTCCCGGACATACGCGCGGACACGTCGTATTGGCTGAGGAAACTAAAAAAACGGTTTTTGTCGGAGATTGTTTGTTTGAAGGCTCGATCGGCAGAACGGATTTGCCGGGTGGAAATTATGAGCAGTTGATGGATTCGATAAGTCGTAAAATTTTAGCGCTCGGCGATGATTTTACGGTTTATTCCGGTCATGGAAATGAAACGACCATCGGACACGAGAAGAAGACGAATCCTTTTTTAACCGGCGTTTATCAAATGACACGGGGGAGATTTTTGTAAAATTTGATAAATCTTAGACGAAATACAATTCTTCTCTACCCGGACGCGGCGAATAAAACGCGCCTTTCGGCTGAAAAGTCTCAAAGTCGTAATTTCTGCGCAAGCCGCAGTCTTTGCAGTAGCAGAAAGTCGTGCTGTCAATCGTGACGGGTTTACTCATGCGCGGATGCCAACAGCCGAAAAGCCATTTAAAGAAACCCTGCTTCTCTATGAAAGGTGTGTTTTGCGTGTTGTTGATAGCTGTATTTTCCATAATGTTTTTACCATTTTGTGTTTATTACTACATTTCGCAGAACAAGGTGCAAACCGTATGCCATTGCGCTGAAAACCGATGAAAACATCAGTAAATACGGCGAATCGGCGCAAAATTCCAATTATCGGTCGGCAGCTGAATTTTCCGGTTTGGTGCAGACGGATTCCGTTTGAGTATGAATAATTTGCACTTGCTCAAAAAAGTGTCGCGTCTGAATACGAAAGATTTTTTATTTTTTTAGTATGTGTCGCGATTCGGTACGAATTTTTGCCGTCGCCCGATGAAATTGTTTTTCTGCGCGGCGCATGTTTAAAATTTTTTCGGGCGTGGTATTCTTTTAATAACCCCAAATATTTCAACAACAAGGAGAAAAAAATGCGAAGAATTTTATTTACCATCGCGGCGCTCGTTTCGTGCGTTTCGCTCGTTTCGGGGCACGTGAATTTAATTAAAGGAAATAACTTTTCGGCGGAAAATAACCAGCAGACCGCTGTCATCAAGACCGAAAAGGTTGCGGGCAATGTTTATGTGCTTTTCGGACAGGGCGGAAATATCGGCGTTTCGGTCGGCAAAGACGGAATTTTGATGATTGACGACCAGTTCGAACGCATCGCCGATAAGATCAAAGCCGCGCTCAAGGAACTCGGTTCCGAGAAACCGCGCTTTTTGTTCAACACGCACTGGCACGGCGATCACACGGGCGGCAACACGGTTTTCGGCGCGGATTCGATCATCATCGCGCAGACGAACGTCCGCACGCGGCTTTCGACGCCGAATTCGGGCGGCAGGGAATTTAAGCCCTTAGCGCCGGTCGGTTTGCCGATGATTACTTACGACAAAGGCTTGTCAATCCATTTTAACGGCGAAGAAGTGCGCGCCGTACATTATCCGAGCGGACACACCGACGGCGACACGGTTTTGTTTTTCACCGCATCGAACGTCGTTCATCTCGGCGACAATTTTTTCGCCGGACGCTTTCCGTTCGTTGACTTAAAGAGCGGCGGCAGCGTCGAAGGCTTGGCGAATAATCTTGCCGAATTGATTAAAACGATTCCATCGGACGCCAAATTGATTCCCGGTCACGGTCCGGTTTCGAGCGTCGCCGATTTGAAAACATATCATCAGACGATCATCGAAACGACCGCGATCGTTCGCGAAAAAATGAAAACGAAATCGCTCGACGTTATTAAAAAGGAAGGCTTGCCCGAAAAATACAAGGAATGGGGAAGCGGCTTTATCAAAACCGACGCGTGGATCGAAACGATCTACAACAGCTATTCGGCGGCGAAAAAGTAAATTTTAAAAAACGAAAAAGACGCGTTTCTCTTGCGGAAAAAACGCGTCTTTTTTGTCAAAACTATCGGAAAAAAGGGTTCCGTTAGTTAGGTAAAACTACTGTATCTATAACGTGAATGTAGCCGTTCGATTGTTTGACATTGGCAATCGTCACTCTCGACATCCCGCCTTTTTCGTCCATCAGGACGAGCGTGCTGCCGTCCATTTTAGCCATTAATTTGCCGCCTGCGACGGTCGTAAAGGTTGCCGTGCCGTTGCCTTTTTTGATGGCTTTGGCAATCGCCTTCGAATCGTAATTTCCCGCAATCACGTGATACGTCAAAATTCCCGCGAGCATCGCTTTATTTTCCGGTTTCAGAAGCGTTTCGACCGTTCCTGCCGGAAGTGCTGCGAAAGCCGCGTTGGTCGGCGCGAAAACCGTGAACGGTCCTTTGCCCGATAATGTTTCGACCAAGCCCGCCGCTTTAACCGCCGCGACCAAAGTCGTGTGGTCTTTCGAGTTGACCGCATTTTCGATAATGTTCTTGTTTTTATACATCGCCGCGCCGCCAACCATCGGATTGGAGTTCTTCATCTGCGCCGATGCGTCCGTTAAACCAAAACCCAGTGCAATAATCATTGCAAATACCGCTAAACCTAATTTTTTCATAACTTCCCTCAACTTGTTTATAAAATTTAATCGGTCAAAACCGACCTTGCTTATGATTTCGGCGCGGTTTCAGAATCGGATTCAAAGAAAATAAAAAAACTTTTTAAAGAGACAGAAGCCCGCGCGTGAGCAAGGGCGGATACGTTGCTGAAACATTTCCGTCCTTG